>NZ_BSDP01000001.1:1202596-1803894 GCF_027925245.1 Agromyces rhizosphaerae
CGGTGATCCGCAGTCCCGCCTCGCGCAGTGCGGTGCCGTGCTCGTCCATCATCACGGCAAGTGTAGCCGGTTCTTTTGAATGATTCAAAAGAACGTCGGGTGAACGGATGCCGCGCCGGCGGCGCCCTCCGAGAGCCTAGAGCCTCCCGGCGAGCCGGGTCGCGTTCATGTGGCCGATGGCCTCGATGGTGACCATCGGGTTCACGCCCGAGCTCATCGGGAAGCACGATGCGTCGGCGACGACGAGGTTCTGCACTTCCCAGGTCGCACCGTCCGGGTCGAGCGCCGTGTCGGCCGCGGACCCGCCCATGCGGGCCGAGCCCATGATGTGCAGCGCCGCCATGGTGCACTGGCCCGGGCCGTAGCCCGCAGCGTGCGCGCGCGACGTGAAGTCGCCCACCGACTCGCCCGACGCGCGCTCCCACGTCACACCCGCCTGGTGGCCCGTGAACATCGTCGTGGCGCCGGCGGCCTCGAGCACCTTCGCCGCGCCGTCGATGCCCGCGCGCATGCGCCCGGCGTCGCGGTCGGAGAGCGTGTAGTGCAGCACCGGCTCGCCGTCCTTGCCGACCTTCACCTCGCCCGAGTCCTGGTCGCGGGTGATGACGCCGACGCTCGACATGTGCGACAGGCGCCGCATGCGATCGAGGTGGGTGCCCGCGCCGCGCCACGGGAGGAAGGCGACCGAGATCGCGGGGTTCGCGGCGGCGGTCTCGAAGACCACGCCGTAGCCGGAGCCGTCGATGTCGGAGAACTGGGAGGAGTAGCGGGTCTGCATGCCGCCCTCCCAGGGGCGCACCTCCTCGTCGAACTCCGCCCACACGGCGGTGGCAGGGTGCAGCCGCAGGTGCTTGCCGATGTTGGGGTTCGTCAGGCCCGAGCGGCGCAGCAGCGCGGGCGTCTGCACCGCACCGGCGGCCGCCACGACCGCCTTCGCGCGCACGGTCACGCGGTGCCCCGCGGCCGTGCGGCCCACGACGCCGGTCGCCCTACCGCCCGCCTTCGTGACCTCGCGCACGTCGACTCCTGTGTACAGGCGCGCGCCCGCGCGCTCGGCGTCGACCAACCAGGTCTTGGTGGTCGACTGCTTCGCCCCGATGCGGCAGCCCGAGCCGCAGCGACCGCACTCGATGGCCATGTCGCAGGCGCGCACGTTGCGCTCGAGCGAGCCGACGTGCCAGCCGAGCTCCGTGAGGCCGCGCTCGAGGATCCGGTCGCGTGCCGACGGCACGCTGTACGCGCCGCTCACGCCGATGCGCGCCCAGACCGCGTCGAGGGAGGCGTCGAACTCGGCATCCGCGAACTGGGTCGCGCCGAGCGACGCCCACTCGGCGCGCACGTGGTCGGGGGTGCGGAACGCGGTCGAGTAGTTCACGACCGTGCCGCCGCCGAGGCACTGCGCCGAAAGCAGGCTGAGCTGCCCCTCGGCCGTCGCGCTCGGGCCGGGCGCGTAGAGCGTCGTGAGGCCGGTCAGTTCACCGCCGTCGAAGTCGCGGTCGTCGAAGTAGCCGCCCTTCTCGAGCACGATCACGTCGTAGCCGGCCTGCGCGAGCACGGCCGCGGCCGTGCCCCCGCCGGCGCCCGAGCCCACGACCACCACGTCGCACGAGAGCGCGGTGTCGGTCTCGGGGGTGACCGGGGAGAGCGGCCGCTCCGGGGCATCCGCCAGCACCCCCAGCGGCCCGGGGTAGCCCATCGTCTCCCACAGCGGGGACATGCCGTTCGCGCCCGGCGTCAGGTAGTACGAGAGGGTCGCGGCGGACTTCAGGTTCTGGAAGAGCACGCGCTTGAGCGGGAGCTTCGAGTCGCCCATCGCGATCAGCGCGGCTTCGCGCTGCGCGGGCGTGAGGTCGGCGAACCTCCGCGGGCCGATGCCGAGCAGCACGCCGAACGCCCGGGTGTTCCAGAGCTTGAGGATCTGCCCGAGCTGGTCGATCTCGGCCTGGCGGGGGTTCGAGGCCGCCATGCCCTCGGCCAGCGCGACCGCGCCGAGCGCGCTCGCGGGCGGGATGCCGTTCCCGTCGCCGGGTGCGAAGGTGTCGCAGATGGTCGTCAGGGCCGCACGCTGCGTTGCGCTCAGTTCCACGGATCTCTCCCAGGGTCGCGTCATTGCTGCCGCAAGCATGCCGCGACCGAGCGCCCGAGCGCAAGGAAAAGTTAACGATGAATCACATCAATGTTCATCGCGGGTCACATCGGCGGCGGAGCGTCGCGACTCCAGTTCCAGATTCGTCGAAAAATCTCAGATTGATAACTAGCGCCCGTTATCGTTCCGTTATATATTCGTTGTGCGCCACCTGTTTGCTGTGGCAGGCGGCGCGGAATGTGATTGCAGGACACTCTTGGTGCAAGGGAGAGGGCCGGTCGTCAGCCTCTACGACCGGCCCTCACCCGTCTCCAGTGCCGGGTCCGCGACACCCTCGATTCGTGCCACCCGGACGGGTGAGCGCGCGACCGGCCCGTCGTTGCCTATTCTGGGAGCGTTGAGGGGAGCATCCGTGTCGAAGCGCACGACCGCGGTCGCGGCATGGGAGTCCCTGTTCCGCGCCCAGGTAACCGTGATGCGCCGGCTCCAGGCCGAGTTCCCGTCGGAGATCATCTCGCTCAACGAGTACGACGTGATGTTCAACCTCTCGCGACAGCCCGGCCACCAGCTGCGCCTCAAGGACCTCAACACGCACGTGCTGATCACCCAGCCCAGCGTGAGCAGGCTCGTCGACCGCCTCGTCGCGCGCGGCTACCTCTCCAAGAGCGACGACCCGAACGACGGCCGGGGCACGATCGTCACGCTGACCGAGAGCGGCTTCGACGTCTTCCGACGGGTCGCGCTCGAGCACATGGACGGCATCTCGACGCACATGGGCGACGCGCTCGACGCCGACGAACTCGCGCAGCTCACCGCGCTCTGCGACAAGCTGCGCCGCGGGGTCGCGGGCACCGAGTGACCCGCCGGTCGACGGAGGGGTGAGTGCCCTACCCCCTCACCCCTCCTCGACTCCCCCGGACACGACTCCCGGCAGTCAACCCGAACTTCGCTCGCCGGGGCCGTGGACGCGGACCCATCGGAAGGCAGCGCGTGTCGCGGGGGCACGGGTACTGCCACCGCGACGCTCGGAACCGGGGCCGTTCACGGGAGCACCCATGCTCGGCCGCCTTTCGTCCGGGAGCGGCTGTGTCTGCGGGCTTCGCCCGCCGCCGTCGCTGCTCGGGTCGCACCTGCCCCGTCCGGGGTCGGCGTCGTCAGGATACGACCGAGCGGATGCCCCGGAAAGTCCCCGTACGGGGGCGATCCCGCCCGCGCGGACGGCGTCGCGACGCCCGCTCAGGGCGAGCGCGGAGGCCAGCGGACGTGATCCTCGAACTCCTCGTGGCGCCGGAGGTACGCGGCGATGAACGGGCAGCGCGGCACGATGAGCAGCCCCCGGGCGACGGCGTCGTCGAGCACGAAGCGGGCCAGCCGGCTGCCGATGCCCTGACCCTCGTACTGGTCGAACACCTCCGTGTGCAGGAAGGTGATGCGGTCTCCGCGCTCCTTGAACTCGGAGAAGCCGGCGAGAGCCGTTCCGAGGTAGATCTCGAAACGGCTCTCGTCGTCGTTGCGCGCGTAGGTGAGCTGCTCGCCCGAACCCCCGTCGTCGCTCATAGGGTCACGACTCTACCGGCGTGACCTCCCTGGCGGAAGCGTCCGCCTGCTCGACGGCGATCTTGCGCGGCTTGGCCTTCTCGCTCACCGGGATCTGCACGTTCAGCACGCCGTTGTCGTAGCGGGCCGAGATGCGCTCGGTGTCGATGCCCTGGCCGAGGTTCAGCTGGCGCAGGAACGATGCGGCCTCGCGCTCGCGGGTGATCCACTTGACGCCCTCGCCGGTCGACAGGGTGCGCTCCGCACGGATGGTCAGGAGCTGCCCGTCGACGTCGATGTCGACCGAGCCCGGGTCGATGCCGGGAAGGTCGGCGGTGAGCACGTAGTGGTCGCCGTCGCGGTAGAGGTCCATCGGCATGCGCCGCGGGCCGCGGCGGGTGTCGAAGAATGCGGACGCGACACGGTCGAGGTCGCGGAATGCGTCGTAGGTGGTTGCCATCTCCATACTCCTCTGCGTTGCGATGACTGCTCGTGAAGTTGAGTCACCTTGACTCAACTCCAAGATTAGCACTCACCACCCGAGAGTGCTAAGTCGCCGCGTCCGCCGTGGGCGAACCGGCCGAGAGCCCTGCACACGCCCGGCGGCACGGCTCAGCGCGCGGGCCCGCCGGCGCACGCGGTCGCGGCTGCCGGGCTGCCGCGCGGCGCGGAGCGTGCGGACCTGGCGGGACAGGATCGCGGGCTCCGGGCGTCGATCGGCCCGCGTGACCGCGCGCTTCGCGTGGGACGCCTCGACCGAGACCATGGTCAGCACCGCCACGGCGATGAGCCAGACGAACACGAGCCCGAACGCCACCAGCTCGAACACCGTGAGGTTGAACAGCCCGAACCCGTCGTAGAGCACCATCGCCACCGCCTCGATCGCGACGAGCACGAGCGAGACGGCCACCAGGCGGTTCGAGACGCCGGGCACCGCCAGCTTCAGGGCGACCGCGGGCACCGCGAAGCAGAGCGCGGCCCCGAGGGCGAACGCGTTGTGCAGGTCGGTCGCCGTGTCGATCGGCACGAGGCCCACGCCCGCCAGCGATGCCCCGAGCAGCACGATGCAGGTGCGCACGAAGACCACCCCGCCGCGGCGGGCCCGGAACCGCGGGTCCTCGAGCGAGTGGGTGAGCACGCGGGCGAGCCCCGCCATGCCGGTGCCGGCCACCACGATGCCGGCGTTGAAGCAGAACGCCGCGAGGTCGTCGCTCGTGCCGAGCGTCGAGAAGTTCAGCGTCCACCAGTCGGTGCGGCTCGTCGCGCTCATCGCGGCGAGGCTGCCCGCCGCGAGCACCATCGCGACGAGGTTGAACGTGCGATAGCCGTCGTGGTCGAGGGCGCGGTGGTGCACGTGATAGGTCACGGCGGCGAGGCCGGATGCGAGGGCCGCCCCGGCGATCCAGGCCCCGCCGGGCAGCGGCTCGAACGCCTCACCCGCGAAGTGCACGCAGAGGCCGACGACGATGAACCAGACGGATGCCACGATGGCCGCGCGGCCGCCGCGGGAGGGCGTCGCCAGCCCCGCCCTGCGCATCAGCTCCAGGCCCGCGTCGGAGGCCGATGCGACCAGCAGCGCGACGAAGGCGAGGGCGGCGGCGGTCGCCGCGCAGAGGATGCCGAGGACCGTCTGCATGTGCTGGTCGCCGGCGACGAGGTGATCGACGGCGATGCCGACCATGAGCGCGGTCATCGCCGCGAGCAGCCGGCGCATCGCCGCGGTGACCGCGGGCGACGGGCTCGAGAACCACCCCGCCCGGCGCCCGGACGGGGTCGTCGATCGGGGCGGGGAAAGCTCCCCCGCCTCCTCGTACTGCCGCGGTTCCACCCAGTGCCCCCTGGATCGGTGCGATCAACGCGCGCACCGCGTGCCTGCGGCGACAGCGGTGCGTGCAGGAAGCCTAACCCGACCCCACGTCATATGAATGCGGCGAACACCCGAAACAACGCGGAATCGCGGTGAACATGCAGGTTGCGCGCGGGTGAATCGCTTCACGAAGGCGCGGCGGCCGCGCACGCGGCGGACACCCTGAAGACAACGCACCCCGGAGACCACGAAGGGCCCGCGCGATGCGCGGGCCCTTCGCTACTGTCTCAACACAGTGCGCGCCCGGAGGGACTCGAACCCCCAACCTTCTGATCCGTAGTCAGATGCTCTATCCATTGAGCTACGGGCGCCGGCTGCGTTTCCCGCGAGAAGATCACCGCGGGCAACCCGGAGAGTCTATCCGAGACCGGCCCGTCGCGCCAATCGAGCGCGCGCGCCCGCGCGTGTCATCCGCCCGTCAGCCCTTCACGGCCCCGCCGAGGCCCGCGCTGCGGAGGAACACGCCCTGGAAGACGAGGAACATCGCGATCGGGATGATGGTCGAGATCGCCAGCGCGGCAAGGAAGACGTCGAGCTCGGTCTGCGACTGCACGGCGGGCAGGCGCACCGACAGCGGCTGCACGGCCGGGTTCGGCAGCACCAGCAGCGGCCAGAGGAAGTCCTTCCACGCGGCGATCACCGCGAACACCGAGACGACGCCGAGGATCGGCTTCGACATGGGCAGCACGATGGACCAGAACATGCGGAACGGCCCCGCGCCGTCGGTGCGCGCGGCCTCGAACACCTCGCGCGGGAGGTTGTCGAAGAACCGCTTCACGATGAGGATGTTGAACGCGTTCGCGGCCATCGGCAGCCACACCGCGAGGTAGTTGTTCAGCAGCGAGAAGTCGCGGCCGAACAGCGGCGGGTTCACGATGGTGAGGTAGAGCGGCACGAGCAGCACGACCGCGGGGATGAACAGCGTCGCCAGCACGAGCCCGTTCAGGATCGGCGCGTACTTCGGGCGCAGCACGGAGAGCGCGTAGCCGGCCGTCGTCGCGACGAACAGCTGGAAGAACCACGCGCCCAGCGCGATCACCACGGTGTTGAAGAAGTACTGGTCGATGTGGATGTCGTTCCACGCCGTCGACAGGTTCGCCCAGTCGATGCCGTTCGGCCAGAGCGCCATGGGCTGGGTGAGCGTGTCCTGCGTGGGCGTGACCGCCGACTTCGCGAGCCAGAGGATCGGGCCGAGGCCCGCGATCACGAGGCCGAGGACGAGGAAGGCGTGCACGCCGCCGATGCCGACGCGGACTCCCGGCTTGCGCCGGTCGAAGGCCGAGACGATGCCGCGGTCGCCCGTCTCGTCGAGGCCGCGGGCGGCGCGGCGGCGCCGGAAGGAGAGGTACCTCTTCGTGGCGGGGGTCTGGGTCGTCGTCACGAGGTGCTCCAGCGGTCGGTCAGCTTGAAGTACAGCCAGGAGAAGAGCGCGAGCACCACCGCGAGCATGACCGACAGCGCGGTCGCCTCGCCGTAGTCGCCACCCAGGCTGTTCTGGAAGGCGTACTTGTAGATGAGCAGCAGCACCGTGATGGTGGCGTTGTTCGGCCCGCCGCCGGTGAACAGGTACGGCTCGAGGAAGACCTGCGCGGTCGCGATGACCTGCAGGATGAGCATGATGAAGAGGATTCCCCGCAGCTGCGGGAGGGTGACGTGCCACACCTTCTTCCAGATGCCGGCGCCGTCGACCTCCGCAGCGTCGTAGAGCTCGGGCGGCACGCCGAGCAGCGCCGCGAGGTAGATGATGATCGCCCCGCCGGCGGCGGCCCACGTGGCCTCGATGACGAGGGACGGCATGGCCGTCGCCGCATCCTGCAGCCAGGGCTGGGGCGGAATGCCCACCCAGCCGAGCACGGTGTTGAAGACGCCGTTCTCGCCGCCGGCGTAGAAGAACTTCCAGAGCAGCACGGCGACCACGGGCGGCACGACCACCGGCAGGTAGGCGAGGGCCGAGTAGAAGCCCTTGCCGCGCCGCACCTCGCTCATGAGCACGGCCATGAACAGCGGCAGCGGGAAGCCGAACAGCAGCGCGAGCGCCGCGAAGTACAGGGTGTTCAGCACCGCCTTGCCGAGCAGCGGGTCGTTCAGCACGGCGACGTAGTTGTCGAGCCCGACCCACTCGGGCGGATCGAGCAGGTTGGTCACCTGCAGGCTCATGATCACCGACTGCACGATCGGCGACCAGCTGAAGACGCCGAAGACGAACAGCATCGGCAGTAGGAAGACCAGGGTCGAGAGCCCGCCGCCGCGGATCCAGGAGCGGATGCCCCGCCGGGGCGTGCGCGGGGCACGCGGCGGCGACGCCTCCTCGGGCACGGCCGCCTCGTCGGGCGGCGCCTCGTCGGTCATCGTCATCCCCGTTCTCCTTCCGCTCGGCGTGGCGGGGGTGCGGCGCGCGGGCCAGGGGGTGCCCGCGCGCCGGGTGGTGCGGGCGGATGCCGCGGAGATCAGGGTCCCTCCGCGGCATCCGCCCTCGGGCTCAGCCCTGGTCGAGGATCGCCTGGGCGTCGACGTCGGCCTGCTCGACCAGCGCGTCGATGTCGGCGTTCTCGTCGGTCAGCACGGCCTGCACCAGCGGGTCGAGCAGCGCGTAGATCTCCTGCGTGCTGCCCTTCGGCTCGCCCACGGGGGTCTGCTCGAAGATGTGCTCGGTGAAGGGCGCCATCTGGTCGAGCGGCACGTTCACGTAGGGCGCGATCCAGGTGAGCGACTGCTCGTACGTCTCGCGGTCGAGCACCGGGAGCACCGGGGTGCCCACGGCCTGGCCCGAGTCGGCGAGCGTCTTGGCGTCGAGCACGGCGGCGTCCTCGTCGAGCAGCTTCTGCATGTAGTACCAGTCGATCCACTGCACCGCCGCGGCCTTGGTCGCGTCGTCGACGGTCGGGCTGACCACCGCGATGTCACCGCCGCCGAGCGTGCCGCCGCCGTTCTCCGTCGGGAGCACGGTCAGGCCGTAGTCGTCGGGCGAGAGGCCGAAGTCGCGCACCAGCGCGGTGTAGACGTCGGAACCCGACGAGTACATGCCGATGTTGCCGGCGGCGAACTCCTGGTTGATGCTGCCCCAGTCGAGCAGGTAGTTGTCGCCCAGCGAGTCGTCCTCCCAGCGCAGGTCGTGCAGGAACTGCAGCTGCGCCTTCGTGGCCTCGTTCGCGATGGTCGACGTGTAGGTGCCGTCGCCGTTCTCCTCCTGCGTCGAGCCGCCGCGCGCGACGGTCGCCGCGGTGAGCTGCCAGCCGCCGGTGTTGTTCGTCGACATCTCCATGAAGCCGGCCTTGCCCGTGGCGTCCGAGATGGCCTTCGCCGCCTCGCGCACCTCGTCCCAGGTCGTCGGCGGACTGTCGGGGTCGAGCCCGGCGGCCTCGAACAGTGCGCGGTTGTAGTGCAGGCCCATGGCGTACGCCTGGCGCGGGAACCCGTAGATGTTGCCGTCGGCGTCCTGCACCTCGGCGAGGATGATCGGGTTGAACGCGTCGGTGTACCCGAGCTCCTCGACCTCGGCGGTCACGTCGGTGAGCTGCCCGTTCTCGAGCAGGGTCTTCGAGTCGGTGAAGGGCACCGTGAAGACGTCGGGGAGGCTGCCGCCCGCGAGCTGGGCCGCGAAGGTCGGGCCCTCCCACTCGTACTCGACGCCGATGACGTCGATGTCGGGGTGCTCCTCCTCGAACTGCGCCTCCTGCGACTCGAACGCCTCGTAGGCGGCCGCGTCGGCCCCGGGCGGGAAGGTGGCGACCCGCAGTTCCACGCGGCCGTCGGCGGAGGAGGCGCTGTCGGCGCTGCAGCCCGCGAGCGCGCCCACCACGGCGAGCGCGGCGAAGCCTGCGATCGCGGCCTTGGCTGGTGACTTCATTGTCGGTCCTTTCGGTTGCTGTGTTCTCGGATGTGGGTGAGGGAGGTGCATCACGGCGCGTCGGGCCGCGACCTCGACGACCCCGGCCGCACGCGCAGCCAGGCCGTGGAGTCTGGGGGGAGCCGGTCGCCCGCGAGGGGCGCACTGGCCAGGAGGACCTCGTCGTGCGCCGGCAGTTCGACCGGGGCGTCGGAGAGGTTGGTGACGTTCACGACGTCGTGCCGGGCGAAGGCGAGCACGCCGGGCGCGGGCTCGAGCCAGCGCAGGCGGCCGTCGCCCAGTCCGGGCTCGGCCCGGCGGAGGCGGAGCGCCTCGCGGTAGAGGCGCAGCATCGAGCCCGGGTCGGCCTCCTGCGCCTCGACGGTGCGTGCGGCCCAGTCGGCGGGCTGGGGCAGCCAGGGGCCTTCGGATGCCTCGTCGGGACTGAACCCGAAGGGCGACGCGGTGCCGGCCCAGGGCATCGGCACGCGGCATCCGTCACGCCCCGGGTCGACGCCCTCGGAACGGAAGTGCATCGGGTCCTGCAGCACTTCGCGGGGCAGCTCGGCCTCGGGCAGGCCCAGTTCGTCGCCCTGGTAGACGTAGAGGCTGCCGGGAAGGGCCGCCGTCAGGAGCGCGGCCGCGCGGGCGCGGCGGGTGCCGAGCTCGAGGTCGGTCGGGGTGCCGAAGCGCTTCGTCGCGAATGCGAACGTCGAGTCCTCGCGGCCGTAGCGGGTGACCGGGCGGGTCACGTCGTGGTTCGAGAGCACCCACGTGCTGGGGGCGCCGACGGGCGCGTGCGCGTCGAGCATCAGGTCGATCGAGGTGCGCAACTCCGCCGCATCCCACGCCCTCGACATGAAGTCGAAGTTGAACGCGGTATGCATCTCGTCGGGCCGGAGGTAATCGGCGAAGCGCTTGGCGTCGGGCACCCAGACCTCGCCGACGAGCACGCGGGCGCCGTCGTACGAGTCGGCGATGCGACGCCAGGTGCGGTAGACCTCGTGCACCTCGTCGCGGTCCTCCGTGGGGTGCTGGCCGGGGGCGGGTCGCTCGGGCACCTCGGGCAGGGTCGGGTCCTTGATGAGCAGGCCCGCCGAGTCGATGCGCACGCCCGCGACGCCGCGGTCGAACCAGAAGCGCAGGATGTCCTCGTGCTCGCGCCGCACGTCGGGGTGGTTCCAGTTGAGGTCGGGCTGCTCGGGGGTGAACAGGTGCAGGTACCACTCCCCCGGCGTGCCGTCGGGGTTCGTGGTGCGGGTCCAGGTCTCGCCCTGGAAGTTCGACACCCAGCCGGTGGGCATCTCGTCGCCGTTCGGCCCCTTGCCTGGGTGGAACCAGAAACGCTCGCGCTCGGGGGCGCCCGGGCCGGCGGCGAGCGCCTCGCGGAACCAGGGGTGCTCGCTCGAGACGTGGTTCGGGACGATGTCGACGATGGTGCGGATGCCGAGGCGCAGCGCGTCGGCGATGAGCAGCTCCGCGTCGCGCAGGGCGCCGAAGGCCGGGTGGATGTCGCGGTAGTCGGCCACGTCGTACCCGCCGTCGGCGAGCGGCGAGGGGTACCAGGGGGTGAACCAGATCGCGTCGACGCCGAGCTCGGCGAGGTACGGCAGGTGCGCCCGGACCCCGGCCAGGTCGCCCGTGCCGTCGCCGTTCGCGTCGGCGAAGCTGCGCACGTAGACCTGGTAGATGACGGCGCTGCGCCACCACAGGTCGTCGCCGTGGGGCTGCGGCGCGTCGGGCGCGGTATCGACTGCGGGCATCGTCACGCTGCTGGGCTCCTCGTTCCGGGCGGCGGTGCCGGCCTCGGATTCGAGTGACGCCGGCGTCGTGGCTCACAACGTAGGGATAGCAACAAGGTTGCGCAACTTTGAAACTGTCCGCAAGAAACTTGCGTTGAGTTGCGTCGATTTCTTGCGTTCGCGGATGCCGCGCGGCGGGCCTCCGGTCAGGCCGGAAGGTGCGCGGCCGGCGGCGCGGTCGAGCGGCGGACGACCAGCTCGGGGGCGAAGAAGAGCTCGTCTGCGATCTCGCGGTCGGTCGACATCTGGCGCATGAGCAGCTCGATGATCATGCGCCCCATCGACTCGATCGGCTGGCGCACGGTCGTCAGCGGCGGCTCGGTGCAGTTCATCATCGCGGAGTCGTCGTAGCCGATCACCGAGACGTCCTCGGGCACCCGCAGGCCGGCACGGCGCACGGCCCGGACGGCACCGAGGGCCATCGGATCGCTGGCGCACACGATTCCGGTGACGCCGGCCTGCAGCAGCTTGGTGGCCGCCGTCTGCCCCGACTCGAGCGAGTAGAGGGCGTGCACGACGCGGTCGGGCCCGAGCTCGACCCCGTGCCGCTCGGCCATGCGCTCGGCCGCTTGCAGCTTGCGCCGGCTCGGGATGTGGTCGCGCGGGCCGAGGAGGATGCCGATGCGCTCGTGCCCGAGCTGCACCAGGTGGCCGAATGCCTGCTCCATGGACTCGGCGTCGTCGCACGAGACGGTCGCGAAGCCCATGCCGTCGACCGGGGCGTTCACCAGCACCGTCGGCAGGCGAAGCTCGCGCAGCCGCTCGTAGTGGTCGCGGTTCGCCTCGTCCTGCGCGTAGGCGCCGCCGGCGAAGATCACGCCCGACACCTGCTGGTGCAGCAGGAGCTCGACGTAGTCGGCCTCGCTGATGCCGCCTGCCGTCTGGGTGCAGAGCACGGGCGTGTAGCCGTTCTGCGCGAGCCCGCCGCTCAGCACCTCGGCGAGCGCCGGGAAGATGGGGTTCTGCAGCTCGGGCATGACCAGGCCGACCAGGCGGGCGCGCTCGCCCCGCAGCTTCGTGGGGCGCTCGTAGCCGAGCACGTCGAGGGCCGTGAGCACGGCCTGCCTCGTGGCATCCGACACCCCCGGCTTGTCGTTCAGCACCCGGCTGACGGTCGCCTCGCTGACCCCGACCTTGCGGGCGACATCGGCCAGCCGTCTCGACATGGCGGCCAGTCTATGCGGGTGCGCGTCCGCCGGCGGCCACTGTGCACCGACCGCGCCGATCGACGCGCCGTGCGTGCGCAGACGCCCGGCGCGTCGAGCGCCCGCAGGCGGTACTCAGATGGAGCAGCCCTCGATGATCGGCATGATGACCGGGATGTACGACGCCTCGAGGTGCTCGATGCCGCGACCGTCGGTGACGACCTTCTGGTTCGGGTTGTTGCCGGCGATCACGCCGCCCTGCCCACGCGCACCGCCGGCCATGATCGTGACCGTGGCCGGGTAGCCCTGGCCGAGCCACTCGTCGAGCGTGCACTCCACCACGCCCGACGGGAGCCCGAGCTCGAACGTCAGGAAGTCCTCGACGCTCGCGGTGAACCAGACCTGCGAGTTGGCGCCCGCCTTGGCGTTGCCCTGCTCGGACCTGCTGTCGTTGATGCAGTCGAAGGCGAACGCCGCCGCCCCCGACCCGAGCACCATCGCCGCGCCGAGCCCGATTCCGGCCCCCACGTTGCGCATCGTCCTGGTGAACATCTCCAGCTCCGTTCCGGGCGCACCGTTGCGCCCATGTGAGCGAGTCTCCTCGCCTCGGCCCACGGCGGCAACCGTGCTGTCCGCAACGCCCCGATGTGGCGGTCCGCACGACCGCCGCCGCCGGCCGGCGTGCCCCGCGGCGAAGCCCCCCGACACCTGTCGAAGATCCGTGTTCTCGAATACCCCGGGGGGGACATTAGAGTTCCTCCATGGGCAAGCTCATCTACGGTGCGACGACTCGTGAGATCACGATCGACGACCGCACCCTGGCGCACCTCAAGGTGGCCATCACCAACAAGCTCCGTCGCTCCGAGAGCTTCACCATGTCGTGGGATCACGGCACCGAGAACGGCGGCGGCCGCTCGACGATCTGGATCCACGAGTCGATCCCCCTGCAGTTCGTGTTCGACGGCTCGCGCCGGCCGATCCTGAACCGCGTGTGGCTCGAGCAGCTCATGGTCACCGCGAACAGCACCAACGGGCTGCAGCTCGTGCCCGAGCCGTCCGAGGACGAGCCGTTCGGCGAGTAGCACGCCCTGCTCCCCCAGACATGACGAGGGGCGGCCTTCCCCAGTGGCCACCCCTCGCACCGCCCGCGTACGGGCGCGCCGTGGTCGTCGTCAGACGGTGTTGCGTCCCCCCAGGGACCTGACGAGCCAGACGATCAGGGCGATCACCGCGAGCACGATGCCGACCCAGAGCAGGAACTGCAGCGACTCGACCAGGCCTCCCGTGAGCAGGAGGACGATGGCGATGATGCCGACGATGATGAGCAATATGTTCATGCCTGCGACGCTAGGCGCGGGCATGCTCCCGTCGTAAGGGGATTGACCCCCGTTCGGGGGCAGTGTAGGCGCGCGCTCGCGCGGGGCTCAGGCCTCGGGGACGGGCTCGACGGTCTCGGTGGGGCCGTCGGCCGACGCGTCCGCGATCGCGTCGTCGTCGGGCACGCCCTCCTGGCCCACGAAGGGCCCGGCGTCGGTGTCGCCGGCCAGCGTGCCCGACGAGCCGTCGTAGCGCGAGCGGAGCTCCTCGCGGGCCCAGGCGTAGTGCCCGCCGAGGCACTCGTGGGCGGTGCCGATGAGCGGATGCCCCTGCAGCCACGGGTACCGGTCGGGGTCGGTGAGCACCTCGTCGTCGAGGTTCGCGAGCATCGCCTCGGCGGCCGCGTGGCTGGCGTGCAGCGCCTCGATCGCGGCGTCGAGGTCGTCGAGGCGGAACCGCTCGCGCAGCTCGACGTTCAGCTCGTCGAGCTCGGCCCAGGTGTAGCCGTCGGCCGGGAAGGCCGGCACGCGCCCCGCGGCATCCGTCTCCATCCACCCGACGAACAGCGCGTGCCAGGCGCGCAGGTGCGCGAGCACGTCGGTGACCGTGCGGTCGCGGCCCTCGCCCGGCAGCGGGTGGCGCCGCTGGTACGAGCTCATGGTGTCGACGTGGTGCAGCAGCTCCCACAGGCGGAGTTCGGACTGGGCGAGGAGGTCGTCTCGCGAAGTCGGCTGCATCATGCGCTCATCGTAGGGGTCGGCGGCGACGCCCGGGAGGGGATGGTCCGACCGGGCGGAGAACGTTACGCGCGCGAAATGCGCGCCGGGTCAGGGGCGGACGAGCCTCGCCGCGCCGGCCGCGACCTCGCGGTAGCGCTCGCGCACCGAGGTGACCCCGGCCGCGGCGGCGGATGCCGCGACCGGGGTGGTCCAGTCGGGTCGCTCGCCTGTGAGCGCCCACGCGGCCTGCACGGCGGCGCCGAGGGCCACGTACTCCCCCGGCTCGGGCACGTCGATCGGCACGCCGAAGACCGTGGCGGCGACCTCGCGCACGGCTGGGTTCGCGGCGGCACCGCCGACGAGGAGCACCCGTCGCGCCTCGACGCCCGCGGCGAGGATCGCGTCGAGGCCCTCGGCGAGGCCGCAGAGCATGCCCTCGACGGCCGCGCGCGCGAGGTGCTCGCGCGAGGTGGAGGCGATCGAGAGGCCGTGCACGCTGGCGCGGGCGGTCGGCAGGTCGGGCGTGCGCTCGCCCTCGAACCAGGGCACCAGCACCACGCCGTCGGCGCCGGCCGGCGCGGCGAGCGCGAGCCGGCCGAGCTCGTCGTGGTCGACGCCCAGCAGGGCGGCGGTCGAGTCGAGCACGCGCGCCGCGTTCAGCGTCGCGATGAGCGGCAGGAACGCGCCGCCCGCGTCGGCGAACCCGGCGATGGTGCCCGAGTCGTCGGCGACCGGATGCGACGTGACGGCGAACACCGTGCCGCTGGTGCCGAGCGAGACGACCGCGTCGCCGGCGCGCGCGCCGAGACCGAGGGCGGCGCCCGCGTTGTCGCCGCAACCCGGGCCGACGAGCACGCCGGTCGGCGTGGTGCCCGCGGCATCCGCCGGCCCCAGCACCCGGGGCAGCGTCGCGTCGTGCCCGAGCGCGCGCACGAGCAGGTCGCGGTCGTACTCGCCGGTCGCGGGCGACCAGTACCCGGTGCCCGAGGCATCGGAGCGGTCGGTCGTGAGGGCCTGGAGATCTGGACCGAGCTCGGACTCGTCGGCCGGCCCGTAGCCGCGCAGGCGCCAGGTCAGCCAGTCGTGCGGCAGGGCGACGGCCGCGACCCGGGCCGCGTTCGCGGGCTCGGCGTCGCGCAGCCAGCGCAGCTTGGTCGCGGTGAACGACGCGACGGGCACGAGCCCGGTGCGGCGGGCGTACTCCGCCGCACCGACCTCGGCGATCAGGTCGGCGGCCGCCCCCGCGCTGCGGGTGTCGTTCCAGAGCAGGGCGGGGCGGATGACGCGGCCGTCGTCGTCGAGCACGACCATGCCGTGCTGCTGGCCGCCGATCGAGATCGCCTCGACGTCGTCGAGCCCGCCCGCATCGGCGATCGCCGCCCGCAGCGCGTCCCACCACGCGGCGGGGTCGACCTCGGTGCCGTCGGGATGCGCAGCCCGGCCCGTGCGGACGACCCGACCTGTCGCGGCATCCGTCACCACCACCTTGCAGCTCTGGGTCGACGAGTCGACCCCCGCGACCAGCGTCATCGCGCGCCCCGGCCCGGTCAGCGGGCGCCGAGCAGGTGCTCGGTCGCGAGCTGCTGCAGGCGCACGAAGCCGAAGCCCCTGCCACCGAGGTAGACCGACGGGTCGAAGTCCTCGTAGGCGGAGCGGTCGGCGAGCAGGTCGTCGTAGGACTCGCCGTCGCCGAGGGTGGGCTGCGCGAGCTCGGGCACGCGGGCCGCGGCGAGCGCCTCCTGCACCTCGGGGTCGGCTCGGAATGCCGCCGCGCGCTCCTTCAGCAGCAGGTAGGTGCGCATGTTCGCGGCGGCCGAGTCCCAGACGCCGGACTCGTCCTCGGTGCGGCTCGGCTTGTAGTCGAAGTGGCGCGGGCCGTCGTAGGCGGGGCTGCTGCTGGTTCCGCTGGCGCCGGGCCCGCCGAACTCGAGCAGGTCGACGAGCGCGAAGGCGTTGTGCAGGTCGCCGTGGCCGAAGACGAGGTCCTGGTCGTACTTGATGCCGCGCTGGCCGTTGAGGTCGATGTGGTACAGCTTGCCGTGGTACAGCGCCTGGGCGATGCCGGCGGCGAAGTTGAGCCCGGCCATCTGCTCGTGGCCGACCTCGGGGTTGAGGCCGACGAGCTCGGGGCGCTCGAGCGAGTCGATGAACGCCAGCGCGTGGCCGAGGGTCGGCAGCAGGATGTCGCCGCGGGGCTCGTTCGGCTTCGGCTCGATCGCGAAGCGGATGTCGTAGCCCTTGTCGGTCACGTAGTCGCCCAGCAGGTTCACGGCCTCGCGGTAGCGCTCGAGCGCCTGGCGGATGTCCTTCGCCGAGTCGTACTCGGCACCCTCACGGCCGCCCCACATCACGAAGGTCTTCGCGCCGAGCTCCGCGGCGAGGTCGAGGTTGCGGAGCACCTTGCGCAGCGCGAACCGGCGCACCTGGCGGTCGTTCGAGGTGAACCCGCCGTCCTTGAACACGGGCTGGCTGAAGAGGTTCGTGGTGACCATCGGCACGATGAGGCCGGTGTCGGCGAGTGCGCCCTTCAGGCGGTCGATCTGGGTCTGGCGCTCGGCGTCGGTCGAGCCGAACGCGAACAGGTCGTCGTCGTGGAAGGTGAGGCCGTAGGCCCCGAGCTCGGCGAGCTGCTCGACGGCGTGCACGACATCGAGCGGATGCCGCGTGGGGCCGCCGAACGGATCGGTGCCGTTGTAGCCGATCGTCCAGAGGCCGAAGGAGAACTTGTCGTCGCGGGTGGGCGCGAGGGCCATGGTGGTGCCGCCTTCCAGCGTCATCGGTGAGTTTGTTGGCGTGCACAACATAACCGGGATAGGCTCGCTGCGCAAGGGCGCTGCACCGGCGGCGGCCAGAATGGCGGGATGGCAGTGCGCGGGAACACCCTCGAGTCGGTGCGACGGCACAACCTCGCGACCGTGCTGCGGATCGTGCACCACCGCGGCGCCGTCTCGCGCGCCGAGCTCACGCGCGAGACCGGGCTGAACCGCTCAACCATCGGCGCGCTCGTGACCGAGCTCGTCGAGCTCGGCCTGGTCGACGAGCGGGAGCCCGCCGCGACCGCCCGCGTCGGCCGCCCCTCCCCCACGGTCGTGCCGCGCGAGGACGTCGCCGTGGTCGCCGTGAACCCGGAGATCGACGCGGTCGAGCTCGCCCTGGTCGGCCTCGGCGGTGCGGTGCTCGGTCGCGCGCGGCATCCGATCGCCCTGCCCACGCCCGACGACGTCGTCGCCGTGGTGCGGCTGCAGCTCGACGACTGGGGCCGGGCGTTCGCTGACACGCGGGTCACCGCGATCGGGGCGGCGGTGCCGGGACTCGTGCGGCAGGACGACGGCCTCGTGCGGCACGCGCCGCACCTCGGCTGGCGCGATGCGCCGCTCGCCGCGATGCTCGAGTCGACGACGGGGCTGGCCTCGTCGGCCGCCAACGACGCCCGGCTGGGCGCGCTCGCCGAGCGCGTGTTCGGCGCCGGGCGCGGGGTCGACGACCTGGTCTACGTGAACGGCGGCGCGAGCGGCATCGGCGCCGGCGTGATCGCGGGCGGGCGCCCCCTCGGCGGGGCCGGCGGCTACGCGGGCGAGCTCGGGCACATGCGCGTCGGGGATGCGCCGGCGCGCGACTCGGCCGGACTCGCGGGCACGCTCGAGGCGCTCGTGCGCCGGGACGCGCTGCTCGTGCACCTGGGAGCGGATGCCGCCGGGCCCGACGGGTCGCGGCACACCCCGCTCGCGCGGCTCGAGGCCGCCGTCGCCGCGGGGCCCTCGGCCGGGCTCGCAGGGGAGCTCGAGGCGCAGGCCGACGTGCTCGGCACCGCGCTCGGCAACGCGGTCAACCTGTTCGACCCGAGCCTGGTGCTGCTGGGCGGGTTCCTCGGCGTGCTGCTCGACGGCGCGGGCCCCGTGCTGCACGCGTCGATGCGGCGCGCCGGGCTCGAGGCATCCGTCGACGCCGTTCGCCTCGACCGGCCCGCGCTGGGCGCCGACATCCTCGCGATCGGCGCGGCCGAGATCGCGTTCGCGGCCGTGCTCGGCGACCCGGCGGGGTCGGTGGGCTGAGGCCGGCGCCCCCGACTCCGACCCGTTGTGCCCGTTCGGCCCGTTCGGCCCGTTCGGCCCGTTGTGCCCGTTCGGCCCGTTGAAATCGCATCGGCACGTCGTCTACGGCGTGCCGGCGCGACTTCGACGTGCCGGCACGGCTGGCGGCTGCCGGCGGTCAGCCGCGGAGGCGGGCGCGGGCGCGCCGGCGGGCGTCGGCGCGGCGCGCCTCGGCCGCGAGACTCCGCGGCAGGATGCTGCGCGGCCACCGGGTGAGCGTCACGAGCAGCAGGCCGAACAGCGCGCCGATGCCGGCGGCGACCATGTCCGCGACGGTGTCGGCGAGCCCGAGCTGCGACTGCGTGCCGAGCAGGGTGTCGGTCAGGAACTCGCCGATCTCCCAGGTCGCGGCGAATGCGAGCGGGGTGACGACGGCCGCGGAGAACACCACCCAGCGCGGGGCGGCGGCGTCCATCTGCGTCTCGGCCCGGGCGACCGCGAACAGGCCGAGCCAGACCAGCAGCACGCCCGAGTCGAGGTGCGTGAGCTTGTCCCACCCGGGGAACACCCCGTAGAGGAGGAGGGCGCTGCCGAGCACCGGCGCGGCGGTGAGGAAGACCCCGTAGTGCACCTGCACCGCGGTCGGGAGCGGGAAGTCGGCGAACGCGGCGAGGGCCGCGGGCACCCAGAGCACGGGCAGGAGCAGGGCGATGAGCCCGAGGTGCACGGGCGCACCGGCCCACGCGGCCGCCAGGCCCGAGGCGATCCACGCGAGCTGGAACCAGGCCGCGAGGCGGACGTACGGTGCGGCGACGACGAACCAGCGCGGCGCCGACCGCAGCGACTCGGCCGGTCCGGCGGCATCCGCCGCGGCCTCGAACTCCCCCCGGGGTTCCATGCTCCGAGGGTAGCGCGCGGGTCGGAACGGTGTCCGGGGCGTTCGACCCGCTACTGCACGCCGTAGGCCCGGTGACCGACCGCGAGCGAGACGCCCGAGATGGCCGCGGCCTGCTCGGAGGCGAGGAACACCACGGCGGCGGCGACCTGCTGGGGGGTCGACTCGCCGGCGCGCGCGGGCTGCACCGCGGTCGAGGGCGTGTCGGTGATGAGGCCCGGGTCGACAACGTTGACCGTGACGCCCGTGCCCGCGAGCTCGTCGGCGATCGTCTTCGACGCGACCGACACGACCGCGTTGCGCGCGCTCGAGGTGACCGACGCCGTGAACTGCGCGTTCTGGCCGCTCACCTGCACGATGCGGCCGTGGCCGGCGGCGCGCATGTGCGGCAGCGCGGCATCCGTCGTGCGCAGGTACCCCATGGCCTTGCCGTCGATGGCGTCGAGCACCTGCGCGGCGTCGTGGTCGCGCGCCGGGTCGAGGGTGCCGGCCGGCGGGGCGGCGGTGTTCACGAGCACGTCGAGGCGGCCGTGCTCGCGCACGACGTAGCCGACGGCGGCGTCGACGGATGCCTCGTCGCGGGTGTCCATGGTGACGGCCGTGATGCGGTCCGTGCCGGCGTCCAGGTCGGCGACCGCGCGCTCGAGGCGATCCTCGTCGCGGCCCGCGAGCACGACGACGGCGCCCTCGTCGCGGAGTGCGGCCGCGACGGCCCGCCCCACGTAGCCGCTGCCGCCCGAGACGAGCGCCACGCGCCCTGCGAGTCCGAGGTCCATCCGGGTCAGCCCTTCCGTGGTGCGTGCGGTGCGTGCGGGTCGCGCGAGGCCCCCGCTGCCGCATCGTACGCGCGCCCGGGCGACTGCGTGGCGAACTTGCCGCCGCTCGTGTCGACCAGTGTGCCCGTGATGTAGCCCGCCTCGTCGCTCGCGAGGAAGACGAGGAGGCGCGCGATGTCCTCAGGCTCGCCCCAGCGGCGGATGGAGAGCTGGTCGAGCGCGCGCTCGCGCGCCTCGCCCTCGAGGTCGGCGAAGCCGTTCATCGCGGTCGGGATCATGCCCGGCGCGTAGGCGTTCACGGTGACGTTCCACGGCCCGAGCTCGCTCGCGAGCACCCGCGTGAACGCCACGACCGCGGCCTTCGACGCGGCGTACGCGGCACTCCCGACGCTCGGGATGATCGCGGCGAAGGAGGCGGCGTTGAGGATGCGGCCACCGCCCTGCGCCCGCATGATCGGCGCGACCTCGCGGCACATGCGGAAGGTGCCGCCCGCGTTCACGTCGAGGCAGCGCTGCCAGCCGTCGTCGTCGAGCTCGTCGACGCGGCCCTCGACGTTGATGCCCGCGTTGTTCACGAGCACGTCGATGCGGCCGTGTCGGCGGACGACCTCGGCGACGACCGCCTGCACCTGCGCGGTGTCGGTGATGTCGGCGGCGAGCGAGTCGAACGGGGGCTCGCCGGGCACCTCGGCGAGGTCGACGACGACCACCCGGGCTCCCTCGGCGACGAAGGCCTCGGCGATCACGCGGCCGATGCCGCGGCCGCCGCCGGTGACCACGACGATGCGATCGGTCAGGTCCAGGTGCATGCGGTTCCTCCTCGGACTGCCCGCGGCGGCGCGAGCGACGTGGCCCGAATAATCATACTATTGAGCAATGGATGCAGCGAAGGTGCTCTGGGTGACGGGCGGCGGCAGCGGCATGGGCCGCGCCACGGCGGAACGCGCGGCGGCCGCCGGGTGGACGATCGCGGTCAGCGGTCGCCGCACCGAGGCGCTGCAGGCGACGGCCGCGGCGATCGAGGCGGCGGGCGGTTCGGCGATCGCGCTGCCGCTCGACGTGACGGATGCCTCCGGAGTCCGCGCCGCACACGACGCGGTGCTCGAGCGGTTCGGTCGCATCGACGCCCTCGTGCTCTCGGCGGGGCGGAACATCCCCCGGCGCACCTGGGCAGACCAGTCGATGGCGGAGTTCGAGTCGGTGGTGGCGACGAACCTCACCGGCGTGGCATCCGTCATCGATGCCGCCCTGCCATCGCTCCGCCTCACCCGCGGGCGCGTGGTCTGCATCTCCTCGTACTCGGGATGGATCCACGCGCCGCTCGCCGGCATCGCCTACAGCGCGAGCAAGACCGCCGTCGGCTCGCTCTGCAAGAGCCTCAACGACGAGGAGGCCGAGCACGGCGTGCAGGCCTGCAACCTCTGCCCGGGCGACGTCGCCACCGACTTCCTCGAGCAGCGCCCCGTCGTGCCGGATGCCGACGCGCGCACCCGCATGCTCACGCCCGACGACATCGCGCGCTCGGTGATGTTCGTGCTCGACTCCCCCGCCCACGTGCGCATCGACGAGCTCGTGATCAGCCCGAACGCGGCGGCGGCCGGCGCGCGATGAGCGCGTTCGAGCGGGTGCTCGACGACACGGGCCGCCGCATCGTCGACGGGCGGATGCCCGCGGGCAGCGTGCTCACGGTCGACGCACTCGTCGCCCGTCACAGCGTCTCGCGCAGCATCGTGCGCGAGGCCGTACGGGTGCTGGTGTCGCTCGATCTCGTCGAGGCGCGGCAGCGCGTCGGGCTCCGCGTGCTGCCCGAGGAGGCGTGGAACGTGCTGCACCCGCGCGTGATCCACTGGCGACTCGCCGGCGACGGGGCCGCACGCGCCACGCAGCTCGCGGAGCTGGTCGCGCTGCGGCTCGCGGTGGAGCCGGCGGCGGCCGAGGCGGCAGCGCTGCAGGCGGACGGCCCAGAGGCATCCGCTCTGCTCGACCTGGCCGACCGGCTCCCCCGCGCCGACGGACCGGCCTTCCTCGACGCCGACCAGGCGTTCCACCGTGAGCTGCTGCGCCTGTCGGGCAACCGCATGCTGCAGCGCCTCGGCGCCGTGATCGACGAAGCGCTCGAGGACCGCGCGCGGCACGTCGACCGGCCCGATCCGCACGACCTCGCGCTGCACGCGACGGCGGCCCGGGCGATCGCCGACGGGCGCGGTGCCGACGCGGCGGCGGCACTGCGGGCGATCGTCGAGCGGACGGGCCCGCCGATCGCCTGAGGGCCGAACTCCGAGGCTCTTCCCAGCTTCAACAGTCACTGTTGCAGTCCCTGCACTTCAACCTGCACATGATGAAGGGAAACCCGTGACCCCCACACCCGTCCCCGGCGCCCCGCCGGTGCTCAGCGCCGACGCGCTGACGAAGACCTACGGCACCGGCCAGGCCCGGTTCGACGCACTGAAGGGCGTGAGCCTCGAGGTCCGCCGCGGCGAATCGCTCGCGATCGTCGGCAAGTCCGGCTCGGGCAAGTCGACCCTCATGCACCTGCTCGCCCTGCTCGACCGCCCGACCTCGGGCATCGTCGAGGTCGACGGGGAGGATGCCGCGACGGCGACCACCAAGCGGGTGAACGCCCTGCGCAACGAGCGCTTCGGGTTCATGTTCCAGCAGTTCTTCCTCACCGCCCAGCAGACCGTGCTCGAGAACGTCACCCTGCCGCTGCTCGTAGCCGGGGTGCCGCCGCGCGAGCGCACCCGCCGCGGCATGGCCGTGCTCGAGTCGCTCGGGCTCGCCGACAAGGCGAAGAACAGGGCCAGCGACCTGTCGGGCGGGCAGAAGCAGCGCGTCGTCATCGCACGCGCCCTGGTCAACGACCCCGACGTGATCTTCGCCGACGAGCCCACGGGCAACCTCGACACGGCGACCGGCGCCCAGGTCGAGGACATCCTCTTCGGGCTGCAGCGCGAGCGCGGCATCACCCTCGTCGTCGTCACCCACGACGACGACCTCGCCGCCCGCTGCGATCGGCGCATCATCATCGCCGACGGCCTGATCGTCGAGGGGGGCGAGCGATGAGAGCAGCGGATGTCATCACCAGCGCCACGCGCAACGCGTTCCGCAGCAAGCTGCGGACCACCCTGACCGTGCTGAGCCTCTTCGTCGGCGCATTCACGCTGACCCTCACGACCGCCCTCGGTGCGGGCGTGAACGACTACGTCGAGAAGCAGGTCGCGACGATCAGCACCGGCGACGTCGTGCTCGTCACCCCCGCCGCGTCAACCGACACGACCGAGGGGCCGAACGCCTACGACCCCGACGGTCGCCAGCAGTCGGCGCAGGCGAACCCGCTCGGTGCGGGCACGATGCTGAACGGCGACGACATCGACGCGATCGCCGTGATGGACGGCGTCGAACGGGTCGAACCCGTCCGCCAGGTGAGCGTCGACTGGGTCGCACCCGCGGGCGGATCCGACGACGAGCGGTACGAGCTCGACGTGAACCCGACGTCGTCGATCGGCCGCAGCGACCTCGCCGCGGGCGAGCAGCTCGACCAGGCGTCCGCCGACGCTCAGGTGGTGCTCCCCGAGGAGTACGTCGAGGCGCTGGGCTACGCCGACGCGGAGGCCGCGATCGGCGAGACCGTCGAGCTCGGGTTCACGGATGCCTCGCGCCAGGCGCAGGTCGTGGAGGCCGAGATCGTCGGCGTCGCCAACGCGAGCCTCTTCGCCGCCGGCGCGGGCGCCAACCAGGCGCTCACCGACACCATCGCCGATGCGCAGGCGATTCCCGGCCAGCCGGATGCGTTCGTGATCGCGGTCGCGACGTTCGCGGGCACCGGCGACGAGGGGGCGGTCACCGCGGCCGACGTCGACGACGTCAAGGCGCAGCTCGCCGACGCCGACCTCGCGGGCCAGACGGTCGAGGACCAGCTCGGCGTCGTGCAGACCGTGATCAACGGCATCATCGGGGTGCTCAGCGCATTCAGCGTGATCGCGCTGGTCGCGGCATCCTTCGGCATCGTGAACACCCTCTTGATGAGCGTGCAGGAGCGCACCCGCGAGATCGGCCTCATGAAGGCCATGGGCATGTCGAACGGCACGGTGTTCTCGCTGTTCAGCCTCGAGGCGGTGGTGATCGGCTTCCTCGGCTCGGCGATCGGCGCCGTCGCGGCGATCGGACTCGGCACGGCGATCTCGTCGACCCTCTCGGGCAGCCTGCTGGCCGACCTCCCGGGCCTCATGATCCTGCTGTTCCAGCCGGCGAACGTGATCGCGGTCATCGTCGTGATCATGCTGGTCGCGTTCCTCTCCGGCGTGCTCCCGGCCCGCCGGGCCGCCCGCCAGGACCCGATCGAGTCGCTACGGTACGAGTAGACGAGGAGGGGATCATGTCGACCGTGCCCGGACCGCGCCGACGCGCGAGCGAGGAGACGACGGCCGCCATCGAGCGCGCCGCGATCGACCTCGTCACCGAGCACGGCTACGACCGGGTCACGGTCGACATGATCTGCGATGCCGCCGGCATCAGCCAGCGCACGTTCTTCAACCACTTCAAGACGAAGGATGCGGCCCTGCTGGGCAGCGACGCGCCGATGATCGACGAGCGCGCGGCGCGCGAATTCATCGTCTCCGACGGGCCGCTGCTCGCCGAGGCGACCCGGCTCGTGCGCTTCGGCCCCGACCGACTGCCGGCGGACCCCGCGCTCATCATCCGGCGCCTCACCGCGATCTCGCAGCACCCGATGCTCATCGCGCGGCAGATGGAACGCCTGACCCAGGTCGAGGACGAGCTCCGCCAGATCCTCGAGCTGCGCCTCCGCCAGGACGCGATCCGCGAGGGTGCCGGCGAGGACGAGCTCGAGGCGGTGCCCGAGCAGGCGGAGCTCGTGACCCACCTGCTCGCGGGGCTCATGCGCTACGTCGGCCTCCGCTGGGCGCGCGCCGCCGAGCGGGGGGAGCCCGTCGCGGATCCGTCGTCGCTCGCCGACGAGCTCGCGGCGGTCATCCGCAAGCTCGGGTGAGCGACATGCCTGCGGCCGTGCGCGAGATCGCCTCGCGCACGGCCGCAGACCGGATCAGCCGACCACGATGCGGTCGAGCCAGATGAGGTTGCCGCCGGTGTTCGGATCGAGCTGCACGGTGACGTCGGCCCCGTTCGGTACCGCCACGTCGAACTCCACCTCCGCGTACGAGCCGGAGGCGAGCTTCGGAACGAGCACCGGGGCGCCGACCCGCTCGCCGTCGACGAGCAGGCTGAACGTGGCATCCGAGTTCTCGAAGCCGTCGCGGAGCGAGTTCAGCCGCACCGTGACGCCGTCACCTCGACGCACGTCCTCGAACGTCACGCCGTACGTGCCGGCACCGCCGTCGCCGAAGTTCATGACCATGACCTCGCGGCCGTTCGACGCGGTCGACGCGACCTGCGGCAGACCGCCCAACCCGCAGCAGTCGAGCCAGGTCGACGCCTCGGCGTACTCGGCCTCGTAGACGCCCGCGCCCTCGGAGAAGTCGGGCGCGGTGAACGCCGACCCACCCGCAGGTCCGCGGTTCCAGACGCGAGCGTCGGACAGCTCCGCGCGCACCCGATCGAGGATCTCGGCGTCGGCCTGCAAGCGGCTGTCGCCCCAGTACCCGGCGTTGCACGCGCCCGCCCCGGTGCACGCCCAGTTGCCCTGCGAATCCCAGTCGGTGTTGATGTACGTCACCGAGCGGACGACGTCGCGGTTCTCGCGCACGAAGTCGAACAGCGGCTGGAACCACTCGTCCCAGATCTCGTCGCTCGACACCGGTGTCACCTGCTCGTACGGCGCTGGCGAGCCCGACGCGAAGATGCAGGAGACGGTGCCCTCGCCGAGGTCGTAGCCCTGCGGCGCCGACTCGGCGATCATGACAGGCTTCGCGTGGTCGCGTGCGTAGTCGAGGAACGCGTCCTGCACCGCACGCGGCGCGATGACGGTCGTGTCGGGCGCACCATCCGGGCCGCGATCGCACGACCATGGACGGCCGGGATCCTCCGCCGTCTCGGCCGCGAAGCGCGAGACGCCCATCCAGTCGACGACGTCGTCGCCCGGGTACCAGGCGTCCCAGAATGCGTCGGATGCGCCGTCGCGCACGGCGACGCCCGCCGCGTAGGCGTCGGCACCCACCACCGTCTTCTCCGGGATCGCCGCGGCCCAGGTGGCGGTCTGCCAGACGGTGGCCACCCGGTCGGCGCCCAACTCGTCGATCCGCTCGGCGATCCAACGGAAGGCCGCCGTGTAGGCCTCGGGGTCGTAGTTGTTCCAGTGCCCGTCGAACTCGTACCCGATCTTGAGGAACACCTCGCGCTTCGTGGCATCCGCGTACCGGATCAGTTCGTCGACCCAGCCGCGGTACCGCTCGACGGTCGCCGCGTCGACGTCGGGGTCACCGGCGATCGCGCGCAGGCCGAGGTTCCGGCCGTCGGTGCCGAGGTCCTGCGAGTAGTCGATGAGCTCGAGGCCGATCGTGAGCGCTCCACCGTACTCGGAGAGGACCTCCTCGAAGTCGGTGCGCCCCACGCGGTAGTCGACCGGGCTCCAGAGGCCGTTGAGCGGCGTGATGCCGTTGACGCTCGCGAACAGCGAGACGCCCGACGGCTCGGGGTGGCCGGGGTCGGCGTCGAGCACCGCGGCACGGAAGTCGGCGAGGGTGCCGCCGTCCTGGCCGAGGATGAAGTCGACCGTGCCGCCGGGCGGCAGGTTGACGGCGCCCGCGAGCGGGTCTCGTCCGGGGGCGGCCGGGGCCGCCGCCGCGGGTGTCGCGACCGCGCCGGCCGCGAGGGCGGCCGCCACGGCTGCGGCGGCCAGGGTCTTGAGCCTCATTGCTCCTCCTTCATGGCGGACGTGTCCGCCGTCGTGGGCGGACGACCGGCCGGCCGCCGCCGATCAGGCCCGGGTCATCCGCCTCCCCGAGCCGGTCTCAGGCATCGCGCACCGACGCGCTCGGCAGGCGGGGGTCGTCGGCCGTGACCCGATGCACGTCGCCGGTGAGCCGCAGCCTCGCCGTGCTCTCCCGGTCGAGGCACGACCCGCCCGTCCAGATCGTGACGTCGCCGGGCTCGACCACCCGCACGAGATCGGCGTCGGAGAAGGCGATCCGGGTCGTCGGCACCGCGAAGTCGACGACGGCCGACTCCCCCGGCGCCAGCTCGACCCGCGCGAACGCGACGAGCTGCGCCAGGGGGCGGGTGACCGACGCGAATTCGTCCCGTGCGTACAGCTGGACCACGTCGGCACCCGCCCGCTCGCCCGTGTTCGTCACGCGCACCGCGGCGCGGATCGCACCGGCGGTCGGCACCGCGTCGTCGGCGAGCCGCAGCTCGCGGGAGAACGTCGTGTACGACAGCCCGAACCCGAACGGCAGCACGGGCGTGCTGTCGACGTTGGTGACCTTGTTCGGCGCGCCGAGCGTCGGGTGCAGGTACGAGAACGGCTGCGCACCGGCCGAGCGCGGCATCGTCACGGGCAGCCTCCCGGACGGGTTGACCGCACCCGAGAGCACCCGCGCGATCGCGGTGCCACCCTCCTCGCCGGGGAAGAACGCCTGCACGACCGCGGCGCAGCGCTCGAGCGCCCAGTCGATCACGTATGGCCGACCCGTGAGGAGCACGAGCACCACGGGAGTGCCGGTCGCGAGCACGGCGTCGACCAGCTCCCGCTGGACGCCGGGCAGCCCGAGGTCGTCCCGGTCGCACCCCTCGCCGACCGTGCCGCGGCCGAACAGCCCGGCCTGGTCGCCGACCACGACGACGGCGACGTCCGCTTCCGCGGCGAGCGCCGTCGCGTCGGCGAAGCCCGAGCGATCGTCGTCGTCGACCGCGCAGCCCGGTGCGTACGCGATCGTCGCGCCGTCGAGCGCGCTGCCGGCCGCGGCATCCGTCATCGCCTCGAGCACGGTCGGCGCCGCGATGTGCAGGGGCACCTCGGGGTGGTGCCCGAGCACGTGGTTCGCGAACGAATAGCAGCCGAAGAGCGCCTCGGCGCGGTGCGCGTTCGGACCGACGACCGCGATGCGACGGCCCGGCGCGAGCGGCAGCGTGCCGTCGTTGCCGAGCAGCACGAGCGACTCCTCGGCGAGCCGGGCCGCGATGGCGCGATGGGCGGGCGGATCGAGCTCGATCGCAGGCGGCGCCGGCTCGTCGAACGTGGCGTCGAGCAGTCCGAGTCGCTGCTTCTCGCGCAGCACGCGCAGCACGGCGCGGTCGACGGATGCCTCCGGCACGGCGCCCGACCGCACACGCTCGGCGAGCGGGGCGAGGTAGGCGTCGCCCGTCGGCAGCTCGACGTCGACGCCCGCCTCGAGGGCGCGCGCGGCGGCGATGCCCGGGTCCTCGGCGACCTGGTGCAGCGAGTGGAGGAACGCCACGCCGAAGTAGTCCGCGACGACGGTGCCGTCGAAGCCCCACTCGTCGCGCAGCACGCCGGTCAGCAGGCGGGCGTCGGCCGCAACCGGCACACCGTCGATCTCGGCGTAGGAGTGCATGACCGAGCGCGCGCCGCCGTCGAGCACGGCCATCTCGAACGGCGGGAGCAGCACGTCGGCGACCTCCCGCGGACCCGCGGAGACCGGCGCGAGGTTGCGGCCCGCCCGAGACGCTGAGTAGCCGACGAAGTGCTTGAGGGTCGCCGCGACGCCGTCGGCCTGCAAACCCCGCACGTAGGCGGCGCCCGTCGCGCCGACGAGGAACGGATCCTCCGCGATGCACTCCTCGACGCGTCCCCAGCGCGGATCGCGGATCACGTCGAGCACCGGCGCGAGCCCCTGGTGCACCCCCAGCGCGCGCATGGACGCGCCGATCGCGCGGCCCATCTCCTCCACGAGCGCGGGGTCGAACGCGGCGCCCCACGCGAGCGGTGCCGGGAAGGTCGCCGCCTGCCACGCCGCGAGCCCGGTGAGGCACTCCTCGTGGGCGATCGCCGGGATGCCGAGACGGGTCTCGGTCACGAGGTGCCGCTGGAACCGTCGCAGCCACTCGGCGCGCTCGGCCGGGTCGACCGGCGAGGTGCCGAACGCCCGGGTCAGGTGGCCGAGTCCGTTCGCGGCGAATCGCTCGAGCTGGCCGTCGTGGTCGCCCATCTCGTCCTGCATCGGGGCCACCACGGCCCCGCCGTCCTCCACCCAGAACCCGACGAGCTGCGCGAGCTTCTCGTCGAGGGTCATCTGCGCGAGCAGCGTCTCGGGGGTGCGCCGGGCAGGCACCGGGTCGTCCGCGATCGCGGCGCCGGGCTCAGGGGCATCCGTCACCTGGGTCATGACTTGAGGGCCCCTTCCATGATGCCGCCGACGATCTGGCGGCCGAGCAGCACGAAGATCAGCAGCAACGGCACCGTCGCGAGCACGATGCCCGCCATCTGCACGCCGTAGTCGGTGACGTAGGCCTGCGACTGCAGCTGGCGCAGCGCGACCTGCACGGTGAACGCGCTCGGCGAGTTCAGCACGATGAGCGGCCAGAAGAAGTCGTTCCATGCGGTCATGAAGGCGAAGAGCCCGAGCACGGATGCCGCGGGGCGGATGCTCGGCAGCGCGATGCTCCAGAACACCCGGAGGTTGCGTGCGCCGTCGATCCGCGCCGCATCGATGAGCTCGTCGGGAAGGGAGTTGTCGATCGCCTGGCGCATCCAGAAGACGCCGAACGCGGTGACGAGGCCCGGCACGATGAGCGCGCGCAGGTCGTTCACCCAGCCGAGCTGGTCGATGATCATGAACTGCGGCACCACCGCGAGCTGCAACGGCACGGTCATCGTGCCGACCACGAGCACGAGCAGGAAGTTCCGGCCCGGGAAGTCGAGCTTCGCGAATGCGAACCCGGCCAGCGCCGAGAGCAGCACCTGCCCGATCGCGATGAGGATCGAGACGATGAAGCTGTTCGCGAGGTTCTGCCAGAACGGCACGGCCTCGAAGACCTGGGCCGCGTTCTCGAGGAACTGCGTGCCGGGCACGATGGCGGGTGGGACGCGGTTGACCGCGGAGGAGTCGTTCGATGCGACGACGAACATCCAGTACAGCGGGAACAGCGAGAAGAACGTCGTGATGCCCAGCACGAGGTACGTGAACCAGCCGACGCGGCCGTTGCGGCGGCGGTGACTGCCGACGGGCGTCGCCGGGGCGGGCGCGCGCGGTGGCACGGTGGGCTCCGCGTCGCCGAGACCGGCGGACGGGGCTTCGATGGTGCGTGACATGGCCTACTTCTCCGATGCGATCCGGCTCGAGAGCGCGAGGTTGATGATCGTGAGCACGACGATGATGAGGAACAGCGCCCAGGCGATCGCCGACGCGTAGCCGAACTCGAGGTTGCGGAAGCCCTGCTCGTAGAGGAAGAGGGCGAGTGTCTGGAACTGCCGCGACTGCCCGCCGGTGACACCGGCCTGCCCGCCGAACACGAGCGGTTCGGCGAAGATCTGGAGGCCGCCGATCGTCGAGACGATGACCGTGAAGATGATCGTGGGCCGCACCTGCGGGATCGTGATCGTGAAGAACCGGCGGATCGCGCCGGCACCGTCGATCTCGGCGCTCTCGTACAGCGCGCGCGGGATGGACTGCATCGCGGCGAGGTAGATGAGCGCGTTGTAGCCGGTCCAGCGCCACATGACCATGGTCGAGACGGCGAACTGGCTCGAGAACGTGCCGGCCACCCAGTCGATGCGGTCGCCGCCGAGCGCCTCGATGACGGAGTTGATCATGCCGTAGTCACGCCCGAACAGCTGCGTGAAGATGATGCCGACCGCGAGCACCGACGTGATGTTCGGCACGAGCACCGCCATGCGGAACCCGGTGCGGAACTTCAGCAGCGCCTGGTTCAGCACGGCGGCCAGCACGAGGGCGACCGCGAGCTGCGGCACGGTCGAGAGCACCCAGATGACGACGGTGTTCCACGACGCGTTCCAGAACCGCGGGTCGGCGACGAGCGCGACGTAGTTGTCGAACCCGATGAAGACCTGGTCGCCGATCGGATTCCAGTCGAACAGCGAGATGAACGCCGTATACGCGAGCGGGAAGGCGCCGAAGACCCCGAAGACGAGGAAGAAGGGCGCGATGTACAGGTACGGGGTGAGCGAACGGCGTCCGCCGCGCCGGCGCGTTGCGCGCGCGGTCGCGGTCGCCGCGAGGACTGGGGTGGCCACGATGCCTCCTGGGTGCGTGCGGGGCCGGCGCGACCTGCGCCGCGCCGGCCCCGATGGTGCTACTGGACCTCGAGCGCCACGGCGTCGAGGGTCGACTGCCAGGCCTCGTCGGGCGACTCGTCGCCCGACTCGACCCGGTCGATGCCGAGGCCGAACTCGCGCAGGATCGCACGCTCCTTCGGGCCCTCGTAGACCGGCTCGAGCGCCTCGACGCTCTCGGTGTAGATGAGGCCGACCGGGGCATCCGAGAAGAAGGGACTCGTGAACTCGGTGAGCGCCGGGTCCTCGTACAGCCCGGGGGTCGACGGGAAGTTGCCGAACTCCTTGAACACGTCGAGCTGGTTCTCGGGGCTCAGGATGGTGGCCAGCATGTCGTAGGCGAGCGCGGGGTTCGCCGCCTCCGCCGGGACGGTCATCTGCGAGCCGCCCCAGTTGCCGCCGCCCTCCGGCAGGGTGACCACGTTCCAGAGCCCTGCGGTGTCGGGTGCCTGGCCCTGGATGTAGTTGAGCATCCACGCCGGTGCGAGCTGCACGGCGTAGTCGCCGTTGGCCATGCCGGTGTTCCACTCGGGGCTGAACGCCGCGAGGTTGGCCGAGATGCCGGCGGCGCTCGTGGCGAGGTCCCAGGCCAGCTGCACCTGCGGATTGCTGTCGTAGATCAGCTCGCTGCCATCGGCGCTGTAGAACTTCTCATCGCCCTGGTTGTAGACGGTCTGGAAGAACACGCCCGCGTCATCGAGGAACGGCTCGCCCGTCGTCTCGGTGTACTCCTCACCGACCTCGACGAACTCCTCCCAGCTCGACCAGAGCGCCTCGACGCCATCGGTGTCGCTCGGCAGCCCCGCCGCCTCGAAGAGGTCGGTGCGGTACGCGAGCGCCATGCCGCCGACGTCGGTCGGCAAGCCGATGACGGTGCCGTCGTCGGCGACGCCCTGCGCCCAGCGCCAGTCGAGGAAGTCGCCCTCGATGTCGTCGGCCCCGTACTCGCGCAGGTCGGTGAAGAACTCGGCGCTCGGCTTGAAGACCGAGCTGTACGCCGTCTCGACGAGCGCGACGTCGGGCACCGCGCCGGTGGCGAGGGCGGTCAGGAGCTGCTCGTGGTGGGGGTCGAACTCGCTCGTCTTGATCTCGATCTCATTGCCGGTCTCCTCCGCCCAGGCCTCCATGGACTCCTCGAGCCCGGTGGCGCCGAAGGTCCAGACGCTGATGGTCTGGCCGGTGGGCAGTTCGCCGTCCGCCGCCGGCTCCGACGGCTCCGAACCGCCCGAGCAGCCGGCCAGAAGGCCGATCGTCGCCGCAGCCGCGAGGCCGGTGATGGCGAATCGTCGTGAACGCATGGTCTCTCTCCCTTGAGAAGTGGTGCTGTGTGGTGGGTGCGAAAGTGACCTACGAAATTTCGTGGAGACTTTCTGTACTTCGACGCTAATGTTGTGGGGAGAAACCGAGCAATACGCGGGGAAGGTTCGCAAGCAACCCGCGCGAAAGTTTCTCAGACCGGTCGCACTGGAACGGAGGCGAGATGGGAGTCACCATCGCGGAGATCGCCGAGCTGGCGGAGGTCTCGGTGCCGACGGTCTCGAAGGTGCTGAACGGGCGACCCGGCGTCTCGGCCGAGACCCGCGACCTGGTGGGCGCCCTGCTGCAGGAGCACGGCTACGTGCGACGCGGCGGAGGGCCTCGGCGTGTGGGACTCGTCGACTTCGTGATCACCGACCTGTCGACCACCTGGGCGCACCAACTCCTGATCGGTGCCGAGGCGGAGGCGGCCCGTGCCGGGGTCGGGCTCGTCGTCACCTCGACGCATGACCGACGTGCGGGCAACAAGCACTGGATCCGGCAGCTGGCCGCTCGACGCTCGGACGGGATCGTGCTGGTCGTCTCCGAGCTGCACCCGGGCGCCGAGGAGGAGCTCGCACGGCTGCACACCCCGATCGTGCTGATCGACTCGCAGGGCGGGGCCGACTCCCACGCGCCCATCGTGGCCGCCACGAACTGGTCGGGCGGACTCGCGGCGACCGAGCACCTGCTGCAGCTCGGGCACCGTCGCATCGGCATCATCACGGGCCCGGAGCGGATGGCCGCGTCGCGCGATCGCCTCGACGGCTACCGGGCGGCCCTGGCCCGCGCCGGCGTGCCCTTCGATCCCGATCTCGTGCGCTACGGCGACTACCGCGTCTCCGGCGGACAGGCCGAGGGACAACGGCTCCTCGAGCTCTCCGACCGGCCGACCGCGATCTTCGCCGGTTCGGACCACCAGGCGCACGGCGTCTACCTCGCGGCGGCGCGCGTGGGCCTGGCGATCCCGCGGGACCTCTCCGTCGTGGGCTTCGACGACGTGGACATCTGCGAGTGGATCGCGCCGAGCCTCACGACGGTTCGGCAGCCGCTGGCCGACATGGCCCGCGAGGCGACCCGCCTCGTCCTCGCACTCGGCGAGGAGGATGCCGCGTCGGTGCCGCAGCGCCGGGAGCTCGCCACCTCGCTCGTGATGCGGCGGTCGACGGCGCCCCCGCGCAACGACTGACGAGCGCGCCGGCGTCAGCCGGAGGCGCGGGCGAGCAGGCGGTCGAACGCGCGGTCGCTGAGCACCCGACGGGCGGCGATGAGCGGCTTCGCGAGACGCCCGACCGCGTAGCGGGTGCGGGGCCGCTTGGCGGCGACCGCCTTGGAGACCGCGTCGGAGATCACTGTCGGCGAGGAGCCGCCCGACCCGCCCTCGCCGTAGGTGCGCTCCGAACTGCCGACGACGCTGCGTGCCAGCTCGGCGTACGCCCCATGCCCGCTGCGCTCCATCAGCGGCGCGGACATGATGCCCGACCACTCGGTGTCGATGAGTCCCGGCTGGACGATGACCACGTCGATGCCGAACGGCGCGACCTCGTAGCGCAGCGCGTCCGACCACGCCTCGAGTGCGTGCTTCGTGGCGTGGTAGTACGCACCCAAGGGCGTGTAGATCTCGCCGCCCATCGAGGAGATGTTCACGATGCGGCCGGACGTCTGCGCGCGCATGTGCGGCAGCACGAGCTGGGTGAGACGCGCGACGCCGAAGAAGTTGACGTCGAACTGGTAGCGCACGTCCTCCATCGAGGTGTCCTCGACGGCACCGTAGAGCCCGAAGCCGGCGTTGTTGACGAGGACGTCGATGCGGCCGGTCTCGGCGATGATCCGCTCGACGGCGGCGACGACATCGGCATCGACGCTCACGTCCATGCGCAGGGGGCGCACGCCCTCCCGCTCGAGGTCGCTCATGCGCTCGACGCGCCGGGCGGCCCCGTAGACGATGAAGCCGTCGGCGGCGAGCCGACGTGCGATCTCCCGGCCCATGCCCGACGAGGCGCCGGTGACGAGTGCGGTCCTGACCATGGTGCATCCTCCGAATCGGAAGTAAGTAACTGATTGCTTACATACGCTAGCCCCGCTGCGCTACGATGTCAACAACTACTTACTTACTTAGCCTGCCGGTGGTTCCGGCGGGAACGATCCGGGGGTGCCGATGGCCAGGGACGCAGCCGAGACACGACGGCGGATCCTCGCATCCGCGCTCACGGCGTTCGCCGAGGACGGGTTCGCCGGCGCCCGGGTCGCCGCGATCGCGGATGCCGCGTCGTCGAACCAGCGCATGATCTACGCGTACTTCGACAGCAAGGAGGGACTCTTCGAGGCCGTTGCGAACGACGTCATCGAGCGGATGCACGCCGAGGTGCCGTTCACCCCGGAGGACCTGCCCGCGTACGCACTCGCCCTCTTCGACTACGCGATGTCGCATCCCGAGGTGGTGCGCTTCCAGGCACGGCGCACGCTCGAGGGCCAACCCGCGACCGCACGCGAACTCGAGCTGTACGCCGAGAAGCTCGAAGCCGTCGCGGCTGCCCAGGCTGCCGGTGCCCTCCGCGGCGACGACGAACCGGTCGCGCTCATGGTGCGCACGCTCGGCGCCGTCTCCTCCTGGGTGCAGGCGCCGGCCGGCCTGCGGCCCTCGCTGACCGGCATCGACCTGCGGGAACGTATCCGCGAGGATGTGACGGCGATCGTCGAACCGGCCGTTCGGGTACGAGGAGCAGTCGATTGAACGACCACTCGTCTCCGCCACGGTCGCGCATCATCGCGCCACGTCACGCGCTGGCCCGCATGCTCGGCCGGAGCGGCACCGAACCGCACCGCGCGGCCACGCCGCTCGAGCTCTTCTACGACCTGACCATCGTCGTCGCGTTCAGCCTCGCGAGCGAGGAGTTCGCTCACGCGCTCGCGGAAGATCACGTCCTGGAGGGCGTGGTCGCGTTCGGGTTCGCGATGTTCGCCGTCATCTGGGCCTGGATGTCCCACACCCGGTTCGCCACTGCGTACGACACCGACGACTGGTTCGTGCGCGTCGCCGTGCTCGTGCAGATGGTGGGCGTCGTCGTGCTCGCCCTGGGCATCCCGCCCATGTTCGAGGCCATGTCGCACTGGGACATCGACAACGGGCTCATGGTGCTCGGGTACGTGATCATGCGCGTCCCACTGATCGCGCTCTGGGCGCGCGCGGCGACCCAGGACGCACAGCACCGCTCCACGGCCGCCCGGATCGCGATCGGCATCGCCGCCGCGCAGGTGGGATGGGTGGCCCTGCTGCTGGTCGACCCGCCGACACCGATCTGGTTCGCGCTCGCCGGCGTGCTGTTCGTGTTCGAGCTCGGGCACCCGATCGTCGCGCAGCGGCTGCGCGGCGCGCTCCCGTGGCATCCGCACCATCTCGCCGAACGCTACGGCCTGCTCGCGATCATCGCGTTCGGAGAGGTCGTGCTCGGCACCACGTTCGCGGTCGGCGCCGTGATCGACGAGCAGGGCCTGAGCACCGAAGCGCTCGGGCTCGCGTTCGCCGGCGTTGCGCTGACGTTCGGCATGTGGTGGACCTACTTCAGCTTCCCCACCGCGGAACTGCTCGCCGCGTTCCCCCGGCGAACGACCACCTGGGCGTACCTGCATCTTGTGACCTACGCGAGCATCGCCGCGGTGGGCGCCGGCCTGCACGTCGTCGCCTACGCGATCGAGGATCACGTGGAACTCGCGCCGGTCGCCGTGCTCGCAACCGTCGCCGTGCCGCTCGCGGTCGTGCTCGCGATGGCCTTCGTGCTCTACCGGGTGCTGCTCGGACCCGAGGGGTTCGACCCGTTGCACCTGCTGCTCCGATCGATCAGCGCGATCGTCATCGTCGGCGCACTCGTGATGGCATGGGCGGGCGTACCGCCGGTGCTCTGCCTGCTCGTGCTGATGCTCACGCCGTGGGTCTCGATCGTCACGTACGAGGTGTTCGGCCACCGCCACGTGCAGGAGTCGCTCGACCGGGCGGTCGCCGGGGACTGAGGTCGGCCGACAGCGCGACTCCGCGGCGCACCTTCATGCATCCGATGCATAGCGAGGGTGCCCGCCATGCATTGGACAGCGATGGGGGTGCGTGAAAACCTGACCGCACCCGACAGATCGGAGCAGGTCGATGGCGACCGAATCCCCCACGATCGTTCGCGCGATCGACGAGCGCACACTCCTGGCAGTCGCCGTGGCACTGCTCATCCTCGAGGGCTACGACCTCGCAGCTCTTGGCGTCACGTTGCCCTCGATGCTCGCGGACTCCGCGTTCGGGCTGTCCACCGCGGGAGGCGGCATCGCGGGCGCGGTCACGGCGCTCGGCATGCTGGCGGGCGCCGCCCTGAGCGGCATCCTCTCGCACCGTGTCGGTCCGCGACGACTGCTCGTCGCCGCAGCGATCGTGCTCCCACTGGGCATGCTCGTCTGCGCCGCCGCGCCGGCAGCGGGCGTCTTCATCGCCGCGCGAGCGCTCGTGGGCATCGGAATGGGAATGGTGCCTCCCACGCTGCTCGCACTGGTCACGGACCTCTCGGAGGCCGGGCGGCGCGCGCGCAACGTCGGGATCGCCATGGCCGGCATCGCCGTGGGCGGGCTGTCGGCTCCGCTCCTGGGTGCCGCGCTGCTGCCCGAGACCAGCTTCCGCTGGATCTACGTCATCGGAGCGATCCCGGCGCTGGGCGCCATCCCGTTCGTGGTGCGGCTGCTCCCCGAGAGCCCCGTCCACCTGGTCCGGACGGGCCGCGCCGAGGATGCCGCACGGCTGACCTCGGCAATGGGCATCCCCTACCCGACCCTCGGTGAGGATCTCGGCCCGCGCGGTCTCGGGCTCCGTACGCTGTTCCGACCCGGGCTGGGCATCGTCACCGTCCTCTTCTGGCTGATGGCCGCGTGCGCGCTGCTGCTCGTCTTCGGCGTCACCGCGTGGCTGCCGACGATCATGCAGACCGCCGGATTCGAACTCGGCTCGGCCCTGCTGCTGACCGCGGTCGTCGCCATCGGGGCGGGGGTCGGGATGGTCGTAGGCGGACGGGTGGCGGATGCCGTCGGTCCGAAGCTCGTGACCGTCGTGGCGTTCGCCTCCGGTGCGGCGAGCCTCGTCCTCATCGCGCAGGGTCCGCCGCTGTGGGCACTGCTCCCGCTCATGCTGGTGTGCGGATTCGGCCTGAACGGCACGCAGGCGCTCATCAACGCGTTCGTGCTTGCGAGGTACCCGGCGGACGTGCGTGGAACCGGGCTGAGCTGGACGCTCGCGGTCGGTCGGGCGGGTGCGATCCTCGGGCCCGTCCTCGGGGCGGCGGTGCTGTCGTCGGGACTCGCCGTGCAGTGGAACTTCTACGCGTTCGCCGTCGTCGGCGTCTCGGGCGCGGTGCTTGCGCTCTGCGTGCCGGCGAGCCGTGACTACGCGTCCCGGGCCGCGGACTCGCGATAGGCCGACCACTCGCGCCGCACGAACGCGGCGAACGACGTGGGCTCGCGACCGAGGAGCCAGGTGAGCACGTTCGCGTTCCCGACGAAGTCGGACGCGCTGTAGCGCGCGCTGATGGAGCGCAGGACGCGCAGCTCGTGCGCTGCCGACGCGGGGTCGCGGTCGCCGAGCCATGCCGCCGCGTAGGTGTCGGCGTCGATCCGTCGTGCCCGCACGGGCCGGTCGAGCACGTCGGCGATGATCGCGGCGAGTTCATGGGCCGTCCAGCGACCTGGCGCGACCAGCTCGTACGTCGCCGCGGCGTGCCGCGCCGGGTCGTTCAGCGCCATCACGGCGACGTCCGTGACGTCGTCGAGGTCGACCAGGCTCTGCCGCCGCTCCAGCGCCCAGGAGAGCTCGAAGTCCCCTCCGGCGAACACCGGCCGCAGCTTCAGCGGCAGCATGTAGTTGGAGGGCTGCAGGATCGTGAACTCCAGCCCGGACCCGAGCAGGTGCTCCTCCACGTCGCGCTTGATCTCGTGCTGCACGAGATCGGTGACGATCGAATGCAGCACCGAGCTGAACACGAAGTGCTCCACGCCCTCCGCGCGTGCCGCATCGATGAGGCCGATGCCCATGCGCCGCTCGCCGGGGCTGAGGGTCGCACCTACGTGGTAGATGCGGTCGACCCCTCGGGCCGCACGACGCTGCACCGCCGGATCGGCGAGGTCGCCGACGACGACGTCCTGGACGCCGAGTGCGCGCAGGCCTGCGGCGGATGCCTCTGATTGGACGACGCCGCGCACCGACGCTCCCGACCGCAGGAGCTTCGGCACGAGGAGTCGACCCTGGTTGCCCGCCGCGGCGGTGACGAGGATCACGCGTCGCCCACGACGCGGTCGCCTGCGATCCAGACGCCGCGGATGCCGCGCGTCGCCGCGATGTCGATCGTGGGGTCGGCGTCGAGCAGCACGAGGTCTGCGCGCAGCCCCGGAGCGATGCGGCCGCGGTCGGCGAGACCGAAGTGGTCGGCGGCCGTGGACGTGGCGGCGCGCAGCGCGTCCACGGGGCTGAGGCCCGCGTCCACCAGGAGGGCGAGCTCGTCGTGGAGGCTCGAGCCGTGCTCCGGCGAGGCCGGCGCGGCCGGCGTCTCGTTCGCGTCGGTCCCCGCGATGACGGGGACGCGCGCCGCGTGCAGGGTGCGCACCGACGCGCGTGCGGGATCGTACCTGGGACCGGGCGCGCCCGTCGCGGCCGCACGCTCGACGATCGCCCGCATCATCGTGAGCGTCGGCACGACCACGCGCCCCGACTCGGCCAGTCGCGCCGCCTGCGCAGCATCGATCGCCCGGTCGAGCGGGACGTGCGTGAGCACGTCGACGCCGGCGCGCTCGGCCAGGTCCACCGCGTCGGAGCGCGACGCGTGGGCCACGGTCCGCAGCCCCGCGCGATGCGCGGCGTCGACGAGGGCCTCGACGGTCTCCCGATCGAACCCGGGCAGGTCGACGACGATCTTGAGGTAGTCGGCGCCCTGCGCGATCCGGCGAGCGACGGCGTCCGCGGCATCCGCGACGCCGGCGACATGCGTCTCGGACGCACCGGGCATCGCCGACATGCGACGTGCGTGCGCGCTCGTCGGGGAGGTGAGGGCGAGCATGGCGCTGCGGATGTCGGCGACTCCCGCCCGGCCCCGCATCGACGCCACCAGCTGCGGCGGCGAGCTCATGTCGAGCGCCGTGGTGACGCCCGAGGCGGCGAGCAGCTCCTGCGTCCGCGGACCGGCCAGGTGGACGTGGGCGTCGATGAGGCCCGGGATGAGGAACCCGCCCCCGGCGGCGACCTCCGACCCGGATCCGTGCTGCGCGGCGTCCGCGATGCTCCCGTCGACGATCGCCAGGTCGGCGGGATCGCCGAACCGCTCGCCGTCGAACACGCGGACGCCGCGCAGCAGGGTGGTCATCAGGCGACCGCTGCCTTCGCGACCTCGCGGGCGAACTCGAGCTGGCTGCGCTGGAAGTCGGCTCCCGGCGAGTGGAAGTCGATGCAGTGCCCGGAACCCCTCTGGAGATCGATGTCGACCGACGGCGCGGACGTGAAGCCCGCTCGGTACTGGTCGACCTCGCCCTCGTCGGTCACCCAGAGCGCGTCGAACTCACCCTGTCGGTGGTGCACGGGCACCTCGACCGCGGCGCACATCTCGGCGCGACGCTCGATCCAGCCGCCGGTGATGTCGAGCAGCTCGACCTTCGGCACCAGCGTGTTCGACGGGTGGCTCGCGGCCGGCATGTCCGCGCCGAAGGTACCCGCGGGTCCGAACATGACCTGGTCCTTCATCGGCACCGGAAGGTCGATCATCGGGATCGGGGGCAGCGACTCCCAGGCGCCGCGCGACTCCTGCGGCACACGGACGAGGCAGCCGGACGTGGCCAGGCCGAGCAGCGGCCAGGATGGCTTCGATGCGGCGATCGCGGTGGCGACCGCGCCGCCGATCGAGTGACCGAGCAGCACGACGCCCGGCGCACCGTCGCCGTACTGCTCCCAGATCGAGCCGATCGCCTCGCCGAGGAGCTCGGCGTTCGCGAGGATGATGGAGTCGTCGGTCTCGAGCGGATCGGACCCGACGTAGTTCGGCCGGTCCAGGCCGATGACCGGCACGCCCTCGTCGGCCGCGCGATCGAGCAGCGAGTACCCCGGGATGTCGAAGTACTCGGAGGTGTAGGTGCCGCCGTGCAGGGCGATGACGAGCGGCGCCCCGGCCGCTCGTTCGAGGCCCTCGAGGTTCGAGCGTCCGCTGTAGGCGCGTCCTGCGTGGGTGTGGGTGAACGGAGTGGACATCGTCGTCCTTTCGTGGTGTGGGTGGGGGGTCGGTTCAGGTTCGTGAGGCCGCAACGCGCGTGGAGATCGCATCTCCGACCGCCGCGGCGATCGAGCGGGCTCGCGTCGGGTCGCGGTGGTCGGAGCGCATCGCCAGAATGGCCGCGCCGGTCAGGGTGGGATCGAGGTCGGCGGGGCGCGCGATCACCAGGAAGTGGAAGTGCCGGTGGTTCTCGCCGAAGCTGAGGAAGTAGACGTTCGGTGCGCCGGTGGCCTCCTGGACGGCGGTGGCGATGCGCTGGGACACGACCCCGAACTCCGCGGCGTCGGTCGCACTGAGGCCGCCCCAACCTTCTGCATGACGGCGCAGTCGAAGCACGAACCACCCGGGCACGTCGTACCCCTCGGCGACTTCGCACGCCCATCGCTCGTCGCGGTAGACGATCGCCGACGCATCCGCGTGCTCGAGCTCGCACGGCAGGCAGCCGCTCATGCGCGCACCCCCGCCGGCTCGAGTACCTCGTCGAGGAACGCCTCGACCGAGCGGGCGGGCCGGCCAGTGACGTCCTCCACCGTGTCGGTGACGAACTCCGACTCCCCGGCCCGGAACAGCTCGTACATCTCCGCGAAGTGGTCGGCCTCCCACTCCGGAGTGCCGCGCTCGACGAGCGATGCCCGCACCTGGGCGGGGGTGACCTCCACCACGTCGACCGGTTCGCCACGGCGTTCGGCGACCAGATCGGCGATCTCCGCGTAGGTGACGGCGCGCGGCCCGGTGAGTGAGAGCGTGCGGCCGTCCCAGTCCCGGGCGAGCAGCACGCGCGCCGCGACGGCGCCGACGTCCCGCGCGTCGATGAGGCTGATGCCTGCGGCCCCGAGGGGGTTCATGAGCTTCCCCGTCGCGGCGAGCACCGGGAGCATGAGTCGCCCGACGAGCACCTGGAGGAAGGAGTTCGGCCGCAGGATCACGAAGGGCTGGCCGCTCTCCTGCAGCACCCGCTCCACCTCCCAGTGCTGGCGGCACGCGTGCGGGCCGTCCGGCGTGATCGCCGAACTGGTCCCCGAGACCTTGACGATGCGTGCACCCGTCCGACGCAGTTCCCGGATGACGCGCAGCTGCGTGTCGGCCATGTCGAACGCGTGCGGTGAAAGGAGGAAGACCGTTTCGATCCCGTGCATCGACGCGAGCAACGCTCCCGGGTCGGTCATGTCTCCGGGGACGATCTCGGGGTCGTCGCCGAGGACCTCGCGAGCACGCTGCACATCGCGCGCAAGGACCCTCGGGGGCCGGCCGGCGGCCACGAGTTCGGTGACGACGTGACGGCCGACGTTCCCCGTGGCGCCCAGGATGAGTACAGACATCATTGTCCTTCGCTATTCGCTACGATATATCCTGAATGTTACGCATGCGTCGCGATCAGCACAAGCCTCGGCGTCAGCGTTGCTCGAGCGCGTCGATGTGCGTGCGGATCTTCTCCTCGTTCGCGGCGAGGTGCTCGCGGAGCAGTCGTTCCATCGACTTCGGGTCATCGGCCAGCGCGGCGTCGAGGAGGACCTTGTGGGTCTCGTAGCGCCGAGCGCGCTCCGCCTCAGTGATCGGCGTCGGGTCGAACACCAGGTGGGTGTACCGCTCTGCCGCCATCCAGATGGTGTGCAGGATGCGGTCGTCCCACTCGTTGGCCGCTGGGTGCACGAGGGCCTCGTGGAAGTCGTAGTGCGCCTGCCAGGCGATCTCGGGCTCCGGGTTGCGGGTGCGCTCCAGCAGCGCCTCGAGCCGAGCGACCTCGTCGGGTCCCCGCTTGCCGGCGGATGCCCCTGCGAGCGGGAGCTCCACCACGTAGCGAAGTCGATAGATCGCCGCGAGGTCTGCGCTGCTGAGCGGCGCGACGCTCGCGCTGCGGGCCTGCCGGAGGATGATCAGCCCCTGCGACTCGAGCCGCCGCAGCGCCTCTCGGATCGGGATGTGACTCACTCCGAGCTGGTCTGCGAGATCGCGGATCGAGAAGTTCTCCCCCGGCGCCAGCGCGCCGGTGAGTACGGCCCGCCGCACCTCCGCGGTCACGAGGTCGACCGCGGAGGCATTCGCCCCCGCAACGGAGCGGACCTGCGGTTCGATCGTCATGATTGCCTCCCACGGCGTCACGGCGTCCGCCCGGATCACATCGTGCCACGTCATGTTGCCGCCGCTTGCGATCCTCGCGAAGCCATCGCTAGTGTATAGAATATATTCTCGTCGGAACAGGGAGGTTGCGATGTCGATGATGACGCGAGAGCCCGACGTGCGCCACCTGGCGGCGCTGCAGGACGTCGAGCGCAAGGTGCTCTGGCTCTCGACGGCGATCGTCGATGCGGCGAACGCGCCGGCACGCCGCGACCCGGACGGCCTGAAGGTCGGCGGCCACCAGGCATCGTGCGCCTCGATGACCACGATCATGACCACGCTGTGGTTCACCACGCTGAGCAGCGAAGACCGCGTCTCGGTCAAGCCGCACGCGTCGCCGGTGCTGCACGCGATCAACTACCTGCTCGGTGAGCTCGAGGCCGAGCAGCTCGGCACGCTGCGTGCCTTCAAGGGCCTGCAGAGCTACCCCAGCAGGTCGAAGGACCCCGACACGGTCGACTACTCGACGGGCTCGGTCGGCATCGGCGCCACCGCCCCCGTCTGGGGCGCCATCGCGCGTCGCTACTCGGCGGACACCGCGGGCGCGCCACGCAGCCGCGGCCGCCAGTACAGCCTGGTCGGCGACGCCGAGCTCGACGAGGGCGCCGTATGGGAAGCGGTGCTCGACCCGACCGTGTCGGAGCTCGGCGAACTCGTGTGGATCGTCGACTTCAACCGCCAGTCGCTCGATCGCGTCGTACCGAACATCTCGGCGACCCGCCTGCAGGCGATGTTCCAGGCGGCCGGCTGGCAGGTGCTGACCCTGAAGTACGCCACGTTCCTGGCGGAGCTCTTCGAGACGCCCGGCGGCGAGCACCTCCAGCACCGCATCGACGAGATGTCGAACCCGGAGTACCAGCGTCTCCTGCGATGCTCCGCGACGGAGCTGCGCGAGCGCCTTCCGGGTGCGGGTCCGAACGCGGATGCGATCCGCGCGTTGCTCGACGGACTCGACGACGCCGAGGTCGTGCGCGTGATCCGCGGCCTCGGCGGCCACGACATCCCCAGTCTCGTGGACGCGTTCGAGCGCATCGACGACTCGCGACCCACCGTGATCTTCGCCTACACGATCAAGGGCAACGGCCTGCCCACGGCAGGGCACCCGCAGAACCACTCGGCCCTGCTGAAGCCCGACCAGCTGGCGCAGGTCGCCGCAGAGCTCGGTGAACGCATCGACGACCCCTGGCGCCGATTCGACCCGGACTCCGAGGCCGAGGCGCTCTGCGCGCGGGTCGCGGGCCGCCTGCGGCGCCCGCCCGTCCCGCAGCCGGGCACGCTCTCCATCCCGACCGACTTCGACCGGACGATCACCGGGCACGCCTCGACGCAGCAGGCCCTGGGTCGCCTGCTGCTCGACCTCACGCGGCGCGCACCCCAGGCGGCCTCCCGCGTGGTCACGGTCGCACCCGACGTGGCGTCGAGCACCAACCTGGGCGGCTGGGTCAACAAGGCGGGCGTCTGGTCACCGTCGCAGAAGACCGACTGGTTCGCCGACGACGCCGAGACGATCCTCCACTGGGACGAACGCCCGAGCGGGCAGCACATCGAGCTCGGCATCGCCGAGGTCAACCTGGTGTCGCTGCTCGGCGAACTCGGTGCGACCTGGAGCCGGTGGGGAGAGCCCCTGCTCCCGATCGGCACCCTCTACGACCCGTTCGTGACCCGCGCGCTCGAGCCGTGGTCGTTCGGCGTCTACGGCGGCGGGCAATCGATCCTCGTCGGCACGCCGTCGGGCGTGACCCTGGCCGCCGAGGGCGGCGCGCACCAGTCGATCATCACGCCGTCGGTCGGCATCGAGCAGCCCGGCGTCGTGTCGTTCGAGCCGGCGTTCGTGCAGGACTTCGAATGGTGCATGCTGGACGCGCTCTCGCGGCTCGGGCGGCCCGACGGATCGTCGAGCTACTTCCGGCTCTCGTCGCGCGCGCTCGACCAGGCACTCGCCGCGGTGCCCGCCGACCCCGCCGGGCGGGACCGACGTCGTCGCCAGTCCGTCGCGGGCGGGTACGCCCTGCGGCGCACCGACGCCCCCGCCGTCACGCTCGTCGGCATGGGCGCGGTCGTGCCGGAGGCGCTGGCGGCGGCTGATCGGCTCGCCGAACTGGGCGTCGCCGCCGACGTGGTGTGCATCACGAGCGCCGACCGGATGTACCGTGCGGTCCGGGCCCGCGGCGGGCACGGCGACGGCGACCCGGCGATCGTCGAGCAGGTCTTCCCGGCCGAGCGCGCGACCCCGCTGGTGACGGTGCTCGACGGGCATCCGCACACCCTCGCGTTCCTCGCCGGCATCCGTGGCGTGCGCAGCGTGAACCTCGGCGTGACCGAGTTCGGGCAGACCGGCACGCTCCAGGAGCTGTACCGACTCCACGGCATCGGCGCCGACGCGATCGTCGGTGCCGCCCTCGACCTCGTCGACCCCACCTGACCCCGACCCGCTCGACCCACCCACCCACCCCCGATCTCGAAGGAGAGATACATGCCCGAGAACCAGGCGACCAACTGGCCGGCGAACCCGCCCAAGCTGCACCACACGACGTTCACCACCCTGCGGATGCGGGAGATGGTCGAGTGGTACGGCCTGGTCTGCGGCCTCCGTCCGGTCTTCCAGAGCGACGAGGCCTCGTGGCTCACCAACGACGACGCGAACCACCGCATCGCGCTGCTGTCCCCGCCCGGCCTGAAGCACCCCACGGACAAGGGGCACGAGACCGGCATCCACCACACGGCGTTCGAGTTCGGCACGTTCGACCAGTGGCTGAACAACTACGTGCGCCTCCGCAACCACGACATCCTCCCCTTCCTCACGCTGGACCACGGCATCACGATGTCGGTCTACTACCAGGACCCCGACGGCAACGGCGTCGAGATCCAGGTCGACGGCTTCGGCGACTGGGCCGATTCGAGCGAGTGGATCGCGAACTCGCTCGACTTCGCCGAGAACCCGATCGGCACCTACTTCGACCCCGAGAAGCTCGTGAAGGCGCGTGAGGAGGGATTGTCGTTCCAGGAGATCCACGAGCGGACTCGCGCGGGCGAGTACCTCCCGGCGGTCATTCCCGAGGACATCTTCCTCCCCGAAGTCTGGTGACCACCGCACCGGGTGCCGACCGGCCCGTCGCCATCGTCGGCGGCGGGCCGGTCGGCCTGACCCTCGCGCTCGAACTCGCCCACCATGGGGTGGCGTCGACGCTGATCGAGCCCCGGGTGGCGGTCGAGCACACACGCCCGCGGGCGAAGACGACCTCCGCGCGGTCGATGGAACTCTTCCGCCGACTGGGCGCCGCCGACGAGATCCGCACGCGCGCGTCGATCCCCGTGTCGTGGTCGAAGGAGGTGCGGTTCTGCAACACCGTCGCCGGCCGCGACATCACCTGGATCTCCGACGTGCTCGGGCTCGAGCTCGAGGCATCCGCCCTGACCTCCGAGCCCGGGCAGCAGGTGACCCAGCCCGTCGTGGAGGAGGCGCTCCGTGCTCTGCTGGCGGCGAGCTCGCTGGTCGAGACCCGCTACGGCAGCCGCGTGACCGCGGTCGACCTGGAGGGGGCGCGGCCGATCATCGAGGTCGTCGACTCCGACGGCAGCGCGTCGCGCCTGACCGCGGACTTCGTCGTCGGCGCCGACGGATCCCGCAGCGTGGTGCGCGCCGCGCTCGGGGCACGCTACGAGGGCGCTCCCGGCGGTCGGCCGAACGTGAACATCACGTTCCGGTCGCACCGCCTCGGCGCGCTCGTGCCCGCGAGGACCGCGGTGCACCACTGGGTGATCAATGCGGCGATGCCCGGCATGGTCGGCCCGATGGGGCACGACGACGAGTGGTTCGCGATCGCGACCGGCACCGAGTCCGTCGACGACGACGCCCATGCGGCAGCCATCGTGCGGTCGCTCGTCGGGGCCGATATCGACGTGGAGGTGCTCGCGACCGACCCCTGGCAGGCGCGGCTCCTGCTGGCGGACTCCTACGGCAGCGGCCGCGCCTTCATCGTCGGCGATGCCGCCCACCAGAACCCTCCCTGGGGCGGACACGGGTTCAACACGGGCGTCGGCGACGCCGTGAATCTCGGCTGGAAGCTCGCCGCGGTGCTCGACGGGTGGGCGCCGATGGAACTGCTGGAGAGCTACGAGGCCGAACGGAGGCCGATCGCGCAGCAGACGATCGAGCTGGCCGCGTCGAACATGCAGCACCTGCCGATCGAGCTCGCCTCGCCCGACCTCACCGCCGACGGCGATGCCGGCGAGGCGGCGCGCGCTGCGGCGGACGCCCGGATCCAGGCCACGAAGCGCAACGAGTTCCACGCGTTCGGGCTCGTGCTCGGCTACGGCTACGGTCCGGATGCCGCTGCACAGGCGCCGACCACCCGCGACTACGTCCCCATCCCCGCAGCAGGCAATCGCCTGCCGCACCAACGGAACGACGCGGGGGCGTCGCTCTTCGACCTCCTGGGGCCCGAGCTCACGCTCCTCGGCCCGGACTCGACCCGGTGGGCCGCCGCGGCGACCGCCCGCGGCATTCCGCTCACCATCGTCGATCCGCCGGCAGACGGCTTCTCCGAGATCGCCGACGGCGACCTCGTCCTCGTGCGGCCCGATCAGCACATCGCCTGGAGGGGACCGGCGACCGCCGACCCCGACGACGCGCTCCGTTCCGCCATCCGCGGCTTCGCCGCCCCATCCTGAACCATCCAGAAAGGCCCCCATGCGCATCGCCAACCTCTCCGGCCGCCTCGTCCTCGTCGACGGCACGGTCGCACTCGACGTCCACACCGCGAGCGCCGGTCGATTCGGCCCCTCACCGTCCGACGCCTTCGCGGACTGGGGCGCGTTCTCCCAGTGGGCGCAACAGGTCGACGTGGCGACGCACGCGCAGAGGGCGCCGTTCTCGACCGCCGACCTCGGCGCGCCGTCGCCGCTCCCGCGCCAGGTCGTCGCGGTCGGCCTCAACTACGCCGACCACGCCGCGGAGTCCGGGCTGCCCCTGCCCGACGAGCCCGTCGTCTTCACGAAGTTCGCCTCGTCGGTGGCCGGTCCGGAGGTGAGCGTGCGCCTCCCCGGCGAGACCGTCGACTGGGAAGCGGAGCTCGTCATCGTCGTGGGTCGTGGGGGGCGCGACATCGCGCGCGAGGACGCCCTGTCGAGGATCGCCGGATTGACCGTCGGGCAGGACCTCTCCGAGCGCTCGGTGCAGTGGCAGGCGACGCCGCCGCAGTTCAGCATGGGCAAGTCGTTCGAGAACTTCACCCCGACCGGCCCGGTGATCGCGACCCTCGACGAGTTCGCGGACCCCGACCGGCTCGCGATCTCCGCGACCATCATCGCCGCCGACGGCACCTCCACCCGCGTACAGGACGGTTCGACCGACCAGCTCGTGTTCGGCATCGCCGAGCTCGTGTCGCGCCTGAGCCGCACACTCGAGCTGCTGCCCGGCGACCTGATCTTCACCGGCACGCCGCCCGGCGTCGGTGCGGGCATGGACCCGAAGCGATTCCTGGTGGACGGGGAGACGCTCGTGACCGAGATCGAGGGCATCGGATCGATCGTGCAGCGTTTCCACGCCTGATCGACTCGGAGCCGCGCCGGGCCGGCTCGCTGTACACCGGCCCGCAGGCTACCTCGACTCGTGCTCCGCGAACCCGTGCAGCGCGCCGTCGAGGATGCCGTCGGCGTCCGCGATCGATTCCCCGACCCAGGCGATGTGCTGATCCGGGCGCACCAGCACCAGCTCCGGGCCGGGCTGCTCGAGGTGGGACACCGGGACAGCCCTGCGCGTTGCCGCGCGCAGGAGCGGTGCGACGCGCTCCTCGGGCCCGACCACCGTGAACCGTGGGCCCAGCACGTCGAAGATGGACCGCCCGTCGATCCAGCGATGCGGAAGACGATTCCCCGCGGCGAGCTTCGGGTGGTACTCGGCAGGAGTGGGGGCCTGCTCGCCCGAGGTCGGCCCGTAGCCGTACCCCAGGATGAGTCCCTCACTGAAGAACTCCGGCGCCTTGGCCTCGACGATCCGCGGTGCGAGCCGCGACCTCGCGACCTCGAAATCGTCCCCCTCGCCCATCAGCGCGGGGTCGCCGAGGTCGGGCGAGAGCACGGCCATGTTCGACGCGGCGAGCGCGATGGTCTGCTGCTCGATCGCGCGTCGCTCCGCGTCGTAGCTGTCCAGGAGGTCCTCCGGCGCCCACCCGTCGATGACGGCTGCGAGCTTCCAGCCCAGGTTGACGGCGTCGCCGACGCCGGTGTTGAACCCGTGCCCGCCCCACGGCGGATTCTGGTGCGCCGCGTCGCCGACCAGGAACAGGCGTCCGTCGCGATACCGGTCGGCGAGCAGCATCCGTGCCTGCCACGGGTCGGTCGCGACGACCTCGACGTCGATCTCGTGCCCCACAAGGGAGCGTACGATGCGCTGCGCGTGCCCGGTGTCATCGACGGACTCGGTGCCGGTGGAGATGGCCCACCAGGTGCCGTCGCGGTCCAGCGGGCCGATGACTCCCGGGGCATCCGGATCGAGCACCCAGAAGTGGATCGACGCCGGGTGCGGCACGAGGGCCTGCAGCTGCGACGAGCGGAACGTGATGTTGACGTTCTTCCGCCCGCCTGCGGAACCCTCGTACCGTGCGCCCATCGCGCGGCGGACGATGCTCCTCGGCCCGTCCGCGCCGACGACCCATCGCGCGCGGACCAGTCTGGGGCGACCGGTCGCGTCCTCGAGACGCACCGTGACCCGGTCGTCGTACTGCTCGATCGCCGTCGCCGTCCATCCCAGGAGGAGGTCGACGTCCTCGACGGAATCAAGGTGGCGGCGGAGCACCTCCTCGACGATCGGCTGGGTCACCTGCTGCGCGGGCTCCGGGGAGATCTCCGGGCCGGTGTCGAGCCCGAGGCATCCGTCGATATGGGCGATCTCGCTCCCGGTGACGTGCTGCACGAACGTGACGCGCTGCGAGTAGGCCCGGTCGAGCGGCGCCGCAGCACGGAGGTCGTCCGCGATGCCCCAGCGGCGGAAGTGCTCCATCGTGCGCACGGAGGTCGTCTTCGCCCGGGGCCGTGAGTGCTCCACCTCGACCCTGGGCTCGACCACGGTGACGGGGATGCGGTGGAACCCGAGCTCCGCGGCGAGCGCGAGCCCGACCGGGCCGCCGCCGATGATGAGTACCGGGAGAACGTCGTCGGTCATTGCTGCGGGCTCCATCGTCGCGTTTCGGTCGTCTCTGACCTGTGCATGCTCGCCCATCCGAGCGGCACAGGTTGCCGCGACTTTCAATGAGTGGCAACATCCCGTGTCGTGGAGCACACGACGCAACGCGGCGGGCGGCCGCCATCCGGCGAGCCCGTCCTCGACCGCGCGTTCCGGCTGCTTGACGCGTTCAGCGACGAGCGCCCGATCCTGACGGTCACCGAGCTGAGCGAGGCGACCGGCATCCCGCTGAGCTCGGCCTTCCGCCTGGCCCAGCACCTGGCGCGGCGCGGCGCCCTCGAGCGGCAGCCCAGCGGCGGCTACATGATCGGGCTCCGGATGCTGGAATACGCAGCGCTCGCACCGCGCGGCCACGGGCTGCGCGCCATCGCGCTCCCGTACATGGAGGAGCTGCACCGGGCGACCCGGCAGCACGTGCAGCTGGCGGTTCGCGAGAAGGACGAGGCGGTGATCATCGAGCGGCTCTCGGCGAAGGACGCGGGCGCGGTCCTGTACTACCCCGGCGGGCGTGCTCCGCTGCACGGGACGGGCGTCGGGCTGGTCCTGCTCGCGCACAGCCGACCGGAGTTCCTGGCTGCCTACCTGCAGCAGGAGCTGTTCCTGGAGCCCGAGCACGTCCCGCTCCCCGCGTCCGAGCTGAGCGAGACGCTCGGCGCCGTTCGGCGCACCGGGCTCGCGTCGATGTCGCGAACGCTCCCCTCCGCCGCGACGTCGATCGCCGCTCCCATCTTCGACCGGACCGGCGCATGCGTGGCCGCGATGTCCGTGCTCGGGGCCGACGGATCCGTCGACGCGACGAGGCTCGAGCCGGCGCTGCTCGCCTTGACGCGGGTCATCAGCCGGGACCTCAAGCGGGTCGCAACGACCTCGTGAGCCTGCGCGGGCGACCTGCCCGCGGCGGTCGTGCGGAGTCGCATCCGCTCGCTTCCAATCATTGAAAGTCGAGGCCGGCCGTTCTCCGCGCCCGAGGTAGACAGTACTCGGCCGACCGGCACCCACACTCGACGAGGAGCGACCATGAACGACCACGGCAGGAGCGACAACGCAACGGGCGCGGTGTCCGAGATCGGATACGTCTCGATGCGGACGCGGGACCTCTCTGCGTCGCTGTCGAACGCCGTGGAGGTCTTCGGCCTCGTGGAGACGGAGTCGGACGGTGCGAAGGCGTTCGTGACCGCCCAGGACAAGCACCACGAGCTCGTGTACACGAAGGCGGACGAGGACGCGCTCGACCACATCGGACTCGTCGTGCCCAATGGCGCCGAACTGGAGGCGATCCGCGCGAAGGTCGACGAGGCGCGCTTCGCCGTCGTCTCCGAGCAGCCGATCGAGGACCACATCGAGCAGGGCTTCGCGTTCGTCGGGCCCGAGGGTTACACCTGGCAGATCTACACCGAGAAGCTCGACTACTCGATGCGCAAGCGCGGCAGCCTCACCGCCGACCGGCTCGGACACGTGAACATCAAGTCCGGCAACGCGCCGGCCATGCGCGACTTCCTCTCGGAGATCTTCGACTTCCGGGTGTCGGACGCGATCGGCATCGACAACTTCTTCATGCGGTGCAACAACGACCACCACGGGATCGCGATCTTCTCGTCATCCGACCTGGGCCTGCACCACCACGCGTGGCAGGCCGGCAACATCATGGACCTCGCGCGCTTGGGCGACCGCCTGGCGCGGCGCGGGGCACGCCTCGCCTGGGGCCCGGTGCGGCACGGTGCCGGCGACAACATCGCCGTCTACTACGTCGAGCCGAGCGGCGCGGTCATCGAGTACTACTGCGACATGGAGACCATCCGCGACCCGGACCGCCCCGCGCGCACGTTCGACCCCGAGGACCTGTACTGGATCAACCAGTGGGACGGCCAGGTGCCGGCGGGGATCCTCGACTACGGCGTGATCCCGATCGACCGCTGACCTCCCTCGCCCCGCGCGCACCTCCCGACTCCCGACTCCCGACTCCAACAGAAAGCGTCACCACATGCGCATCGCGAACCGTTCCAGCCGACTCGTCCTCATCTCCGGAGACCGCGCACTCGACGTCGAACTCGCCAGCGAGGGCCGGTTCGGCTCGGACCCGCAGGCGGTCTACGCCGACTGGGAGGAGTTCATCGAGTGGGCGAGGCAGCAGGACGCATCGAGCGGCGAACGGTACGAGGCGGCCGAGCTGGACGCCGCCGTGCCGCGTCCGCCCCAGGTGTTCGCCATCGGGCTGAACTACGCGAGTCACGCCGGGGAGTCGGGATTCGCCGTGCCGACGGATCCCGTCGTGTTCACCAAGTTCGTGTCGAGCTTCACCGGGCCCGACGTCGACGTCGCGCTCACCGGTGACGCCGTCGACTGGGAGGCCGAACTGGTCGCCGTCATCGGCACCGGCGGCCGCGACATCCCGGAGGACGAGGCCTGGCACCACGTCGCCGGGCTCACGGTCGGTCAGGACCTCAGCGACCGGACGGTCCAGTTCTGGGGGCATCCGCCCCAGTTCAGCCTGGGGAAGTCCAGGGCCCGGTTCGCGCCGGTGGGCCCGACGGTCGTGACGATCGACGAGGTCGGCGCCGCCGCGGATCCGTCCGACCTTCGCGTCCGCTGCACGCTGACGCGCGCCGACGGCTCGAGCGAGGTGCTGCAGGACGGGCGCACGCGCGACATGATCTTCACGGTGCCGGTGCTCATCGCGCGGCTCTCCGCAGTGGTCGAGCTGCTCCCCGGCGACGTCATCTTCACGGGAACGCCCGAGGGCGTCGGCCACGGCCGCACGCCGCGCGTCTACCTCGCGCCGGGCGACGAGCTCACCACCGAGGTGGAAGGCGTCGGACTCATCACGCAGCGCTTCTGCGCAGCCGGCTGAGCCGGGGCATCCGCCGTCCGAGCCGGGCATCCGGCGTCGGAACAGGGGCGGCGGATGCCCCGGATGGACGTCTCGCGATCCCGTCGGCTCAGCGGTGGGCGCTCGCGACCTCCACGACCCGCGCCCCGCCGATCCACACCCCGCGGATGCGGCGGGAGGCGGAGATGTCGTCGGTCGGGTCGCCATCGACGAGGACCAGGTCCGCGCGCAGGCCGGCGCGGATGCGGCCGCGGTCGTCAAGACCGTACACATCCGCTGCGGCGGATCCGGCGCCCCGCAGCGCCTCGACGGGCGTGAGGCCCGCGGCCACGAGTCGGCCGAGCTCGTCATGCAGCGACTCGCCGAACGGCACCTGGTGCGGCACGTTGGCGTTGTCGTTCGCGTCGGTGCCGACGAGTACTCGGCTCCCCTCGTCGCGGAACGCGCGCACCGTCGCCTCGGCGAACCGGTAGTCCATCCGCGCCGCCGGCACGAGCGCGCCGATGATCTTCATCAGCAGCCGCCCGCCGACCGTCTCGACGATGCCGTGCATCATGCCCAGCGTCGGGATGATGACGGTGCCGTTGCGGGCGATGAGCGCGCGGGCCTCGTCGTCGGGCTCCCCTCCGAGCGCGGCATGCGTCACGATGTCGACTCCTGCATCCAGCGCCTGCCGCAGCGTGAACGTGCTCACGACGTGGGCGACCGTGAGGTAGCCGGCCTCGTGCGCAGCACTGACGAGCGCCGCGATCGTCGCGGTGTCGAGCGGCTTCGACCCGGGGAACTTGGGGTCCTCGATGATGATCTTGATGAGGTCCGAACCGTCGGCCTTCCGATCGGCGACGAAGCGCGCGGCGTCGTCGGGACCGGTGACGCCGGTGGAGGCCGGCATGCCGACCTTCTCGATGAACATCGAGCCCGGTCCGCTGGCGACATGGCCGGCGCTCCGGAGGTCGGGCACCCCGGTCTCGGCCCGCAACGCGCGGACGGTGTCGAGGTCCGGCGATCCGAGGTCGAAGATCGTGGTGATGCCCGCACGGGCGGCCGCGTCGAGCTGCTCGCGCGTGCGCGGGTGAGCGTGCGTGTCGATGAATCCGGGGAGGAGGGTCGCCCCCTCCCCGTCGATGACGACGTCCGCGCTGTCGACGGCGGTGTCCGCCGAGATGGTCTCGCCGTCGATGACGACGGCGGTCGGTTCGGAGAGCGACTCGCCGTCGAAGACGCGTACACCGGTGATTGCAGTTCGACTCATGGGACTTCCTCGTCTCAAGGTGCGGTGGGTGGTGGTGGGTGGAACGTCTGGGTCAGAAGGGGTACCGACCCGGCTGGCTGCTGACCGTGGTCATCCTGACCTCGGTGAAGTCGTCGATGGCGTAGTGGCCCGACCTCCCCCAGCCGGACGCCTTGACCCCGCCGACGGGCAGTGCGGCTTCGCTCGCCATCGTGGGGGCGTTGACGTGCACGATGCCGGCATCGAACCGATCGGCGATGTCGAGCCCGCGGGATCGGTCCCGGGTCATGATCGCTGCGGTGAGCCCGTACGGCGTGTCCTGCGCCTCGGCGATCGCGGCCTGTTCGTCGTCGAACGCCTGGACGACCAGCAGCGGCCCGAACGTCTCGTCCTTCCCGGTGGTGCAGATCGCGTCCGAGGGCACGTCGGTGAGGATCGTCGGCTCGTAGAGGCGCCCCTCGGCGCGACCACCGGTGACGATCGTGGCACCGCGGTCGACGGCGTCCTGCACGCGCTCGTCGATCTGGGCGACGGCGCGGTCGTTGATGAGCGGTCCGATGACGACCCCGGGATCGGTCGGGTCACCGACCGGGAGCTGCCGCACGCGGTCGGCGAGGCGGGCGACGAACTCGTCGTGCAGCGCTCGTGCGACGTACACCTTGCGGGAGTTCATGCACACCTGGCCCTGATGCAGGAACGCGCCGAACGTCACGGCCTTCGCGGCCTCCTCGATGTCGGCGTCGTCGAGCACGAGCACCGGGTTGAATCCGCCGAGCTCGAGCACCATCCGCTTGAGCGCGCGGCCGGCGCGCTCGCCGAGCACGCGGGCCGTCCGGTCGGAACCCGTGAAGTTGATGCAGCGCACCGCGGGGCTGTCGAAGAACACGTCCGCGATCGCAGGTGCGTCCCCGGGCGCATGCGTCACGACGTTGAAGGTCCCGGGTGGGAACCCGGCCTCCTCGAGGATCTCGGCGTGGACGAGGCCGGCCGACATCGGCGCCTCCTCCGACGGCTTGATCACCGTGGTGTTGCCGAACGCCATGGGCAGCAGAAAGGTGCGCCATGCGAGGTAGAACGCCCCGTTCCAGGGAGTGAACCCGGCCACCACGCCGAGCGGCTTGCGGGTGACCGTGGCGGTCCTGCCGGGGACGTCGCTGCGCAGCACGTCTCCGTACGGGAGGTACCCCCAACCTGCGGCCTGGCGCAGCATCGCGGCGGACAAACGGATCTGGTAGGTCGAGAACGCGCGGCTCGCACCGCCTTCGACGGCCATGAGCCGGACGAGCTCCTCCTGCCGTCGCTCCACGATGTCCGCCGCCCGGAGGAACAAGTCCTGACGTGCGCCCGGTGCGGCCGCGGCCCACCCCGGGAACGCGGCGGCCGCTGCGGCGACGGCCGCCTCGGCCTCGGCGGCGCCGCCCGCGGCGGCCCGGGCCACGAGGGCGTCATCGAGCGGGTTCCGCACGTCGAACGTCGGGCCGGTCGGGTCGGTCCATCGTCCGTCGATGAAGTGGGAGGTGCGGCGTGGTGATGCTGGTGCGGTCATGGTGCGGTCCTCAGATGCTCAACAGTGCTTCGGCGTTCTCGTGTGCGATCTTCTCCCGATCGGAGGGTGTCAGGGGCGCGTCACGCAGGTGCGCGGTCGCGCGCGAACTGCTCGCGAACGGATGGTCCACCGAGAACAGCACGTGGTCGGCGCCGAACGTCGAGAGCGCGCACTCGAGGGGCGCGTCGGAGAAGTACCCGGACGTCGTGAGGTACACGTTGCGCCGCAGGGTGTCGGCCACCGTCAGGGAGTGGCCGGTGACCACCGGACCGAGCATGTCCTGGATCCGGTCGAGGTGGAAGGGAAGCCCCTCCCCCATGTGCCCCACGATCACCGTGAGGTCCGGCAGCTCCTCGAACACTCCGGCGGCGACCATCCGCAGGACGTGCATGCCGCACTCGGAGTGCCACCCCCAACCGGACGTGGACAGGCATGCCTGCACGGCCGGGGAGAGGTTCGAGTAGTAGGCGTCGAGCACCGTGGTGGGCGGGGGCGCCGGATGCAGGTAGACGGGCACGCCGAGACGCGACGCGGTCTCGAGCACGGGCCGTACCGATGGGTCGTCGAGGAAGACGCCGTCGGTCTGCCCGTGGATCATCGCACCGACGAACCCGAGCTCCTCGACGCACCGGGCGAGTTCGGCGGCCGCGTCGCGAGGCGCCGTCATCGAGAGGGAGGCGAACGCCCGGTAGCGGTCCGGATGCCGCGACACGGCCGCGGCCAGTCTGGCGTTCAGCTCGCGGCTCAGCGGCACCGACCTGGCGGGCTCGAGGTTCTGCACGAGCCAGCCCAGCGCCGAGAGCACCTGCACGTCGATGCCAGCCTCGTCCATGATGCGCAGGCGCCCCTCGTCCAGCTCGTCGAGGTCGGGGATCTTCGCGCCGGCGCGCAGCCCGAAGTCGAGCTGCTCCGATTCGATCAGGTCGCGGGGGAACATGTGCTCCTCGAGGGCGATGACCTTCACGCGGCGCTCCATTTCTGTCGGTACGGCTACCGTGACACCGGGCCAGCTATATGTCCAATGCATTGCAGACAGAGCTACTATGTTCGTCGTGCATATCGAGAACCTGGACCTGAACCTCCTGAAGGCGCTCGAGATCCTGCTGGACGAGCGTCACATCTCTCGAGCCGCGACGCGCGCGCACATCACGCAGCCGGCGATGAGCCGCGCGCTCGCTCGCCTCCGCGTCGCCTGCGACGACGAGCTGCTCGTCCGTACGCCGGCCGGCTACGAACTGACCGCCCGCGCTCGCACGCTCCAGGACGAACTCATCGGCGTCATGCGCAGCATCAGGGCGATGTTCGACGACATCGACTTCGACCCGAGCACGGCGTCGGGCTCGCTGCGCATCGCCGCGTCGGACTACCCCGTCAGCCTCCTCGGAAGTCGCCTCTTCCCGACCTTCACCCGGGAGGCCCCGAAGATGTCCCTCATCGTCACCCCGGTCGCCCCGTCGTCGTTCGTCGACCTCGACCAGGGCCGTGTGGATCTCGTTCTCACTCCGCTCGCGGCTCCCGAACACCTCGCGAGGCAGCCGATGTTCACCGAGGACTTCGTCTGCGTGCTGGCGCGCTCGAACCCGCTCCGCGCCGAACGATTGACCGTGGACGACCTCACGTCGCACGGCCTCGCCAGCGTCGGCGGGATGCACCCGCAGCAGACGATCGTGCTCGATCAGCTCGAGCGCCTCGGCGCACACGCCACCGCCGAGATCAGGGTCCCCACGTTCAGCGCGGCGATCAGCGCGGTCCGGGACACCGACCTCATCGCGGTGCTCCCCCGCCGGTTCGCGAACCGCCACGCCGACGAGGCCGTCCGGATCGCCGAGGCCCCCGAGGAGATCGCCGGCTTCTCGTACTGGATGCTCTGGCATCCCCGCGTCACGGACGACCGCGAGCACCAGTGGCTGCGCTCGCTCGTCCTGCGGGTGGCCGAGGAGGCGACCGCCGACTGACGGATGGCGCGCGACGACCGTCGCGCAGCGCCGGACTCACGGCTCGAGCTGCCCGAGGAAGCCACCCGCCGCGGCGAGGGCCTCGTCGAAGCGGTCGCGGTGGACGTTGTGGCCCGCGTCCGCGACGTGCACGAGTTCACCGCGCGCCATGAGCCCCACCGCCTCGGCGGCGACATCCGCAGTCACGCGCCCGCCGAGATGCGCGTCGCCGGTGAGCAGCAGCGCCGGGCATCGCACCCGTGCCGCGACGCTGCGCCAGTCGCGCCCGAGCGATGCGTACAGCGCCAGTGCGGCCGGGTCGAACTGCGCCTTCGTCTCCGCCCACGGCGCGAGTTCACTGTCGTGCCAGTGCGGATTCGCCTCCCGCGCCAGCGCGATCCGCGCCTCCGTCGGGATCGCCGCCATCTTCTCGAGCAGCGTCAGGAACCTGCTCCTCGGGTCGTCGCCACCGCCCGACGCGGGAACGGGTGGCGCGTCGAGGAACGGCGGATCCTCGAGCACGACCGCTGCGACCAGATCCGGGCGCATCGCGGCGACCTGCGCCGCAGTGGACGCCCCGAGCGAGTGACCCCAGATGCGCACGGGTGCCAGGCGGAGCCCCTCGATCAGCGAGATCGCATCCGCCGCGAGCAGCGGGACGGAGATCTCGCCGTGGACGCGTCGGCTCAGCCCATGCCCGCGCGCATCCGGCATCACGATGTCGAAGCGGTCGACGAACTCGTCGGCCACACGCGTCCAGACCGCACCGCCGTCGGAGATTCCGTGCAGCATGAGCAGGGCCGGCGCCCCGGCGCGACCCCGGCGCCGGTAGTGGAGCGAGCCGCCCGTGGTCGCGAGGTCGCGCTCGGTCCCGGTTGGCCCGGCCATCAGACCGCCAGGCCGTGACCGAACGCGAAGAGCGGGTCGGCGGTGTCGAACGGAACGTCCGGCCGCGACGCCTCGACCGCCGCCATGGAGCGTGGCAGGTCGAACGGCAGTCGGCCCTCGGAACGACTCGCGCCCGTGACCACGTCGAGGAGTGCTGCCGCTCCGGCACCCCAGTTCACGGTCACCGCCGCTGCCGACGCGACGAGCGGCTCGAGGATCGCCGGCCGATCGGCATAGACGTCGACGACCGTCGGCACCTGCTCCGCGACCTCGCGGACATGGTCGATCTCGTACGCGGGGAACTCGAGCGAGCCCGCGTGGAAGAAGTTCTCGAACACGGTCGCGCGTTCCTCGAACGGCGCCCTGAGACGCAGGATGGCGACGTCGGCCTCGGCAGGCGAGGAGACGACCTCGCCGTAGCCCGCCGCGACGTCGGCATCGATTCCCTCGACGTACAGCCGCGCGCCGCGCGGGACGGGCAGGATCGGCGCGTCGGCGTCACCGTCCGCTCGGTCGCGCGTGCGGTTGGTGAGCACCGTGATCGCTGCGCGCTGGGCGGCCTCGCCGGCTGCTCGGAAGTCCGCGCGGCCGACGAGCTCATCGGCCGCGTCCTCGTCGACGTACGGATCGTCGAACAGCCCGAGTTCGAACTTCTCGCGCAACAGGCGCCGGACCGAGACATCCAACCGCTCGACCGACACCTCGCCGGTCTCGACCAGCCCGACCAGGATGTCGGTGCACGCCTCGCCGCCGAACTGGTCGACACCGGCCTCGATCGCCGTGCGCATCCGCTCGGACGCGGTGAGGTGCTCGACGCCCCAGGCCTTGGCCGGCAGCGGGTCCCCGAAGATCTCGGCGTCGGAGATCAGGCCCCAGTCGGTGCACACCACGCCGTCGAATCCGTAGCGCTCGCGCAGCAGACCCGTGATCACCGACCGGTTGAAGCCGAAGCCGACCTCCTCGTACTCGGTGCCGACGGGCATCCCGTAGTAGGGCATGACCTGGCGGGTACCCGCCTCGAACGCGGCCTCGAACGGCTTCAGGTGCAGCTCGAACTCTCCGCCGGGGTACACCTGCTCGCGCCCGTATGCGAAGTGCGGGTCCTCGCCGTCCTTCTGCGGGCCGCCGCCCGGGAAGTGCTTCGTCATCGTCGCGACGGAGCCGGCGCCGAACGATTCGCCCTGGAAACCCCGGATGTACGCCGCCCCGAGGCGGCCGGTGAGTTCCGCGTCCTCGCCGAAGGTCGCATTCTGACGCGCCCACCGAGGCTCGGTGGCCAGGTCGACCTGCGGATGCAGCGCGACCCGGAGGCCCACGGCCGTGTACTCCTGCCGAGCGATGTCGGCGAACCGCTCGACGAGCTGCTCGTCGCGGATCGCGGCGAGACCGAGCGTCTCCGGCCACTGGGAGAACGGCCCTGCCATGATCGCCGCGCCCGGGTTGTCGCTGAACGAGTGCCGCGGATCCGTCGAGAGGGTCACCGGGATGCCCAGGCGGGTGGACGCGGCCAGCCGCTGGAGCCGGTTGTGCCAGGCGGCGATGTCGCGACCCGTGGGCGCCCCGCCCAACAGGTTGAAGTGCGTCATCCCGCGATCGACCACCAACTCGCGCGCCGACGGCAGGGAGAAGGCCGAGTTGTCGGCGTCGAGATCGACCAGCGGGAGGACCGTGTGGAAGCAGAGCCCGGCCTTCTCCGCCACGGTCATCTCGTTCAGCAGCAGCTCCACGCGATCGCTGATCGGCAGGCTCCGGTCGAGCCACGGCCGAGCGTGCTCGGTCCGGGCCGCGGGAGGGTTCGACTGATCGGTGGTGGTGGGCATTTCGCTCCTTCTGACGGGTGGGCGGTGGTCGGCCGGATGACGATCAGCCGGTGACGATGCGGGGGCGGACTGGTAGGGCGTCGTGGTACTCACGACATCACGGCCGTCGACGGCGCCGTGATCGACTCGCGCAGCGAGTGCCGAGCCGCGCGGCGCTCGGCCTGGGCGCGCGGGTCGGCGACCGGCGCCGCGAGGAGGAGGCGCTGCGTGTACGGATGGACCGGCCGCGCCGTCACCTGCTCGCCATCGCCGGTCTCGACGATCTCGCCGCGATACATGACCGACACCCGGTGACTGATGTGGCGGACGACGGCGAGGTCGTGCGAGATGAAGAGGTAGGCTACCCCTGTCCGCTCCTGGACCTCGACGAGCAGGTCGAGGACCCGAGCCTGGGTCGAGAGGTCGAGCGCGGAGACGGGCTCGTCGCAGACCACCAGCCTCGGGTCCAGCGCGAGTGCCCGGGCGATGGCGATGCGCTGCCGCTGTCCTCCCGAGAACTCCCGGGGGAGCCGGCGGGCGGCGTCCGAGGGCAGGGCCACCCGCTCGAGCAGGTCGCCGACGCGGCGGCTCGCCTCCTTCGCCGCGACCCCGCGCGCCATGAGCGGCTCCGCGAGGATCTGGGCGACCGTGAGGGACGGGTTCAACGAGGAGTAGGGGTCTTGGAACACGACCTGGATCTCGCTCGCGAGTGGTCGGCGTGCACGATGCGACAGGTGACCGATCTCCCTGCCGTCGAACACGATCTCGCCCGACGTGACGGGCGCCAGCCCGAGCACGGCGCGGCCCAGCGTCGTCTTGCCGGAGCCCGACTCGCCGACCAGGCCCAGCGACTCGCCCGGGCGGATGTCGAGGGACACCCCGGCGAGTGCGCGGAACGGTCTCGCACGGAGTCCTCGACCCGGGTACTCGACGATCAGGTCCCGGACCTTCAGCAGGCTCGTCATCATCGGGCTCCCCCGGTCGTCACGAGCGAATCGACCAGTGGCCCGCGCGCGGGGCCGTCGTCGAGGATCGCGTCCAGCAGCGAGCGGGTGTAGGGGTGGGACGGCGCCGTGAGGATGGTGCTCACGGTGCCCTGTTCGACGAAGCGCCCCTGCTGCATGACGGACACGCGGTCGCAGAGGTCGGCGACCACGCCGAAGTTGTGGGTCACGAGCAGCATCGACAGCTCCCGCTCGCGCTGGAGGTCGCGCAACAGGTCGAGCACCTCCGCCTGCACCGTCACGTCGAGTGCCGTCGTCGGCTCGTCGGCGATGATCAGTTCGGGATCTGTGGACACCGCACCCGCGATCAGCACCCGTTGCGCCATGCCGCCCGACACCTCGAACGGATACGCATCGAACGTGCGGCGCGGATCCGGGATGCCGACGCGATCCAGCAGTTCCAGGGCTCGCGCCGTGGCATCCTTCTTCGACAGCCCGAGGCCTCGTCGAAGCGGTTCGACGAGCTGGTACCCGATGCGGAACGACGGGTCGAGGTTCGACATCGGTTCCTGGGGGATGTAGCCGATGCGGGTTCCGCGGATGCGCGAGTAGGTGCGCTCCGGTGCATCCGCCAACTGGATGCCGCCGAAGTCGATGCTGCCCGCGGTGACACGACCCGCCGCGGGCAGCAGACCCAGCACCGCGAACGCCGTCTGACTCTTGCCCGATCCGGATTCGCCGACGAGGCCGTGGATCTCTCCGCGCCGGATGTCCAGGGACACCCCGTGCACGACCTCGATGTCGGCACCCGACACCGGCTGCTCGTACCCGACCCGCAGCTCCCGCACCGACAGGACGACGTCGCGCATCGGCCCAGCCGGAGCGTCGGAGTAGGCGATCGCGTCGCCTACGGGAGCGTCGACCACGTCCAGGGTTCGTCGCTGAGAGCGCCGGCGAACGGGCGAGACGCGTTCCAGCGCGTCTCGCATGGCGTTCGCGAGCAGGGTGAGCGCGACGCAGGTGAGCGCGATGGCGACCGAGGGCCACAGCATGAGCAACGGTTGCTTGTAGATGTTCGCGAAGCCGTCGGACAGCAGCCCGCCCCAGGTCGGCACGCTCGAGTCGCCGAGCCCGATGAAGTCGAGTCCTGCCTGCACGCCGATCGCGATGCCGGCGACGATGGCCGATTGGATGATGATCGGAGCGCGCACGACCGAGAGGATGTGGCGGCCGATGATGCGCGCGTCACCGAGCCCGGAGACCCGTGCGGCGTCCACGTAGAGCTCGTTTCGGACCCCGACGACCGTGGTGTAGGTCAGGCGGAAGTAGATGGGCGACAGGATGACGCCGAGGACGAGCATCGCGCCGAAGATCGTCGGCCCGAGCACGGAACGAGCCGCGATGAGCACGACGATGCCCGGCAGGGCCATCACGAGGGATGCGCACCAGGACGAGACCGCATCGAACCAGCCTCGGAAGTACCCCGCGACGAGTCCGGAGACCACCCCCAGCACCAGCGAGCTGACCACGGCGACGGCCGCGGCCGCAAGGGTGACCTGGGTCGCGACCAGCAGACGCGACAGCACGTCGCGACCTGCTCCGTCGGCCCCGAGCCAGTGCTCCGGGCTCGGTGACGCCAGGACGAGTTGCAGCGACGCCGTCCCGGGGTCGTAGGGGGCGATCCATGGACCGACGAGCGCGATCAGGGTGAGGAACGCGAGGAAGCAGATGGCGCCGAGTCCTGCCGGATTCCGCACCAGGCGCCGCCAGAGCGACGCGCTCTCGATGGTGGCCGGGATGCTGATGGGGGCTTCGATGGCGGTCATGAGAGTCGTACCTTCGGGTTGAGCGCCGCCTGCGCGAGGTCGATGGCGAGATTGACGACGATGACGATGATGGCGAACACGACGACCACGCCCATCACGACCGGGATGTCGCCGCCGACCCCCGCTGCGACCGTGAGCTGGCCCATGCCCGGGAGCGCGAACACCTGCTCGACGATGAGGGAGCCGCCCAGCAGTCCGATGAACTGGAGCGCGAGCACCGCGAGCGCGGGTCCGGCCGCATTGCGCAGCACGTGCCGGTAGACGACGCTCGCCGGCGAGAGGCCGCGACTGCGCAGCGTTCGGACGTAGTCGCGCGACATCCCGTCGATGACCGCACCGCGTATCTGCTGCGTCACGGCCGCGACCGCACCGAAGGACAGTGCCAGGATCGGCAGCGTCACGGACGCGAGCCACCCGGAGATCGAGTCCGTGGGCGGAACGTACCCGGTCGCCTTGAACCAGTGCAGGTTGATCGCGAATGCGAGCACGAGGTAGAGGGCGATGAGGAACCCGGGAATCGCGAAGCCGAGCACCGTGATGACCTGGATCACGCCGTCGACCCAGCCTCCCTTCTGCGCCGCGAGGATACCGAGCACGACGGACGCGATCGCCGTCAGCACCGTCGTGCCGATGACCAACGACAGCGTGACCGACAGCCGATCCGCGAGATTCACCGAGACGAGCTGGCCGTTGGTCCACGAACGACCGAGGTCGCCCTGGAGCGCGTTGGCGAGCCACTGGAGGTACTGCTGCCACAGGGGCAGGTCGAGTCCGAGCTCGGCCGTCTTCCTCGCGATCAGCTCCTCCGTGGCCGTCTCGCCGAGGATCCGGCGCGCGATGGTCGCGCTGTCGAGGTAGAGCAGCGTGAACGCGAGTATCGAGATCGCGAAGAGCAGGATCGCTCCGGCCACGATGCGCCGGACGATGAACATGAGCACGGTTCGCTCCTCCTGTCTGGAGAGGACGGTCTCCCCGGCCCGCCCTCCGGCGAGTCGGGGAGACCCGAGGTCAGGACTTCGGCTGGATGTCGTAGATGGCGGGGAAGATGTTCGTCGGGAGCATCTCCACCGTCGTCTCGGGATCCGTCGCAAAGCTGCCCTGCACGCGGTAGAAGGGCGCGAACCACGCGTGCTCGACGAGCCACTCGTTCAGCTCGCCGGTCGCCTCCTGCGCGACCGACTCATCGCCGAACTGGATCTGCTCGATCAGCTCGTCGACGCGCGGGTCCTGCGACCGGAGCGGGTTGAACGCAGCGGTCGGCGCGATCATGTAGTTGATCAGCTGCCAGTCCGGGTTCTGCTCCAGCGACATGAAGACACCCGGGTACTTGGGAGCGAGCATGTCCGCGATCGCCTGGTCGATTCCCGTGTCCACGTACGACACCCGGATGCCGACGTCCTCGAGCTGCTGCCCGATCAGCGCGAAGGTGCTCGCACCGAGCATCGAGATGGACATCGATTCCATCTCGAACCCGTCGGGGTAGCCCGCCTCCGCGAGGAGCTGCTTCGCGCGCTCCGGGTCGTAGGTGTAGTAGTCGTCCAGGCCGTCGTCGTACCCGACCGACGAGGCCGGGAACATCTGCGTCGTCACGGTGCCGAGGCCGCCCTGAAGCGTCTCGAGCATCGCGTCCCGGTCGATCGCGAAGTTGATCGCCTGACGCACCTTCACGTTGCCGAGGGCGGGATTCATCTCCCCGTCGCGATCGAACAGCAGGAGGCCCTGCACGTCCAGCTCCGTCGACTCGATCGTCCAGCCCGCGGCTTCGACCTCCGCCACGTCGTCGTTCGTCACCAGCTTGACGCCGTTCGCCTCGCCCGCCTTGAGCGCGTTGAGCGCAGCGGTCGGGTCCGTGATGACGTTGATGACGAGCTCGTCGTAGTGCTGGACCTCGGGGTTCCAGTACTCCGCGTTCTTCGTGTACACGTACGTGGTGCCCGTCACGGTGGCATCCGTGTCGAGCACGTACGGCCCCGAGCCGACGGGCGTCGTCGCGACCTCGGGGCTGTCGAGCGAGTCCGCGCTGCCGACGAGGCCGGCATCCCGGGTGAGATAGCTCAGCAGCGCGGGGTCGGGCGCCTCGAGCGCGATGGCGACGGTTGCGTCGTCGAGCGCCTCGAAGCCCTCGACGGCCGCGAACTGGCCGGCGTTCGGGGACGTGCCGTCCTTGTACCGCTGGAGGTTCTTCACCACGACGTCCGCGGTCAGGTCGGACCCGTCGGTGAACGTCACGTCGTCGCGCAGCGACAGCGTGAGCACGGTGTTGTCCTCGTTGTACTCCCATCCGGTCGCGAGCCACGGCTCGATGGTGCCCGCTGGGGTCGCGAGCAGCAGCGTGTCGAACACCGACTGGTAGAAGGGCGATGAGTTGCCCCACGATGCCCCTGCAGGGTCCATCGTGTCCGGGGCGGTGAAGCCGACGAGGGTGAGCGTGCCGCCGGACTCGTCGGTGGAGGCGGATTCGCTCGCTGCGGCACATCCGGTGAGGGCGAGCGCGGCGATCATGAGCGCGGCCGTTGTGGTCTTCCAGCGGGTCAACGTTGATCCCTTCCCATAGTCGCGATACGCCGTCGTATCGCTGTGGGGGAAAACCTAGCACGGTTCCGTATATTCGCTAGAATATATTCCACACGATATAGCTTCACTGGACGCGCGTCGTCAGGGGCAACGACCCGTCAGGAGGTCACGACCGGACGTCGATCCGCAGGATGCGATCGTCGCCGTCGCGCGGCGAGCCGCGCCCGTCGGTGTTGTTGGTGAGCACCCAGAGCGAGCCGTCGGGTGCGGCGACGGCGTCGCGCAGGCGTCCGTACTCGCCGGCCAACAGGTCCTCGTGCTGCGTCGGGTCGGCGACCGGGACCGCCCGCAGCACCTGCCCGCGCAGGTTCGCGAGGAAGAGCGTCTCGTCGACGATCGCGATGCCGCTCGGGCTCGCCTCGTCGGGGTTCCACTGCTGCACGGGGTCGATGAACCCGTCGCCGCCGCCAATGCCCTCGACCTCGGGCCAGCCGTAGTTGCCGCCGGGCTCGATCACGTTCAGCTCGTCCCACGTGTTCTGCCCGAACTCCGAGGCGAACATCGTGCCGTCGTCGGCCCAGGCGATGCCCTGCACGTTGCGGTGGCCGTAGCTGTAGACGAGCGAGCCGTCGAAGGGGTTGTCATCGGGCGCGTCGCCGTCAGGTGTCATCCGCAGGATCTTGCCGGCGAGCGAGGCGAGGTCCTGGGACGCCGGGCGGTCGCCCGCGTCACCGGTCGTGGCGTAGAGCATGCCGTCGGGCCCGAACGCGATGCGGCCGCCGTCGTGGAAGTTCGCGTCGGGGATGCCGTCGAGGATCGTCTGCGGCGAGCCCAGTGCGAGGCCGCCGGGTTCACCGCGCAGCACGAAGCGCTGGATGCGGTTGCCGCCGGGCGTGGTCGAGTACGCGTAGAGGCGGTCGGCGTCGTCGACGGCGAGGCCGAGCAGGCCGGCCTCGCCATCCGAGCGGATGCCGGCGACCGCGCCGACCTCGCGCGCCTCGCCGGTCTCGGACAACTCGAGGATGCGACCGGTGTCGCGCTCGCTCACGAGCGGCGTGCCGTCGGCGCGGAACGCGACCGACCAGGGGGCGGCGAGTCCGGTGGCGAAGTCGGTCGGGGCTCCGAGCGACGGGACCGGCGCGAGTCCGCCGTCGGCGGCGGTCGGGGCGACGGCATCGGGCGTCGCCCCCTCGGAGCATCCGACCAGTGCACCTGCGACCGCGACGGCCAGGGCGAGGCGGATGCCCCGTGCGGCGGTACCCCTCAGCGATGCCATGCACCCATCCTCCGGCCCGGAGACGACGAAACCCCTCGCGAAGAGGGGTTTCGGTGAGCGGAGACGGCGGGATTTGAACCCGCGGTCCCCTTACGGGGACTCCACCTTAGCAGGGTGGTGCACTCGACCGGACTATGCGACGTCTCCTCGTGCGACGCTCGCGCGACGCACGCCTGACATCATAACCGCACATGCCCCCGAGCGACGATTCGAGGCCGGGAGCGGGCGGGCGGATGCTACTGGTCGGCGAGCGTGCGGCCCGCGGAGCAACGGGTGTCGGCCGCCGTCTGGCCGTAGACGTCGCTCGGCAGCGCCTCTGCGGTGGGCTCGGGCGAGGCGGTCGCGGTCTCGCCACCGGCATCCGCCGTCGACTCGGGCGCCGTGGTCTCGGCCGGCTCCTCGGTGGCCTCGGCGCTGGGCGAGGGCGATGCGGTCTCGTCCTTCTCCGAGGCGAAGCTCGCCTCGTTCTGGTCCTCGTCGAACGAGACCGGCCGGTCCTCCTGCAGCGCGAGGTTCACGACCTCGGCCGACGCGGTGGGCACGACGGCGCCCCCGTTCGCCGTGTACCCGGTCGGGTACTGGATGAACGCGAGCTGGGCGAGGTCGATGTCCTTCATCGCCTTGGCGATCGAGACCATGCGCACCGGGTCGGTGAGGCTGCTCGAGAGCTGCATGTTCGCCAGCGCCGCCTTCGCGATGCTGAACAGCTTCACCGGGTCGGTGAACGTGCCGTCGCTCTGCAGCGTGCGCGCGAGCGCGGAGAGGAAGACCTGCTGGTTCGAGATGCGGCCGAGGTCGCTGCCGTCGCCGACGCCGTGGCGGGTGCGGAGGAACTGCAGCGCGGGGATGCCCTCGAGGGTGTGCATGCCCGCGTCGAGGAACGTGCCCGTGTAGAGGTCCTCGATGGGCTCGGCCACGCAGACCTCCACGCCGCCGACGGCCTTGGAGAGCGCGGCGACGCCGAGGAACTGCACGACGCCCGCGAACGGGATCGTGACGCCGGTGAGGTTCTCGACGGTGCTCACGACGCAGGCCATGCCGCCGTACGCGAGCGCGGTGTTGATCTTGACGCCGTACTGGTCCCAGAGGTCGGCACCGGTCTCCGGGTCCTTGCAGCCGACCAGGTCGACGAGCATGTCGCGCGGGAAGCTGATCACCGAGGCGTGCGTGTGGTCCTCGGAGATGTGCAGCAGCATCGTCACGTCGTTGAGGACGGCCGTCTCCTGGGTCGGGTCGCCGAAGCCGTTGCCCTGGCCCTCGCGGCTGTCGCTGCCGACGAGCAGGAAGTTCACGCCGCCGTCGATCGCGCCCACGTCGGGCACGCCCTCGAGCACCTCCTCGTTGCCGAGGGTCACCGACGGCTGCACCGTGTCGGCCAGGTCCCACGCCGCGTACGCCGCGACGGAGACACCGCTGACGAGCAGCACCGCGAGCGTCGAGGCGGTGACCTTGGCCAGCGTGCGCCAGGCGCTCGACTTCTTCAGGCGGCCGTGCCGGGCGACGGTGGGGTGCTTCGCGGCTCGACGCGAGCTGTGGCGGATCTCCTCGTTCACTCGGCTCCTTCCCGGTCTCCTGGTCGTGTCGTGGTCTTCGGTTGGCGGAGGGCGTGGGATTCGAACCCACGAGGCATTGCTGCCCACTGGTTTTCAAGACCAGCTCCATCGGCCGCTCGGACAGCCCTCCCGGCCGGGCACGCTGACGCGGCCGTACTCGACGGCATCCTCGCTCCCGAACTGGCCCGATTCTACTCGAACGCAGGTTGCGAGCCTGCCAGCGTCCACTGGGAGACCCCTGAACCGGGGCTGTGCGCGGGCAGTCGACGGATGCCGCGGGCGGCATGCCCGAGCCGGGCCGTCGCCGCGCGTGCCCCCGCCCGAATGGGTCTCAGGGCAGCGAGTCGAGCGCCTGGACGACCCCGTCGTGGTCGATGTCGCCCGTCACCTCGGTGGCGGCCGCCTTGACCTCGTCGGGCGCCTGCCCCATCGCGACCGCGCGGCCCGCGCGAGCCGCCCACTCGAACATCTCGATGTCGTTGCGGCCGTCGCCCACCGCGAGCACGCGGTCGGCAGGCACCCCGAGCCACTCGCGCACGCGCTCGAGCGCGGTGGCCTTGTTCACGCCCTCCGGCGCGATGTCGAGCCACGCCGTCCAGCCGATGGCGTAGCTCACCTGGTGCAGGCCCATCTGCTCCACGATCGCGAGGAACTCGTCGAGCTCGTGCCCGGGCGAGATGACCACGACGCGGGTGGCGGGCGTGTGCAGCAGGTCGTCGAAGTCGACCTCGTGCGCGTCCTCGAGGTCCCAGTCGTCCATGCCCGCGGTGTAGAGGCGGTAGCCGGTCGGGTCCTCGACCATGAAGCTGCCCTGCGGGAGGTACTCGCGGATGCGGCGCAGCACGTCGGCCGGATCGAACGTCTCGATGTGCTCGCGGCGGTAGCCGCCGCCGGGTTCGCCGTCGCGCTTCAGCACCAGCGCGCCGTTCGCGCAGACCACGTACTCGGGCTCGATGCCGAGGCGCTCGAGGATCGGCCGCGTGTGCTTCCAGGAGCGTCCCGTGGCGAGCGTCACGAGGTGCCCCGCGTCGCGGGCGACCTGCACGGCCTCGACGACGGCGAGGTCGAGCGTGCCGTCCTCGTGCAGCACGGTGCCGTCGACGTCGAGCGCGACGAACCAGGGCGACGTCATCGGCGAGGCCTACTTGCCCACCGGCTCGAGCACCTCGAGGCCGCCGAGGTACGGCCGGAGCGCCTCGGGCACGACGACCGAGCCATCGGCCTGCTGGTGGGTCTCGAGGATCGCGACGATCCAGCGGGTGGTCGCGAGGGTGCCGTTGAGGGTGGCGACCGGGGCCGTCTTCCCGCTCTCGGTGCGGTGGCGGATGTCGAGACGGCGCGCCTGGAACGTCGTGCAGTTCGAGGTCGACGTGAGCTCGCGGTACGCGCCCTGCGTCGGCACCCACGCCTCGACGTCGTACTTGCGTGCCGCGCTGGAGCCGAGGTCGCCCGCGGCGACGTCGATCACGCGGTAGCTGAGCCCCAGGTCCTGCAGCATGCCCTCCTGCCAGGCCAGCAGCCGCTCGTGCTCGGCCTCGGCGTCGGCCGGGTCGACGTAGGAGAACATCTCGAGCTTGTCGAACTGGTGCACGCGGATGATGCCGCGGGTGTCCTTGCCGTGCGAGCCGGCCTCGCGGCGGTAGCAGGTCGACCAGCCCGCGTAGCGCAGCGGGCCGCCGGACAGGTCGATGATCTCGTCGGAGTGGTACCCGGCGAGCGCCACCTCGCTCGTGCCCGTGAGGTAGAGGTCGTCGGCGGGGAGGTGGTAGACCTCCTCGGCGTGCGCGCCGAGGAACCCGGTGCCCTGCATGATCTCGGGGCGCACCAGCGTCGGGGTGATGAGCGGCGTGAAGCCCGCGTCGATCGCCCGGGCAAGGCCCATGTTCATGATGCCGAGCTCGAGGCGGGCGCCGACGCCCTTGAGGAAGTGGAAGCGCGCACCGGAGACCTTCGCACCGCGCTGCATGTCGATCGCGTCGAGCAGCTCGCCGATCTCGAGGTGGTCGCGCGGGTCGAAGTCGAACGTGGGGCGCTCGCCCACCTCGCGGAGCAGTACGAAGTCGTCCTCGCCGCCGGCCGGCACCCCGTCGATCACGACGTTGCCGATCGCGCCGATCGCGGCGGTGAACCGCTCCTCCGCCTCGCCGGACGAGGCGTTGGCGGCCTTCACCTTCGCGGCGAGCTCCTGCGCCTGGGCGACCAGGGCGGGCTTGTCCTCCTTGGGCGCCTTCGCGACGGTCTTGCCGAACGCGTTCTGCTCGGCGCGGAGGGTCTCGAACGCGCTGATCGCCGCACGACGCGACGCGTCCGCCTCGAGGGCGGCGTCGACGAGGTCGGGAGACTCGCCGCGCGCCTCCTGCGAGCGCTTGACGACATCTGGGCTCTCGCGGAGCAGCACGGGGTCGATCACGCGAGCAAGTCTAACGGCGGCGTGCCCGGCGGGCCGCGGGGCGCCCTGCCCCGGCCCGCCACCCCGTGCGCGGCGGGCACATGTCGCGCACGGCATGCCGTACCGTTGAGCCATGGATGCGGGGGGAACTGGCGCGGACGGCGGGGAACGCCGGGCGGCGGTGATCTACAACCCCACGAAGAAGGGCGTCGAGGCGCTGCGCCGCGACGTGGCATCCGCCATCGAGGAGGCCGGCTGGGCCGAGCCGGTCTGGATCGAGACCGAGGCCGACGACCCCGGCAAGGGCATGGCCGAGATCGCTGTCGCGAAGGGCGTCGACCTCGTGATCGCCGCGGGCGGCGACGGAACGGTGCGCGCGGTCGCCGAGGGGCTGCGCGGCACGGGCGTCGAGATGGCCGCCGTGCCGCTCGGCACGGGAAACCTGCTCGCGCGCACGCTCGGCATCCCGGTCAACGACGTGAAGGGTGCGTTGCAGACCGCGCTGCACGGGGTGCCGCGCGCGATCGACGTGATCATGCTCGAGGTCACCCGCCCGGGCGGCGAGGCCGAGACGTTCGCCTCGCTCGTGATGGCCGGCATCGGCATCGACGCCGACATGATCGCCAAGACCAGCGACGACCTGAAGAAGCGCGTCGGCTGGCTCGCCTACGTCGAGGGCGCGGTTCGCGCACTCCCCGAGTCCGAACCGTTCCGGGTCTACTACCGGCTCGACGACGACCACGCCCACCGCGCCCGGGTCAGCTCGGTGCTCATCGCGAACCTCGGCGACCTGCCGGGCAACGTCGAGTTGATCCCCGACGCCGAGGTCGACGACGGCAGGCTCGACGTCGCGGTGCTCCAGCCCAAGGGCTTCCTCGGCTGGCTGCAGGTCTGGCGGCGCGTGACCTGGGAGAACCGGGTGCTGCGCCGCACGGCGGTCGGCCGCACGGTCATCAAGATGCGCGACGACACCGAGGGCTCCGAGCGCAGCTCGGTCATCGCGTACCTGCGCGGCCGCTCGTTCAGCCTCGACCTCGGCGACGACGCGAAGGAGCTCGAGGTCGACGGCGACGAGTTCGGCAAGGTCGTGAAGATCGCGGCGAAGACGGATGCCTCGTCGGTCGTGATCCGCGTCGACCGCGAGCACCTGGGCTGACGCCGAGCGCTACGCCTCGGGCTCGCCGCTCAGCAGGCCGCGCAGCCAGTCGCGCGCCTCGACGTAGACCGCGTCGTCGTACTTCGAGTGGTACTCGTTCGGCTGCTTGTCGGCGCGCGGGTACGAGCCCAGGAAGATGACGTTCGGGCTGAAGCGGCGCAGGCCGAGCAGCGCGTCGGCCACGCGTTCGTCCTCGATGTGCCCGTCGAGGTCGACCACGAACCGGTACCGACCCAGCGCGTCGCCGATGGGCCGCGACTCGAGCAGGCTCATGTTCACGCCTCGCGTCGAGAACTGCTCGAGCATCGCCAGCAGCGAGCCGGGCTCGTCGTCGGGCAGCTCGACGATGAGGCTCGTCTTGTCGGCGCCGGTGCGCGGAGGGATGGCGCGCGAGCGGCTGACGAGCACGAAGCGGGTCACGGCGTTCGGGTTGTCGCCGATGCCGGTCGCGAGCACGTCGACCGGGTGGTGCGCGTCGATGCCGGGCGGTGCGACCGCCGCATCCGCCACGTCGTTCTCGAACAGGGATGCGGCCGCCTGCACGTTGCTCGAGCTCGGCACGTGCGCGTGGCCGGGCAGCTCGCGCTCGAGCCAGCCGTGCGTCTGCGCGTACGCGACCGGATGCGCGTTGACGGTGCGCACGTCGGCGAGCGTCGTGCCCGGGCGCGCGACGAGCACGAAGTTCACCGGCACGAGGTACTCGCCGACGATGCGCAGGCCCGGCACGGTCGCCAGCGCGTCCTGCGTCGCCGAGACGCCGCCCTCGATCGAGTTCTCGATGGCGATCATCGCCGCCACCGCCCGGCCGGACGTGACGTCGGCCAGCGCCTCCCCCACGTTGTTCACGGGGTTCCACGGGTGCCCCGCGGCATCCGGAACCTGCTTCAGCGCCGCCTCGGTGAAGGTGCCGGCCGGCCCGAGGTACGAGTAGGCGTCGGTGGCGTCGGCAGCGGCATCCGTCATGGAGGTCAGCCTAGCCAGCGCGGGCGCGCGGCCGGCGCCGAGCGCGGTCTGGTTCGCGAGCGGCGAAGCGGCCCGGCGAGTCGACCGAGGGTAGGCACGGGACGGATGCCCCGCAAGGGCGTGACGCCTGCGCGCCCCGGTGGAAGGATGAAGGTCATGCACGAGCGAGCGGGAACCCCGGCCCTGGCATCCGATCTCATCGACGTCGATGCCCTCATCCACGCCTACCACGAGCTGAAGCCCGACGTCTCGGTGCCCGAGCAGCGGGTGGCGTTCGGCACCTCCGGCCATCGCGGGTCGAGCCTGAAGACCGCGTTCAACGAGCACCACATCCTCGCGATCACGCAGGCGATCGTCGAGTACCGCGCCGCGCAGGGCACCACCGGTCCCCTGTTCATCGGCGCCGACACCCACGCGCTGAGCGCCCCGGCGCAGACCAGCGCGCTCGAGGTGCTCGTCGCGAACGACGTGCGCGTGCTCGTCGACGAGTTCGGCGACTACGTGCCGACGCCCGCGCTGTCGCACGCGATCCTGAAGTGGAACAACGACCCCGAGCGCCGCGCCGAGGGCGAGGCCGACGGCATCGTCATCACCCCGAGCCACAACCCGCCCGCCGACGGCGGCTTCAAGTACAACCCGCCGCACGGCGGCCCCGCCGACTCGGATGCCACGAAGTGGATCGCCGACCGCGCGAACGCGATCATCGAGGGCGGCCTGCGTGACGTGAACATGCGGGAGGCCAGCGCGGTCGAGACCTACGACTTCCGCGGCAACTACGTCGACGACCTCGCGTCGATCATCGACGTGGACGCGATCCGCGAGTCGGGCATCCGCATCGGGGCGGACCCGCTGGGCGGGGCATCCGTGCACTACTGGGAGGCCATCGCCGAGCAGTACGGCCTCGACCTGACGGTCGTGAACCCCCGGGTCGACGCCACCTGGTCGTTCATGACGCTCGACTGGGACGGGAAGATCCGCATGGACCCGTCGAGCCCGTCGGCCATGGCCTCGGTGCTCGAGCACGCGGCGGAGTACGACATCGTCACCGGCAACGACGCCGACGCCGACCGCCACGGCATCGTCACGCCCGACGCCGGGCTCATGAACCCGAACCACTACCTCGCGGTCGCCATCGAGTACCTCTACGCGCACCGCCCCGAGTGGCCCGCCGACGCCGCCATCGGCAAGACGCTGGTGTCGAGCTCGATGATCGACCGGGTGGCATCCGCCCTCGGCCGACGGCTCTGGGAGGTGCCGGTCGGGTTCAAGTGGTTCGTGCCGGGCCTCATCGACGGGTCGGTCGCCTTCGGCGGCGAGGAGAGCGCCGGCGCCTCGTTCCTGCGCAAGGACGGCACGGTCTGGACGACGGACAAGGACGGCATCCTGCTCTGCCTGCTCGCATCGGAGATCCGCGCCGTGACGGGGAAGAGCCCGTCGCAGCTCTACGCCGAGCTGGTCGAGCGCTACGGCGACCCCGCGTACCAGCGGGTCGACGCGCCCGCGACGCCGGCGCAGAAGGCCGTGCTCGGCAAGCTCGACGGCGACGCGATCACGGCGACCGAGCTCGCGGGGCAGCCCATCACCGCGAAGCTGTCGAAGGCGCCGGGCAACGACGCCGCGATCGGCGGCCTCAAGGTCACGAGCGAGGACGCCTGGTTCGCGGCCCGCCCGAGCGGCACCGAGGACGTCTACAAGATCTACGCCGAGTCGTTCCGCGGCCCCGAGCACCTCGCGGAGGTGCAGGCGGAGGCGAAGCGCATCGTCGATGCGGCGCTCGGCTGACGCCACCCGCTGCACATCCCCGTAACACGGGGGTGCGATGATGACGCATTGCTTCGGAAGGGGACTGAATGCAGGCGTGGCCCGGAACCGCATATCCGCTCGGCGCGACATTCGACGGCAGCGGCACCAACTTCGCCCTGTTCAGCGAGGCCGCGGAGCGCGTCGAGCTCTGCCTCTTCGATGAGGACGGCACCGAGACCCGCGTCGAGCTGCAGGACGTCGACGCGTTCGTCTGGCACGCCTACCTGCCGCAGGTGCAGCCCGGCCAGCGCTACGGCTACCGGGTGCACGGCGCGTACGACCCGAAGCGGGGGCTGCGGGCGAACCCGAACAAGGTGCTGCTCGACCCGTACGCGAAGGCCATGGCGGGCGCGTTCGACTGGGACCAGGCGCTGTTCTCGTACGACTTCGGCGACCCCGACTCGCGCAACGACGAGGACTCGGCCGCGCACGTCATGCACTCGGTCGTCATCAACCCGTTCTTCGACTGGGCGGGTGACCGGCCGCCCAAGACGCCGTACAACGAGACGGTGATCTACGAGGCCCACGTGAAGGGCCTCACCGAGCTGCATCCGGCCATTCCCGAGGAGCAGCGCGGCACGTACTCCGGGGTCGCGCACCCGGCGGTCATCGAGCACCTCCAGCGGCTCGGCGTGACCGCGCTCGAGCTCATGCCCGTGCACCAGTTCGTCCAGGACTCGACGCTGCTCGAGAAGGGCCTGCGCAACTACTGGGGCTACAACACGATCGGCTTCCTCGCGCCGCACAACGAGTACTCGTCGACCGGTGAGCTCGGCCAGCAAGCGCAGGAGTTCAAGTCGATGGTGCGGGCCCTGCACGAGGCCGGCATCGAGGTCATCATCGACGTCGTCTACAACCACACCGCCGAGGGCAACCACCTGGGGCCGACCATCGGGTTCCGCGGCATCGACAACGCCGCGTACTACAAGCTCGAGGAGGCCGACAAGCGGTACTACACCGACTACACCGGCACCGGGAACTCGCTGAACGTGCGGCATCCGCACGCCCTGCAGCTCATCATGGACAGCCTGCGGTACTGGGTGCTGGAGATGCACGTCGACGGGTTCCGCTTCGACCTCGCGGCGACGCTCGCACGCGAGTTCTACGACGTCGACCGCCTGTCGAGCTTCTTCGACCTCGTGCAGCAGGACCCGGTGGTCTCGCAGGTGAAGCTCATCGCGGAGCCGTGGGACGTCGGGCCCGGCGGGTACCAGGTCGGCAACTTCCCGCCGCAGTGGACCGAGTGGAACGGGAAGTACCGCGACGAGGTGCGCGACTTCTGGCGCGGCGAGCCGTCGAGCCTCGGCGAGTTCGCGGGGCGCATCACCGGTTCGGCCGACCTGTACGAGAACAGCGGCCGGTTCCCGTTCGCGTCGATCAACTTCGTGACCGCGCACGACGGGTTCACGCTGCACGACCTCGTGTCGTACAACGAGAAGCACAACCAGGCCAACGGCGAGGGCGGCAAGGACGGCGAATCGCACAACCGCTCGTGGAACTCGGGCGCAGAGGGCGAGACGACCGACCCCGAGGTGCTCACGCTTCGGGCCCGCCAGCAGCGCAACTTCATCGCGACCCTGATGCTCTCGCAGGGCGTGCCGATGCTGCTGCACGGCGACGAGCTCGGACGCACGCAGCTCGGCAACAACAACGTCTACGCGCAGGACAACGAGCTGAGCTGGGTGCACTGGGATGCCGCGGACGAGCCGCTGATCGAGTTCACCGCCGCGGTGTCGCGCCTGCGCAAGGACCACCCGACTTTCCGCCGCCGCCAGTTCTTCGACGGCCGCCCGGTCGAGAGCGAGGAGGGCGCGAAGCTGCCCGACATCGTCTGGCTGCGCCGCGACGGCACGCGCATGCAGCCCGCCGACTGGGACCGGCCGCTCGCACGCACCGTGGGCGTGTTCCTGAACGGCGACGGCATCCGCGAGCGCGACGCACGCGGCGAGCCGATCACCGACGTCGACTTCCTGCTCTTCTTCAACGCCGACCCCGAGCCGGCGAAGTTCACGATCCCCACCCGCACCAGGCGGCAGTGGGACATCATCCTCGACACCTCGGGCATGTCGGCGGATGCCCCGCCCAAGCGCGCCGGCCAGCGGCTCACGCTCGTGGGCAAGTCGCTGCTGGTCATGCGGGCGCACGCCGTCGACGAGGCGGAGCCCGACCACTCGGTCGCCGCGTCGCTCGCGGTGCGGAGCGCGCAGACCGGGGCGATCCCGGTGCAGTCGAGCGCCGCGTTCGACGCGATGCTCGCGCGCGGCGGGGGCGACATCGAGACCGAGGACCCGGAGCCGGGCCAGGAGGCGCGCGAGGCCGCGGCCGAGGCAGCGGCGGCCGGCGATGCCGAGGCGGCCGAGCGCGAGGCCGCGGCCGAGGCCGAGGCGGTCGCCGAGGCCGCCACCGAGATCGAGGCGAAGGCGGCGGCGCGGGTCGCGTCACCGCGGTCGGCGTCGGCCGCGGTCGAGGCGACGGATGCCGCGAGCGCGACCCGCACGCCGACGAAGCCGATCCCGTCGCCGGTCGACGACGAGCCCGATGCGCCGGCCGACTCCGACTCCGAACCACCCGAACCATCCGAACCATCCGAACCACCCACGGAGGACTGATGCGCCGACCGGTCTCGACCTATCGCCTGCAGGTGCGGGCGGGCTTCGACCTCGACCGGGTCGCCGGGATCGCCGACTACGTGCGCGCGCTCGGCGCCGACTGGCTCTACCTCTCGCCGCTGCTCGAGTCGGCGGGGGGCAGCGACCACGGCTACGACGTGGTCGACCACTCGCGGGTCGACGCCGCGCGGGGCGGGCCCGAGGGGCTCGCGCGGGCGGTCGCGGCTGCGCGGGCGCACGAGCTCGGCGTGCTCCTCGACACCGTGCCGAACCACGTCGGCGTGGCGGTGCCCGCCGAGATGCGCTGGTGGTGGGACGTGCTCGAGCGCGGCCGTTCGTCGCGGTTCGCGGAGGCGTTCGACATCGACTGGGAGTTCGGCGGCGGGCGGCTGCGGTTGCCCGTGCTGGGGTCGGCGGAGGACGTCGCGTCGCTGCGGCTGGTCGAGGTCGAGCCGAGCGAAGACGAGGCGGATGCCTCGGGGCCGACGGGCGACGCGGCGGGCGCGCCGCGGTTCGAGCTGCACTACTGGGACCACCGGTTCCCCGTGGCATCCGGAACCGCCGCCGCAGGCGACGACCCGGTCGCCGTGCACGACCGGCAGCACTACGAGCTGATCGACTGGCGGCGGGCCGACTTCGACCTCAACTACCGGCGCTTCTTCGCGGTGAACCAGCTCGCGGGCGTACGGGTCGAGGTGCCGTGGGTGTTCGACGAGTCGCACGCCGAGATCGTCCGCTGGCTGCGCGAGGGGCTCGCCGACGGCATCCGCGTCGACCACCCCGACGGGCTGCGCGACCCGGGCGGCTACCTCGACCGCCTCGCCGCGGCGACCGGGCACGCGTACGTGCTGGTCGAGAAGATCCTCGAGGGCGACGAGCCGCTGCCGCCGCACTGGGAGGCCGACGGCACGAGCGGCTACGACGCGCTCGCCGACATCGACCGCGTCTTCGTCGACCCCGCAGGCGCGCCGGCCCTCGACGCGCTCGACACCGAGCTGCGCGGCGGCACGCCCGCGCCCGCCTGGCCCGACCTCATCCACACCACGAAGCGCGCGATCGCCGACGGCATCCTCCACTCCGAGGTCCTCCGCCTGACCCGCGAACTCCTCGCCCCCGCCGAGCCTGCACGATTCGACGCTCTGAGCGCTGAGAACGACGATTTGCGCAGGTTCGGCGATACGCGGGTCGCGGACGCGGTGGCGGAGGTGCTGACGTGCTTCCCGGTGTACCGGTCGTACCTGCCGTATGGGCGGGAGCACCTGGAGGATGCGGTGGCCGAGGCGCGCTTGCGCCGGCCCGAGCTGGCGGGCACGATCGACGCGGTCGCTGCGGTGCTGGGCGATTCGGGGCATCCGGCCGCCGTGCGGTTCCAGCAGACGAGCGGCATGGTCATGGCCAAGGGCGTCGAGGACACCGCGTTCTACCGGGCGACGAGGCTCGGCACGCTCACCGAGGTGGGCGCCGATCCGTCGGAGTTCGCGATCGACGTGCCGACGCTGCACGAGCGGTTCGCGAGGCGGCAGGCCGAGTGGCCGCTCTCGATGACCACGCTGTCGACGCACGACACGAAGCGCGGCGAGGACGTGCGGGCGCGCCTCTCGGTGCTCGCCGAGGTGCCCGAGCGCTGGGCGGCGGCGCTCGGCGAACTGCGGGCGATCGCGCCGACGGGCGACGGGCCGTTCGACGCGCTGCTCTGGCAGGCGATCTTCGGGTCGTGGCCGGCGTCGCGCGAGCGACTGCACGCCTACGCCGAGAAGGCGTCGCGCGAGGCATCCGTCTCGACCACCTGGACCGCACCCGACGAGGCATTCGAGCAGCGGATGCACCGTGCCGTCGACGCCGCCTTCGACGACCCGCGCGCCCGCGAGATCGTCGAGGGGCTCGTCGCGGAGCTCTCGGCGCCGGGCTGGTCGAACTCGCTGTCGGCGAAGCTCGTGCAGCTCGCCGGGCCCGGCGTGCCCGACGTGTACCAGGGCAGCGAGCTGTGGGAGACGAGCCTCGTCGACCCAGACAACCGGCGGCCCGTGGACTTCGGCGAGCGCAGGCGCCTGCTCGCCGAGATCGACGCGGGCGCGCTGCCGCCGGTCGACGAGTCGGGCGCGGCGAAGCTGCTCGTGACCTCGCGGGCGCTGCGGCTGCGGCGCGACCGTCCGGAGCGGTTCACGCGGTACACGCCGATGGCCGTGGAAGGCCCCGCGGCGGCGCACGCGATCGCGTTCGACCGCGGCGGGGCGCTCGCGGTGGCGACGCGGCTGCCCGTCGGCCTCGCCGCGCGCGGCGACGACCCGTGGGCGGGCACGGTGCTGCTGCGGCACTCCGGGCCGACGGTCGACGTGCTGACCGGGCGGCGTTTCGAGGGCGGCGTCGTGCCGATGGGCGAGCTGCTCGCGACGTACCCGGTGGCGCTGCTGGGGCCGGCGTGATGGGCGCGAGCCGGGCGGGCGACGCGGCGAGGCATCCGATCGCGCCCCGACCCCCACGAGACGACTCTTCGAGGGAGACGACATGACCGAGTTCCGCGTGTGGGCACCGACGCCCGAGCGGGTCACCCTGGTGGCCGGCGACGAGCGCGTGCCGATGACCGGCGGGGCCGACGGGTGGTGGTCGGCCGAGGCATCCGCCGCCCCCGGCACCGACTACGGGTTCCTCCTGGGCGACGGCGACACGCCGCGGCCCGACCCGCGCTCGCGCCGCCAGCCCGACGGGGTGCACGGGCTCAGCCGCGTGTTCGACCCGGGCGCGCACCACTGGGGCGACGGCGACTGGCACGGCCGGCCGCTCGCGGGCGGGGTGATCTACGAGCTGCACATCGGCACGTTCACGCCCGAGGGCACGCTCGATTCGGCGATCGAGCGGCTCGACCACCTCGTCGACCTCGGCGTCGACTTCGTCGAGGTGCTGCCGGTCAACGCGTTCAACGGCACGCACAACTGGGGCTACGACGGCGTGGCCTGGTTCGCGGTGCAGGAGACCTACGGCGGGCCGGCCGCGTACCAGCGGTTCGTCGACGCGTGCCACCGGCGCGGACTCGCGGTGATCCAGGACGTGGTCTACAACCACCTCGGCCCGAGCGGCAACTACCTGCCCGAGTTCGGGCCGTACCTGCACCAGGCCTCCGCCAACACCTGGGGGCTGTCGGTCAACCTCGACGGGCCGGACTCCGACGAGGTGCGCCGGTACATCCTCGACAACGTGCGGATGTGGTTCCGCGACTACCACGTCGACGGGCTGCGGCTCGACGCCGTGCACGCCCTGCTCGACCACCGCGCCACGCACCTGCTCGAGGAGATCGCGATCGAGACGGATGCCGCCTCAGCGACGCTCGGCCGCCCGCTCACGCTCATCGCCGAGAGCGACCTCAACGACCCGCGCATGATCCGCCCGCGCGCCGCGCACGGGCTCGGCATGACCGCGCAGTGGAGCGACGACTTCCACCACGCCCTGCACGTGAATCTCACCGGCGAGACCGTCGGCTACTACGCCGACTTCGACTCGGTCGGCGCGCTGGCGAAGGTGCTCGAGCGCGGGTTCTTCCACGACGGCACGTTCTCGAGCTTCCGCGGGCGCACGCACGGCCGCCCGATCGACCGCGAGCGCACGCCCGCGTCGGCGCTCGTCGTGTTCGCGCAGGACCACGACCAGATCGGCAATCGCGCGATCGGCGACCGGCTCACCGCGACGCTCGGCGAGGGCCGGCTGCGGCTCGCGGCCCTGCTCATGCTGACCGCGCCGAACACCCCGATGCTCTTCATGGGCGAGGAGTGGGCGGCGTCGACGCCGTGGCAGTTCTTCACGTCGCATCCGGAGCCGGAGCTCGGCCGCGCGACCGCCGAGGGGCGCATCGCCGAGTTCGCGCGCATGGGCTGGGACCCGTCGGTCGTGCCCGACCCGCAGGACCCCGAGACCTTCACGCGCTCGAAGCTCGACTGGACCGAGCCGTACGGCGACCGCGACGACGGCGGGGACCTGCACGCCCGAACGCACGCGCTCTACCGAGAGCTGCTCGCGCTGCGCCGAGCCCGGCCCGAGCTCACCGACCCGCGCTTCGGCACCGTGCGCGTCGAGTACTCGGAGGACGAGCGCTGGATCGTGCTGCACCGCGGCGCGCTGGCCGTCGGCGTGAACCTCGGCGACGCGCCCGTCACGGTGCCGGTCTCCGGTCACGTGCTCCTGGCGACGGATGCCGGCGCCTCGGTGTCGCCCGAGGGCCTGGTGCTGCCCGCGGCATCCGGCGCCGTGCTCGACTCGGCCTGACCCATCGCGGCGGGCATCGAGTCGTCACGGAGTGCCGGAATCCAGGTGCCTGAAGCGACAGTTCGTGACGACTCGCGGCGGAGCGCGCGAGGGGCTAGTGGATGCTCCAGAAGTAGACGGAGCCGCCGGAGGCGATCGCCTCGTCGACGTTCCAGTAGTCGGTGTCCTTGGTGTGGCCGGCGACCCAGATCTTGGTGCCCGCACTGGTGTGCTCGACGCGGCTGACGATCGTGGTGTGGTCGCGGTCGCCCGAGTTGTCCCAGTCGAACTGGGCGATGTCGCCGACCTTGACCTGTGAGCGCTCCGAGCCGAGGTTCGTCGCGCGATCGGTCTGCGTGGCGAGGTAGTCGCGCAGCGCGGTCGAGCTGATCCAGCTCGGCGAGTAGCCGGCGGCCGAGTAGTTCCAGCCCGAGTCCATCTCCCAGCCGCGGGCGGCGAGCGACTGGCTCGTGAAGTTCGCGCAGTCGGCGCCCGAGATCACGATGTACTTCGCGCTGTTGTACGACTTCCAGTACTTCATGACGTAGCGCATCTGCTTCTCGATGGCGGGGTCGGCCACGTAGGTGAGCACGAGGGCGTCGGCTGCGTCGGCTGCGTCGGCCTGCGACTCCGCCGCCTCCACGTCGTCCGCCTCGTCTGCGACGGGCGCGAGCGCGCCGTCCTCGGTCAGCACCTGCACGAGCTCCGTGCCGGCGACCGACGCCGAGTTGTCCACGACGGCGGCGGGGTCGACCACGGGGATCTCCTCGCCGTCCTCGTCGAGGAAGGTCACGTCGACGTCGCCGGTGCGCCCGGCGTCGGCCGCGGGCATCTCGAACGCGATCGCATCGTCCGCGTGGTCGATGATCTCGACCTCGTCGCCGTCGACGGCGACCGCGGCGACCATCGTGAGGTCGGTGCCCTCGACCGACACCTCGGTGCCGCCGGTGACCGGGATCTCGTCGATCGACGCGCCGTCGAAGACGACGGGCTCGGCGGGGGCGGGGGTGACGGATGCCACGAGCTCGGCGTTCTCGAGCGAGGCCTGCGCGGCGGCGGTCAGCGTCTTGGGCGCTGCCCACGAGTTCGTGACGACGGCGCCGAGGGCGCACGCGGCGACGGTGCCGAAGGCGGCGGTGGAGAGGACGACACGGCGCACGGTGGTCGCGGGCAGCGCGACGACCCGTGCGCGGGCACGGTGGAAGGAGGTGTTCTGCACGGGGGTCCAGGGGGGGTTCGGGGGCCCGGAGCGATCGGGGATGGGGAGGCGCGACGATGCGCGGGAATCGGGCCGCCGGACACGGTTCCAGCCCCGTCTGGGCGAATCCGTCACGTTTCCTGAATGAAACGTGAGCAGAGTTCGAATTCGGCGCGCCGAAAGCGCCTCCGACCGGCCGCGCCGGGAATCAGCCGGTGAGCGCCGACTTCCGCACCACGACGCGGATCGCGGCGACCACCACGGGCAGCAGCAGGACCGCCGCGACGGCGTTCACCGCGCCGTACCCGCCGGCGCTGAGAATCAGCCCGGAGAAGGCCGCCGAGGCGGCCGCGGCGAGGTTCATCGCGGCATCCGTCGCCCCCTGCAGGGGCACGCGAAGGCGCCGGTCGACCGCGTGGGTGAGCAGCGCGGACCCGCCGATCAGGCCCGCCGACCAGCCGAGCCCCAGCAGGCCCAGGGCGACGGATGCCCCGATGAAGCCGCTGCCGAAGAACCCGCCGACCGTGACCGCGGCGGCCAGCACGACCACGCCGATGCCGATCACGCGCACGGTGCCGATGCGGTCGACCAGCCAGCCGACCAGCGGGCTGGCGCCGTACATGCCGAGGATGTGGATCGAGACCACGAGCCCGATGAGCGGGATGCCCAGGCCGTTCACGTGCAGGTGCACGGGCGTCATCACCATGACGCCGACCATGACGGTGTGCGCGGTGACGATCGCGAGGACCGCCAGCAGCGCCTGCGGCTCGCGCACCGCCGTGCGGAGCGCGCGGAACGCGCTCGGCGCGGGCTCGTCGGACGCCTCCGCGTCGGGCTCGTCGTCCTGCAGGGTGCCGGCGGGCGGGGTGCGCAGCAGCGCTGCGACGAGCACGGCGCAGATCGCGAACGCGACGAACGAGAAGGCGAACGGGCCGACGAACGACGGCAGGCCCCATCCGCGGCCGACGTCGTCGCCCCACTGGGAGAGGTTCGGCCCGGCGACCGCACCGATCGTGGTGGCCCAGAGCACCAGCGACATCGCTCGGGCCTGGAACTCGGGGCGCACGACCTCGGGCGCCGCGAACCTGGCCTGCAGGCCGGCGGCCGTCGCGGCCCCGATGCCGGCGAACCCGGGGATCAGCACCCAGGCCAGCCCGGTGACCGCGGCGACGACGATGAGCACCGCGCCGACCGCCGAGGCGGCGTAGCCGGACGCGAGTGCGACGTGGCGGCCGCGAGCGACGGCGATGCGCGCCATCGGCACGGCGAGCAGGCCCGCGCCGAGCACGATGGCGGTCTGCGCGAGGCCGGCGAGGGCGACCGCCCCGGTCATGTCCTCGACGAGGATGCCGCCGACGGCGATGCCCGTGGCCACGCCGAGCCCCGCGAGCAGCTGGCTCGTGACGAGCACGCCCATCGCGAGGCGCGCATCGGTGCGTCGACCGCGGTGCGTCGCCTCGGGCATTGCCGCCTCCCCCTGGGCCTACGCTACCCCTGGTCGGCCGGGTACTCCGGCGCTGCGGGGAGCCCGAAGAACTCCTCGAGCGTGGTGACGCCGGTCTCGTGCATCTCGGTCGAGAGGTCGGTGCCGACGTAGCGGAAGTGCCACGGCTCGAACTGGTACCCGGTGACCTCGGTCTTGTCGGCCGGGTAGCGCAGGATGAAGCCGAACCGCCAGGCGTTGTCGCGCAGCCAGATGCCCTCTGCGGTGTCGGCGAGGCACACGTCGAGCGAGCAGACGCCCGACGCTGCGCCGATGTCCATCGTCAGGCCGGTCTGGTGCTCGCTGTAGCCGGGTCGCGCGGTGAGCAGGTCGTTGCCGGTGTAGATCGCCGCCTGCGAGTCGTAGCTGCGGTAGGCGGAGTTCGAGGCGAGCGCGAGGCCGGCCTCCTCCGAGGCGGCGGTGAACATGGCGACGATGGCGTCGGACGCCTCCTGCCGCATCTCGGGCACCCAGGTGTGCGCGACCGGCACCTGCACGAGGTCGGGCGGAACGAAGTTCGCGGGCTCGAGCGGGTTGAGCTTATTGACCACGACCCAGATGCTGGTCGGATCGTCGAGCGAGTTGGCCTGGCGATCGAACGTGTCGACCGGCTCGGCGGTGGGCGTCGACGCGGGCTCGGGCCGCGGGGTCGGCGTGGCGGTCTCGGTCGGCTCGGCCGACGAGCTGCCCGCCCCCGCGAACGCGCCGAACAGCGCGCCGGCCGCGAGGGCGGCGACGAGCGCGACGACGAGGGAGACGACGATCGCGGTGGTGTTGCGGCGCCCCTGGCGCGAGGCCCGGGATCGGGAAGCGGCGGCCATGGGTTCGAGCCTAACGCCGGTCGGCCGTTCGCTCTGAGCGAACGGCCCGCCCGAGGCATCCGCTCGCCCGCATCGTGCGCGTTCGGTCACGGAACGGTCACGATCGGCGCGAATCCGAAGATTCGTGAGAGCGCTCTCTTGACACCGGTCCGAACCGCGTGCAAGCATCGGTCCCGCAAGCGTGAGAGCGCTCTCACGGAGTTGAGAGAGCGCTCTCTTGTGAGCACATTCCCCGACCCCAACGCACACACACAAAGGAGTGACCGTGAAGCTCTCACGCCACACGAAGGTCGCGGCGGCTGTTGCCGGCGCCGCGTCCGTCGCCCTCCTCGCCAGCGCCTGCTCCTCCGGAGGCGGCACCGACGATGCAGCGAGCGACGAGCCCATCACGCTGACGATCACCACGTTCGGCACCTTCGGGTACGACGACCTCTACGAGCAGTACATGGAGGAGAACCCGAACATCACGATCGAGGCGACCAACATCGACACCGGCGGCAACGCCCGCACCGACGCGTTCACGAAGATCGCGGCCGGCTCGGGCCTGTCGGACATCGTCGCGATCGAGGAGGGCTGGCTCGGCTCGATCATGGAGGTCTCCGACACGTTCGTCGACCTGCGCGACTTCGGCATCGAGGACCGCTCGGGCGACTGGGTCGACTGGAAGTACGCCCAGGCGACCGACGCCGACGGCCGCGTCATCGGCTACGGCACCGACATCGGCCCCGAGGGCCTCTGCTACAACGGCGTGCTGTTCGAGGAGGCCGGCCTGCCGAGCGACCGCGCCGAGGTGGCCGAGCTCATCGACGGCGACTGGGAGCACTTCTTCGACGTCGGCCGCGACTACCAGGAGGCCACCGGCAAGGCCTGGTACGACCACTCCGGCTTCGTCTGGAACGCCATGGTCAACCAGCTCGACGAGGGCTACTACACCGCCGACGGCGACCTGAACGTCGAGGGCAACGCCGAGCTGCAGGAGCGCTTCGAGCTGCTCGGCGCGGCGACCGAGGACGGCCTGTCGGCCGCCCAGGCGGCCTGGGACTGGAACGGCGGCAAGTCGTTCGTCGACGGCACCTTCGCCACGTTCGTCTGCCCGGGCTGGATGCTCGGCGTCGTGCAGGGCAACACCGAGGCCGGCGGCGGCGACGCCACCACCGGCTGGGACTTCGCCGACGTCTTCCCCGGCGGCGCGGCCAACTGGGGCGGCGCGTTCCTCGCGGTGCCCGAGACCAGCGAGCACCAGGCCGCTGCCGCGGCGCTCGCCGACTGGCTGACCCAGCCCGAGCAGCAGGTCGCGCAGTTCGAGGCGGCCGGCACCTTCCCGAGCACCGTCGGTGCGCAGGACGAGCTCGCGGCGAACCCGACGCCCAACGAGTTCTTCAACGACGCCCCCGTCGGCGAGATCCTCGCGGGTCGCTCGGTCGGCGTGGTCGCCCAGTTCAAGGGTCCGGACGACTCGGTGATCCAGGAGAACGTCTTCGGCCCGCCGCTGCAGAAGCTCGACCGCGGAGAGGTCTCCACGCAGGAGGCCTGGGACGAGGCGATCGTGCTGCTGGACGAGCTGGTCGGCTAGACCGAGCCCGGCACCAGCGCGGGGTCCCCGGGAGACAGCGCCCGGGGGCCCCGCCCCACGAACCCCGCATTCCGACGACGCCGCGTGAACCGCGCGCCGAGCCCGCGCGCCGCCCCGCGGCATCCGCCCCCGAAATCGCACGCACCCCGCACGACAGGACCCGCGATGACCTCCACCCTCACGCCGCCGACCGGCACCGGCTCGGGCGACGACGACCGACCGCCCCGCGAGAGCCGCCTCACCTGGCGCCAGCGCGTCAGCCGCTTCGACGTCAAGGCCAGCCCCTACGCCTACGTCGCCCCCTTCTTCCTCCTGTTCGGCATCGTCGGCCTGTTCCCCCTCGCCTACACGTTCTGGGTCTCGCTGTTCGACTGGGACCTGCTGAAGGGCCAGGGCGACTTCGTCGGCATGGACAACTTCTGGGCGATCCTGAACGACCGGTTCTTCTGGAACTCGATCCGCAACACGATCAGCATCTTCCTGCTGAGCGCGATTCCGCAGCTGGCGATGGCGCTGCTGCTGGCCTACCTGCTCGACCAGGGGCTGCGCGCGAAGACCTTCTGGCGCATGAGCATCCTGCTCCCCTACGTCGTCACGCCCGTCGCGGTCGCCATCATCTTCTCGAGCGTGTTCAACGAGGCCGACGGCCTGGTCAACAACCTGCTGAACCTCGTCGGCATCCCCGACCAGCAGTGGAAGCACGACACGTTCCTCAGCCACATCGCGATCGCGTCGATGGTGAACTGGCGCTGGACCGGGTACAACACGCTCATCCTGCTCGCCGCGATGCAGGCCGTGCCGCGCGACCTCTACGAGTCGGCGGCGATCGACGGCGCCGGTGCCGCGCGCCGCTTCTTCTCGGTCACCATCCCGAGCATCCGCCCGACCCTCATCTTCGTCGTGATCACGGCCACCATCGGCGGCCTGCAGATCTTCACCGAGCCGCGCCTGTTCGACGTGTCGAACGCGGGCGGCATCGGCGGCGCCGACCGGCAGTTCCAGACCACCGTGCTGTTCATGTGGGAGCTCGCGTTCTTCCGGCGCGACTTCGGCGAGGCGTCCGCCGTGGCCTGGCTGCTGTTCCTGCTCATCGTGGCCTTCGGCCTCGTCAACTTCCTCCTCTCGCGCAGGGTCGCCACCGGCGACGCGCGAGGAGGGCGGCGCGCCGCGCGCCGCGCGGCCCGGAAGGGAGCCGACGCATGACCACCGCAACCCCCGAGCCCGTCCCCGCCGTCGAGGTGGACGTGGTCTCGCCCGACCGCCGGGAGAAGGTCGACAAGTACGGCCGCCCCCGCCGGGCCCGCGGCTCCGGCCAGGCCGGCCTCGGCAGCCGACCCGGGTTCCTCACCTACGGCCTGCTCGCCGCGTTCGTCATCGGCGGCGCGTACCCGCTGTGGTGGTCGTTCGTCGTCGCGAGCGGCACCAACGCGACCCGCGGAGAGACGCTCCCCCTGATTCCGGGCGGCAACTTCCTCGCGAACGCCGTGCAGGTGCTCGACGCCATCCCGTTCTGGCTCGCGCTGTGGAACTCGATCCTCATCTCCTCGATCATCACGATCTCGGTCGTGACGTTCTCGACGCTCGCGGGCTACGCCTTCGCCAAGCTCCGCTTCCGCGGCCGCGACGGGCTCATGATCTTCGTCATCGCGACCATGGCGATCCCGACGCAGCTCGGCATCATCCCGCTGTTCATGGTCATGCGCGAGCTGGGCTGGACGGGCGAGATCGGCGCGGTCATCGTGCCGACGCTGGTCACCGCGTTCGGCGTGTTCTTCATGCGGCAGTATCTGGTCGACGTGATCCCCGACGAGCTCATCGAGGCGGCGCGCGTCGACGGCGCGAACCAGATCCGCACGTTCTTCCACGTGGCGCTGCCGGCGGCGCGCCCGGCGATGGCGATCCTCGGGCTGTTCACCTTCATGATGGCGTGGACCGACTACCTGTGGCCGCTGATCGTGCTGAGCCCGACCAACCCGACCCTGCAGACCGCGCTCAGCCAGCTGCAGTCGGGCTACTACATCGACTACTCGATCGTGCTCGCGGGCGCCGTGATGGCGACCATCCCGCTGCTGATCCTCTTCGTGGTCGCGGGCAAGCAGCTCATCTCGGGCATCATGGCCGGGGCGGTGAAGGGCTGATGGCGCGCACGTTCCCCGACGGGTTCCTCTGGGGCTCGGCCACCGCGGCCGCGCAGATCGAGGGCGCCGCCCACGAGGACGGCAAGCTCGACTCCATCTGGGACGCGTACGCGCGCGTGCCCGGCGCAGTCGCGAACGGCGACACCCCCGAGCGGGCGGTCGACCACTACCACCGCTACCGCGAGGACGTCGCGCTCATGCGCGACCTCGGCCTCGACTCGTACCGGTTCTCGACGAGCTGGGCGCGGGTCGTGCCCGACGGGCGCACCGTCAACGCGGCGGGCCTCGACTTCTACTCGCGCCTCGTCGACGAGCTGCTCGAGGCGGGCATCCTGCCGTGGCTCACCCTCTACCACTGGGACCTGCCGCAGGCGCTCCAGGAGCAGGGCGGCTGGGCGAACCGCGACGTGGTCGCCCGCTTCGCCGACTACGCCGAGGCGACCTACGCGGCGCTCGGCGACCGGGTGTCGCACTGGACCACGTTCAACGAGCCGTTCTGCTCGTCGCTCATCGGCCACGTCGGCGGCGAGCACGCCCCGGGCCTCAACGACCCCCGCGCGGGCCTGGCCGCGGTGCACCACCAGCACCTCGCGCACGGCACGGCCGTCTCGCTGCTGCGGGAGCGGGCGGATGCCTCGGGGCGCGAGATCGAACTCGGCATCACGCTCAACCTCACCAACGCGGTGCCGCTCAACCCGCACGACCTGGCGGACGTCGAGGCGGCCCGCCGCATCGACGCCATCTGGAACCGGATGTACCTCGACCCGATGCTGCGCGGCGCGTACCCGGCCGACCTGCTGGACGACGTGCGCGGGCAGGGGCTCGACGACGTCATCGAGCCGGGCGACCTCGAGGTGATCTCGGCGCCGATCGACTTCCTGGGCGTGAATCACTACCACGACGACTGCGTGAGCGGCCGGCCGCTGCCCGCCGACCACGTGCCGTCGGCGAAGCCCACCGACAAGCCGGGTCGGTCGCCCTTCGTCGGCAGCGAGTACGTGACCATGCCCTGGCGCGGGCTGCCGCGAACGGCCATGGACTGGGAGGTGCACCCCGCGGGCCTGCGCACCCTGCTCGTGCGCCTCGGGGAGGAGTACGAGCACCTGCCGCCGCTGTACGTCACCGAGAACGGCGCCGCGTACGACGACGAGGTCTCGGCCGACGGCGCCGTGCACGACCCCGAGCGCACCGCCTACATCGAGGCGCACGTCGACGCCGTCGCCGACGCGATCGCCGACGGTGCCGACGTGCGCGGCTACTTCGTCTGGTCGCTGCTCGACAACTTCGAGTGGGCGTGGGGCTACGACAAGCGGTTCGGCATCGTGCACGTCGACTACGAGACGATGGTGCGCACGCCCAAGGACTCGGCGCTCTGGTACGCCCGGCGAATCGCCGCCTCGCGCCCGGTCGCCGCATCGGCGAGTACCGTTGGTGGCAACCCGGCCGACACCGGCGTGCCGGGAGGCGGGAGCACAGCATGACCCAGGCGGGTGCCGCGGGCGCGACCCCGACGCTCGAGATGGTCGCCGCGCGGGCGGGCGTCTCGCGCGCGACGGTCTCGCGGGTCGTCAACGGCTCGCCCAAGGTCACGCCCGAGATCGTCGAGGCCGTGCAGGCCGCGATCGCCGAGCTGAACTACGTGCCCAACCGCGCGGCGAGGTCGCTCGCGAGCCGTCGCACGCACGCGATCGCGCTCGTCGTGCCCGAGTCGACGGCCCGGGTCTTCAACGACCCGTTCTTCGCGACGCTCGTGCAGGGCGTCGCACTCGCCCTGTCGGACACCGAGTACACGCTCTCGATGCTCATGGAGTCGGAGCGGTCGGTCGACAAGACCCGGCGCTACCTCCTGGGCGGCAACGTGGACGGCGCGCTCGTCGTCTCGCACCACACCGGCGACCACTCGTACGCGCACGTCAGCCGATCGCTGCCGGTGGTGTTCGGCGGCCGGCCGCTCGACCCCGCCGAGCAGGTGACCCACACCGTCGACGTCGACAACGTGCACGGCGCGGAGCTCGCGACCCGCCACCTCATCGACCGCGGCTGCAGGCGCATCGCGACGATCGCCGGCCCGCAGGACATGCCGCCGGGCGTCGACCGCCTCGCCGGCTGGCGCCGCGCGCTGCAGGAGGAGGGCCTCGCCGACGACCTGGTCGAGTTCGGCGACTTCTCCCCCACGACCGGTGCGGCGGCCATGCGCCGGCTGCTCGATCGCGGCGAGCCGATCGACGGGCTCTTCGCCGCCAACGACCAGATGGCGATCGGCGCGTACTCGGCCATCCGGGAGGCCGGACTCTCGATCCCCGACGACATCGCCGTGGTGGGGTTCGACGACGACAACTACGGGGCGACCGCCGTGCCGCCGCTCACCACGGTGCACCAGCCGTCGCTCGAGATGGGCTCGACCATGGCGCGCACGCTCGTGCAGCTCATCGAGGGCGAGGACGTCGAGCCGGCGACGATGCTCGACACCGAGCTCGTGCTGCGCGCGTCGGCCTGACGGCTCCGCGCCACCCGGTCCCCGTCAGACGACGATCGCGGCGCCGTCGGCGCGCGGGTCGGTGCCCGCGGTGAAGCCGTCGGCATCGATCCGCACCAGGTGGGCGTGCCCGTGGCCGTCGGAGCGCGCGGGCACCTCGACGAGCGGATGCCCCGCTGCCGCGATCGCGTCGCGGGCGACCGGGTCGAGGTCCGCCTCGACCGAGACCGAGCGCCCGTCGTCGTCGCCGTCGGCTCCCGCGATGAACCGCGGCGCGGCGACGGCCTCGGCGGGTGACGCACCGGCGAACGCGCGCAGCAGCACCTGGGTGTGGATCTGCGGCTGGCCCTGCCCGCCCATGCACGAGGAGACGTACTCCACGTCGTCGGCGCGCGTGACGAGCACCGGCATGAGCGTGTGGCGGGGCCGCTTGCCCGGAGCGACGACGTTCGGCGAGGCCGGGTCGAGCGAGAAGCTCGCGCCGCGGTTCTGGAAGATGACACCGGTCGACGGCTCGAGGATGCCCGAGCCGAAGCCGTAGTAGAGCGACTGGATGAGCGAGACCGCGGTGCCGTCGGCGCTCGCGACGGCCACGCCCACCGTGTCGCCGTCGGCGTGCCGGTCGAGGTCGCGATCGCGCGACGGGGCGGTGGCGGCGAGGAGCGCCGCACCGTCGGGCGCGCCGAAGCGGGGGTCGCCGAGCAGCGCCGCGCGCACGTCGTTGCTCGCGAGGAAGGCGTCGACCAGGGCGCCGGCGTCGCGGCCGAGCGGGTCGGGCCACGCGGCATCCGCCACCGCCCGCATCGCGCGCAGCAGCGAGTACCCCTGCGTGTTCGGCGGGCTGGTGTGCACGGTGCGGTCGCCGTGCTTCGCCGAGAGCGGGTCGACGACGTCGGGCGCGTAAGCCGCGGCGTCGTACGGGGCGATCGCCGAGCCGAGCGCCTCCAGGCCCGCGACCCAACGGCGCGCCACGTCGCCCGAGTAGAACTCGTCGGCGCCGCCAGCGGCGATGCGGGCGAGCGTGTCGGCGAGCGCGGCCTGCACGAGCGGACGCCCGACGCGGGCGGGCTCGGGGTGGGAGAGGAAGACCTCGCGGAAGCCGGCGTCCTGCTCGAGCATCGGGCGGCCGCGCTCGATGCCGCGGGCAATCGCCGGGGCGACCGGCACGCCCTCGCGCGCCATCCGCTCGGCGGGCGCGAGCCGGTCGGCCCAGCCGAGGCGACCGCCGAACGCGGCGAGGGCCTCCCAGCCGCGTACCGCGCCGGGCACCGTGATCGTGTCGATGCCGCGCAGCGGCAGTGCGTCGCCGTGCCGCTCGGCGAGCCGCTCGCGGGTCTGCCCGCGCGGTGCGGTGCCGGTCGCGTTCACGCAGCGGATCGCTCCGTCGGGCGTGCGCACGAGGGCGACCAGGTCGCCGCCCAGGTGCACCATGCTCGGGTACGCCACGCACAGCGCGGCTGCGGTCGCGATGGCCGCGTCGATCGCGTTGCCGCCCGCGCGGAGCATCCGGGCGCCGACCTCGCTCGCCGCCGCGTGCGGCGACGCCACGGCACCTCCCCCGGCATGCACGGGGTCGGCTGCGGTCACGGGCGTCGTCGCGTCGGTCACCCCACGAGCCTAGACGCGACGTGCGCCCGCGACCTCCCCCTGTGGTTCACGACTCGACGTTGCGGTTGAACCGGAAGACGTTGTCGGGGTCGTACCGATGCTTCGCCGCGCGCAGGCGCGCGACGTCGAGCCCGGCGTGCTCGCTGCCGCCGCCGTCGCCCATGCTGAAGTTGGAGTAGCGGCCGGGCCGGGCCTCGTCCGCGATCGCTCCGTGGAACTCGCGCACCCACGCCATCGCCCGCTCGTCGTCGGCGGGGTCCGCCCACGAGCCGGCGACGATGCCGAGGTACCCCGCGTCGCGCTCGCCGAAGGCCGTCGCGTCGGCCGGCACGTCCTGCACCGCGCCATCGAACGGATACAGGTGCAGCACCGAGCTCGGCCCGGGCACGAGCGGCCCGAAGCGCCGCACGGCCTCGCCGACCGACGGGCCGATGTCGTCGAGGTACAGGGGCCGCCAGTACTGGCGGTTGCCGGCGGGCGCGGACGCGTCGTTCGCCGAGTTCAGGAACGCGTACGACACCGGGCCGACGTGCTCCGCGACCGGCTCGGCCACGTCGCGGAAGGTGCCGATACGCGCCAGCCCCTCGTCGGGATCGCCCGTCCAGCACGAGATCACGGCGAACATCGGCTCGCCCACGCGGTCGGGCGGCATGAACGGCGCCGGGCCCGCGACGTCGAGCGCCGGGAACCCGCCGTACTCGCGCGGCGCGGTGCGGATGAACTCGGCGAACCGGTCGAGCACGGCCGGAGCGTCGTCGAGCGAGAAGAAGATCGGGCCTCCGACGACCGACGGCACCTCGTGCAGCTGGAACGTGAACGAGGTCACCACCCCGAAGCTGCCGCCGCCGCCGCGGATCGCCCAGTACAGCTCGGGCTCGCTCGTCTCGCTCGCCGTCACGACGCTGCCGTCGGCGAGCACGACCTCGGCCGAGACCACGTTGTCGCAGGCGAGCCCGAACCGGCGCGACAGGAACCCGATGCCGCCGCCGAGCGTCAGCCCGCCGACCCCGGTCGTCGAGATGAGCCCGCCGGTCGTGGCGAGCCCGTGCGGTTCGGTCGCGTCCATCACGTGCCGCCAGCGCGCGCCGCCGCCGACGACCGCGGTGCGCGCATCGACGTCGACCCGCACATCGTGCAGGTCGCCGAGGTCGGCGACGAGCACGCCGTCGGCAGTGCCGAAGCCGGCCACATTGTGCGCCCCGCCGCGCACGACCAGGCCGTCGCCGCTCGCCGCAGCGGCGCGCACGACCGCACGCACGTCGTCGACGCTCGCGCAGCGCACGACGGCGGCGGGCCGCCGGTCGATCATGCCGTTGTAGACGGCGCGGGCGTCGTCGTAGCCGTCGTCGCCGGGTGCCACGACCCGGCCGTCCACCCCCGCGCGCAGGTCATCGAGTTGCACGGACATGGTGCCTCCCCCTCGTCGTGCCTGGGCCGGGGGGAAGGGGCACGCACGTGCCGGCGGCGGCAGGTCGGTCTTCGCGACACACGGTAGCGAGGCATCCGCTCGCACCGCAATGGCGGGCATGCCATCCGCATACCCGAGCGGGTGGGGTCACCCCCTCGCGACGGCCTCCTCGAACTCGACCCCGCTGATCTCGCCGAACCGGCCGCGCATGACCTCGATCGCCGCCGGGTTCTCGTCGACCAGCACGAACCTGCGCCCGAGCGCCGCCGCCACCGCCCCGGTCGTGCCGCTGCCGGCGAAGAAGTCGAGCACCCAGTCGCCCTCGCGGCTCGACGCCTGGATCATGCGGCGGATCACGCCCTCGGGCTTCTGCGTCGGGTAGCCGGTCTTCTCCTTGCCCGTGGGCGAGACGATCGTGTGCCACCAGACGTCCGTCGGCAGCTTGCCGAGCTCGACCTTCTCGGGGGTCACGAGCCCGGGTGCCATGTACGGCTCGCGGTCGACCGCGGTCGAGTCGAAGTAGTACCGCTTCGGGTCCTTCACGTAGACGAGGATCGTGTCGTGCTTGCTCGGCCAGCGCCGCTTCGACTTGCCGCCGTAGTCGTACGCCCAGATGATCTCGTTCAGGAAGCACTCGCGCCCGAACAGCGCGTCGAGCAGCACCTTCGCGTAGTGCGCCTCGCGGTAGTCGAGGTGCAGGTAGAGCGTGCCGTCGTCGGCGAGCAGGCGCCACGCCTCGGCCAGCCGCGGCTCGAGGAACCCCCAGTAGTCGTCGAACCGGTCGTCGTAGTGCACGAGGTCGCCGCGGATGCGCTCGTAGCGCTGCCCCTGGAACCCGACCACGCTGCCGGTCGCGCTGCGCACGTTCGTGGTCGGCCGGCGCCCCTGCACCCGCCCCGAGTTGAACGGCGGATCGAGGTACACGAGCGTGAACGCCGCGTCGGGCAGGCCGGGGAGCACGTCGAGGTTGTCGGCGTGGATGATCCGGTCGGGCCCGGCGAGCGGCGGCACCCGCCCAGTCTGCCGCAGTTCGCCGGTCGCGGGCCGAAGGTCCTGTCGACGTGGACGAGCGGGTCCGTAGGCTCGGCGCGGGAGGGCGGATCGATGCGCGTACTGGTGGTCGTGGAATCGGCCTGGGGGAACACTGCGGCGATCGCCGAGGCGATCGCGGACGGGCTGCGGCCCGCCGACGTCGAGGTGGTGACGACGGATGCCGCGGATGCGGCGCTGCCCGCGGACCTCGACCTGCTGCTGGTCGGCGGCCCGACCCAGGGGTTCGGCATGTCGACGCCCGACACGCGCCGGACGGCGCGCGATCGCGGCGCGCCACGAGTTCCGGAGCGCGGGATCCGCGAGTGGATCGACGCGCTCGACTCGGCGCCGCGCCGCATCCGCGTCGCCACCTTCGACACCCGCACGGTCACGCCCCGGCTGCCCGGGTCGGCGGCGAAGAAGGCGCTGAAGCAGCTCGTGGGGCTCGGGTTCGAGCCCGCGGCGAAGGCGGAGACGTTCGGCGTGCACGGGTTCGAGGGGCCGCTGGCCGACGGCGAGCTCGGGCGCGCGACCGACTGGGGCGGCTCGCTCGCCCAGGTGGTCGCGGCGGGCTGAGCTCCGGGCGCGGGTCAGTCGACGTCGAGTCGGATGCGGCCGGCGAACCGGTCGGGCGACGGCGCGCGGCGCTCGGGCTCGGGCAGCAGCTGGGGCATCGCGTCGGGGTCGGACGAGGCCGGCCCCGCGGCATCCGCCGCCTCGACGATGCCCTTGTCGCCGTCGCCGGGCAGCGGCGCGGGCGCGGGCAGGAGCGTCTGCCGGTCGAGCTCGACCTGGGCCTCGTGCTTGCGCGGCGCGAACACCTCGTCGCCGATGCCGACGAGCCCGGCGCTGCCGGACGTGCGGCCCGCCTTGTTCGAGAAGTCGATCCAGCCGAGCCGGGTCGCGACGATCACCGCCACCACGGCCACCGCGATGATCGCGGGGAGCACCCACCAGTCCACGCGGGCATCTTACGGCACGCGGTTGAGCCACTCCTCAGTCGCGAACTTGCTGGCGACCAGCGCCTCGGCCTCGGCCAGCTCCTCGGCACTCACCGTGCCGGGCGTCGCGCCGTAGAGCTGGCTGAACGTGCCCTTCAGCGCCTCGATGATGGCGCCGCGACTGAGGCCCGACTGGCTGCGCAGCGGGTCGACGCGCTTGTCTGCCGACGCGATGCCCTTGTCGCTGAGCTTCTCGCGGCCGATGCGCAGCACCTCGAGCATCTTCGCGTTGTCGAGGTCGTACGCCATGGTCACGTGGTGCAGCACCCCGCCGCCGCCGAGGCGCTTCTGCGCCGCCCCGCCGATCTTGCCGAGCGGGCTCGCGATGTCGTTCAGCGGCTGGTACGTGGCCTCGACGCCGATCGAGTGCAGGCCCTGCAGCACCCAGTCGTCGAGGAACGCGTACGAGTCGGCGAAGCTCATGCCCTGCACCAGCTCGCCCGGCACGTAGAGCGAGTAGGTGACGACGTTGCCGCCCTCCATCATCATCGCCCCGCCGCCCGAGATGCGCCGCACCACGTCGAACCCGTACTTCGCCGCGCCCTCGGGGTCGACCTCGTTGCGCACCGACTGGAAGCTGCCGATCACGACCGCCGACTCGTCCCACTCCCAGATGCGCAGGGTGGGCTTGCGTCGCCCGTCGCCCACGCGGTTCGCGAGCACCTCGTCGAGCGCCAGGTGCAGGCGCGGGGGCACGGCCGCGTCGTGCACGACCTCCCACTCGTAGTCGTGCCAGCTCGTGGCATCCGTCATCGCCCGCCGCACGGCGACCGCGACGCCCTCGGGGCTGAACCCGAGCAGGGTCGCGCCCTCGGGCAGCGCGCGGTCGATCGCGGCGGCGATGGTGCGGGCGTCGGATGCCGCGGGCAGGCCGTTCAGCGCGCCGTTGATGTCGACCAGTGCGTCGTCGGGCTCGAGGAAGAAGTCGCCCGAGACACGGGCGTTCGCGATGACGTCGCCTTCGACGTCGAAGTCCGCGACCACGAGCTTGCCGCCGGGAACCTTGTACTCACCGTGCATGCGCCCCAGCCTATTCGGGCGCGATGCGCCCGGGTGGGGTTCGCGTTGGCCAGCCTGCGTCGCGCCGGCCAGCCGTGCAGGACTGGCCCGCGACACGCAGACTGGCCGCAGCGGGCGGCGACGGATGCCCCGGGCGCGGCGTGCGGCCCGGGGCATCCGCTCGGCCCCGCCTACGGGAGCGGGGGCACCGCGTTCGCGATCAGCTCGGCCGCCATCTCGGGGAACCACACGCCCGCAGCCGGGTCGATCATGCCGCGCTCGGGGTCCTCCGGCCCGCCGGTGCCGCGGAAGCACTCGCCGTCGGACTCGCCGGGCACCTTGATCCAGAGGTAGGCGTCGATGAGGTCGACGCCGGTGTCGGTCGTCGGCAGCAGGCCGAGGCCGCGGTCGGGCGGATTGCACCAGTCCTGCACGTCGGGGTAGGTGCCGGGCGCGACGTTCCACGGGCCCACGCCGTTGCGGCTCGTGTCGATCACGTAGTGCGTCGACGGCTCGACGTCGCCGAGCGAGGCCGCGTAGCGGGAGTCGACGCCGGCCGTGTCGAGGGCCGGGTCGGATGCCCCGGAGCTCCACTCGCCGTACGGGCTCATCGCGACGCCGCTCCAGCCGGTGGCCGGCCCGCCGTTCCAGTACTGGTTGCCGCAGTCGCCGACGCCTCCGCCGAGCTCGGTGAGGAGGGCGATGCACGACGAGATCCAGCGGCCGTACGCCTCGAGGTTCGCCGTGTACTGGTAGTTCGACGCGTTCAGGTAGAACCCGTCGGCGCGCTCGACGCCCGCGCGGATCAGCCGGTCGCTGATGTCGCCGACGTTCAGCCAGCCGCTGTGCACGCCGTCGAGGTAGACCGCCGTGTTCGGCAGCGCGGCGAACGCGTCGACCGCGTGGTTCAGCATGGCGAAGCGCTCGTCGGCGGCCGTCGCGGGGTCGGCCTCCGACGGCTGGCACCACTCGGCGACGCCGTCGACCGAGGTGTACCACGGGATGATGCCGAGGCCGTCGGGCTCGAGGATCACCACGGCCTCCTTGTTGCCGATGCCCTTGGCGAAGCCGTCGATCCACGCCTCGTACTCGGCCAGGGTCGTCGCCCCGCCCGCCGAGTACTGCGCGCAGTCGCGGAACGGGATGTTGTACGCCACCAGCACCGGCACCTGCCCGGCCGCGTGCGCGTGCACGACGGCCTGCTTCACCCGCTGCTTCACGTCGATCGGCGAGCCGCCGTTGAACCAGGTGGCCGAGCCGATGCCCGCGAGCAGCAGGGCGTCGTCGCGGGCGTCGCCGGTCAGTGCGTCGGCCGCCTCGTAGGTCGTGCTCGAGGGGTTCGCCCAGAGCTCGGCGCCCGGGTGGAGCACGTCGTTCGCGGCGTGGGCCGGCTGGGCGGCGAGCGTCGCGAGGGCGAGTGCCGCGGCGGCGGCGAGGGCGGCGCGGAGTGCGCGTCGGGCGCCCGGCGGGCGGTGGTCGTCAGAGGTGGTCGTGCGGTTCCTCGTCGTCGAGGGTGTCGTCATCGGTGAACTCCGTTGTTCGGCCGCGTCGGTGCGGCGGATGCCTCGTGAGAGCGCTCTCACGACTCGATCGTACCCTAGCATCCGCCCGCCGCGCCGTGCCTGTCAAGGGGTGCGCGACCTTCGAACGTTTCATCCCTCGTGCGCTCCGCACCGTTCGGCCAGCCTGCGTCGAACCGGCCAGCCGTGCAGGACTGGCCGGCACGGCGCAGGCTGGCCGTTGCGAACGGGAGGTGGGCGGATGCCGCGGGTCAGACTCGCACGGGGAAGCGCGCGTCGAGCCACGCGAGCAGGTCGGCGCGCACCTCGGCCTGGTTGGTCTCGTTGAAGATCTCGTGCTGGGCGCCCGGGTAGACGATCAGCTCGACGTCGGTGAGCCCCGACCGGCGCGCGTAGGCCTCGGCGAGTCGCACGTTGCTGTCCTCGCCGCCCAGCGGGTCGATCTCGCCCACCATGAGGAGCAGCGGCAGCTCGGTCGGCAGGTGGCGAGCCGGACGGCCGAGCAGGCGCGCCGAGTCGACCAGCCCGAACAGCTTCTGGGTGGGCGTCGGCGTGCAGTACGGGTCGGCCATGAACGCCTCGGCGACCGCGCGGTCGCGACTCAGCCACTCGACCGGGGTCGGCCCGAGGTGCCGGAATCGCTTGTTCAGGTCGCCCGACTCCATGTGGAGCACGGTGCGGTACGCGCTGCCGGTGAGCACGACCGCGTCATGATCGTGCGGGTACTGGTTCAGCAGGATCTGCGCGACGAGCGACCCGAGCGAGTGCCCTATGAGGATGAGCGGCAGGTCGGGGTGCGCCTCGCGCGCGATGCCGGTGAGCTGGTGCACCGCGTCGATCAGCCCGCGGATGCCCCCGGGGCCGGGACGGCCCATGCGCGTGAGGTCGCCGCCGTGCTGCTCGAACCCGGTCTGCCCGTGGCCGCGATGATCGTCGGCGAACACGCTGTACCCGGCATCCGTCAATGCATCGAAGAGCAGGTCGTAGCGCCCGACGTGCTCGCCCACGCCGTGCACGAACTGCACGACCGCCCGCGGCTCGTCGGCCTCGCGGCGCAGGTAGTGGATGTGCACGCCGTGCGCGTCGGTGAACCGCTCCATGCGTTCATCCTCGCAGAGCGGCCGGGCCGCCCCGCTGTCGAAACGCTCAGGCCTCGCGCGTGATCTGCACGGTCACGAACATCTCGGATGCCCCAGGGCTCGCGTACACCCCGCGCAGCGGCGCCACGTCGTGGTAGTCGCGGCCGCGCGCCACGAGCACGTGCCGCTCGCCGATCTCGATGAGGTTCGTGGGGTCGTAGCCACGCCAGTCGCCCGCGTACCACTCGACCCACGCGTGCGACTCGCCGGTGACGGCCACGCCGAGCGGGGTGTCGTGGTTCGGGTGCAGGTACCCCGAGACGTACCGTGCGGGGATGCCCAGCGAGCGCAGCGCGCCCAGCGTCACGTGCGCGATGTCCTGGCAGACGCCCTTGCGGTGCTCCCACGCCTCGGTCGCGGTGGAGTGCACGCCGGTGACGCCCGGCATGTACTCGAGCGCCTCGCCGACGGCCTGCGCCACGGCGAGCGCCGTCTCGGCGACCGAGCCGCCGCGGTCGGCGATCGACCGGGCGAGCTCGACGACCTCGGCCGGCGGCCGCGTGGCATCCGTCTGCGTGATCTGCTCGACGAACTCGGTGGTCGAGGTCGAGAGCGTGCGCAGCTCGTCCCACGGGATGTCCACGGGCTCGTGCGGCACGGGGCGCACCTCGACGAGGCTCGACGCGGTGACCGAGAGCTCGCGGTGCGGGGTCAGCACCTCGAAGGTCGAGACGCGCGTGCCCCAGTAGTCGAGGTACGCGTGCTGTGCGGCGGCGGGACGGATGTCGAGGTTCGACGCGAGCACGAACTGCTCGCCGCCCGAGTACGGCAGCAGCCGGGCCTCGTTGTACGACGCCGTCGCGGGCTCGTCGTAGGTGAAGCCCGTGCGGTGGACGATGCGGAGCCTGCTCACGTGATCTCCCCCGTCCAGACCGGCATCCCGCTCGTCGGGAAGTATCGCTTGCGGATGGCCTCGCTCGCCGCCGAGGTGACCTCCTGGATGTGCTCCATCTTGCCCGACAGGTCGACCGTGATGTCGGTGATCGGCCGGTACTCGAGCTCGCCGCGGATCTGGCCGAGCAGGCGCCTCGCCTGGTCCTCGACCCCGACCCGGCCGGAGCGCGGGTCGATCTCGCGCAGCGCCTCCTCGGCGCGGCTCACCGAGTACAGGATCGACCGCGGGAACAGCCGGTCGAGAATGAGGAACTCGGCGGCCGACTCCGACGACGGCATGCCCCGGTAGCTGCGCAGGTACGCCTCGTAGGCCCCGCAGCTGCGCAGCAGGGTGGTCCACGACGGGCCGGATGCCTCGGTCAGCGACCGGGTCGCGAGCAGGCGCGCGGTCATGTCGGCCTGCTCGATCGCCCGGCCGAGCGAGAAGAACTGCCAGGCCTCGTCGCGGCTCGCGCCCGTGTTGGCGACGCCGATGGCGAGGGCGGCGCGGTCGCGCACCCAGCGGAAGAACTCGTGCGTCTTGTCGCTCGCGACCGTCCGCGGCATCCGCGCGTTCGTGGTGTTGAGACACTCCCAGAGCTCGGTCGAGACGATCTCGCGGGCGCGGCGGGCGTTCTCGCGGGCGCTCGCGATCGAATAGGCGATGGATGCCACGTGGTCGCGGTTCACGGCCAGCAGGTCCATCACGTCGGCGCGGTTCAGCTCGACGTCGTCGTTCGGCTCGGAGCCCATGACCGACATGAGCGACCGGCACGCGGTGTCCTCGTCGATCCACGGGTCCTCGAGCAGCAGCTGGAGGTGCACGTCGAGGATGCGGGCGGTGCCGTCGCTGCGCTCGACGTAGCGGCCGATCCAGAACAGCGACTCGGCGATGCGGCTCAGCATGATGCACCACCGCCCCTCGCCTGCTGCTGTTGCTGCTGTTGCTGCTGCAGCCGGGCGTCGGCGTCCTCGTCCTCGGGGGCGCTCGACAGCGGCGGGGCGACGTGCGCGGGCTCGACGGTCGGGCCGTTGCCGCCGATGGGGGACATGGCCTCCTCGTTCTCGAGGTCGAGGATGTTCAGCACCCCGGTGGCAGGGCCCGAGGCCTGCTCGCCGACCAGCTGGCCGGCGTCGCGGTGCACCGGGCGGGCCGTGACGGGCTCGGCCGGACCGTCGCCGACGATCCAGGTGTCCTTCGAGCCGCCGCCCTGCGACGAGTTCACGACGAGCTGGCCCTCGGGGAGGGCGACGCGGGTGAGTCCGCCGGGCAGCACCCACACGTCGTCGCCGTCGTTGACCGCGAAGGGGCGGAGGTCGGCGTGCCGGGGCCGCATGCCATCGTCGACGAGCGTCGGGATGGTCGAGAGCTGCACGACCGGCTGCGCGATCCAGCCGCGGGGGTCGGCCTGGAGCTGGGCGCGGAGCGTGGCCAGTTCCTGCTTCGAGGCATCCGGCCCCACCACCAGGCCCTTGCCGCCCGAGCCGTCGACGGGCTTCACCACGAGCTCGTCGAGTCGGTCGAGCACCTCCTCGAGCGCGCCGGGCTCCTCGAGCCGCCAGGTGTCGACGTTCGGGAGGATCGGCTCCTCGCCCAGGTAGTAGCGGATGAGGTCGGGCAGGTACGTGTAGGTCAGCTTGTCGTCGGCGACGCCGTTGCCGACGCCGTTCGCGATCGTGACGTTGCCGAGTCGCGCGGCGAGCAGCAGGCCCGGCGCGCCGAGCACCGAGTCGTGCCGGAACTGCTGCGGGTCGATGAACTCGTCGTCCACGCGGCGGTAGATGACGTCGACGCGGGTCGGGCCGGCGGTCGTGCGCATCCAGACCCGGCCGCCCGAGCAGAACAGGTCGCGCCCCTCGACGAGCTCGACGCCCATGAGGCGGGCGAGCAGGGTGTGCTCGAAGTAGGCCGAGTTGAACACGCCGGGCGTGAGCACGACGATGTTCGGGTCCTCGACGCCCTCGGGTGCGCTCGCCTGGAGCGACTGGAGGAGCCGGTTCGGGTAGTCGCCGACCGGCTTGACGCGCATCGAGACGAACAGTTCGGGCAGCGTCTGCGCCATGACGCGGCGGTTCGAGATGACGTACGAGACGCCGCTCGGCACGCGCACGTTGTCCTCGAGGACGCGCCACGCGCCGACCTCGTCACGGATCAGGTCGATGCCCGACACGTGCACGCGCACGTTGTTCGGGGTCTCGATGCCGACCGCCTGGCGGTGGAAGTGCTTGGAGGTCGAGATGAGGGATGCCGGGATCACCCCGTCGCGCACGCAGGCCTGCGGGCCGTAGACGTCGGCGAGGAACCGCTCGAGCGACACGACGCGCTGGCGCACGCCGGCCTCGACCTGGGCCCAGTCGCTCGCGGAGATGACCCGGGGCACCGCGTCGAGCGGGAACGGCCGTTCCTCGCCCGCGAAGTCGAAGGTCACGCCCTGCGCGAGGTACGAGCTCGCGAGGGCCTCCGTACGTCCGCGCAGCTCGTCCTGGGTCATCCGGGCGAGCGCGGTGTGGATCTGACGGTACGGAGGGCGCACGCCGACCTCGTCGGACGGGAACATCTCGTCCCACGGCGTGGCGCCCTTCCGCCTGCGCCGGCCCTTGCGGGTCGCAGCGTAGTCGTCGAAGAGTGTCGCCATTCGTGCAGCCTCTCAGGAAGCGATTACGGCGATGTTACCGATGGTCGCCCGACGCGCGCCGGGGGTTGACCCGCTCCGGTACCCTGCGGCCCTTCCGCCTCGCATCCCGAGCGCGGACCCTCCCGATTTGCTTAGCAAGGCTAATGAGCTAGGCTAAGCGTTCGTGCAGAAGACGATCGCGGAGCAGGGTTCCGACCTGCGGATGGCGGTGTTCCGCCTCTCGCGCCGGCTGCGGGCGCAGAAGGCCGACGACGGCATGAGCGACGGGCAGTTCGCCGTGCTCGCGGCGCTCTACGTCGACGGTGCGCACACGCTGACCGGGCTCGCCGAGCGCGAGCGCGTGTCGGCGCCCTCGATGAACCGCACCGTCAACTGCCTGCAGGACTCCGGCTACGTCGAGCGCTCGGCCGACCCCGACGACGGCCGCAAGACCAACATCTCGCTGAGCGACGCCGGCACGGCGGTCGTGAGCGAGACCGTGACCAAGCGCGACGCGTGGCTCACCGAACGCGTCAGGGAACTGCCGAAGGAGGACCGCGCGGTGCTCGCGCGGGCCGTCGAGCTGATGGAGGAGATCGTCAACCGTTGAGCGCCATGTTCCGTTCGCTCTCGAGCGTCAATTACCGGCTCTGGTTCATCGGGGCCCTCGTGTCGAACATCGGCAGCTGGATGCAGGCGACGACCCAGAACTGGGTCGTGCTCACCGAGCTGACCGACAACGACGCCGTCGCCGTGGGCGTCACCATGGCGCTCCAGTTCGGCCCGCAGCTCGTGCTCGTGCCGATCACGGGCCTCATCGCCGACCGGTTCGACCGCCGGAAGATCCTCATGGTCACGCAGACCGCGCTCATGGTGCTCGGCCTGGCCCTCGGCGTGCTGCTCATCGCGGGCCACGCCACGATCTGGCACCTCTACGCGTTCGCCCTCGCGCTCGGCATCGTGAACGCGGTCGACGCCCCGGCCCGCCAGACCTTCGTGGCCGACCTCGTCGCCGAGCACAACATGTCGAACGCGGTCGCGCTCAACTCGGCCTCGTTCAACGCCGCGCGCCTCATCGGCCCGGCCGTCGCCGGCTTCCTCATCGTGCTGATCGGCTCCGGCTGGGTGTTCGTGGTGAACGCGGTCACGTTCGTGGCGGTGCTGGGTGCACTCGCGGCACTCCGCGTCGACCAGCTCCGACCCCGGAAGCCCCGCACGCGCGGACGCGGCGACCTCGCCGCCGGCCTCCACTACGTGCGGCGCCGCCCCGACCTGATCGTGGTCTTCGCGATCGTGTTCATCCTCGGCGCCTTCGGCATGAACTTCCCGATCTTCTCGTCGACCATGGCGGTCGAGTTCGGCCGCGGCGCGGGCGAGTACGGCATGCTCTCGTCGATCCTCGCGATCGGCTCGCTGACCGGCGCGCTGCTCGCCGCCCGTCGCGACCGCGCCCGGCTGCGGGTGATCGTCGGCGCGGCCGGCGCGTTCGGCCTCGCGACCTTCGCCGCCGTCGTCATGCCGACGTACTGGAGCTTCGCCGCCTCCACGATCCTCATCGGGTTCACCGCGGTAACGCTGCTCACGACCGCGAACGGCTACGTGCAGACGACGACCGACCCCGACGTGCGCGGCCGCGTGATGGCGCTCTACATGGCGATCCTCATGGGCGGGGCACCCGTGGGCGCGCCCATCGTCGGCGCCATCGCGAACGGGCTCGGGCCGCGCTGGGCGCTGGGCGCCGCATCCGTCGCCGCCGTCGTCGCGTGCGGCATCGGACTCGCCTGGATGGTCGTCGCCCGCGGCCTGCGCATCGTGCGCGACCCGGATGCGCGCTTCGGGCTCGCGGTCACCCACCACGGGCAGGGTCGAGCGGATGCCCCGGGGCTGGTCGACGGCGTGCGCCAGCCCGCGCCGGCGATCACGAGTCCCATCGCGGTGGTCGCGGCGAACCCGCCCGAGCACTCGTGCCCGCGCACGCGCCCCGAGCCGCCCGTGCCCGCCGAGTTCTCCGAGGAGGTCGCGGTGACCTCGCCGATCCCGCTGCCGAAGCGCGGCTGGACGGCGCCGGCCGGGTCCGCGGCGCGGACCGTGCGCGGCTCCGAGCTCACGTCACGGCGTCGCGAGCCCCGTCGGAACGGCCTGCGCACCCGTCGCTAGCGCCGCCGGCGCCGAACGTCACGCGGGGTCGACCCACCCCGTGTAGCCCTCGGCGAGGTAGCGCCGCCCGGCCTCCGAGTCGACCAGCATGTGCAGCTCGGCGAGGCGCCGTCGACGCTCGAACCCGTCCTCGTCGGGCGTGGAGTGCAGCATCCGGCTCATCCAGGCCGAGAAGTGCTGCGCGCGCCAGATCCTCCGGCCGGCCCGCCTGCCGTACTCGTCGAGCAGCGTGTCGTCGGGCGTCCGCAGCCACTCCTCGAGCAGCTCGTGCAGCACCACCACGTCGCCGATCGCGAGGTTCAGGCCCTTCGCACCCGTCGGCGGCACGGTGTGCGCGGCGTCGCCGACGAGCACGACCCGGCCGAGCCGCATCGGCTCCACGACCGATGAGCGGAACCGCAGCACCGTGCGCTCCTGCACCGGCCCCTCCTGGAGCACGAACCCGTCGGGGCCCGCCACGCGGCGCTGCAGCTCGTGCCAGATGCGCGCGTCGTCCCATTCCGCGGCATCCTCGTCGGGGTCGCACTGGAAGTAGAGGCGCTGCAGCGTCGGCGTGCGCTGGCTGACCAGCGCGAAGCCGTGCTCCGACTCGGTGTACACGAGCTCGGGCGCGCTGCGCGGCGCCTCGACGATCACGCCGAACCACGCGTACGGGTACTCGTGCACCCAGGTGCGCCGCATCTGCTCGGGGAAGCCGTGCCGCACGATCGAGTGCGACCCGTCGGCGCCGACGACCAGGTCGGCGCGCACCTCGTACTCCGCGCCGTCGGGGCCCTCGACGCGTGCACCCGGCAGGTCGGACTCCGCGTCCAGCACCTCGGTGACGCGGTGCTCCCAGCGGATGTCGGCGCCGTCGGCCTCGCACCGGTCGGCGAGGTCCACGAACACGTCGGTCTGCGGGTAGAGCCAGACCGAGCGACCGACCAGCCCGTCGAAGTCGATCCGGTGCATGCGCCCGTCGAATCGCATGTCGATGCCGTCGTGCCGGTCGCCCTCCTCGATGACCCGGGTCAGGCCGAGGTCGACGAGCGTCGACACCGAGCCGGCCTCGAGGATGCCCGCGCGATGCGTGTGCGCGATCTCCGACCTGGAGCGCGATTCGACGACGACGTGGTCGACCCCGCTGCGGTGCAGCAGCGTCGACAGCAGCAGGCCCGCGGGGCCCGCCCCGATGATGAGAATCCGTGTCCGCTCAGGGGGCATCCGTCTGCTCCGTTCCTCAGGGCCGCGATCAGCGCACCCGGGTGCGGGTGCGCTGGAGGTCCAGTTCGATCTCGCGGGCCGCAGCCAGCAGGTGCGGCAGGAGATCCTCCTTGATCTCGTCGACGTCGCCGCGGCGCACCGGCGCCGAGACGTTCACCGCGGCGACGACCTCTCCGGTGATGTCCCGCAGCGGCGCGGCGACCGAGCGCAGCCCGAGCTCGAGTTCCTGGTCGATGAGCGCCCAGCCCTGCACGCGCACCGCGTCCAGCGCCTCCCGGAGCTCGTCGCGATCGGTGACCGTGCGCGGCGTGAGCGGCGGCAGCTCGACGCGCGCCAGGAACTCCTCCCGGCGCGCGTCGGATCCGGCACCGAGGATCGCCCGGCCCATCGAGGTCGCGAACGCGGGGAACCGCGTGCCCACCTCGATCGCCGCCGACATGATGCGGTACGCGCCCACACGGGCGACGTAGACGATGTCCGCGCCGTCGAGCACGGCGACCGACGACGACTCCCCCACCGTCTCCGTGAGCTGCGTGAGGTGCGGCTGCGCGATGTCCGGGAGGGAGTAGCTCGACAGGTAGGCGTACCCCAGCTCGAGCACGCGGGGCCGCAGCGAGAACTCGCGGCCGTCCGTGCCCACGTAGCCGAGCTCGACGAGCGTGTGCAGGAAGCGCCGGGCGGACGCGCGGCTCAGTCCGGTCTCGCGCGCGACCTCGCTCAGCGTCAGCGACGGCGTGAGCGCGCCGAAGGCGCGGATGACCTCCAGCCCGCGCTCGAGCGACTGCACGAAGTCGGGGTCCCTGGCCGGTTCGCCGGCCTGCTCGCCGTTCATCTCGAAGCCGCTCAGTGGGAGAGGTGCGCCTCGCCGAGCGAGCGCGCCCCCTTCTTCGCCGCCTGCACGAGCTCGTACACATGGGTGCGCAATCGCGCGAACTCGGCGTGCGACCTGGTCTCCAGCTGGTCGCGCTCGTCGCCGAGGTCGACGGTCACGTCCTCCAGCAGCACGGTCGGCCGTCCCGAGAGCACGAGCACGCGCTCGGCGAGGTAGATCGCCTCGTCGATGTCGTGGGTCACGAACACCACCGTGACCCCGAGCCGCTTCCACAGCCGCCGCACCAGGTCCTCGAGCTCGAAGCGGGTCTGCGCGTCGACCGCGGCGAACGGCTCGTCCATGAGCAGCACCTGCGGCTCGTACGCGGCCGCGCGGGCGATCGCGACGCGCTGCTGCATGCCGCCCGAGAGCTGCCAGGGGTACTTGTCCTCGTCGCCGGCGAGGCTCACCGCGGCGAGCGCATCGCGCACGAGCTCGTGCCGCCGCGCGGACGGCACGTGCTTCTCCTTCAGCGGCAGTTCGACGTTCTGCGCGACGGTCAGCCACGGGAAGAGCGAGCGGCCGTACTCCTGCAGCACGACGGCCATGCCCTGCGGCGGCGCGTCCACCACCGAGCCGGCGAGGCGCACCTCGCCGGTCGTGGGCGCGAGCAGGCCCGCGAGCGTGCGCAGGAGCGTGGTCTTGCCGGCGCCCGACGGGCCGACGACGCACACGAACTCGCCCGCCGCGACCGTGAAGCTCAGGTCGGCGATGGCCTCGACGGGCTCGCCGCGCCCGGTATAGGTCTTGCCGAGGGACTCGATCTCCAGGGTCGCCGAGTTCGCCGCGCCGTTGTCGGTGTCGGTCATGTTCACTCCCCTCCACGTTGGGACTGCAGGTACCCGTAGTACCACTTGAGGATCACGTCGGTGATGACGCGGAAGACCAGCGACATGATGACGCCGAGCAGGCCGAGCAGGATGACGCCGCCCCACATCTCCGGGATCGCGAAGCTCCGCTGGAACTGCACGATCGAGAAGCCGAGCCCGTCACGGCCCGCGAACATCTCGCTGATGACCATCAGGATGATGCCGATCGACAGCGCCTGGCGGGCGCCCGTGACGATCTGCGGGCTCGCACCGGGGAGCACGAGGTGCGTCAGTCGCCGCCGGCCGCGGAGCCGGTAGGCGCTGGCCGTGTCCTTCAGCACCGGGTCGAGCCCGCGCACGCCCTCGACGGTGTTGAGCAGGATCGGCCAGATGCAGCCGATCGCGATCACGGTGATGCGCATCTCCGGGCCGATGCCCATGAAGAGCATGAAGATCGGCACCAGCACGGGCGGCGGGATCGCCCGGAAGAACTCCAGCACCGGCTCGAGGAAGGCGCGCAGGTTGCGCCGCGAGCCGATGAGCACGCCGAGCAGGATGCCGAGCACGAGCGCGACGCCGTAGCCGGCGAGGATCCGGCCGACCGACGGGATCACGTCGGACATGAACCGCGTGTCGGCGAAGGTGTCGGCCGTGAACCACGTCTCCCAGAACGTGCCGATGATGGTCGACAGCGGCGGGTTCAGGAAGTTCGTGCTGTTCGCCGACCCGATCCACCACAGCGAGAGCAGGATCAGGGGCAGCGCGACGATCATCACGATGCGCCGCAGGAGGCCGCGGCCGCGGCCGCGCGAGGACCGCTTCGAGACGGTCTTGAGGCTCATCGTGGCGCTCATACCATCACCTCCAGCCGCACCGAGGGGTGCCAGAAGAGCGCCCGTCGCTCCGTCCACCTGGCGAGGATGTTGACGACGACGCCGAGCATGCCGGCGACGATCACGTAGGCGTACATCGACGCGACCGCGCCCGACTCGCGCGCGATCGCGAGCAGGCCGCCGATGCCGTCGAAGCTGATGAGCAGCTCACCCGTGACCGTCAGGATCAGGGCGACCGCCGCGGCGAGGCGGAGCCCCGTCATGGCGTAGGGCAGCGTCGTCGGCCAGACGACGGTGCGGATGCGGGTGAGGGTGCGGAACCGGTAGGAGCGCGCCGTGTCGCTCGCGATCGGGTCCACGTCCTGCACCCCGGCCAGCACCTGGATGAGGACCTGCCAGAACGACGCGTAGACGACCAGCAGCAGCGTCGACGCCATGCCCGTGCCGAGCAGGAGCACGGCGACGGGGATCAGGGCGACCGATGGCACCGGACGGAGGAACTCGATGGTCGAGGCGGTGAACTCGCGCAGGAACGGGATCATGCCGATGACCACGCCCAGCACGACGCCCGCGACCAGCGAGATGGCGAGCCCGATCGCCCACGTGAGCACGGTGTGCCAGAGCGCGGCCCAGAACACCGCGGTGGACGCGGACTCGGCGAGTGCGGCGAGGATCTCCGACGCCGGAGGCAGGAACCTCGGGTCGATGAGTCCCAGCCGCGGGATGAGCTCGAGGAGCACCAGGAGCGTCGCGACGCCGGCCGCGCCGAGCATCCACGCGGGGATGCCCGGCGCGGCCGCGCCGCGAACGCGCCCGGCCTGACTCACGGCAGCAGCGCCGAGTAGTCGATCTCCTCGTCGACGAGCCCGTACTGCAGGGCGAGGTCGGCGAGCAGCGCCACCGTGTCCTCGGAGAACTCGCTCTCGAAGCGCGGCAGCGTCATCGCGTCCTTCACCTCGGGATCGATGTCCGTGTAGGTGTCCAGGATGTCCGCGACGACCGCCGGGTCGGAGGACGCGAGCTCGAACGACGCCTGCAGCGCCGCCACGAAGCCCTCGACGACATCGGGGTTCGACGACGCGAAGTCCTGGCTCGTGAAGTACGCCGCGATCATGAGGTCGGGGTCGGTCTCCACGTAGTTCCAGCTCACCACGCGCGCACCCGGCAGCAGCGCCCGGGTGAGGTGCGGCTCGAGGATCCACGCGGCATCCACCTGGCCGGCCGCCAGCGCCGCGGGCATGTCGGGGAAGCCCATCTCGACGAAGTCGATGTCCGACGGGTCGCCGCCGTCCTGCTCGACCGCGTAGCGGATCGTGGAGTCGCCGATGTTGTTCAGCGTGTTGACCGCGACGGTGCGTCCGGCGAGGTCCGCGGGCGACTCGATGTCGGAGTCGTCGAGCACGGCCACGCCGCCGAAGTCGGGGTCGGTTCCCGTCGAGAAGACGCCGGCCGCGACGGCCTTGAGCGGCACGTCGTTGTACGTCGCGAGCAGCAGCGACGTGACGTTCGAGAACCCGAACTCGTACTCGCCCGAGACGACGGCCGGCACGATCGCGGCGCCGCCCTGCGCGAGCTCGAGCGTGACGTCGAGGCCCTGCTCCTCGAAGAAGCCCTCCTCGACGCCGAGGTAGATCGGCGCGACATCGACGATCGGGATGACACCGACGGTGACGGGCGTGAGCTCCGTCGTGTCGGATGCGCCCTCGTCGGTCGACGGCTCCTCCGACGAGGTGCCGCACGCCGTGAGGGCGAGCGCGGACGCGAGGGCGACCGCGGCCAGGGACAGTGACTTTCGCATTGCGTTCTCCTTCGAACTCGGCGACTCGTCGGCCGCCGGTGCTGTGCGTTGCCTTTCCGAGTCCCGGTCACCGGCGACCGGGACGCACGCTCTCCCCCTGTTTGGTCGCTCTGCGAACGAGCGTGCTCTCTGCGAACATACGTCCGCACGGCCGACCACGGAAGGGCCGGAAGGCCCATCCGGCGGATCGTGTCCGAATCGCGACCTTCGGGTCAGGCGACGCGGCGGATGCGCAGCGCGATCGCCTCGCCCGCCGGGAGCGCGACCGGCGCCGCGGCACGCGCCCACGCGTCGTTCTTCGCCACCTCGTCGATCTCGAACACGCGCCCGACGGGCGCGACCGTCATGTGCCAGGTGTCGATCACGTCGACCTCGAACCGGTCGCCGGCCTCGAGCTGCACGCCGCGCCAGCCGATCGGCAGCCGGAACACCCACTCCCCCGGCGCCTCGCGCCCGAGGTACTGGACGTAGACGCTGCCCTGCACGCCCGCGACGAACGCGTCGTCCCACCAGTTGTCGACGGGGTCGAGGCCCACGCCGTCGACCTCGTCGAGGATGCCCCTGAGGAACCCGAGCCGCGCCGGGCTCTCGCCGGTGAACGGGCCGCCCTCGACGATGTGCAGGCTGCCCGACGGGATCACGAAGCTCTCGCCGTGCGACGCGTAGCAGCCCGAGACCGTCGTGATCCAGAACTGGTGCACGAGCTGCTCGGCGCTCAGGTGGCCCCAGCGATCGGGCACGTCGCCCTCGTACTTGATCTCGTCGAGCACCACGGGCTTGCGGTACGCGTCGCGGAACAGCGACGCGCGGCCGAAGTCCTCGGTCGCCTGCCCGAGCTGCAGCGACGCGTGCGTGACCCACGGCCGGTTGTGGTCGAACAGCCGCACGAGGTTGTGGATCGACCTCGGGTGGTCGTGCGGGTCGATCTCGGCGAGGCGCAGCCCCGCGGCATCCCACCGCTCGTCGGGCCGGTCGAGCTGGTCGAACTCGTTGCACAGCGACCACCACACGTTCGGGAACGCCGAGAGCCGCGCGACCAGGTAGCGGAGGTAGGCGGCGTCCTGCTCCTCGGTGAGCCCGTCGAGGCCGAAGCGCCCGTAGTCGTAGGCGTTGTAGATGAGCACCTCGGCCTGGATGCCGGCGGCGCCCAGCGTGCGCACCGCCTCGTCCAGGCGCCGGAAGAACGCCGGCACGGGCCGGGTGACGTCCCAGCCGCCGTCGGCGTCGCGCTCGAACGGCAGCAGCTCGGGGAAGTGCTCGACGTAGCCGCCCGCCTGCGGGAACACCATGAATCGCAGCTTGTTCATGCCCGCCCCGGCGACCGCGTCGACGGTCTCGGTGAAGAGCGGCTCCTCCTGGTGCAGCCAGTTGTAGGCGGTCGCCCCGACCGGCCGGAACGGCGTGCCGTCGGCGTGGGCGAAGTGGTACGTGCCTGCGACCCGCACCGGGCCGTGCTCGCCGGGCGCCGCGGGCCCGACGTCGAACCCGCCCGTGCGGGCGTCGAGCTCGGGGGCGTGCGACTCGCTCTCCCACGACCATGCGCCCTCCTGCTCGGGTGCGAAGCGCACGAGGTAGCGGTCGTCGCCGTCCCAGAAGCCGGGCACCGTGATCGTGTCGCCGTCGGCGTGCACGAAGCGCACCCGGAGCGGCTCGACATCGGCGGGGATCGGGGTGGCCGGGCCGGCGAAGGCGAGTTCGACCGGTGCGAAGCGGGGGTGCATGGGGAGGGTGTCCTCTCAGTGTGGGTGCGGGCGACTCGGGGGTGGGTGCGGGCTACGCTGACATCGAGCGCGGCCGGGTGCGGATGCCCCGGGCGGACCGAGGGCGAAGGGAACGGGCATGACCGGAATCGGACTCATCGCCGGTGGCGCGAGGCTCGAGAAGCTCGCGTCGGGCTGCGAGTGGGCGGAGGGCCCGCTGTGGCTGCCCGAGCTGGGACGGGTGCGCTGGAGCGACATCCCGAACAACCGGATCCTCGAGTGGGACGCCGCGACCCGGCGCCTCAGCGTCTTCCGCGACGGCGCCGAGTACACGAACGGGCGCGCGCTCGACCTCGAGGGCCGCGTCGTGCAGTGCAGCCACGGCCGGCGGGCGATCGAGCGCGAGGGCGCCGACGGTCCCGAGACGCTCGTGGGGCAGTGGGCCGAGGGGCGGTTCAACTCGCCGAACGACGTCGCCGTGGCATCCGACGGCTCGATCTGGTTCACCGACCCGCCCTACGGGCTCGACCCGAGCGGGCGCGAGGGGCACCCGGCGCCGCAGGAGTACGACGGATGCTACGTCTTCCGCTTCGACCCGGCGACCGGCGACGTGGAGCCCGTCGTCACCGATCTCGTGCACCCGAACGGCATCGGCTTCTCGCCCGACGAGGGCGTGCTCTACGTGTCGGACACCGGGTCGCTCGCCGGCCACGAGGCCGACACGCACATCCAGTCCTACCCCACAGACGGCGTGCGGGTGACGGGCCCGGGCGCGCACTTCGCGAAGGTGCCGACCGGCGTCTCCGACGGGTTCGCGATCGACGAGGAGGGCCGGCTCTGGACGTCGGCGGGCGACGGCGTGCACGTCTACACGCCCGCCGGGCGGCACCTGCACCACATCCGGGTGCCCGAGGTGGTGTCGAACGTGACGTTCGGCGGCGCCGACGGGCGCGACCTGTTCATCACCGCGACGACGAGCCTGTACCGCATCGCGACGCTGACGGTCGCCGCACGCTGAGTTCATGGGGTGGCCTGCTCGGCCCTCCACCTGGCGTACTCGTCGCGCCAGAGGTGCTGCGGCTCGAATCCGAGGCGGTCGCGCGCCTTGTCGATCGACATGAGCGTCTCGAACTCGCCGAGCTGCTTCACGACCGGCACGTCGGGGTAGTGCCGGGCCGCGAGCTCGGCGGTCGGCACGGTCATGCCCGAGTCGGGTGCGGCGACGTTGTAGACCTCGAAGCCGGGGGCGGCGTGGCGCAGGGCGAGGGCGACGGCCGCGGCCCCGTCGCGCGAGTCGACGTAGCTGTGCAGCAGGTCCCTGCGGTACTCGGGGTCGCCGGCGCGCTCGAACGAGCCGTACTCGTCGGGGTCGACCACGTTGGTGAAGCGCAGCGCCGTGATGCTGAGGCCCTCGCGCCAGCCGACGAGCTGCGCGGAGATCGCCTCCTCGGCGACCTTGCCGAGCGCGTAGGTGTTGTTCGCCTCGGTGTACGTCTCGTCGACGGGGAGCGCGGTGAGGTGCGCGAAGTCGGGGAAGCCCATGGCGGTGATGCTCGAGGCGGTCACGATCGTGTCGATGCCCGCGCGCACGGCACCGTGCAGCACGTGGAACGTCGCGGTGACGTTGTTCGTGAAGGTCGCGGCATCCGGCACCAGGCCGTTGACCGGCAGTGCGGCGAGGTGCACCAGCGCGTCGAGGCCCTCGTGGCGGGCCGTCACGCCGAGCAGCGCGTCGAGCACCTGCCCGTAATCCTGCAGGTCGACGCGGGTGAACCCGAAGCCGGGAGCGCCGACCAGGTCGAAGCCGATGACGTCGTGCCCGTCGGCTCGGAGCCGCTCGACGGTCGCCCGTCCGAGCTTGCCGGAACTGCCCGTGACGGCGATGCGCATCGTGACTCCCTCGTCGATTGATCGCACCAATCCTCGCGCAGAGTTTGAAACGTGTCAATTGGCTGGCATGATGGGCAGCGACCCCGGCCCCGCACCGACGCGATGGCCGCGCACCAGGAGACCTCCCATGAGCATCGTCGTCGCTGCCCCCACGTTCGAGCACCACCGCGAGGCGCTCGGCATCGGAACCCCCGAGCCCCGCCTGTCGTGGAAGACGCAGGCGCCCGCCGGCTGGACCCAGGCGGCCTACGAGCTGCACGTCGAGCGCGACGGCGCCGACGGCGTACCCGGCACCACCGGCACGACCGGCGCCCCGTCAGCCGACGCGCCCGGCACCGCCACCTTCGCCGACGCGCCCGGAGCGCCCGCCGGCTGGACCTCCGACCCCGTGGCCACCGACGACCAGGTCCTCGTGCCGTGGCCGGTCGCCCCGCTCGCCTCGCGCGAGCGCGCCGTCGTGCGCGTGCGCGTCACCGGCGCCGACGGAAGTCGCTCCGAGTGGAGCGAGCCCGGGGTCGTCGAGGCCGGCCTGCTCGAGGCATCCGACTGGATCGCCTACCCCGTGGGCTCGGCTGCGCAGGAGGACCCGCTCGCCGAGGAGCGCCGCCCGTCGGTGGTGCGCCGCGCGTTCGCCGCCCGCCCCGGCCTCGTCGCCGCCCGCCTCTACGTCACCGCGCACGGCCTCTACGAGGTCGAGCTGAACGGCCGCCGCGTGGGCACCGACACCATGTCGCCCGGGTGGACGCCCTACAACGAGCGCCTCCGCTACCTCACCTACGACGTGACCGACCTCGTCACCGCGGGCGAGAACGCCATCGGCTCGTGGCTCGGCGACGGCTGGTACCGCGGGCGGATCGGCTGGGACACCGGGTTCCGCAACCTCTACGGCCACGACCTGTCGCTGCTCGCGCAGCTCGAGCTGCGCTACGCGGACGGCAGCACCGAGACCGTCGCGACCGACGACTCCTGGCGCGCCGCGCCCAGCCCGATCGTTCGCACCGGCAACTACGACGGCGAGCTGCACGACGCCCGCCTCGAGGAGGCCGGCTGGTCGAGCGCCGGATTCGACGACGCCGGCTGGGGACGCGTGGTCGCCGCCCGCCGCGACCCGCGCACGCTCGTCGCGCCCGACGGACCGCCCGTGCGCTGCACCGAGGAGGTCGCGCCGGTCGAGGTGCTCACCACCCCGAGCGGCGCCCGCGTGCTCGACTTCGGGCAGAACCTCGTGGGACGCATGCGGATCCGCGTGAGCGGGGCATCCGGCGACCGTGTCGTGCTGCGCACCGCCGAGGTGCTGCAGGAGGGCGAGATCTACACCCGCCCGCTGCGGTCGGCGAAGTCGACCGACGAGTACGTGCTCGCCGGGCGCGAGGGCGAGGAGTGGGAGCCGCGCTTCACGTTCCACGGCTTCCGTTACGCCGAGGTGACGGAGTGGCCCGGCGACCTCGACGCGGCCGTCGCGAACGGCGACATCGTGGCGCGGGTGTACCACACCGACATGGAGCGCACCGGCTGGTTCGACTCGTCGAACGCGCTCGTGAACCGCCTGCACGAGAACGTCGTGTGGAGCATGCGCGGCAACTTCCTCGACATCCCTACCGACTGCCCGCAGCGCGACGAGCGCGTCGGCTGGACCGGCGACATCCAGGTCTTCGCGCCGACCGCGTCGTTCCTCTACGACGTGTCGGGCATGCTCTCGGGGTGGCTCAAGGACGTCGCGCTCGAACAGCTGCCCGACGGCACGGTGCCCTGGTACGTGCCGGTCATCCCCGCGCAACGCATGTGGACGCCGATCCAGCCCGGCGCCGCCTGGGGCGATGCGGCCGCGATCACGCCGTGGACGCTCTACGAGCGGTTCGACGACCCGGGGATCCTCCGCCGCCAGTACGACAGCGCCCGCCGCTGGGTCGAGCTGCAGGAGCGCCTCGCCGGCGAGAACCGGCTCTGGGAGGGCGGCTTCCAGCTCGGCGACTGGCTCGACCCCGCCGCTCCCCCGCACGACCCGGCCGACGCCCGCACCGACCGCTACCTCGTCGCGACCGCGTACTTCGCCCGCTCGGCGGAGCGCGTGGCGCGCATGGCCGAGGTGCTCGGACTCGAGGACGACCGGGCGCGGTTCGACGCGCTGGCCGCCGAGGTGCGGGCGGCGTTCACGGCCGCGTACGTCGGGTCGGACGGCCGCATGACGAGCGACGCGCAGACCGCGTACTCGCTCGCGATCGCGTTCGACCTCGTGCCCGACGCCCTGCGCTCGGCCGCCGGCGACCGCCTCGCCGAGCTCGTCGAGGAGGCCGACCACCGCATCGCGACCGGCTTCGTCGGCACGCCCATCGTCAGCGACGCGCTCACCGAGACGGGGCATGCGGATGCCGCGTACGACCTCCTCCTGGAGGAGGGCGCGCCGTCGTGGCTGTACGCGGTGCGCCAGGGCGGCACCACGATCTGGGAGCGCTGGGACAGCCTGCGCCCCGACGGCACCGTGAACCCCGGGTCGATGACGTCGTTCAACCACTACGCGCTCGGCGCCGTGGCGGACTGGATGCACCGGGTGGTCGCCGGGCTCGCTCCGGCGTCGCCGGGCTACCGCAGCATCCGCTTCGCACCGCAGCCGGGCGGCGGGTTCACGCACGCCTCGGCCGCGCACGAGACGCCCTACGGGCGCGCGGCCATCGGCTGGCGCATCGAGGGCGGGCGGATGCACGTGCAGGTCGTCGTGCCGACGGGCGCGACTGCGACCGTGGAGCTGCCCGGCACGGAGCCCGTGGCGGTCGGCAGCGGCACGCACGAGTTCGACGTCGCCGCCTGACGCGCGGCGGCGCGGCCCCGCATCCCCGCGGCCGAGTACGCGAAGTGCGGGAACCCTTCGCGGGTTCCCGCACTCTGCGTACTCGGTGGCGCGGGTCAGCGCTCGATGCGCTCCAGGTGCAGCATCCGCGCGAGGTTCTTGTCGAGCTCGTCGTCGCGGAAGACCTTCTTCCAGTCGTCCTTGATGATCGACTCCTTGCCGTAGTCCATCGCGATCAGGCACGCGTCGCTGAACGGGTTGTCGCCGCGCAGGCCGTTCGCGAGGGCGACCTGGGTGTGGCCGAGCAGGATGCTCCGGGCCGCCGCCTCGGGCACGCCCATGGTGTTCACGGCCTCGTCGAGCGATTCCTTCAGCAGGGCGCCGATCATGCACGCGATCGTCTCGACGAGGGTCGGCTCGAGCTGCGCGAGCTGCTTGATCGTGACCCAGTGCACGTCGACGACGGGCGCGTAGATCGCGCGCACGGTCGCCTCGACGATGGCCTGCTTCGCCGGGTCGTCGGACTCGATCGCCGCGATCGCGTCCTGCGGGGCCGCGATGCCGCCGAACGTGTCGGCGTACTCCTCGGGCGTGGTGCGCTGCAGGAAGATCGACGGGTGGCACGGGTGCGCGACGGCCTGGATCACGTCGTCGCGCGTCGTGAGCAGGCCCGCGTACGCGGCGGCGGGGTCGAGCGTGAGCACGATCGCGCCCGCCTTCATCTGCGGCACGACCTCGGCGGTCACCGGGGCGAGCGCGAGGTCGGGCACCGCGAAGACGACGATGTCGGCCTCGCGCACGGCGTCGGACAGGTCGGTGAGCGCGCGGCCCGCGGCCTCGACGCGCTCGCGTCCGGCCGGGGCGACCTCGACGTAGAAGACCGTGTGGTCGGTCTCGACGAGGTTGTCGGAGACGCGCATCCCCATCTTGCCGCCGGCGCCGAGCACGGCGATGGTGTGGGTGTCGGTCTGCGGGGGGTTGTGCACGGTGTCGGTCATGACATGCTCCTCAGGTACTCCAGTGCGGTGGCCGTCCACTCCCGTTCGGTGCGGACGGTGGTCTCGGGGTCGCCCTGCCAGGGCAGCCAGTGCTCGACGATCTCGTTGATGCCGCGCTCGCGCGGGCGGATCTGCTCGAACAGGTACGGATACTCGCCCAGGCCCTCGCCCATGGGCGTGCCGGTGTAGGTGAAGCCGACCCAGCCGTCCTGGCGGGCGAAGGCCGAGTCCTTGGCGTGCACGTTGCGGGTGAGCGCGGCGCACGCGTCGATCGTGTCGCGCGGCAGTTCGAGCGCGGCGACGACGTTGGCCGGGTCGAGGCAGATGCCGAGCCGGTCGCTGCCGACGCGCTCGACGAGTCCGACGAGCTCGGCGGTCGGCAGCTGCTCGTACGTCTCGAGCGCGAGGGTGACGCCGGCCGCCTCGTAGTCGCGGATGCTGCGCGCGAGCAGCTCCTCGGCCTCGGCGAGCGTCGGCCGGAAGTCGGGGCCGAACACCATGCTGCGCACGAGGTGCGCGTCGAACGCGTCGGCGAGGCGCAGGAAGCGCGCGAGGTGGTCGGCCGCGATGCCCTTGGTGCCGAGCTCGATGGTGAGCCCGAGGTCGGATGCCGCGCGGGCCGCGTCGCCGATCTCGGCGTCGGAGAGCTCGAGCAGCGGCGCGTAGTCGCAGACCTGGAACAGGTCGACGCCCAGCGCCCGGGTCTGCTCGAACGCGCCGATGAGGTCGAGCGGCTCGGGCACCCGGTCGGAGTGCTGCCAGAAGAAGGCGTAGGTGCCCAGCCCGATCATCGCCCGCCCTCCCCCGCGTCAGAGCCCGTCGAGTCGTCATGAAGTGTCGGAATCGGCCCGCCGATAGCGGCACTTCGTGACGACTCACGAAAACGGCGGTCGGCGAGGGCGGCGGCCTCGTCGAGCACGGCGAGGAAGGCGTCGGGGTCGTGGCCGAACCGGCCGACGAAGAGGCCGTCGACCGCGCCGTCGAGCGCGGTCAGCAGGCCCGGGCCCGCCGAGCCGCCGTAGATCACGCCGGAGCCGTCGCGCCCCTCCAGCTCGGCGACCGCGGCGCGCAGGCCGAGCGCGACGTCCGTGATGTGGTCGGCCGGGGCCGGCTCCGGGGCGCCGATGGCCCAGACGGGCTCGTAGGCGACGACCACGCGACCGGCGGGGGCGGAGTCGAGCGCGCGGTGGACCTGGCCGACGACCTCGGCGACGGCGTCGGCCGGAGGCATCCGCTCGCCCTCGCCCACGCAGAGCACGGGCACGAGCCCGTTCCGCAACGCGGCCCGGGTCTTCGCGGCGACGACCTCCTCGGTCTCGCCGAACAGGCGGCGCCGCTCGGCGTGGCCGACCTCGACGTGCGTCGCGCCGACCTCGGCGAGCTCCGCGCCGGACACCTCGCCCGTGAACGCGCCGCGGTCCTCGGTGGCGAGGTCCTGCGCGCCGACGCGCACCGGCGACCCGGCGACCGCGGCGACGGCGGCCGGCACCTGCAGGTACGAGGGGATGACGAAGCACTCGACCCGTCCGTCGGCCACCGCCGGGTGCGCGGGCACGCGCGCGGCGACCTCGCGCAACCAGTGCAGGCCGTCGGCGTGCCCGAAGTACATCTTCAGGCTGATGCCGATCGAGACGGGTGCGGGCATCAGCAGCTGCCGGTGGTCTCGTACTCGTCGAGCACGGCGACCTTCTCGGCCGACGCCGAGGTCGGGTCGAAGCGGTAGGTGAGCCACTCGCGCACGAGGCGGCGGGCGAGCTCGATGCCGACGACACGCTGGCCCATCGTGAGCACCTGGGCGTTGTTCGACAGCACGCCCCGCTCGACCGAGAAGCTGTCGTGCGCGGTCACGGCGCGGATGCCGGGCACCTTGTTCGCGGAGATCGCGACGCCGAGGCCGGTGCCGCAGATGAGCAGCGCGCGGTCGGCCTCGCCGTCGCGCACGAGCTCGGCGGCGGTCACGGCGACCTTCGGGTACGGGGTGTGGCCGTCGGCGTCGACCCCCACGTCGACGACGGACGCGACCCCGTCGCTCGCCTCGAGGTCGCGCTTCAGGATCTCCTTGTAGTCGAATCCGGCGTCGTCGCTGCCGATGACGATGCGGAGCGGTGCGGTGTCGGTCATGCCGAGGGTCCCTTCGGTGTTGCGGAGGCGGCGGCGAGCGTCTCGCCGACCGCGGTGACGATGAGGGCGAACGAGTGCGCGCCCGGGTCGGGGGTGCCGAGGCTCTTCTCGGCGTGCGGCCGGGCGCGTCCCATGCGGGGCAGCAGGTCGGCGGTGGCGGCAGCGGCAGCGGATGCCTCCGAGGCGGCGCTCGCCCAGGCGTCGGCGAGCCGGGAGCCCGCGTCGACCTCGCGGCGCAGCGCGTCGGCGAACGGCACGAGCGCGTCGACCATGGTCTTGTCGCCGACCTCGGCCTTGCCGTACGAGCGGATGCCGGTGTCGGCCGCGGTCACGCCTGCAGCGACAGCGTCGCGCGTCGGCGCGGCCTCGTCGCCCAGGGTGGCGCCGACCTCGCGCAGCGCGAGCCCCCAGAGCGCACCCGAGGTGCCGCCCGCCCGGTGCGACCAGCCGTCGCCCGCGCGGGCGAGCGTCGTGCCGGCGCCCGCGCCCGCCTCCACGGCCTCGCGGGCCGCGGCCACGGCCGCGTGCGACCCGCGCTGCATGCCGATGCCGTGGTCGCCGTCGCCGGCGATCGCGTCCATGCGGCCGAGCTCGTCGGCATGGGCGTCGACCGTTTCCGCGACGGTCTCGAGCGCGGCGAGCACGGTGGCGGCGGCCGCGCGCGAGGCGGGCGTCGCGTCGGGGATCGTCGGGGTGGCGGGGTCAGCCGACTCAGGGGCATCCGTCGCCGTGTCGAACTCGGCACGCATGACCGAGCCGCGCCGGTACGCGGGGGTGTCGACCGGGGTCTCCCAGAGCTCGGCGAGCTCGTCGTCGAGCCAGAAGAGCGTGAGCGAGCAGCCGGCCATGTCGAAGCTCGTGCAGTACTCGCCGACGTGCGGGTCGACGACCTCGACGCCGGCGGCCTCGAGCAGCTCGGCGACGCGGCGGTAGACGACGAAGAGCTCCTCGTACTTCAGCGCCCCGAGTCCGTTCAGGATCGGCACGACGCGCGCGCCGCGTGGGGAGTCCACGCCGTCGGGCAGCTCGGCATCGGCGAGGAGGTCGCCCACGAGGCGCTCGGCGAGCTCGTCCGCGGTCGGGATGTCGGTCTCGTCGATGCCGGGCTCGCCGTGGATGCCGAGGCCGACGGCCATGCGCCCCTCGGGCACGGTGAACAGCGGGGCGTCGGCGCCGGGGAGGGTGCAGCCGGTGAACGCGACACCGAAGGAGCGGGTGCGCCCGTTGGCGAGGCGCGCGACGCGGGCGACATCGGCGAGGTCATGGCCGGCCTCCGCCGCAGCGGCGGCCGCACGGAACACGGTGAGGTCGCCGGCGATGCCGCGGCGCCGGTGCCGCTCGGCGACCGGGGCGCTCGAGATGTCGTCGGTGACGGTGACGGTCTCGCAGGCGATGCCCTCGGCGCGCAGCTGCTCCTGCGCGGCGTCGAAGTTCAGCACGTCGCCCGCGTAGTTGCCGTAGCTGAGCAGCACGCCCGCGCCGTGCTGGGCGGCGCGCGCGACCGAGTGCACCTGCTGCGTCGCGGGCGAGGCGAAGAGGTTGCCCATCGCCGCTCCGTGGGCGAGGCCCTGGCCGACCAGGCCGCCGAACGCCGGGTAGTGGCCCGAACCGCCGCCGACGACGACGGCCACCTGCCCCTGCGGGGAGCGGGTGCTGCGGACCACCCCGCCGGGGACGCTGCGGACGTACCGCCGGTTGGCCGCCACGAACCCGGCGATCATCTCGTCGGCGAACGCGTCGGGCTCGTTGAAGAGTCGAGTCAACGCTGTCTCCTGTCGGTGCGCGCCCGGGTGTCGTGCGCCGGGCGCAGCCATTCAACCAAACCGGTTGACCAATTTCAAGCGGGTCGATAGGTTCGGAGCGGCGCAGGGCGGTTCGGAGCCCGTCGCGGCGCGGTAGGTTCGTTGCCCGAGGAGAGGTGGTGGCGCATGCCCGTCTTCCGCGACGACGCGCCTGCGGAGATCACCGCGGCACTGCAGGCACTGCCCGCGCGATCGGCCGTCTCGGTCGTCGCCGAACGCCTGCTCGAGCTCTTCACGAGCGGATCGATCGCCGCCGGCACCCGCCTGCCCCCGGAGCGCCAGCTCGCCGCCACCCTCGAGGTCGGCCGCTCGGCCGTGCGCGAGGCGCTCGCGGCGCTCGAGATCCTCGGCATCGTCGACGTGCGGCCCGGCTCGGGCACCTACCTGCGCGGCACCGCGAGCGAGCTGCTGCCCCAGACCCTCAGCTGGGGCATGCTCATCGGCGAGCAGCGCACCGCCGAGCTGCTCGAGGTGCGCTCGGGCCTCGAGATCTACGTGGCCCGCCTCGCCGCCGAGCGGCTGACCGACGAGGAGCTCGCACGCCTCGCCGAGCACCTCGATGAGATGGCCGATGCCACCGACGACCTGCACGCGTTCGTCGCCGCGGACCTCGCGTTCCACCAGGACCTCGCGCGCGCCGCCGGCAACACCGTGCTGCTCGACCTGCTGCAGATCGTGCGCTCGCTGCTGCGCGTCTGGGTCGACCGTGCGGTGCAGGACCCGGACCACGCCGCCATCGCGCTGCGCGAGCACCGGGCCGTGCACGACGCGCTCGCGGCGCGCGACGCCGACCGCGCGGCATCCGCCATGGCCGCCCACATGGCGACCGCCTCGGCGCGCCTGCAGTCCGCGACCGCCTGAGGCGGGCACCTCACCGTCGTCGGGTCAGGAACCGCCGCCGGTCGACTCACGCACCACGAGTTCGGGCCGGAACACGACATGCTGGCGCTCGGGCGCGGCGCCGGACGCGGCATCGGACGTCTCGCGCATGAGCAGGTCGACCGCGGTGTAGCCCATCAGCACGGCGGGCTGGCGGATGGAGCTCAGCGGCACGACCGCCGCCTGCGCGAAGTCGATGTCGTCGTAGCCGATCAGCGCTACGTCGTCGGGCACCGCGAGGCCGCCCATCATCACGAGCGCCTGCAGCACGCCCGTCGCGAGCAGGTCGTTGGCGGCGAACACCGCGTCGGGCCGGTCGGCGGCAGCGCGCTCGCGCAGCGCCTCGCCCGCCCGGCGCCCCTCCAGCACGGAGAGCGAGGTCGTCGCGACGACCTCGAGCGAGGCATCCGGCACCTGCGCGATCGCCTTGCGCGCGCCCTCGAGGCGATCCGCGACCTGGCGGATGCCCTGCGGGCCGCCCACGAACGCGATGCGCCGGCGCCCGATCGACAGCAGGTGCTCGACGGCGAGCGCACCGCCCTCGACGTCGTCGACGGCGACGGACGACAGCGACTCCTCGGGCGACTCGCGGTCCACCAGCACGACGGGCGTGCCGCGCTCGGCGAGCCGTGCGAAGCGCGTGAGGTCCTCGTCGAGCGGCGACACGACGAGGCCGTGCACCCGCTGCTCCTCGAACGAGTCGAGGTAGCTCGTCTCGCGCGCGAGCTTCTCGTCGGAGTTGCCGAGCAGCACGTTCATGCCGTCCTCGGACGCGCGGTCCTCGGCGCCGCGGGCGATGTCGGTGAAGAACGGATTGCGCACGTCGAGCACGACGAGGCCGATGCTGCGGCTGCGGCCGGCGCGCAGCTGGCGGGCCGCGTCGTTGCGCACGAACCCGAGGTCCTGGATCGCGGCGAGCACGCGCTCGACGGTCGCCGGCGCGACCTTGTCGGGCCGGTTGAGCACGTTCGAGACGGTGCCGACCGACACGGATGCCGCGAGGGCCACGTCGCGCACGCTCACCGCCATGGCGTCCGCCCTCCGTCCGGCCCCGTCGACCTGTCGGCGAGTGTAGGGCATGGGAGCGCGATCATCGCGGCGCCTCCCCGTCGCCGACGAACGCGACGGCCTCGGCGAGCATCGCGGGCGTGAGCGCATGCCCCGAGTCGTGGAAGCTGCCGCGGTAGTCGGCACCGGATGCCTCGAGCCGCGCGTGCGCGTCGCGCATGCCCGCCTCGGGGAACAGGTCGTCGTGCAGCCCGTACTGCACGAGCCGCCGTGGGCGTAGCGGCGCGGCGAGCAGTTCGTGCAGCTCGGCGTGGCGCGGGAGTCCGGGACTGTTGACGAGCCAGGAGTGGGCCTCGACGTGGTCGGGCACGAGGGCGCGCCACGTCGTCATCATGCAGGCGACGACGACGGCGTCGAACCCGCCGTCGAGCGCGGCCAGGTACGCCGCCCGCGCCCCGCCACCGGAGTAGCCGAACAGCGAGAGGCGGTCGGCGTCGACCATGGGCAGCGCGCGCACCGCATCGAGCGCGACGAGGTCGTCGTGCGCCACGAGGCCCGCGAACGACGTGCCGAGCAGGGAGGCGGCACGGGCGAGGCTGGGTTCGAGCACGGATGTCTCGCGGTCGCCTGCCGCGGGCTCGTCGAGCCGTATGCCGTTCGCGGCATCCGTCGCCTCGAGCGCCGCGAGGAGCGGTGCCGTCGCGGTGCCCGGCCGCAGGCGGACGCGACGGGAGCCCCACCCGAAGGTGTCGAAGGCGATCGCCGCGAACCCGGCCTGCGCGAACGCGTTGCCGACGCCGAGCCCCGAGTAGAGGCGCTCGCGCGCCCCCCGGACGCGGCCGTCGTCGCCCGGGACGTCGATCATCGGCCGGCCGCCGACGTGCGTGACCCCGCCATGCGCGTGCAGCAGCACGACCGTCGGGAACGGCCCCTCGCCCTCCGGCGCGACCCACCACGCCTCGGTCGGCGCGCCGTACCCCGCGTCCCACTCGAGCGCGCCGCCGCGCAGCCCGTCGGTGCGCCAGCCGCCGGTGTCGCGTGCGCTCGTCGGCCCGTGCGCGGGCACGCCGAGCACCTCGGCGAGCGCCGCCGCCCCCTCGTCGCCCGGCCGGTGGAGCGGCCGGTCGTCGAGGTAGTCGGCCAGCGCGGCGAGTCCGATGCCACCGCGCCGCAGCGCGGTGTCGGTCACCCGGCCAGCCCCCTTTCGCGATTCAGTTCGCCCAGCGCCGCCGCGACCGCGTCGAACTGGACGGCGGTGGTGCGCATGCGGATCGCCTCGCCGAGGTCGCGGCCGGGAACCCAGGCGATGCTGCGCAGCATCGGCGCCGAGCTGCCGGGCTCTCCGCCGTCGAGCGCGCCGGCGAGCGCCGCATACGCCTCCGGGTCGTCGACGATGTCCGCGAGCGGGCTCTCGAGCGAGACCACCCCCGGCGACGGGGGGCTCGCCGGCGCCGGCACCCGCCACGCGTGCACGCCCGAGCCGATCTCGACCTCGTCGTGTGCACCCGGGAGGTGCACGGTCGCCGTCGTGTTCGGCGGCACGGTCGCCTCGATCGCGACGTCGTCGCCCTCGCGGCGCCACGCCACCCTGGCAGTGCCGTACGGCGTGAGATGCTCGGCCGACGCGTGGTCGAAGCCCTCGAGCGGCGTGGGCGCGATGCGCAGCGCGCGGTAGCCGTCGGCGGCGGGCGCGAGACCGGCGAGCACGCGGTGCATCCAGTCGGCGATCGCGCCGAGCGCGTAGTGGTTGAACGAGGTCATCTCGCCGGGGTTGATCGACCCGTCGGGCAGCATCGAGTCCCAGCGCTCCCAGATCGTGGTCGCGCCCATGGTGACCGGGTACAGCCACGAGGGGTTGCCGGTCGCGGTGAGCAGCCGACGTGCGGTGTCGACGTGCCCGGTGCTGCTGAGGGCGTCGGCGATGATCGGCGTGCCCACGAAGCCCGTGCCGATGAGGTACCCGCCGCGGCGGGAGAGCTCGGCCAGGCGAGCCCCCAGCGCGTCGCGCTGCGCGTCGTGGGCGATGCCGAACTCGATGGCCACGGCGTAGCCGGTCTGCGCGTCGGACACCATGCGGCCCGACGGCGTCACGTACTCGGCGAGGAACGCCTCGCGCACCTCCTCGCGCAGCCGGCCGAACCGCTCGGCATCGGCCGCATGCCCGAGGCGCTCCGCCGCGCGCGCGACGAGGTCGACCGACCGGAACAGGTAGGCGCTCGCGACGATGTCGGTGTCGGTCTTCGCCTTGAACGGGTTCTCGGGCGGGGCATCCGGGTCGAGCCAGTCGCCGAACTGGAACCTGCCCTCCCACAGCCGCCGGTCGCCCGCGATCGCGAGGATCGCCTCGGTCCACGCGACCATGCTCGGGTACTGGCGCGCGAGCACCTCCTCGTCGCCGAAGCGCTCGGCCAGCACCCACGGCACGACGGTCGCCGCGTCGCCCCACGCCGCGGCGGGGGTCGGGTCGGCGTCGAGCACGTTCGGCACCACGAAGGGCACGACGCCGTCGACCTGCTCGATGGCGAGGTCGACGAGCCACGAGTCGAGGAACCCGCGCACGTCGTAGAGGAAGCTCGCGGTGGGCGCGAAGACCTCGATATCGCCGGTCCAGCCCAGGCGCTCGTCGCGCTGCGGGCAGTCGGTCGGCAGGTACAGGAAGTTGCCGCGCAGGCCCCAGACGACGTTCTCGTGCAGCTGCCGCACGAGGTCGTGCGAGGTGTCGAACCACCCGGTGCGCTCCATGTCGCTGTGGATCACGACCGCGGTGACGTCGGCCGGGTCGAACTCGCCCGGCCAGCCGGAGACCTCGGCGTAGCGGAAGCCGTGGAAGGTGAACTCGGGCTCCCAGGTCTCCTCGCCGGCACCCGCCAGCGTGTAGTGGTCGGTGGCCTCGGCCGCGCGGAGCGGCCGCACGCCGAGCTCGCCGTGCTCGAGCACCTCGGCGTGGCGCAGCATCACCGTGTCGCCCGCCGCGCCGCGCACCGTGATGCGCAGGCGGCCGACCAGGTTCTGGCCGAAGTCGAGCACGGTCGCGCCCGAGGGCGTCGTGATCACCTCGGCGACGGGGAGTTCCTCGATGCGGCGGACGAAGGGCGAGGTGCGCGCCTCGGGTACGACCAGCTCGGGGCCGGGCGCGGCAGGCGTCCACGCCGACGCGTCGAACCCGGGCTCCGACCAGCCCGGCAGCTCGCGTCGGGCGTCGTGCGACTCCCCCGCGTAGATGCCGCTCGCGGTCACGGGCGACGGATGCGACGACCAGGCGCCCGGCCCGGTGCGCACGCGCAGCTCGCTGCCGTCGTCGTACTCGACCACCAGGAGGGCCGCGAACGCGGGCTGCTCGCCGTAGACGCGGCGGGCGTGGTCGCGGAACCCGTACTCCTCGGTCGCCCAGGCGCCGGCGAGCCGCACGCCGATGGCGTTGGCACCGTCGCGCAGCAGCCCCGTGACATCCGTCGTCTCGTGGATGAGCCGCTCGCGGTACGGCGTCCAGCCGGGCTTCAGCACCTGCTCGTCGACGTCGGTGCCGTTGATCGCGACCTGGTACGCACCGAGCGCGGTGGCGTAGAGGGTGGCGGCTGCCACGCCGGCGTCGAGTGCGAACTCGGTGCGCAGCAGCACCGGCTGCGCGGGGCCGTCGGGGGCCGCGTGGGCGATGGGCGCGGCATCCCACTCCCCGTCGGCGAGGAAGCCGGCTCGGATGCCGCGGGGCTCGCTCCAGGGTGAGGTCGCCCCGTCGGCACCCGTGGTGCGCACCCGCAGCTCCACGTGCTCGCGAGGTGCCAGCGGCGCGAACGGCCAGGGCACGTCGACCGAGTCCCGGCCGGCGACCGACGACGTCTCGACGTCGTCGCCCCGGCGGAGCTCGAGTTCGGCCGCGGACTGGAGCCAGCCGGGGGCGTCCGTCTCGGTCGCCCAGGAGAGGCGGGGCCGGGCGGACGCGACGATGTCGCTGCCGCGCGGGGCCCCTGCGTCGACGCGTACGGTACGGGGGTCGCTCATCGTGATCCTTCCGCTCCGGGCCTCGTCGCCCGGGCTGTGGTAATCGTGAATCGATTCACGATTTCTGTCAACCGGTTCGCCCGATACCGTGCGACCGGCGCGGCGAGTTGTCCACTGAAACGAATCAATGCGTTGCACGATCGTTACCGAGAATCATTTGACGAGCGGGGACAACAGGCCTACAGTTCCAACTGAACCGTTTCAAAGCAGAGGCGGGGCAGCATGCACCAGGGCTGTCCGCTCTCTTTACAAGGAGGTAAAGATGCAGATCGCACGCAACCGGCGCACCCGCGCCGTGGCGGTGGCGGGAGCGGCCCTGCTGGCCCTTCCCCTCGCCGCATGTTCCGCCGACAGCGGTGACGACTCGAGCGGTGGCGACGAGGCCATCGAGCTCTCGTTCCTCATCGACAACGGCGAGCAGACCGTCTCGATGGTCGAGGCGCTCACCGAGGCCTACACCGCCGAGAACCCGAACATCACGTTCGACATCGAGCAGCGGCCGGGCGGCGGCGAGGGCGACAACATCGTCAAGACCCGCCTCGCGACCGGCGAGATGAACGACCTGTTCCTGTACAACTCGGGCTCGCTCTTCCAGGCGCTCGGGCCGGACCAGACGCTCACCAACCTCGACGACCAGCCCTGGGTCGCCGACCTCACCGACGACTTCAAGACGGTCGTCTCGACCGACAACGGCGTGTACGGCACGCCGATCGGCACCTCGATGGCCGGCGCCGCGCTCTACAACATCCCGATCTACGAGGAGCTCGGCCTCGAGGTCCCCGAGGACTGGGACACGTTCATCGAGAACAGCCAGGCGGTCAAGGACGCCGGCTACGTGCCGATCGCCCAGACCTACGGCGACACCTGGACGAGCCAGCTCTTCGTGCTCGGCGACTTCGGCAACGTCGACACGCAGGACCCGAGCTGGGCCGAGGAGTACACGGCGGGCAACGCCAAGTACGTCGACCAGCCGGCGCTGCAGGGCTTCCTGAACCAGCAGGACGCCTACGAGGAGGACCTCTTCAACGAGGACTTCGCCTCGGCGCTCTACGACGACGGCGTGCGCATGGTCGCGACCGGTGAGGCAGCGGTGTACCCGATGCTGAGCTTCGCGGTCGGCGTGCTGCAGAACTCGTACTCGGAGAACCTGAACGACGTCGGCGTGTTCGCACTGCCGGCACAGGACGCCGCCGACACGACGCTGACGATGTGGCAGCCCGCCGGAATCTACATTCCGAACACGACCGAGGGCGCGAAGCTCGAGGCCGTGAAGGACTTCATGGCCTTCACCGTCACCGCCGAGGGTTGCGAGATCCAGGTGACCGCGGGTGGCGCGAACGGCCCGTTCTCGATGACCAACTGCACGCTGCCCGACGACGTGCCCCAGCTGGTCAAGGACATGCAGCCCTACTTCGACGAGGGTCGCACCGCTCCGGCGCTCGAGTTCCTCTCCCCCATCAAGGGACCGGCCCTCGAGCAGATCACGGTCGAGGTCGGCTCGGGCATCCGCTCGGCCGAGGACGGCGCCGCGCTCTACGACGAGGACGTGGAGAAGCAGGCCGCCCAGCTCGGTCTCGACTGGTAGGCGCGCCTGACGCGTAACGTGTAGTCCATCGACGAGGAGGGGCCGGCAGCCGCCCGGCTGCCGGCCCCTCGCTCGTCGGCGGACCACTGATCAATGGAGATTCGATGACCGCGACAGCGACGCCCCCGACGGCGAAGACCACCCCGCCCCCACGCACGAACGGCAAGCCGAAGCGGCGCACCATGAAGAGCGCCTACCCGCTCTGGTTCTACATCCCGGCCGGCATCCTCTTCACGGTGCTGTTCCTGGTCCCGACGATCTCGTCGTTCTACTTCAGCCTCACCCGGTGGTCGATCTTCGACGTCGAGTTCATCGGGTTCGAGAACTACGTGCAGTTCTTCCGCGAGCCGGCGCTCGTGCAGGGCTTCATCAACACCTTCATCTTCGGCTTCATGACCTCGGGCCTGAAGGTCATCCTCGGCCTCCTGCTCGGCGTGCTGCTCACCTCGAGCGTCATCGGCCGCGGGTACCTCCGCTCGGTCGTCTTCTTCCCGGTGCTGGTCTCGGTGATCGGCGTCGGCTTCACGTTCCGCGCATTGATGGACCCGTTCGACGGCGCCATCAACGCTGTGCTCGGGTGGTTCGGCATCGACGGCCCCGGCTGGCTCACCGACCCGGCGCTGGCGCTCTACTCGGTCGCCCTCGTCGACGTCTGGCGCGGCGTGGGCCTCGCGACCCTCATCTACATCGCCGGCATCGTCGGCATCCCGCAGGAGTACTACGAGGCCGCACGCGTCGACGGCGCGAACGCCTGGCACAGCTTCCGGCACATCACGCTGCCGCTGTCGTGGCCGGCGACCAGCACGGTCGTGCTGCTGTCGCTCATCGGCGGCCTCCGGTCGTTCGACCTCATCTGGGCGATGACGAGAGGCGGACCGGGCTTCACGAGCGACGTCATCGCGTCGGTCATCTACAAGCAGTACCAGGCCGGGTTCTACGGCCTCTCCACGGCGGGCAACGTGATCCTGTTCCTCGTCGTCACCGCGATCGTCGTGCCGCTCAGTATGTGGCTCCGGAAGAGGGAGGTCGAGCAGTGAGCGAGACGCGCGTCGTCACGACCCAGGTCGCCGAGGGCCAGAAGCCGATGAAGATCCGCAGGCGGCGTCCCATGACCTGGAGGGCCAAGCTGCAGCGGTACGGCATGGGGTCGCTCGCGATCCTCGCCTCGATCGTCGTGTTCCTGCTGCCGTTCCTGTTCATCCTGTTCCAGGCCGGGAAGGAGCGCCAGGAGGCGTCGCTGTTCGCGTTCGCACCGCCCGAGCAGTGGATGCTCTGGGAGAACTTCATCGCGGTGCTCGAGACGCGCAACTACATGGTGGTCACCGCGTTCTGGAACTCGATCGTGCTGACGATCGCCGCCGTCTCGATCATGGTGATCCTCGGCTCGATGGTCGGCTACGTGCTGCAGCGCCGGAAGTCGCGCTGGAACCCGCTGGTCATGCTGTTCGTGCTCGCCGGACTGATCATCCCGCCGGCCGTGGTGCCCACGGTCTGGGTGATGCAGTCGCTCGAGCTCTACGGCACGCTGATCGGCCTGATCCTCATCGAGGTCACCTTCGGGCTCGCGTTCACGGTGCTGCTGATCCGCGCGTTCGTCGCCGCGATCCCGCGGGAGCTCGACGAGGCCGCCATCATCGACGGCGCCGGGTCGATGCGCCTGTTCTTCACGGTGATCTTCCCGCTGCTGCGCGGCGTGATCGTGACCGTGATCGTGGTGCAGGCGGTCACGGTGTTCAACACGTTCGTGAACGCCCTGTACTTCCTCCCCGGCGAGCCGACCGTGCAGCTCACGCTGTACAACTTCCTCTCGCAGTCGGGCAACCAGTGGAACCTGCTGTTCATGAACATCCTGATCATCACGATCCCGCCACTGATCCTCTACATCTTCTTCAACCGGCAGATCGTGGCGGGCATGACGAGCGGCGCCGTCAAGGGGTGATGCGCAGATGGCTCAGGCGTACTCCGCGGGAAGCGTGCCCCGGAGCCACGCCAGCTCGTTGTCGCGGATGAACGTCGAGAGCGTGGACTCGGCCGGCAGCATGTCGCCGGTCCACGCCTCGACGGCGGCGACGAGGCGGGCGGATGCCTCCGGCGAGCCCGTCCCGACCGTCTCGTGCCAGGCTGCGGCCACGTCGCCGGGCACGGGCAGGTCGGCCATCGCGGCCGTGACGTACTTCGGGCCGCGCAGGAATCGTCGCGCCTTCGCGAGCGCCAGCCGCCCGACGGCCAGCGTCAGGTGGGTCGTCGCATGCGACCGCAGGAAGTCGTCGCCGAACGCGACGGACTGCTCGAGGAAGTAGCCGCCGTGGATACGCACCTGCGCCAGATGCGAGGCGACGCGCCGGTCCCACTCGGCGTCATCGAGCCGGGCGACCGCATCGATCGCCCGGCCCAGGCCCGGGTCGCGCGACCAGGCGACGCGGGCACCCTCGAACGACGCCCGCGTCGGGTCGTCGCCGCGGCGGGCGGCCTCGGCCAGGTACCACGGGCACGTGAGCTTCACGTCGACGTACCCGCCCGGGTAGTCGACGTCGTGGCGCTCGACCCACGCGACGCGGTTGTCGGCGAGCGCCTGCCGGAAGTCGCGGTCGGGCACGACGAGGTACACGTCCACGTCGGAGTCCTCGCGCTCGGTGCCCCGCGCGACCGAGCCGACCACGACGACCCCGGTGGCGTCCCCCGCCGCGCGCTGGTCGGCGACGAAGGCGGCGAGCGCCCGTTCCTGGTGTTCCATGCTGGGCGCTCCTCCGCATCGAGTGACTCGGGGTCGAGCCTAGCCGCGCGAGTTGCGGTCGACACGCCGGGCGCGGTATCGTTGAAACGATTCACCCCCAACTTGAACGGAGCTCGACGATGAGCAGCAGCACCCCGGCGCCGCAGCGCGTGTGCTTCCAGCTCCAGGTGCACCCCGATCGCCTCGAGGAGTACACCCGCCGCCACGCGGCCGTCTGGCCCGAGATGCTCCAGGCGATCGCCGACGCCGGGCGTCGCAACTACTCGCTCTTCCTCCGCCCCGACGGGCTCCTCATCGGCTACTACGAGACCGACGACGACGAGGCCGCCCAGCGCGCGCTCGCCGCCGACCCGCGCACCGCGGCGTGGGAGGCCGAGATGGCCCCGTTCTTCGTGGCGCTCGACGGCGCCCGTCCCGACCAGGGCGCCCCCCAACTGACCGAGGTCTTCAATCTCGAGGACCAACTCGCCGCGCTCGACGACGAGCCCGGCCCGACCCCGCCGGCGTGAGCCGGCACCGACACAGAAAGCGACGACCAGTGAGCATCCTGACGCCAGAAATCCAGGCCGAACTCGCCAAGCAGGCGATCGAGCTGCCCAGCTGGGCCTTCGGCAACTCGGGCACCCGATTCAAGGTGTTCGGCACGCCCGGCACCCCGCGCGACCCCTACGAGAAGATCGCCGACGCCGCGCAGGTCAACCAGTACACCGCGCTCTCCCCGTCGGTCGCCCTGCACATCCCGTGGGACAAGGTCGACTCCTACGACGACCTCCGGAAGTACGCGGAGGACCTCGGCGTCTCGCTCGGCACCATCAACTCGAACACGTTCCAGGACGACGACTACAAGTTCGGCGCCCTGACCCACGAGGACGCGGGCATCCGCCGGAAGGCGATCGACCACCACCTCGAGTGCATCGACATCATGGACCAGACCGGGTCGCGCGACCTCAAGATCTGGCTCGCCGAGGGCTCGAACTACCCCGGCCAGACCGACATGCGCGGCCGCCAGGACCGCCTGAACGACTCGCTGCGCACCATCTACGAGCGGATCGGCGACGACCAGCGCCTCGTGCTCGAGTACAAGTTCTTCGAGCCGTCGTTCTACCACACCGACGTTCCCGACTGGGGCACGAGCTACGCCCAGGTCGCCTCGCTCGGCGACAGGGCGATGGTCTGCCTCGACACCGGCCACCACGCGCCGGGCACGAACATCGAGTTCATCGTCATGCAGCTGCTGCGCCTCGGCAAGCTCGGGTCGTTCGACTTCAACTCGCGCTTCTACGCCGACGACGACCTGATCGTCGGCGCGGCCGACCCGTTCCAGCTGTTCCGCATCATCGTCGAGGTCATCCGCGGCGGCGGCTACGGCGACCCCGACGTCGCGTTCATGCTCGACCAGTGCCACAACGTCGAGGACAAGATCCCCGGCCAGATCCGCTCCGTGCTGAACGTGCAGGAGATGACCGCCCGCGCGCTGCTCATCGACCACGAGGCGCTCCGCGCCGCGCAGGTCTCGGGCGACGTGCTCGCGGCGAACGCCATCTTCATGGACGCGTTCTACACCGACGTGCGCCCCGCGCTCGCCGAGTGGCGCGAGAGCCGGGGACTGCCCGCCGACCCGATGGCCGCGTTCGCCGCGTCGGGCTACCTCGCGAAGATCGCCGAGGAGCGCGTCGGCGGCGTGCAGGCCGGCTGGGGCGCCTGACATGACGCTCGCCGCCCGCGCCGGTGCGCGAACCGTGGTCTCCCGGGGGGACGGCCACGGTTCGGGCACCGTCGGCGTGCGCGGCGAGCGACGCAATCTTCCCGCGGCGCGTTGCGTGGTGGTGGCGCGCCGCGGGATCCTCTTCACGTACTTCCGGGGGGAACGATGGGGCGCCAGGGCATGAGCATCGCGCACCTGCTCCGCGTCTACGAGGCGACGGATGCCACGGGCGAGCCGCGCACCGACCGCACCCTGCTCGTGTGGGCGCACGGCGGCGCGTTCGCCTTCGGCGACCTCGACATGCCCGAGGCCGACTGGGTGGCATCGCGCTTCGCCGAGCGCGGCACGCCCGTCGTGTCGATCGACTACCGGCTCGCGGGACCGGGCACCACGTTCCCCGCGGCATCCGACGACGTGCTCGTCGCCTGGCGCTGGGCCGTCGCCAATGCCGAGCGCCTGGGCGCCCGGCGCATCGTCATCGGCGGTGCGAGCGCCGGCGCCAACATCGTGACCGGCGCGGTGCTGCGCATGCTGGCGGCCTCCACCGGTGGGGTGCGCGAGCGGATGCCCGACGCGGTGTTCCTCGCCTACCCCACGCTGCACGCCGTGCAGCCCGCCCCGGGCACCGACCTGCGGGCCGCGCTCGATGCGAACCCCGAGGCCGACCGCTTCGGGCCCGCGGCGGTGCTCGAGATGTACGAGAACTACCTCGGCGGCACGGTCGAGGGCGCGCCGCCGGCCGCGATCCCCGGCACCGCCACCCGCGACGAACTCGTCGGCTTCCCGCCCACGCTCATCGTCAACGACGACCTCGACGAGCTGCGCGTCTCGGGCGAGGCGTTCGCCGCCATGCTCGCCGACGCGGGCGTGGACGTCACCTGCGAGACCGAGCCCGACGTCGACCACGGGCACCTGAACCGACCCGATCACCCCGCCGCCGCGCGCACCGTCGCGCGCGTCGCCGCGTGGTTCGACGACCTCGCCGCGGGCGCACCCGAGGCATCCGCCGCGCTCGTGCCGGAGGCATCCGCCCCGCCGACGTCCTCCACCGCCGTTCCCACGACAGACCCGACCGAACCGACCCCGACGCTCACCTAAGGAGCCACCATGACGAACCCCGCAGCCGCCGACCTCATCGCGCGGTCGAACCGCCTCGGCGCCGACCCCAAGAACACCAACTACGCCGGGGGCAACACCTCGGCCAAGGGCACCGAGACCGACCCGGTCACCGGGCAGCCCGTCGAACTGCTCTGGGTCAAGGGCTCGGGCGGCGACCTCGGCACGCTGCAGGAGCGGGGCCTCGCGGTGCTGCGCATGGACCGCATGCGCGCGCTCGTCGACGTGTACCCCGGCGTCGACCGCGAGGACGAGATGGTCGCCGCGTTCGACTACGCGCTGCACGGCAAGGGCGGCGCGGCCCCCTCGATCGACACCGCCATGCACGGCCTCGTCGACGCCGCGCACGTCGACCACCTGCACCCCGACGCAGGGATCGCCATCGCCACCGCGGCCGACGGCGAGGAGCTCACCGCGAAGATCTTCGGCGACAAGGTCGTCTGGGTGCCGTGGCGCCGCCCGGGCTTCCAGCTCGGCCTCGACATCGCCGCGATCAAGGACGCCAACCCGCAGGCCGTCGGCTGCATCCTGGGCGGCCACGGCATCACCGCCTGGGGCGACACGAGCGAGGAGACGGAAGCCAACTCGCTCTGGATCATCGACACCGCAGCCGCGTACATCGCCGAGCACGGCACGGCCGACCCGTTCGGCGGCGTGGTCGCCGGCTTCGAGGCCCTCCCCGAGGCCGAGCGCCGGGCGAAGGCCGCCGCGCTCGCCCCGACCATCCGCGGCCTCGCGAGCCACGACAAGCCCATGGTCGGCCACTACACCGACTCCGACGTCGTGCTCGACTTCCTCGCCTCGGAGAAGCTCGGCCCGCTCGCCGAGCTCGGCACGAGCTGCCCCGATCACTTCCTGCGCACCAAGGTGAAGCCGATGGTGCTCGACCTGCCGGCGGACGCCTCGGTCGAGGACTCGATCGCGCGCCTGAAGGAGCTGCACGAGGCGTACCGCGCGGACTACCAGGCGTACTACGACGCGCACGCGACCGAGGACAGCCCCGCGATCCGCGGCGCCGACCCGCTCATCGTGCTCGTGCCCGGCGTCGGCATGTTCAGCTACGGCGCGAACAAGCAGACCGCGCGCGTGGCCGGCGAGTTCTACGTCAACGCCATCAACGTGATGCGGGGCGCCGAGGCGCTCTCGACCTACTCCCCCATCTCCGACGCGGAGAAGTTCCGCATCGAGTACTGGGCGCTCGAGGAGGCCAAGCTCCAGCGCATGCCCAAGCCCAAGACCCACCAGGGCCGCATCGCGTTCGTGACCGGCGCCGCCTCGGGCATCGGCAAGGCCATCGCGACCCGCCTCGCGGCCGAGGGCGCGTGCGTGGTCGTCGCCGACCTCGACCTGGAGAAGGCGCAGAGCGTCGCCGCCGAGCTCGGCGGCACCGACGTCGCGATCGGCGTCGCCGCGAACGTGGCCGACGCCGCGGGCGTGCAGGCCGCGATCGACGCGACCGTGCTCGCGTTCGGCGGCATCGACCTGGTCGTCAACAACGCCGGCCTGTCGCTGTCGAAGCCGCTGCTCGAGACCACCGAGAAGGACTGGGACCTCCAGCACGACGTCATGGCGAAGGGCTCGTTCCTCGTCTCGAAGGCCGCCGCGAAGGCCCTCATCGAGCAGGAGATGGGCGGCGACATCATCTACATCTCGTCGAAGAACTCGGTGTTCGCCGGCCCGAACAACATCGCCTACTCGGCGACCAAGGCCGACCAGGCGCACCAGGTGCGACTGCTCGCCGTCGAGCTCGGCGAGTACGGCGTGCGCGTCAACGGCATCAACCCCGACGGCGTCGTGCGCGGCTCGGGCATCTTCGCCGCGGGCTGGGGCGCCAACCGCGCCAAGACCTACGGCGTCGAGGAGAAGGACCTGGGCAAGTTCTACGCGCAGCGCACCATCCTCAAGCGCGAGGTCGTGCCCGAGAACGTCGCCGACGCGGTGTTCGTGCTCACCGGACCCGAGCTCAGCCGCACCACCGGCCTCCACGTGCCGGTCGACTCCGGCGTCGCCGCCGCGTTCATCCGATGAGCACGTCGGGCCACGTCGCCGCGATCGACCTGGGCGCGACCAGCGGCCGGGTCATGCTCGGCGCGGTCGGGCCGAACTCGCTCGAGCTGCACGCGGTCGGCCGGTTCCCGAACCAGCCCGTGCGCACGATCAACGGGCTGCACTGGGACCTGCTCGCGCTCTACCGGGGCGCGGTCGACGGGCTGCGCGCGGCCGTCGCCGAGGCGCCCGACGTGGCGAGCATCGGCGTCGACTCGTGGGCGGTCGACTACGCGCTGCTGCGCGACGGGCGCATGCTCGGCACGCCGTTCCACTACCGCGACGAGCGCACGGCGGCGGGCGTCGAGGCGGTGCACGCCGTCACGCCGTTCGAGGAGCTCTACCGCCGCAACGGCCTGCAGTTCCTGCCGTTCAACACGGTCTACCAGCTCGCCGCCGAGCGCGACGGCGGGATGCTGTCGCTCGCCGACACGATGCTGCTCGTGCCCGACCTCATCGCGTACTTCCTCACCGGCGAGGCCGTGGCCGAGCGCACGAACGCCTCGACCACGGGCCTCGTCGACGTGATCACGCACGCGTGGGACACCGAGCTCGCCGAGCGGCTGCAGCTGCCGGCATCCGTGCTGCCCCGCCTCGTGGACCCGGGCGAGCGCATCGGCTCGACGCTCGGCTACGTGAACGACGGGATCGGCGCGATCTCGCCGATCGACGTGGTGGCGGTGGGCTCGCACGACACGGCGTCGGCCGTGGTCGCGGTGCCCATGCGGGCCGAGACCGCGGCGTACATCTCGTGCGGCACCTGGGGCCTCGTGGGCCTGGAGCTGGAGCAGCCGGTGCTGACGGATGCCGCGCGGCAGGCGAACTTCACGAACGAGGGCGGCGTCGACTCGCGCGTGCGCTTCCTGCACAACGTGATGGGGCTGTGGCTGCTGAGCGAGTCGATCCGCGAGTGGGAGCGCGCCGGCGAGTCCGTCGAGCTGACCGAACTGCTCGCCGCGGCGGCATCCGTCACCGCACCCGTCGCCGTGTTCGACGCGAACGACCCGCGATTCATGGCGCCGGGCGACATGCCCGCGCGCATCGCCGAGTGGTGCCGCGAGCACGATCAGCCCGTGCCGTCGACGCAGGCCGAGTTCGCGCGCAGCATCATCGAGAGCCTCGCCGAGGCGTTCGGCGACGCCGTGCGCACGGCTGCCGAGCTGTCGGGGCGCACGGTCGAGACCATCCACATGGTCGGCGGCGGCGCGCTCAACGAGCTGCTCTGCCAGCGCACGGCCGACCGCGCGGGGCTGCCCGTGCTCGCCGGCCCGGTCGAGGCCACCGCCATCGGCAACGTGCTCGTGCAGGCGCGCACGCAGGGCTTCGCGGGCGGCGACCTCGAGTCGCTGCGTGACCTCGTCGCCACGGCGTTCGCGCCGCGCCGCTACGATCCGAAGGCATGACGACGTTCGACCACGCCTTCGACTGGGCCCGACGCCACGTGGACGCGGGCACCCTTCCCGGCGGGGTGCTCGGCGTCGCCACGAGCGACGGCATCATCGCGCTCGACGCCTTCGGCGACGCGGGCACCGGCGACCACTACCCGCTGTTCTCGATCACGAAGCCGCTCGTGGGGCTCGCCGCGCTGCGCCTCATCGAGCAGGGGCGGCTGACGCTCGAGACGCCGCTCGCCACCGCGGTGCCGGAGTTCGGCGCCGACCGCGACGACATGGTGCGTCTGCGGCACCTCGTGAGCCACACCTCGGGCATCCCCGAGCCGGCGCTCGACGTGCCGCCGGGGCTGCGCCCCGCCCTGCTCGCCCCCGGCCGCGACTTCGCCGCGGGAGCCATCTCGCGCTACTCGACGATCGCCTACGAGGGCATCGCCGCGCTCATCTCCCATGCGGGCGGCGCGCCGTGGGAGCAGCAGGTGCTCGAGACGCTCGCGGGGGCGGATGCCACGGGCGTCACGTTCGACGTCGAGGCGACGCGCCACGCGCCCGTCGAGTGCGCCGAGCAGGGCGTCGACTGGGAGCTGTTCGCGTCGCACCGCAATCCCGGCGCCGGGGCGTTCGCGACCGCCGAGGACCTCCTCGCGGTCGCCGTCTCGCTGCTGCGCGACGACGGCAGGCTGGTGCACCCGGTCACCCGCGCGATGATGCGGCGCTCGCTCACCGACGGCATCCCGACCATCGACCCGTACCCGCCCGAGCGCGGCACGCACTGGGGCTTCACCTGGTGCCTGCGCGACGCGGCGCCCGCGGCGCTCGCCCGCGACGCGTTCGGCCACGGCGGCTGGGCGGGCACCGACTTCTGGGTGCACCCCGAGCACGACGTCGCGTTCGTGTTCCTCACCAACGTGGCGTCGTCGGGCCGGCTCGGCCTCGGCCTCGACGAGCTCGACAACGCGGTGGTCACCGGGCGCTGAGCCGACCGGCGGCATGAGCCGGCGGCATCCGTCGCACTTCCCGTGGGCCTCAGGGCGTGCGCGTCAGGTGCGCTCGGCGCGCGTCGGGGGCTCGGCCCGGCGACCGTGCACCGCGATGTTGAGGTCGTCGGTGCTGAACGGCTCGGTCGGCATCGGCTGCGCGGTGTCCGACGCGCGGAGGCCGTCGAGCGTGATCGTGCGGTAGCGCGCGAGGGCGACGCCGCGCTGCGGCTCCGGGAACCGCAGCACGCTCGCCATGGCGAGCGGCAACATGCCGAGGTCGGTGCCGGTCACGTCGGTGCGCAGCGACCCCTCGTCGTGCGCGCGCTGCACGAACGCGGCGACCGCCTCCTCCCAGCGCATGCCGGGCCGGTAGTCGGGGTCGAGCTCCGACATGCGGTGCAGCACCGCGGGCGTCGCCGGGTAGTCGACCAGTATCGCGAGGTTGCCGTCGAGGAACGCGACGACCTGGTCCCAGCCCGAGTCGAGCTCGGCGAGCTGCTCCATGACCACGTCGATGCGCGCGGCGGCGCGGTCGTAGAGCGCGCGGATCAGGTCGGCGTAGGTCGGGAAGCGGCGGTACAGCGTGCCGATGCCGACCCCGGTGCGCTCGGCGAGCTCGTGCAGCGAGGCGTCGATGCCCGCCTCCGCGAAGTATTTCTCGGCCTCGTCGAGCAGGCGCTCGCGGTTGAGTGCGGCGTCACGGCGGAGCGGTCGGGTTGTTGTTACTGACACAGCCTCATCTTACGACCGGTGCCGTCCGGTACGCCCGGGCACGCCCGGTCGTACGTCATGCGGCAGATGCCGCGGAGAGCTCGTCCAGCTCGGCCGACGACAGCTCGAGGGTCGCCGAGGCGAGCAGCGCGGGCAGCTGGTCGACGTGACGCGCGCTCGCGATGGGCGCGACCACGGTCGGCTGCACGCGGAGCCAGGCGAGGGCGACGGATGCCACGGGCACGCCGTGCGCCGCCGCGATGCGGTCGAGCGCGGCCAGCACGGCGGTGCCGCGGTCGTCGAGGTACGACGAGGCGGCCGCGGCGCGCGGGCTGGCGTCGGCCGCAGCGGCATCCGCCCCGCTCCGGTACTTGCCGGAGAGGAAGCCCTTGGCGAGCGAGAAGTAGGCGAAGACGGCGAGGCCCTCGCGCTCGGCGCGCTGCCGGAGCCCGTGCTCGAAGTCGCGCTCGACGAGGTTGTAGTGGGGCTGGAGCGCCGCGGCGCGGTGGAACCCGTTCGCCTCGGTCACCTGGAACCACTCGTCGATGCGCTCGGGCGTGTAGTTCGAGATGCCGATCGCCCGCACCTTGCCCGCGTCGACCAGGCCCGAGAGCGCGCCGACGGTCTCCTCGAGCGGCACGGATGCGTCGTCGAAATGGGCGTAGTAGAGGTCGATGCGGTCGGTGCCCAGGCGCTGCAGCGACGCGTCGGCCGCGGCGCGGACGTTGTCGCCCGCGAGGCCCGTGAATTCGGGGTGCTGGCTCACCTTGGTCGCGATGACGACGTCATCGCGGTTGCCGCGGGCACGCATCCAGTCGCCGATGACCGTCTCGCTCTCGCCGCCGATGTGGCCCGGCGCCCAGGCCGAGTACGCGTCGGCCGTGTCGACGAAGTTGCCGCCGCCCGCGACGAAGGCGTCGAGCACGGCCTCCGATTCCGCGACGTCGGCGGTCCAGCCGAAGACGTTGCCGCCGAGGTTCAGCGGGAACACCTCGAGCCCGGTGTCGGCGATGCGGATGCGGGTGGCCTGCGCGGTCTCGGTCATGGAGCTCCTCCGGGTGTTCGACGTGCGTCTTCAGGCCAACGTCCGCGCGCCACGGGTATTCCCCGCGTAGGCTCGGGTCCGAGACCGCACGCGACGAAAGGCCGCCATGCCCACCACCGCGGAACCCCGCGTCGCCATCTACCTCGACTTCGACAACATCGTCATCTCGCGGTACGACCAGCTGCACGGAGACATGTCCTACCGGCGCGACACCGGCAGGCGCTCCTCGACCGCCAAGGCCGAGACCGCCACGAAGCTCGAGGCCGCCACGGTCGACGTCGACGCCGTGCTCGACTTCGCCGCGACCTTCGGCACGATCGCCGTCGCGCGCGCCTACGCGGACTGGTCGAACCCGGTGAACGCGAGCTATCGCAGCCAGCTCATCGACCGCGCGGTCGACCTCGTGCAGCTGTTCCCGCTCTCGGCGACCAAGAACGGCGCCGACATCCGCCTCGCGGTCGACGCCGTCGAGGACCTCTTCCGGCTCGACGACCTGACGCACGTGGTGATCGTCGCGGGCGACTCGGACTACGTCGCACTCGCGCAGCGCTGCAAGCGACTGAGCCGCTACGTCGTCGGCATCGGCGTCGCCGGCGGCACGAGCCGCGCGCTGACGGCCGCGTGCGACGAGTTCGCCGACTACGACGCACTCCTGCAGACCGACGCGGACGTGGAGGAGGACGAGCGGGCGGCCGAGGAGGAGGCCGCCGCGGCGGCGAAGTCCGGCGGCGGGAAGGCCGCGTCGAAGGGGTCGTCGGGCGGCAGGAAGAAGGGCGGGTCCGCGTCGGAGGACGCCGACTCGGGGGCATCCGATGCCGAGCCCGAAGCCACGCCGTCGACCCGGCATCCCGGCCGCCTGCTGATCAAGGCGCTCGAGCTGCTGCGGGCGAAGAACGACGACGAGTGGCAGCAGTCCGGCGCGGTCAAGAACCAGATGCTGCGGATGGATCCGGGCTTCCAGGAGCGCCGGCTCGGCTTCGGATCGTTCACCGACTTCCTGAAGTCGAGGGGCGGCGTGGTCGAGGTCGACGAGACGCCTCCGCACCGCGTCCGCATCCGCCCGAAGAAGGGCTAGGGCGCCGCACGGCACGAACGGCGTGGAGAATGGCGGGGTGACCGACGCAGCCCTCACCGTGACCGTGCCCGATGCGACCCTGCGCGACGCGCTCGGCCCACTGCCCGAGGGCGTGAACGTGTTCGAGTGGGACTTCCAGGGCCCGCCGCCGGCACCGGAGCTCGACCTCGTGGTGCCGCCGTACATGGGCGGCAACGCGGTGCTGCGCGCGCTCGAGGGCGTGCCCGTGCGGCTCGTGCAGAGCCAGTCGATCGGGTACGACGGCGTCGCCGGCGTGCTGCCGGCGGGGCACGTGTTCGCCAACGCGACGACCGTGCACGAGACCTCGACCGCCGAGCTGGCGCTGGCGCTCGTGCTCGCGGCGCAGCGGGGCATCCCGCGATTCGTCCGGGCCGCAGACGAGGGGCGCTGGGCGCCGGTGGCGCTGCCGAGCCTCGCCGACCGGCGCGTGCTGCTCCTGGGCTACGGCGGCGTGGGGGTCGCGATCGAGGACCGCCTGCTGCCGTTCGAGGCGGTCGTGACGCGCGTCGCGAGCCGCGCGCGCGAGAGCGACCGCGGGCGCGTGCACGGCATCGATGAGCTGCCCGAGCTGCTGCCCGACGCCGAGATCGTGATCGTCGGACTGCCGCTGTCGGACGCCACGCGTGGCCTCGTCGACGACGCGTTCCTCTCCGCGCTCCCCGACGACGCGCTCGTCGTGAACGTCGGCCGCGGGCCGGTCGCCGACACCGACGCGATCCTGGCGCACGCGCACCGGCTGCGCTTCGCGCTCGACGTCGTGGATCCGGAGCCGCTGCCCGACGGGCATCCGCTCTTCGCCGCACCGAGCGTGCTGATCAGCCCGCACGTGGGCGGTGCCTCCAGCGCCATGCTCCCCCGCATGGCCGCGCTCGTGCGCCGCCAGGTCGCGCACCTGCTCGCGGGCGAGGAGCCCGAGAACGTGGTGCTGCGCACCTGACGGCGCGGGGTTCCCCGAGTCAGGGAGTCGCGCGGCGGGCGACGGACTCCGCGGCGAGCGCCCAGCCCCACATGAGGGGGAGCATGACGCTGCCCATCGACGTGATCTCGGTGATGACGAAGAACCCCGGGAGGAACGCGATGAGCAACCACGCCGTCGTGCGCGGACGGAACCCGCGACGCAGCAGCACGATGCCGAGCGCCGCGCCGCCGAGGCCGATCACGAGTGCGGCCGCGAGGCCGACGAGGAAGAAGAGGTCGGTCCACGGCGTGTAGTAGTCGCCGGTCAGCGCGAGCGTGAGCAGGCCGTAGGCGCCGAGCTGCACGCGCCAGAGCACGCGCTCCGCGCCCACCGGTCGGCGGCTCCGGTACGCGAGCACGGCGGCGGCGAGGAACGCGAGGCACACGGGCAGCCATATCTTCCCGTAGGTCCAGTACACGAAGAGCGGGTCGCCCCAGTCGAGCAGGGGCCGCAGCGCGTCCATCGAGGGAACCGACCACGCGGCCAGCAGCGGCGATGCGAGGTCCTCGGGGTGCGAGGCGGCACGGCTCAGGGCGTGCAGCTGGCCGGCGACGGTGCCGAACGCGGCGAAGACCCATGCGAGGGTCGCGATCAGGCGGGCGTGCGCGGGCGCGACCCGCCGGATGTCCGGCCGTTCGGAGGCGAGGGTGTCGGTGGTCATGTCGGTGCTCCTTCTCGGTGCGTGTCGGTCGGTGGTGCGACGAGGTGTCGGCACCGAGGCTAGGAACGCAGGCCACCCGCGGTCGTCGTGCCGCCGGATGCGATGCGTGGACTCCGGAAGGACCCGGCGTGTCCTCCCACAGGAGGATGTGCCGCCGGATGCGGCGGGCGTAGCATCCCCACGTGAGGCCGCGGATCCACCCCGTCGACATCGCGATCGCCGCGATCGTGCTGGTGCTCGGCCAGCTCGAGGCGTGGGCCGGGATCGGCGCGATGACCATGCCCGGGCCCGACTGGGCCCGCGGCCTCGCCTACGGGCTCGCTGCCGTGCTGCTGGTCTTCCGTCGTGCTCGGCCGCTCGCCGTGCTCACCGCGGTCGCGATCGTGCTGCTCGCGGAGTTCGCGCTCGCGGGCGCCCCCGAGGGCTACGCGTTGCTGCTCGCGCCGCTCGTCGCGATCTACACCGTCGGGCGCTGGGTCGCGATGCCGACCTCGCTGTGGGGCATCCTCGTCGGCACGGTGCTCTGGGCGGGCTGGGCCTGGACGGATCCACTGAACACGACCCTCGAGGACCGGCTGTTCGCCCTCGTCTGGCTCGCGCCGTGGGTGATCGCATGGCTGGTGGGCGCACTCGTGCGCACCACGGCGACCCTGCGCGAGCAGCGGCGCGCCGAGCGCGCGGCGCGCGAGTCGAGGGCGATCGCTGAGGAACGCAACCGCATCGCACGCGAACTGCACGACGTGGTCGGACACGGCCTGTCCGTGATGACCGTCCAGGCCGCCGCGGTGCGCCGCCGGCTCCGCCCCGACCAGGCGACGGAGCGCACCGCGCTCGAGGCGGTGGAGGCGGTCGGGCGGGAGTCGCTCGCAGAGATGCGCCGACTGGTGGGGGTGCTCCGCACGGACGAGGCGGCCAGCCGCGAGCCGCCGCCCGGCCTCGGCACGGTCGGCCGCGTCGCCGACCGGGTCACCGCGGCCGGCCTGCCCGTCACCGTCACCACGACGGGCGCCGCCCGGGACCTCCCGATCGCGCTCGACATCGCGGCGTTCCGCGTCGTGCAGGAGGGGCTCACGAACGCCATGCGCCACGCGACCGGCGCGACGCGGGTCGACGTGGACGTGGACTTCGGGGATCGCGCGCTCTCGCTCCGGGTTCGGGACGACGGCGTCGGTCCGATCGATACGGGAGGATTCGGCGCCGGGCTCACCGGCCTGCGCGAGCGGGTGACGCTCCACGAGGGAGACCTGAGCTTCGGGCCGGGACCCGACGGCGGCTGCGAACTGCGCGCCGAGCTCCCGTGGCCGGCCGCATGAACGCCGGGGCCGTGCTGCCGGCCGGACCGGACGCCGCACCGATCCGCGTGCTCATCGCCGACGACCAGGCGCTCGTGCGCACCGGGTTCCGGATGATCCTCGAGATCGAGCCCGACCTCGAGGTCGTGGGCGACGTCGCCGACGGGGCGCAGGCGCTCGAGGCGGCGCGGGCACTCGCCCCCGACGTGGTGCTCATGGACGTGCGCATGCCGCGGATGGACGGCATCGCCGCGACGCGCGCGATCGCCGAGGACCCCGCCGCGACGGGGCGCGTCGTGATGCTCACCACGTTCGACGTCGACGAGTACGTCTACGACGCGCTGCAGGCGGGTGCGAGCGGGTTCCTCCTGAAGGACGTGCAGCCCGAGCTGCTCGTGGCGGGCATCCGCGCCGTGCACGCCGGCGACTCGCTGCTCGCCCCGGCGGTGACCCGCCGCATGATCGAGACGTTCGTCGCCCGGCCGCGCGCGGCGGCCGACTCGTCCGCGCTCGCCGCCCTCACCGAGCGCGAGCGCGAGGTGCTCGCGCTCGTCGCCCGCGGCCGCACCAACGGCGAGATCGCTCGCGACCTGTACGTGTCGGAGACGACCGTCAAGACCCACGTCGGTCGAGTGCTCGCGAAGCTCGGCGCCCGCGATCGGGTGCAGGCGGTCATCATCGCGTACGAGACGGGGCTCGCACAGGCGCCAGGGGGCTGACATGTGGTCTGACCTCGGTGTAGCATGGTCGGACCACACACGAGGAGCTCTCAGTGACGACGACGCCCGGCACCGTGCCCGACGCAGAATCGCCCCGCGCCTGGAAGTCCGTGCTCGAGCACGTCGAGCGCGCGCTCCTCGACGGCTCGCTGCAGCCCGGCGACCGGCTCCCCGGCGAGCGCCAGCTCTCGACCGACCTCGGCGTCGGCCGCTCGAGCGTGCGCGAGGCGTTCCGGGTGCTCGAGGTGCTGGGGCTCATCCGCACGCGATCCGGCTCGGGCCCGAACGCAGGCGCGATCATCGTCGCGACCCCGCGCGGCGGCATGTCGGCGCTCATGCGCCTGCAGGTCGCGGCACAGGGCTTCCCGGTCGACGACGTCGTGCGCGCGAGGCTCCTGCTCGAGGCATCCGTCGCCGGTGAACTCGCCGCCGCGGTGCACGACCACGACCTGGGCGACGCGATGCAGCTCCTCGACGCCATGGAGCCGCCGGGGCTCGACCCCGACGAGTTCCTGGTGCTCGACGCGCAGTTCCACGTGGCGCTGGCGGAGGCATCCGGCAACCAGGTCATCACCGCGATGATGGCCGGCCTGCGCAGCGCGATCGAGGGGTACGTGCTCGCGGGCGTGCCGCACATCCGCGACTGGGGCGCGATGGCCGACCGGCTGCGCGACGAGCACCGCGAGATCGTGCACGCCATCGAGCGCGGCGACGCGGCCGATGCCGAGGCGCGCATCCGCGACCACATCACCGGGTACTACGCCGAGTCCCTGCTCGAGGTGCCCGACCGACCCGCGGACCCGGCGCACGCCGCGGCATCCGCGACCTGACCGACCGACCCGACACACGAAGGAAGACGCACATGGTGCAGCGACAGATGCCGAACCCCAAGGAGCTCGCGCAGCTCATGCGGTTCAAGACCCCGACCCTGAACCCCACGGACCGCCGCCTCGACGCCGCGCTCACGATCGCCGACCTGCGCGCGATCGCCAAGCGCCGCACGCCGAAGGCCCCGTTCGACTACACCGAGGGCGCCGCCGAGGGCGAGCTCTCGCTGGCCCGCGCGCGGCAGGCGTTCCAGGACGTCGAGTTCCACCCGTCGATCCTGCGCAACGTGCCGGTCGTCGACACGAGCCGCGAGGTGCTCGGTGAGCGCAGCGCCCTGCCGTTCGGCATCGCGCCGACCGGGTTCACGCGCCTCATGCAGACCGAGGGCGAGGAGGCCGGCGCGGGTGCCGCGGGCGCAGCGGGCATCCCGTTCACGCTGTCGACCCTCGGCACGACCTCGATCGAGGGCGTCAAGGCCGCCAACCCGAACGGCCGCAACTGGTTCCAGCTCTACGTCATGCGCCAGCGCGAGATCTCCTACGGCCTCGTGCACCGCGCCGCCGCCGCGGGCTTCGACACGCTGTTCTTCACCGTCGACACCCCGGTCGCCGGCGCCCGTCTGCGCGACAAGCGCAACGGCTTCTCGATCCCGCCGCAGCTCACGGTCGGCACGGTGATCAACGCGATCCCCCGCCCGGCGTGGTGGATCAATTTCCTCACCACCCCGCCGCTCGAGTTCGCGTCGCTGTCGTCGACCGGCGGCACCGTGGGCGAGCTGCTCGACTCGGCGATGGACCCGACGATCTCGTTCGACGACCTCGACGTGATCCGCGAGATGTGGCCGGGCAAGATCGTCGTCAAGGGCGTGCAGACCGTCGAGGACGCCAAGCTCCTCGCGGGCCGCGGCGTCGACGGCATCGTGCTCTCGAACCACGGCGGCCGCCAGCTCGACCGCGCGCCCATCCCGTTCCACCTGCTGCCGCACGTCGTGCGCGAGGTCGGCGACGACATGGAGGTGCACCTCGACACGGGCATCATGAACGGCGCCGACATCGTCGCGTCGATCGCGCTCGGCGCCCGCTTCACGCTCATCGGCCGCGCGTACCTCTACGGCCTCATGGCCGGCGGCCGCCGCGGCGTCGACAAGACCATCTCGATCCTCCGCACCGAGATCGAGCGCACCATGAAGCTGCTCGAGGTCTCGACGCTCGACGAGCTCGGCCCGCAGCACGTGACCCAGCTGTCGCGCCTGGTGCCCGTGGCCAAGACGGTGACGGATGCCGCGGAGCAGGCGACCGCCTCGAAGCCAGCCACCGTGCGCACCAACCGGTCGACGGGCGCGGCGAAGTCGGGCGGCGCGAAGACCGCGACGAAGACCACCGCGACGAAGGCGACCGGCACGAAGACCACGGCCGCGAAGTCGTCGTCGAAGTCCACCGGCACCCGCACGGCCAAGAAGGCGACCACGTCGACGGCGACGGGCACGGCCGGCACGACACCGTCGACCGACTCGTCGAGCTCCTAGTCCTCGGGGCTCGCGGGCCGGCCGGCGCCCCCGGCGTCAGTCGGCCCGCGAGCTCGACCGGGTCGCGAGCGACGCGGTCGTCACCGACAGCGATGCCGCGCTCGCCATCTTCTGCACCGCCTTCAGCTGCTTGCGGCGCTGCTTGAGCGCCTTGCGCTTGGCGGCGGCGTTGCGCTTCTGGATGCGCCTGGCGGCGCGGGTCGTGCGCGCCTCGGCGCGATCCGCGGAGCGCACGACGCGGCGCTTCGCCTTCCTCGCCGACTTCGCGGCTCGACCGGGCGCGTCCTTGGCGTCGTGACGCACCGAGCGTGCGACCTCGGTCGCGCGGGCGACGGCGGCGTCGACACGGCGTCTCGCCTTCCTCGGGAGCGACGCGGCAAAGGCGGATGCCTCGCGAGCGGCCTGCACCGCCTGGTCGGCGGCGTCCGCCGCATCGCGCCGGGCTCGACGCGACGCCTGCGCAGCGCGCTCGGCCGCGGCCCGCGCCTTCCGCGTCGACTCCCTGCGCTTCGCCTTCGCACGCTTGGACACACGCTCGCTCGTGCGCTTCGAGCCGGCCATCCTGCTCCCCTCCCCCGCACGCGCGCGGTCGGCGCGAGTACCGCTCCAGTCTGGCACCGGTGCACCCTCGAGGGCCACGGAGTCGGCCCCGCGTCTCCACAGGCGCCGGCGTTCGGGGTGGATTCACACGCGCGCACCCCGCTAGCGTGTCCGCAGGCGTGCGGAGGGCGGGGCATGGGCGAACCGATCGAGCTCAGCACCGCGCCGTCGCGCCCCGACCGCCCGGCCCGGCCCGGCCGGTCACGGCGACCGCGGTTCAGCGGGGGCTCGTCCGAGCGCACCGCCGCAGGCCTCCTCCTGCTCGCCACGCTGGTCGCCATCACCTGGGCGAACTCGCCGATGAGCGCGACCTACGACGAGTTCTGGTCGACCGAGATCGAGCTCGCCGTGGGGTCGTTCGAGGCGCACATCAGCCTGCGCCACCTCGTGAACGACGGCATCATGACGCTGTTCTTCTTCGCGATCGGCCTCGAGGTCAAGCGCGAGATCACCCTGGGCGAGCTCACCGACCGCTCCCGCGCGATGGTGCCCGTGATCGCCGCGGTCGCGGGGCTGGTCGTCCCCGCCCTGTTCTTCCTCGCCGTGGCCGGCACGACCGAGCAGGCGCACGCGTGGGGCGCCGTGATCTCGACCGACACCGCGTTCCTCGTGGGCGCGCTGGCGGTCATCGGCCCCAAGTTCCCCGCGCGGCTGCGCATCTTCCTGCTCACGCTGGCCGTGGTCGACGATGTCGGCGCGCTCGGCGCGATCGCGATCTTCTACAGCGACGACATCCAGATCTGGCCCCTGCTGCTGTCGATCGCGTTCCTCGCCGGCGTGTTCCTCGTGCGCTACCTGCCCGTCGGCCGCGGACCGGCGTACGCCGTGCTGTCGATCGGCGCCTGGGTCGCGATGTACGCGTCCGGGGTGCATCCGACCCTCGCGGGCGTGGCGATCGCGCTCATGATCCCGGTCTTCCCGCCGCGCCGCCGCGACGTCGAGCGCGCGGTGGAGCTCACGACCGCGTTCCGCCAGTCACCCAGCTCCGAGTACGCGGCGGCGGCGACCCGCAGCCTGCGCGCCTCGATCTCCGAGAACGAGCGCCTGCAGACGGCGTACTCGCCGTACGTCACGTACATCGTGCTGCCGCTGTTCGCCCTCGCGAACGCGGGCGTGCGCCTGGATGCCGAGACCGTCGGCGCGGCCCTCGGCTCGCTGCTGTTCTGGGGCATCATCGCCGGTCTCGTGGTGGGCAAGTTCGTCGGCATCACCGCGACGACCGCGATCGTCCGCGCGACCGGACTGGGCACGCTGGCGCCGGGCCTCACCCTCGCACGCGTCGCGGGCGGAGCGGCCCTGTCGGGCATCGGCTTCACCATCTCGCTGTTCATCGTCGACATCGCGATCGACGACCCGCTCGCACAGGCCGAGGCGAGATTCGGCGTGCTCGTGGCATCCGCAGTCGCCTTCCTGCTGGCGTGGGTCGTCTTCCGGGTGAGCGACCGGCTGCAGCCGCCCGTGCCGGTCGGCGGCACGCTCGCGCGGCCCGTCGACCCCGAGCGCGACCACATCCGCGGCCCGGTCGACGCGCCGCTCACGCTGGTCGAGTACGGCGACTTCGAGTGCCCGTTCTGCAGCCGCGCGACGGGTTCGATCGACCACGTGCGGTCGGTGCTCGGCGACGACCTGCGCTACGTCTGGCGGCACCTGCCGCTGACCGAGGTGCACGACCACGCCGTGGACGCCGCGCGCGCCGCGGAGGCGGCCGCGAAGCAGGACGCGTTCTACGAGATGGGGCAGCTGCTGTTCGCGAACCAGGACCGCCTGGAGGTCGACGACCTGTGCGGCTACGCGGAGCAGCTCGGGCTCGACCCCGAACGGTTCCTCGAGGACTTCAACTCGACCGAGGTCGCGAACCGCGTCACCGACGACGCGCTCGACGCCGAGGTCATGGACCTGCACTCGACGCCCACGTTCTTCATCGGCGAGAAGCGCCACAAGGGCCACTACGACGCGGCGACCCTCGTGGAGGCGCTGCGCGCCTCGCGCGAGCAGTCCTCCTGACCCGAGACCCGTCGATTCCCTGCGTTCCCAGCGCTCAGAGTGCAGCATTTCGACGGGTCTCAGCGCGCGCACCATCGAGACCCGTCGATTCCCTGCGCTCTGAGCGCTCAGAGTGCAGCATTTCGACGGGTCTTGGCAGACGGATGCCGCGTGGCAGGCACTCGCAGGGCCTCCCTGCGCGCGGCGTACGGGCATACCGTGGGGTCATGGCCGACCTGCGCGACGAGATCAAGGAGTTCCTGAGCTCCCGGCGCGCCCGCATCACCCCCGACCAGGCGGGCCTGCCCGCCTACGGCGGCAACCGGCGCGTGAAGGGCCTCCGCCGCGAGGAGGTCGCGATGCTCGCGGGCGTCTCGGTCGACTACTACGTGCGGCTCGAGCGCGGCAACCTCGCGGGGGCCTCCGAGAGCGTGCTCGACGCGCTCGCCAGCACGCTCCAGCTCGACGAAGCCGAGCGACAGTACCTCTACGACCTCGCCCGTGCCGCGGGACCGGGACGGACGCGCACCTCCCAGGCAGGGCCCGTCGTGCGCCCCGCCGTGCAGCAGGTGCTGGACGCGTTCGCCGACGCCCCGGCGTGGGTGCGCAACGGCCGGCACGACATCATCGCGGCGAACCGCCTCGCCCGCGCGCTCTACTCGCAGGTCTACGACGACCCGCGCCGGCCCGTGAACACCACCCGGTTCGCCTACCTGAACCCGGCCGCGCGCGAACTGTGGCGCGACTACGACCAGATCACGCACGACGCGGCGGCGATGCTGCGCCTCGAGGCGGGGCGCAACCCGCACGACCCGGAGCTCATCCGGCTCGTGGGCGAGCTCTCCACGCAGAGCGAGCTGTTCCGCGAGCGTTGGGCGTCGCGCGACGTGAAGTTCCACCGCAGCGGCCTGAAGCGCCTGCACCACCCGGTGATCGGCGACCTCGACCTGAACTACGAGTCGATGGAGCTGCCGAGCGAGCCGGGCCTGGTGCTGAACGTCTACACCGCCCCGGCGGGATCGCCCTCGGCCGACGGGCTGCGCATGCTCGCGTCCTGGGCGGCGACGCACGAGGCGGAGTTCGCCGCCCAGGAGCGGGCCGCCGCCGGCTCCTGATCGCGGCCGCGCGACCACGCCGAGGTGCGTGACGAGATGTCGGATGCCCCGCCGCGGCGACGGCGTGTCACGGCGCGGGGCCGGCGTGTCGCCCGAGGCATCCGACATCTCGTCACATCGGCGGCCCGGTCAGGCCGAGGGGTACTCGTCGGTCGACACGTGGTCGCCCCAGACGGTCTCGGGCTCGGCCGAGCCCGGCTCGGGCGCCTCCCACACGGCGAGGTGGCACATGAAGCCGTCGGATGCCGCGCCGTGCCAGTGCCACTCCCCGGGCGGCGTGTACACCGTGTCGCCCGGGTGCAGCTCGATCGGCTCCTCGCCGCGCGACTGCACCCAGCCGATGCCCTCCGTCACGTGCAGGGTCTGGCCGACGGCGTGCCGGTGCCAGGCGGTGCGCGCCCCGGGCGTGAAGCGCACGAGGTTGACCCGCGTCCGCGACGGCGGCTTCCCCATGTAGTAGGGGTTGAAGTAGACGTCGCCGGTGAACCACTGCTCGGGTCCCTTTATCGTCGCGCCCTTGGGCTGCATCCGTGTACTCATGTCGTCGCTCCTTCGTGGGATTCGAACTGCGCCGGGTCCATCAGAACTCGACCATCACCTTCAGCGCCTCGCGCGCGTCCATCGCCGCGTAGCCCGCGGGCACGTCGTCGATGCCGACCGAACGGTCGAACACGCGACCCGGGTCGATCTCGCCCTCGAGCACCTGGCGGATGGCCGGCTCGAGGTAGGCGCGCACGGGCGCGGGGCCGCCGGTCAGCGTCGCGTTCTTGCCGAACAGCGAGCCGAACCCGATCGGCGCCTCCTCGTACTGCGGCACGCCGACGCGGGAGATGACGCCACCCGGGCGGACGACGCCGTAGGACTGCTCGTACGCCGGCATGTGGCCGACCGCCTCGAGCACGACGTGGCTGCCCTCGCCGCCGGTCAGGTCCATGACCTTCGCGATGCCCTCGGCGCCGCGCTCGGCGACCACGTCGGTGGCGCCCCACTCGCGGCCGAGATCGGTGCGCGAGGTGTGGCGACCCATCAGGATGATGCGCTCGGCGCCCATGGTGCGCGACGCGAGCACGGCCGAGAGGCCGACCGCGCCGTCGCCGATCACGGTGACGGTCCTGCCGGGCTCGACGCGGCCCATGTGCGCGGCGTGGTAGCCGGTGAGGTACACGTCCGAGAGCGTGAGCAGTGAGGCGAGCAGGCTCGGGTCGGCGCCCGCGGGGTCGACGTCGGGCACCTTCACGAGCGAGCCGTCGGCCTGCGGAATGCGCGCGAGCTCGGCCTGGAGGCCGCCCGTCTGCGGGGTGCCGTACCAGCCGCCGTGCGGGCACGAGGTCTGGAAGCCCTCGCGGCAGAACGCGCAGGTGTTGTCCTGGAACGCGAACGGGGCGATGACGAAGTCGCCGGGCCGCAGCGAGGTGACGGCCGCGCCGACCTCCTCGACGACGCCGATCAGCTCGTGGCCCATCGGGTTGCCGTGCTCGGAGTGCGGCATCGAGTGGTAGGGGTGCAGGTCGCTGCCGCAGACGCAGGCGCGAACGGTGCGGACGATGGCGTCGGTGGGCTGCTGGATGACGGGGTCGGGCACCGTCTCGACGCGGACGTCGCCGGCGCCGTACAGGAACGTGGCCTTCATGAGGTGTCTCGTTCTCCTTCTGAGTGGTTCCGCCACGGGCAAGGACCCGCGACCTCAGCCATTCGACCCCGCCGCGCGCGGGCGTGGGAGTCCCTGACGAGACAGGTACCGCCAGGGCCTGTCGCCGGCGCGGCCGATGCCGCAGAGTGGGAGGCGACGTCCATGACGAGAGGAAGCACCATGCCCACGTGGACCCCCGATGAACTCGACTCGCTCGACCGCACGCAGGAGATCCGCGTCGCCGGCCGGAAGCAGGACGGCTCGCTGCGCACCCTCACGATCGTCTGGCACGTCGTCGTCGACGGCGCGCTGTACGTGCGTTCCTACAAGGGCGCCGACGGTCAGTGGTACAAGGGCGTGCTGCGCAACCTCGCCGGTGCCGTCAGCTGGGGCGGGCAGACCCGCGATGTCACGTACATCCCCGACGACGCGCACGACGAGGACGTCGATGCCGCCTACTTCGCGAAGTACGGCGACACCGGCCCCACGCGCGCCATGGTCGCCCCGTCCGCGGTCGCGACCACCCTCCGCGTCGAACCCGCCGCCTGACGCCGAGACCCGTCGAATTCCTGCGTTCTCAGCGCTCAGAGCGCAGGGAATCGACGGGTCTGGGAACCGGGCATGGTCGACCGGCACCGGTACGCTCGTCTGCGAACGGATGCGGGAGGCACGGGCATGACCGAGCAGGTCGCCGCGACGGGGCGCAAGCGCGGGCCGTACGCGAAGACGAAGCGCACGCGCGCCGCGATCCTCGACGCCGCGCTCGACGTGTTCGCCCGCGGCGGCTACCGCTCGGGCTCCATCCGCGACATCGCGACGGCGGTCGGCATGAGCGAGGCCGGACTGCTGCACCACTTCCCCACCAAGAGCGCGCTGCTCGCGGCCGTGCTCGAGCACCGCGACCAGCGGTCGATCGACGTGCTCGGCACCGACGACGCCGATCCGCTCGCCACCCTCCGCGGCCTGGTCGAGCTCGCCCGCTACAACGCGTCGGTGCCGGGCGTGGTCGCCCTGTACTGCACGCTCTCGGCGGAGGCCACCGACCCGGGGCATCCGGCCCATGCGTACTTCGTGACGCGCTACGCCGACACCGTCGGCCGGCTCGAGCGGGCATTCGACGGATGCCGCGAGCTCGGCCGACTCCGCGACGGCACGACCCCAGGGTCGGCCGCCCGCCAGGCGGTCGCGGTCATGGACGGCCTGCAGGTGCAGTGGCTGCTCGACCCGGAGGGCGTGGACATGGCCGCCGAGCTCGACCGGTTCCTGCGCGAGGTCGTCGACTTCGACTGAGTCGCCGACGACGACCTCGGCGGACGCTACGACCGCGCGTTCGCCTCGGCGAGCACGCGCTCGACCTCGTCGCGGTCGAGCGGCATGTTCGGGAACGACGTGAGCCGGCCGATCGGGAACGACGCGAGCATCTTGAACATGGCGGGGTCGGCCATGAACGAGCCCTCGGCGGCGAGCGCCTGGCGGATGACGGGCCCGGCGATCGGGTCCTCGACGACCTCGCCGATCGACGAGTGCATGCTGAGCGGCACGCGCACGTCGTCGCCCGCCACGTCCACCGACACCGTCGCGCGGAGGTCGCGGCTCGACGCGCCGATCGACAGCTCGTACGCGCCGCCCTCGACGATCCAGGCGTCCGCGCGCGTGTCCCAGTACGCGAGGTCGTCCCGGCGCAGGTGCACGCGCGCGACGCGGGACTCGCCCGCGGGCACGGACACCTTCGCGAAGCCCTTCAGCTCGCGCGGCGCGCGCACCACCGACGACCCGGGCAGCGCCGAGTAGACCTGCACGACCTCGGCGCCGTCGCGGTCGCCCGTGTTGGTCACGGTCACGCGCACGTCGATGCCGTCGGCCGTGGCCTCGGCCGAGGCATCCGCGTACTCGAAGTCCGTGTACGAGAGGCCGTGCCCGAACGGGTACGCCACGTCGATCGCGCGGGCGTCGTACCAGCGGTAGCCGACGAACAGGCCCTCGCCGTAGCGCACGCGGGAGTGCTCGCCGGGGAAGTCGAGGAACGCCGGGCTGTCCTCGAGGCGGTGCGGGATCGTCTCGGCGAGCCGGCCCGACGGGTTGACGCGGCCGTAGAGCACGTCGGCGACCGCGCCGCCGCCGGCCTGGCCGAGCAGCCAGCCCTCGACGATCGCCGGCACGCGGTCGGCGAAGGGCAGGCGCACGACGCCGCCGTTCGAGAGCACGACGACCGTGTTCGGGTTGGCCGCGATCACCCGGTCGGCGAGCTCGAGCTGCGCGGCGGGCAGCTCGATGTCGTCGCGGTCGAAGCCCTCCGACTCGAGCTCGGCGGGCACGCCGAGGAACAGCAGCACGGTGCCGGCTGCGGATGCGGCGGCGACGGCCTGGTCCGCGAGCGCGGCGTCGGCCGTGCCGTCGGCGGAGTACCCGGCCGCGAACGGCACCTCGGCACCCGCGACCGCGCGGATCTCGTCGAGCGCGTTGTCGAGGCGGTGCGGGTTGATGAGCGACGAGCCGGCGCCTTGGTAGCGCGGGGTGCGCGCGAGCTCGCCGACGACGGCGACGGATGCCCCGGGCTCCAGCGGCAGCGCGCCGCCCTCGTTGCGCAGCAGCACGATGCTCGCGGCCGCGACCTCGCGGGCGAGCGCATGGTGGGCGTCGACGTCGTACGTGGCATCCGGCCTCGCTGCCGCGACCGCCTTGTGCACGAGGTCGAGGTTGCGCCGCACGGCGACGTCGAGCGCGGCCTCGTCGAGCTCGCCGGCGCGCACGGCGGCCACGAGCTCGGCGTCGGTGCGGCCGTCGCTCGACGGCATCTCGAGGTCGAGGCCGGCGACCAGGCCGGTGACGCGGTGGTTGACGGCGCCCCAGTCGGAGACGACGAGGCCCTCGAAGCCCCACTCGTCGCGCAGCACGCTCGTGAGCAGCCACGGGTCCTCGGAGGTGTAGACGCCGTTGAGCCGGTTGTAGGAGCACATGACGGTCCAGGGCTGGGCGTCCTGCACGACGCGCTGGAACCCGCGGAGGTAGATCTCGCGCAGCGGGCGCTCGTCGACGTCGGCCGAGACGCGCATGCGGTCGGCCTCCTGGTTGTTCGCGGCGAAGTGCTTGAGCGAGGCGCCGACGCCCTGCGACTGCAGGCCGCGCACGAGCGCGGTGCCCATGACGCCCGACACGATCGGGTCCTCGGAGAGGTACTCGAAGTTGCGGCCGCAGAGCGGCGAGCGCTTGATGTTGATGCCCGGGCCGAGCAGCACGCCGACGTCCTCGGCGAGCGACTCCTCGCCCAGGGCGACGCCGACCCGCTCGAGCAGCTCGGGGTCGAACGACGACCCGAGGGCGACGGCGGGCGGGAAGCAGGTGGCCGGCACGCTGTCGGCGATGCCGAGGTGGTCGGCGCCGGCGCGCTGCTTGCGCACGCCGTGCGGGCCGTCGGTGAGCATGATGCCGGGCAGGCCCACCCGCTCGATCGGCTCGGTGGTCCAGAAGCTCGCGCCGCTCGTGAGGGAGGCCTTCTCCTCGAGGGTGAGGTCGGCCACGCGCACCTCGCGGTCGGCGGCGGGGCGGTTCAGCGTGTCGGTCATCGTGCTCCTTCGTCCTGGTGACCGGTCGCACGACGCGGGGCGCGACGACGCGGTATGAGAAACCATAGATCGTTCGCGTTTCATTTTCAAGTGCTCGCTCGGTTTTCATGCCCGGCGCGCTCGACGGCTACGATCGAGCGCATGGCACGCAGGGGCTCGTACGCCAAGGGCATCGCGAAGCGCGAGGAGATCCTCTCCACGGCGCTCGACGTGATCGCGCGCAACGGCTATCGCGGCGCATCCGTGAAGGAGCTCGCCGACGCCGTCGGGCTCAGCCAGGCAGGTCTGCTGCACTACTTCGGCACCAAGGAGGACCTCTTCGTCGAGGTGCTCCGCACGCGCGACCGGCGCGACGAGGCGGCCGCGGGGTCGTACCGCGGCGCGCCCCTCACCGGCTTCGTCGACGTCGTGCGCGGCAACGCGTCGGTGCCCGGCCTGGTGCAGCTGTACGCGCAGCTCTCGATCGAGGCGGCCGACCCGGCGCATCCCGCCCACGACTACTTCGTCGAGCGCTACCGGCTCTTCCGCTCGATGATGGCCGAGCTGCTCCGCTCGCGCATCGACGCCGGCGAGCTCGGCGCCCACGTCGATCCCGACCGCGCCGCCGCGCTGCTCGCCGCCGCGGCCGACGGCCTGCAGATCCAGTGGCTGCTCGAGCCGGAGCTCGACATGGCCGCGCACCTCGACTACCTGGTCGCGCTGCTGGCCGCACCGGGCGCCGACGACACCCGTTAGGGGCATACGCACGCGCCTGCGGCCTGTGCCATGCTGGCGACATGATCCGAGGGGAACGGACCGGGGACACCGCGCACGCCGCTCGCATGGCGGATCCCGACACGCGCACGCGGAACCTCGCACTGGTCGTGGGGCGGCTCGCGACCGCGGGACCCGCGTCGCGCACCGAGCTGTCGCGCGGCACCGGGCTCGCGAGGGGGTCGATCCGCACGCTCGCGTCGACGCTCATCGACGCCGGCGTCGTGCGCGAGGCGACGGTCGGCGGCGACGGCGGCGGGCGGCCGCGCACCGTGCTGCGGCTCGCGACCGACGACCTCGCCATCGTCACGGCCCGCACCGACGCCGACGCGGCCGTCGCCGTGCTGCACGGCATCTCCGGGGAGGAGCTCGCCCGGTTCACCGCCCGCCACGGCGGGCCGCTCGAGGACCCGGACACGGTGCTCGACGTGCTCGCACCGGTGCTCGACGCCGCGATCGGCGGGGCGGACAGCCGCGACCGGCGCATCGGAGCGGTGTCGGTGATCGTGCCCGGCGTGGTGGGCGGCGACCCGGCGGTCGTGCGGGTCGACCACGAGCTCGGCTGGCGCGACGTCGACGTGCTCGCGGGGCTGCGTGAGCGCCTGCCGCGGCTGAGCGAGCTCGAGCCGACGCTGCCGAACGGGCTCGCGCTGCTCGGCGAGGGCACCGCCGCGGCCCGGGCCGAGCTGGACGCGCTCGACGACCTCGGCGACTTCCTCTACATCTCCGGCCACAGCGGCATGGGCGGCGCGGTCGTCGTCGACGGCGAGCCGGTCCCCGGCGCGCACGGGTCGGCGGGCTCAATCGGGCACGTCGCGATCGACCCCACCGGGGTGCCGTGCCGATGCGGGCAACTCGGATGCCTCGTGACGATCGCCGGCCCCGAGATCGTGCTCGACCGGGCCGGCCTCACGGAGCTGCGCCGCGAGCACGGGCTCCAGACGGCGCTCGAGGAGCTGCGCGAGCGGATCGCCGCGAACGACCAGCCCGCGGTGTGGTCGTGGAACGACGCGGTGCTCTGGATCGGCCGCGCGCTGCGCGCCCTCGACGCCGCGCTCGACCCCGAGGTCATCGTGGTGGGCGGCTACTGGGCCGACCTCGTGGGCGACATCGCCGACGCGGTCACGACCGACGGGTTCCTGGCGTCCGACGCCGAACAGGCGCCGCTCGTGCTCGCGGGCGCCGCGGGACCCGACGCCGCCCTACTCGGCGGGTTCGCCACCGCCAGGTCGCGGCTGCTCGCCGACCCGCTGCACCTCGCGGTCTGACGCATCGCCCGCCCGGCGAGCGAGGTGGGGCGGTCGCCGCGTCCACGGCGCGCGGATCGCCCACCAGGTCACCCGGGCCGCCGCCTCGACGGCGATGCCGAGGCTCATCTTCGACGCGCCCCGCTCGCGCTCCACGAACCGCACCGGCTCCTCGACCACGACGAGGCCGGCACGGTGCGCGTGCCAGAGCACGTCCACCTGGAACCCGTAGCCGCGCGTGTGCACGTCGGCGAGGTCGATGGCGCGGAGGGCGTCGGCACGGAAGACGCGGAACCCCGCGGTCGCGTCGCGCGCCGGCAGGCGCAGCACGAGGTGCGCGTAGGCGCTGCCCAGCCGGGAGATCACCTGGCGGTGCACGGGCCAGTTCTCGACGGAGCCGCCGTCGACCCAGCGCGAGCCCACGACGAGGTCGGGTGCGGCCTGGTCGGCATCCGCCCGATCGAGCCGTGCCAGCAGGCGCGGCAGTTCCTCGGGCAGGTGCGAGCCGTCGGCGTCCAGCTGGACGATCGGGTCGTGGCCGTGGGCGAGCGCCCAGTCGAACGCCTCGAGGTAGGCGGCGCCGAGCCCCTGCTTGCCCGGCCGGTGCAGCACGTGCACGGCGTCGTCGCGCGACGCGATGCCGTCGGCGACCTCGCCGGTGCCGTCGGGCGAGGCGTCGTCGACGACGAGCACGGATGCCTCCGGCACGGCGGTGCGGACGCGCGCGATGATCGGCCCGAGGTTGTCGCGCTCGTCGTAGGTGGGGATCACCACGAGCGGGACGGTCATCCCGGCATCCTAACCTCCGCGGCCGTCAGCGGACGCCGCGCATGAGGGCGAGCACGGGCCGCACGGCCAGGAAGAGCGAGGCCCCGATGGCGATGGCGATCGCACCGAGCACGCCGAAGTAGGTCGCCTCGTTCACGCTCGTGTAGAACTCGGCGAGCAGGCCGGCGATCGAGGTGCCGAGCGCGATCGACAGGAAGAACAGCGCCACCATCTGGGTGCGGAAGATCGCGGGTGCGAGCTTCGTCGCGACCGACAGCCCGACCGGCGACAGCAGCAGCTCCGCAACGGTGAAGGTGAAGAGGATGAGCACCATCCACAGCAGCGGCGTCGAGTTCTTCCCGCCGTCGGCGAACGGTAGGAAGAGCAGGAACGCCACGCCCATCACGATCGTGCCGACGGCGAACTTCACCGGGGTCGACGGCTGACGCGTGCCGAGCTTCGTCCAGAGCGCGGCGAACACCCCCGACAGGATGATGATGAAGATCGGGTTGATCGCCTGCACCCACGGCACCGGCATCTCCCAGCCGAGGATGTGGCGGTCGAGCTGCTCGTCGGAGTAGATCGTGAGCACCGTGAACTGCTGCTGGTACAGCGACCAGAACCCGACGCTCGTGATGAACAGCGGGATGAAGCCGTACACGCGCGAGCGTTCGAGGCTCGTGATGCGCTGCGACGTGAGGATCACGGCGAAGTACGCGATCGCGGCGATCACGGTGCCGGCGATCACGAGGGTGACGAGGTTGTCGGCGGTGATCAGCCCGAGCAGCACGCCGACGCCGATCAGCACGATCGCGACCGCGGCGATGACCGCGGCGATGATGCGGCGATCGCGCGGGAGCGGGTTGGGGACCTCGCGGGCGACGTCGGGGATGCGACGGCGGCCGAACGAGTACTGGATGAGCCCGATCGCCATGCCGACCGCGGCGAGGCCGAAGCCCCAGTGGAAGCCGAGGTTCGACTGCAGCAGCCCCGTGAGCAGCGGACCGAGGAACGCGCCCAGGTTGATGCCGAGGTAGAACAGCGAGAAGCCCGCGTCGCGGCGCGGGTCGTCCGGACGGTAGAGCGTGCCGACGACGGCGGTGGCGTTCGCCTTCAGCCCGCCGCTGCCCAGCGCCACGAGGATCAGCCCGACGCCGACGCCCCAGAACCCGGGCAGGAGGGCGAGCGCGATGTGTCCGAGCATGATGACGACGGCGCTCCAGAAGAGCACGCGCTCGGAGCCGAAGAGCCGGTCGGCGATCCACGCGCCGAGCACCGTCGAGAGGTAGACCGCGCCGCCGTACGCGCCCACGATGCCGGCGGCCGTGGACTGCTCCATGCCGAGGCCGCCCTCGGACGCGGAGTAGTAGAGGTAGAGGAGCAGGATGCCCTGCATGCCGTAGAAGCTGAACCGCTCCCACATCTCCACGCCGAAGATGTTGGCGAGCGCACGAGGCTGGCCGAAGAACCCGTGGTCGTCCTTCGCGCCGACCCCCGGCAGTCTCGGCTCCCCCTCCGACGGACTCGCGTCCCCCGGCGCCGGCTTCGCGACGTCGTCGCTCATGGCGTCATCGTATGCCCGCGCGCCGCTCCGGTCGAGTGCGAGGGCGACGGATGCCGCGGGCCCGGCGCCGCACCCGCGGCACCGCGTACGATCGAGCGCAGTGACACCTCCATCCCGGGACTCCGCGGCCCGCGCGTTCCCGTGGCTGCTCACGGCGGGCATCATGCTCGTCGCGCTCAACCTGCGCGCGCCCATCGTCGCGCTCGCCCCGGTGCTCGAGCGCATCGAGGCCGAACTCGGCCTGACACCGGCCACGGCGGGCCTGCTCACGACGCTCGCGGTGCTGTGCTTCTCGCTCGCCACGCCGCTGGCCGCGCTCGTCATCCGGCTGAGCGGGGCGGAGCGCGCCGTGGTCATCGCCCTGCTCGGCGTGCTCGCCGGCACGATCCTGCGGTCGGCCGACGGCGCACCGACGGCGTTCGCGGGCATGGTCGTGATCGGCGCGGCGATCACGATCGGCAACGTGGTCATGCCCGTGGTGATCCGGCGGGACGTGCCGCCCGACCGGGCCCCGCTCGTGACCGGCGTCTACACGGCGATGCTCAACGTGGGCACGATGATCACGTCGCTCGCGACGGCGCCGCTCGCGGACCTGGTGGGCTGGCGACTCGCGACGGCCGCGTGGGGCGTGTTCGTGCTCGCGGCGCTGGTCGTCTGGGGCGCCTACCTGCGTCGGCGACGGCGCGACGACGCACCCGAACCGGAACCGGCGCTCACGACGGCGGAGCTGCTGACCGGCGGGATCGCGGTGGTCGACGACCGCGCCGGCCCCGGGGCATCCGACTCGGCGTGGCGCAACCCGCTGACCTGGCTGCTGACCGCCGCCTTCGCGGCGCAGGCGTGGGGCTACTACGGGGTCACGAGCTGGCTGCCGACGATGCTCGCCGACCTCCGCGGCATCGGCGAGGTCGCCGCCGGCGCGGCCTCGTCGGTGTTCCAGGTCGCGGCCATCGTCGGCGCGCTCGGGGTGCCGCTGCTCGGCGCCCGCACGCCCCAGTGGGTGCCGGCCGCGCTCATCGGGGCGCTCTGGATGACCCTGCCGATCGGCCTGCTCGTCGCGCCCGAGGCGTACCTGCTCTGGGAGTTCCTCGGCGGCATCGCGCAGGGCGGCGGCTTCGTGGTGATCTTCACCGTCGTCGTGCGCCATGCGCGGAGCGACCGCGAGGCGGGCGGCATGTCGGCGATCGTGCAGGGCGTCGGCTACCTGCTGGCGGCGCTCAGCCCGCCGCTGCTCGGCGCCATGCACGCCGCGACCGCGGGCTGGGCGCTCCCGCTCGTGGTGCTGATCGGCTCGACGTCGACCTTCCTCGTGCTCGCCGTCGTCGCGACGCGCATGACCGACGCCCGCCGCTGAGCGGCTCGACCGTCAGCGGGTGGCGCGCTCGGCGAGCACGGCCTCCAGCTGGTCGACGGCCCAGTCGAGGTCGGATGCCTCGACGACGATCGGCGGCGCGAGCCGGATCGTGGAGCCGTGGGTGTCCTTCGCCAGCACGCCGCGGCGCATGAGCGCCTCGCAGACCTCGCGGCCCGTGCCGAGCGCGGGGTCGATGTCGATGCCGGCCCAGAGCCCGGCGCCGCGCACGGCGACCACACCCCGACCGACGAGGGCATCGAGCCGCGCGCGCAGGCGCGCACCCAGCTCGCGCGCCCGGGCCTGGGGCTCGCCGCTCGCGAGCATGCGCACGACCTCGAGTCCCACGGCGGCGGCCAGCGGGTTGCCGCCGAACGTCGAGCCGTGCTCGCCGGGACGCAGCACGCCGATCACGTCGGCACTGCCGACGACCGCAGACACCGGCACGATGCCGCCGCCGAGCGCCTTGCCGAGCGTCACGAGGTCGGGCCGCACGTCGACCAGGTCGCACGCGAGCGTCGAGCCCGTGCGGCCGAGACCCGACTGGATCTCGTCGGCGATGAGCAGCACGTTGCGCGCGTCGCACAGCGCGCGCACCCGCGGCAGGAAGTCGGCCGGCGGCACGACGATGCCCGCCTCGCCCTGGATCGGCTCGACGAGCACCGCCACGGTGTTCTCGTCGATCGCGTCGGCCGCCGCGTCGGCGTCGCCGTACGGCACCGCCCGGAAGCCCGGCGTGAACGGACCGAAGTCGGCGCGTGCGTCGGGGTCGTCGCTGAACGAGACGATCGTGGTGGTGCGGCCGTGGAAGTTTCCGGCCATGACGACGATGTTCGCGGCATCCGGCGCCACGCCCTTGACCCGGTACCCCCAGGCGCGCGCGACCTTGATGGCCGACTCGACCGCCTCGGCGCCCGTGTTCATCGGCAGCACCATGTCCATGCCGACGAGCTCGGCGAGCTCGGTCACGAACGGCCCGAGCCGGTCGTTGTGGAACGCGCGGCTCGTGAGCGTGATGCGGTCGAGCTGCGCGTGCGCGGCGGCGAGGAGCTGCGGATGCCCGTGCCCGAAGTTCACCGCCGAGTACGCGGCGAGGCAGTCGAGGTAGCGTCGCCCCTCGACGTCCGTGACCCAGGCGCCCTCGCCCGAGGCGACGACGACCGGCAGCGGGTGGTAGTTGTGCGCCGCGTGCGCCTCCTCGAGGGCGATCGCGGTCTCGGTGGCATCCGTCGTCGTGGTCATCGGCGCAGCTCCAGGGTGCAGCACTTGACGCCGCCGCCGCCGAGCAGCAGCTCGGAGAGGTCGACGCCGATCGGGGTGTAGCCGTGGGCGCGCAGCTGCTCGGCGAAGCCGGTGGCGCGCGAGGCGATCACGACGTTGCGGTTGTCGCTGAACGAGTTGAGGCCGAGGATCGCGGCGTCCTCCTCCGACACGATGATCGCGTCGGGGTAGCGGGCCTCGAGCACCGCGCGGGACGCCTCGTCGAACGCGCTCGGCAGGTACGCGATGTGCTCGCGGCCGGGCGTCGGGTCGAGCACCGCGAGCGCGGTGTCGAGATGGTAGAAGCTCGGGTTGACCAGGCGCAGGGTCACGACCTCGCGGCCGAACACGCGACCGATCTCGTCGTGCGAACGCGAGTCGCTGCGGAACCCGGTGCCCGCGAGGATCGCGTCCCCGACGAGCAGGAAGTCGCCCTCGCCCTCGTTGACCTCGAGCGGGCGGCGCACGTCGAACCCCGCGGCATCGAACCAGTTCATGTACGCGGGGCCCTCGGCCTGCCGCTCGGGGTGGGTGAAGCTCGCGCCGTAGGCGATGCCGTCGAGCACGAAGCCGCCGTTCGCGGCGTAGACCATGTCGGGCAGGCCCTCGACGGGGTCGATGAGCTGCACGTCGTACCCGAGCCGCAGGTACGTCTCGTAGAGCGCCTCCCACTGCTGCACCGCGAGGCTCGTGTCGGTCGGCAGCGCGGGGTTCATCCACGGGTTGATGCGGTAGACCACGGTGAAGTGGTCGGGGCGGCACATCAGCACCGACTTGCGCACGGCGGTGCGCTCGGGACGGTCGGCGGTCGGGCGGGTCTCGGTCTGCTGCTCGGTCTGATCGGTCACGATGGTCATCGCGCCTCCTTCACTCGTCGGCGGCGGTGCGACGAGCCGACGAGGACCGGCAGCCGCGGCACGCGCCGCATGGGTGTCGGCGGACCAGGTCACTCTCCTCGAGCCCCGCAGGCGGTGCGGGACGCCGTTTCCAGTGTCACACGCCCACGCGCTGCGCGATACCGATTGAGGCGCACGGATGCTGCGTGCTCAGCGTCGGCACGCAGCATCCGTGCGCCTCAGCGCCCCGGTGTCAGGAGTTCTTGGCGTCGCGCCAGGCCAGCCAGCGCGAGACCTGGACCATGTCGTAGTCGGGGCCGTTGAGGCCGAGCGTGAACATGCGCACGCCGGCGTCGTAGTACGCGTCCGCCTTCTCGTCGTCGGCCCGCGCGAGCTCGTTCGACACGACGATGTTCGAGGTGTCGCGCCCGACCTTCTCGCCCCACGCGTCGATGACCGACACCTTGTGCGCGATCTCCTCGGGCTTGACGAAGCTGTGCCAGACGTCGGCGTGCTTGGCGACGAGCTTCAGCGTCTTCTGCTCGCCCTTGCCGCCGATGAGCACGGGGATGTCGCGCGTCGGCGCCGGGTTCAGCTTCGCCCAGCGCGCCTCGATGCGCGGCAGGGCCTCGGCGAGGTCGTCCAGGCGCGAGCCGACGGTGCCGAAGTCGTAGCCGTACTCGTCGTAGTCGCGCTCGAACCAGCCCGACCCGGTGCCGAAGATGAACCGACCCTCGCCGCCCTTGGCGCTGATGTGGTCGATCGTGCGGGCCATGTCGGCCTGCAGGTCGGGGTTGCGGTAGCTGTTGCAGTTCACGAGCGCACCGAGCTCGACGCGCTCGGTCTGCTCGGCCCAGGCCGCGAGCAGCGTCCACGACTCGAAGTGCTCGCCGTCGGGCTCGCCGTAGAGCGGGTAGAAGTGGTCCCAGTTGAAGACGATGTCGACGCCGAGGTCCTCGCAACGCATCACCGCGTCGCGCATGTGCTGGGCCGTCGTGTGCTGGGGGTGGAGTTGCACGCCGAGGCGCACCGGAGTGTCAGTAAGCATGACTCCACGCTAGGCCGACCGCGCGCGATCACCGAATCGATTCGAGAACTGGGGAGAACGGCGAGCGGATGCCTCGCGGCCGGCGCGCGCCCAGCGGCATCCGCTCGCTGCCGTCGCCGCTCAGCGCTGCGTGTCGATGAGCGCCGCGAACCGACGATGCGCTGCCTGCCTACTCGTGCCGAGCACCGCACCGATAGCCGCCCACGAGTCGCCGGCCGCGTGGGCCGCCGCGACAGCGGCGACGAGTTCCCGCTCCGCCGCATCGATCGCGTCGAGCGCGACGCCGATCCGCGCGAGGTGCGCGCCGTCGCGCATGTCCGACTTCTCGAGCCGGAGCTCGTCGAGCCACTCCTCCGTGCTGGCCTTCGTCTTCGTCATGCTGATCACCTCTCAGAGCAGGTCGTACCATCTCGGGCGGAGCACATCGGCGTGGATGACACGCACTGGGTCACGCGCGGGCACGAGCACGATCTCGAGGAAGCGCCCGTCCCGCGCTGGGCCGAGCACGAGTATCTGCAACTCGCCATCTCGTTCCACCTCTCGGTACACACGTGGATGCCTGATCGCATGTCGGATATCCGAATCGACGATGCCGTGCTTCCGCGCGCTCGATCTGATCTCCACGCCGTCAATGTAATGTTGACGAACCTTCCCGCGAATTGTCAATGAACGATTGACACACGGATCGCGAACTCCAGCACCTGTGGAGGAGTCGTTCTGGATCCGACTCCGGCGGCGCATTCCGCATCGATTCGATCACGAGCGCATCGAATGCAGCGCACGGGGGTCCCGCGACGCAACGATCCGCCCTACACTCCGAACGCATGGACAACCTCGACCGCAGCATCCTCGACCTCCTGCGCGAGAACGCCCGCGCGAGCTACGGCGACATCGGCTCGACCGTCGGGTTGTCCGCCTCGGCCGTGAAGCGCCGCGTCGACCGACTCGTCGCCGACGGCGTGATCCGGGCATTCACGATCCAGGTCGACCCGACGGTCGACGGCATGAGCACCGAGGCGTACGTCGAGCTGTTCTGCCGCGGCACGGTCGCGCCCGAGGAGCTCCAGCGCATCCTGCAGAACGTGCCCGAGGTCGTCTACGCCGGCACGGTCACCGGCAGCGCCGACGCGATCGTGCAGATGCGCGCCCGCGACATCACGAGCCTCGAGGACGCGCTCGAGCGCCTGCGCGTCGCCCCCAACGTCGACCACACGCGCAGCGCGATCGTGTTCTCGCGCTTGGTCAACCGGCCCCGCGACTGACCGGTGCAGCACCGGCCGAAGCAGAATCGAGCGGATGCCCCGTGATCGCGATCACCGTCGACCCGGAGTCGTCCACGGCACCGTTCGAGCAGATCCGGATGCGGGTGCGCGACGCCGTCCGCTCCGGTGAACTGGCCGCGGGCACGAAGCTCCCCACGGTGCGCGCGCTGGCCGCCGAGGTCGGCGTCGCCGTGAACACGGTCGCGAAGGCGTACCGCGCGCTCGAGTCCGACGCGGTCATCGAGACGCGCGGGCGAAACGGCACGTTCGTCTCCGCGACGGGCGACCCGACCGAGCAGCAGGCGCAGCTCGCGGCGACCGCCTTCGCCGACCGCATGGCCGCCCTCGGCGTCGACGAGGCCGCCGCCCTCGCCTACGCCCGCGCCGCGCTCCGCGCCGACCGCTGACGCTCAAGCAGCGTTCCCCTGCGCAACGGCCAGTCTGCGTCGCTCCGGCCAGCCGTGCAGGACTGGCCCGCACGACGCAGACTGGCCGACGCGGGAGGAACGCCGCAGGTCGCGCGAACGCGCTAGATCACGCCGTCGGAGATCGTCGTCGGGTTGCCGAAGCGGTGGTTCGTGATCGACACGGCCTGCTCGTGCAGGAACGGCAGCAGCTCGACCCGGCCCGACGGGGTGACCGCGTGCGACCAGACCGCCACGTCGGGCGTGCCGGCGAGGGCACCCATCAGGGCCGACGCGTCGCCGCCCACGAGGCGCACGCGCGAGGTCTCGAGCCCGCCGCGGTGGGCCCGCTGGAGCCACGCGGCATCCGATTCGACCTCGACCGGGTGCTCGGCGGCGTGCAGCACGGTCACGACCCCGGCGGGCAGCTCGGTCGCCGTCGACACCTCGATCGGCGAGCGCGCGAGCATGGCCGCCGCGATCACGCGCAGGCCGTCGCCGAGGCTCGCACCCTCGGAGATGCGCACGGTGACCGGCGTCGGCCGGTACCGGAACACGTTGCGCTCGACCCCGAGCCCGGTCACGTCGCGCGCGACGCCGTACTCGTCGCGGTAGGCGATCGCGTCCGAGAGCGCCGAGCGACGCAGCAGCTCGAACTCCTCGAACGACAGCGCGGGCTGCGCATGCTCGATGAGCGTCGAGACCCGGCCGTCGAGGCCGCGCAGGTGGAGGGTCATGCTCTGGGCGCTCGCTCGCGCGGGCATCCAGTCGCCGAGGCCGAAGAGGTAGTTCGGCCCGCCGGCCTTCGCGCCCGCGCCGACGGCCGAGCGCTTCCAACCGCCGAACGGCTGGCGCTGCACGATCGCGCCGGTGATGCCGCGGTTGACGTAGAGGTTGCCCGCCTCGACCGTGTCGAGCCAGGTGGCGAGCTCGTCGGAGTCGAGCGTGTGGATGCCCGCGGTCAGCCCGTAGTCGACCGCGTTCTGCATCTCGATCGCCTCCTCGAGCGTGCGCGCCCGGAGGATCGCGAGCATCGGCCCGAAGAACTCGGTGAGGTGCACGTACGACCCGGCCTTCACGTGGTCGCGGATGCCCGGCGACCAGAGCCGCCCGGTGCCGTCGAGGCGCTTCGGCTCGACGAGCCACTCCTCGCCGGGGTCGAGCTGGGTGAGCGCGTGCAGCAGCTTGCCGTGCACGGGCTCGACCACCGGACCGATCTGCGTGGCCGGGTCCTCCGGGTAGCCGACGCGCATCGACCGGGTCGCGTCGACGAGCTGGTTGAGGAACCGCTTCGAGTTGCCGACCGACCCGACGAGGATCACGAGCGACGCGGCCGAGCACTTCTGGCCGGCGTGCCCGAACGCGCTCTTCGCCACGTCGGATGCCGCGAGGTCGAGGTCCGCGCTCGGCGTGACGATGATCGCGTTCTTGCCGCTCGTCTCGGCGAGCAGCGGCAGGTCGGGGCGGAACGAGCGGAACAGCTTGGCGGTCTCGTAGGCGCCGGTGAGGATGACCCGGTCGACCGACGGGTGGGCGACGAGCTGCTTGCCGAGGTCGCGGTCGTCGAGCTGCACGAGGGCGAGCAGCTCGCGCGGCACGCCCGCCTCCCAGAGCGCCTCGACCATGACCGCGCCGCTGCGGCGTGAGAGCCCGGCCGGCTTGATGATGACGCCCGAGCCCGCGGCGAGCGCCGCGAGCACCCCGCCGGCCGGAATCGCGACCGGGAAGTTCCACGGCGGCGTGACGACCGTGAGCTTCGACGGCACGAAGATCGCGCCCTGCACGTGGTCGAGCTCCCGGGCGCGCTCGGCGTAGTAGTGCGCGAAGTCGATCGCCTCGCTCACCTCGGGGTCGGCCTCGGCGATGGTCTTGCCGGTCTCGGCGGCCATGACCTCGATGAGGCGGTCGCGGTTCGCGGCGAGTGCGAGGCCCGCGCGGTGGAGCACGGCGGCGCGCTCGGCGCCGGGCAGCTCGCCCCAGGCGCGGCCCGCGGCGGTCACGGTCGCGATCACGCGCTCGAGGGTGTCGGCGTCGCCGATGCGCGACGCCTCGATCGTGTCGATGCCGAGGCGCGATGAGGGGACCCGCTCGAGGATGCGGCGGCCCCACAGCCGGTTCGCCGGCAGCGACGGGTCGGTGTCGGGCTCGTTCGAGAACGCGTCGGATGCCCCGGGGCCGGCCTCGCCCGGCACCTGCAGCGCCGCGGTGAGCGGGGCGCGGTGGCCGCCCGTGGGCGGCGTCTCCTCCTCGACCCCGGCGGCGCCCGCCTCGGCGAAACCGTCGACCCCGTCGGACCCGCGGGTCAGCCCGAGCACCTCGGCGGTGAGCGATACGTCGGCCTCGGGGGCATCCGTCTCGCCCATCGACAGTCGCGGCGTCACCGGCTCGATGGACTTGTGCTCCCACTCGGTGTGCCGGTCCTGGGTGCGGTTGGGCTGCGGCACGGCCTGGTCGAGAGCGGCGAGCGAGCGGAGGAACCGGTCGCGCTCGCGCTCGAACAGGCTGCGGTTCGACGCGAGGTCGAACACGGCCGACATGAAGTTCTCGGAGCTGGCGTTCTCCTCGAGGCGGCGCACGAGGTAGGCGATCGCGACGTCGAACTCGGCGGGGTTCACGACGGGCGTGTAGAGCAGCAGGCGGCCGACGTCGCGGGTGATCGCGGCGGCCTGGCCGGTGGCCATGCCGAGCAGCATCTCGATGTCGATGCGGTCGGCGACGCCACGGTCGTTCGCGAGCAGCCAGGCGAACGCGAGGTCGAACAGGTTGTGGCCCGCGACGCCGATCTTCACCGCGTCGGTGTGCTCGGGCGTGAGCGCGAAGTCGAGCACGCGCTTGTAGTTGGTGTCGGAGTCCTGCTTGCTGCCGTACGTGGCGAGCGGCCAGCCGTGCACGGCGGCGTCGACGCGCTCCATGGCGAGGTTCGCGCCCTTCACGACGCGCACCTTGATCGGTGCGCCGCCCGCGGCCCGGCGCCGCTTCGACCAGGCGGTGAGCTCCTGCAGCGCGCCGAGCGCGTCGGGCAGGTAGGCCTGCAGCACGATGCCCGCCTCGAGGCGGCGCAGGCGGTGCTGGTCGAGCAGCCTGGTGAAGACCGCGATCGTCAGGTCGAGGTCGTGGTACTCCTCCATGTCGAGGTTGATGAACTTCGGCGTGGGGCTCGACGCGGCGAGCTCGTACAGCGGCGTGAGCCGCTCGACCACGCGGTCGACGGCCTCGTCGAACGACCACATCGAGAGCTGGCTGACGACGCTCGACACCTTGATCGAGACGTAGTCGACGTCGGGGCGGGCGAGGAACTCGGTGGTGCCCTGCAGGCGCCGGGCGGCCTCCTGCTCGCCGAGCACGGCCTCGCCGAGGAGGTTCAGGTTCAGCCGGTTGCCCGACTCGCGCAGGTGCGCGATCGCGGGGCCGAGCTTCTCGGGGGTCGCGTCGAGCACGAGGTGACCGACCATGTTCCGCAGCACACGACGGGCGATCGGCACGATCGGCCACGGGAAGACGGGTGCGAACGCGCCGCCCAGCTGCACCGCCCAGCGCAGGTACCACGGCAGGAACCTCGGCGTGTGCTCGCTGACCCGCTGGAGGGCGCGCGCCGCGACCCGCAGGTCCTCCGGCCGCATGACGCCGTCGACGAAGCCGACCGTGAAGTCGAGGCCCTTCGGGTCTTCCAGCACGCCCGCGAGGTTGCGCGCCGCGGGCTCGACCGGGACGTCCGCGCTCTCGGCGAGCCAGCGCTGCACGAGGGAGATCGCGCGGTTCGCGAGGTCGCCGTGGACGGCGCGGGGGGTCTCGATCGAGGTGGCCATGTGGTCAGTGTCCTTCCGAGCGGGCGGTTCGGGGCGCAGGGGCGCCGTGCGTCTCCAGTCTGCGTCGCCTGGTCCATTCGGTACAGCGAATGATTCTGACGGATACTGATCAGCAGAACTGGTGAATGGTCGGATGCCCCGGGAGGTGCCGTGCTCGACGTGAGACGCCTGCGCCTGCTGGTCGAGCTCTCCCAGCGTGGCACGCTCGCCGCGGTCGCGGACGCCCTCGCGTACAGCCCGTCGTCGGTGTCGCAGCAGCTCGACCAGCTCGCGCGCGAGGCGGGCGTGCCGCTGCTCGAGCCCGCGGGTCGCCGCGTGCGCCTCACCCCGCAGGCGCTGCTGCTCGTCGAGCACGCGCGCGTCGTGCTCGACCGTCTCGAACGCGCCGAGTCCGACGTCGCGGCCTCGCTCACCACCATCGCCGGCACCGTGCGCGTGGCGGTGTTCCAGTCGGCCGCGCACGCGCTCATGCCCGACGCCCTCGCGCAGCTCGCCCGCACGCACCCCGACCTGCGCGTCGAGCTGGTCGAACGCCCGCCCGAGCAGGGCCTCTTCGACACCGTCGCGCGCGACGCCGACCTGGTGATCGCCGAGCAGTACCCGGGCCACACCCGCCCGCACCACGAGGGCCTCGACCGGGTGCGCCTCGCGAGCGACCCGATCCGGCTGGCGCTGCCACCGGTGGCGGATGCCTCGGGTGGCGGTGTCTCAGCGGCATCCGCCGCCCAGTCCGACCTGGTCGACGCCGACCCGGGGCCCTCCCCCGCCGCCGAGCGCGACGCGCTCGCCCGCCTCCGCAGCGCCGCCGCGCTGCCCTGGGTGATGGAGCCCGAGGGCAGCGCCGCCCGCCAGTGGGCGCTGCAGCAGTGCCGCGCGGCCGGCTTCGAGCCCGACGTGCGCTACGTGACGACCGACCTGGTCGCGCACATCCGCCTCGTGCGCACCGGCAACGCCGCCGCGCTCCTGCCCGACCTGGTCTGGGCGGGCGACGCGCCTTCCGTGCGCCTGCACGACCTGCCCGGCCGCCCCTCGCGCGAGATCTTCACGGCGACCCGCCTCGCGGCGGCGGACCGCCCGGGCGTGATCGCCGTGCGCGAGGCGCTCCGCGCGACGGCCAGCGAGGTCGCGTCCCCGTCGGAGTGAGGGCCGTTGGGCTGCTACTCGGTCGCGCGCTCCTCGAGCCAGCGGGTGTGGGCGCGCAGCGCGTGCTGCACGGCCAGCCGCACGACGATGTAGAGCGCCCCCGCCGCGACGGCGAACATCACCAGGTAGACGAGGACGAAGACGAACCCGTTGACTCCATAGAACACAGCGCGAGGCTACGACGACCGGGGGAAGCTGCGGCGCCGTCCTCCACAGGCGACTGCGTCGCCCGACGGTGGCGCCGAGGGCGCTGTACGCGTTCAACAATTGTTCAACACTGGGTAGACTCGTACCATGCCGTCATCGATCGGGTTCCGTCCCACCGCGGAGGACGAGCGCATCCTCCGCGAGGCCGCGCAGCCGGGCGAGAGCACGTCCGACACGCTCCGTCGCGCGCTTCGACTCCTCGATCACGAGCGGTGGCTGCAGCAGTTCCGCGCCGATGCCGACGCCCTGACGGGCGAGGACGTCAACGCGGAGCCCGAGGCCTGGTGATCCGCGGCGCGATCTACCGCATCGACCTGGGCCGCACTCGCGGACACGAGCAGGCCGGACGACGACTGGGGCTCGTCATCTCCCCCTCCGATTCACCGCTGTCGGTCGTGACGGTCGTCCCCGCCTCGACCTCGGCAGGACGCTCGATCCATCGTCCGGAGTTCGAGGTCGCCGGCCGCCCCACCCGGCTGCTTGTCGACCAGATCCGATCGATCGACGTCGACTACGTGATCGGCGACCCGGTCGACTTCCTCACCAGCGACCAGCTCGCCGACGTCGACCTGGCGGTCGCCCACTACCTCGGCGTGGTGACGGCACCGCCTCGGACGTCGTAGAGAGATCGCCCGGGAGAGCATCTGCCGCTCGCGTCAGCGCACCTCGCCCGCGGCCGCGCGCGCGGGCCGCCTTCGGCGGGGCGGATACAGCTGCAACACGGACATCCCTGCCGCGATCGGCGCAGCCATCACTCCCACCACGATGAGGAAACCGAGACCCGCGCCCGTCTCGGAGACGAGGGCATAGACGATGCAGATGCCGAGCCACAGTGCGGCCGCTCCGCAGCCCGGTCCGACGGACAGGACGACCGTGGCCCGCGCAGGACTTCCGGTCCGGACCCACCTGCGGTAGGCGACCGCCACCGCGATGATCGTGCCGACACCTGCCGCGAGCCCCGTGAACGCGCCGAGGATCGCGCCGCCGGCGACGACGATGCCGTACCCGCCCCAGCCCCCCTGGTCGCTCAGGTCCGTCTGCCCCGCCAGGAATGTGGTCGTGGCCAGCCCGGCTCCAGCCAGGGCACCCGTCACTACCACGATCAGCAGCTGCAGTCCCAGCCAGGGCCATCCCATGCCCCCCACCGTAGCCAGCCCGATGACCCCCACCGGGTACCCTCGACCCATGCCTGTGGAACACGATGTCGTGATCGTCGGCGGCGGACACAACGGGCTGACCGCCGCCGCGTACCTGGCCCGCGCGGGCCTCGACGTGCTGCTGCTCGAGCGCGACGACCACCTCGGCGGAGCGGCGATCTCGGCGCCCGCCTTCGAGGGCGTCGAGGCGCGGCTCAGCCGGTACTCGTACCTCGTCAGCCTGCTCCCACGCCGCATCATCGACGACCTGGGTCTGGACCTCCGACTCGTGCGCCGCGCGCACTCCTCCTACACGCCCGACCCGCACGACCCGACGCGCGGCCTGCTGATCGAGCGCGACGGCGCCGGCTACGGGGCCTTCGAGCGCATCGGCGCGGCATCCGACGCCCTCGCCTGGGGCAGCTTCGGCGACGACACCGTACGCCTCGCCGAGGCGATCTTCCCGACGCTCACCGAGCCGCTGCCGACGCGCGACGAGGTGCGCCGCATGGTCGGCGACGCCCGCGTCTGGGACGAGTTCGTGCGCCGCCCGCTCGGCGAGGCGGTCGCCGCGAGGTTCTCGAACGACCTCGTGCGCGGCGTCGTCGAGACCGACGGCCTGATCGGCACGTTCACGCGCACGAGCGACCCGGCGCTCGACGCGAACCGCTGCTTCCTGTATCACGTGATCGGCGGCGGCACCGGCGACTGGGACGTCCCCGTCGGCGGCATGGGCGCAGTCAGCGGCGAGCTGGCGAGGGCCGCGCGCACGGCCGGCGCGACGCTGGTGACGGGGGCGGATGCCACGGGCATCACGCCCGACGGCGAGGTCACCTACACCCAGGGCGACGTCGAACACACGGTCACCGCGGGCACCGTGCTCTCCGGCGTCGCCCCGCACGTGCTCGCCCGACTGCTCGGCGAGCCCGACCAGGCGCCGCGCCCCGAGGGCGCCCAGCTCAAGGTCAACCTGCTGCTCACGCGCCTGCCGCGCCTGCGCGACACGTCGGTCTCGCCCGAGGCCGCGTTCGGCGGCACGCTGCACGTCAACGAGACGGCGTCGCAGCTCGAGGCCGCGTACGCCGCCGCATCGGAAGGCCGCCTGCCCGACCCGATGCCGTGCGAGGTCTACTGCCACACGCTGAGCGACCCGAGCATCCTCTCCCCCGAGCTCACCGCGTCAGGCGCGCACACCCTCACGGTCTTCGCCCTGCACGTGCCCGACCGCCTGGTCGACGCGATCGGCGACGACGAGCTGCGCCGCGCCGCCGAGCGCGCGGTGCTCGACTCGCTGGACTCGGTGCTCGCCGAGCCGATCGAGTCGCTGCTGGCGACGGATGCCTCGGGCCGGCCCTGCATCGAGACCAAGACGACGCGCGACCTCGAGCGCGCCCTCGCGATGCCCGGCGGCAACATCTTCCACGGGCCCCTGTCGTGGCCGTGGCGGGAGGACGGCGACCCGGCGTCGACCCCGGCCGAGCGCTGGGGCGTGGCGACGGCGCACCCGCGCATCCTCATGTGCGGGTCGGGCGCCGTCCGCGGCGGCGCGGTGTCGGGCATCGGCGGGCACAACGCCGCCATGGCCGTGGTGGAGTCGCTGGCCGGCTGAGCATCGGCGAGCGCGAGCGGTCAGCCCAGGGGCATCCGCCGGGCGAGCCGCAGGCGACTAGAAGACGAAGAGCTGCCCGAGCACGATCACCGCGATGACGAACAGCACGACGATCGCGCCGACCACCTGCAGTGCGCGGGTCGAGGCCTTCGCGATGAGGAAGCCGATGCCGAACGGCAGGGCGATCAGCACGAGCGCGACGATCCACCAGAAGGCCGAGTAGCCGAACTGCGAGGCCTCGGTGATGCGCTCGCCGCTGAAGAGCGTCTGGGTCGCGGGGTGGGTCGCGAGGCCGATCGCCGCGGAGATCGGCACGGCGACGAAGACCATGGCGATGACGCCGGCGAAGGCACCCCACCATCCGGAGCGGTCGCCCGTGATGTCGAGGGCGTGCTCGTCGGACTCCTTGCGCTGGCTCATGCCCCCGATCCTAGCGGTCACCTGCTTCCCGTTCACGACCCCGCGACGCGGCGTCGATCGTTCGCTCCAGGCGCAGGATCGGGCGCCTCACGCGCCGCCGAATCGCTGGCCCCGGAGGCCCCGCGGGAATAGGCTGGAATCGACGCAGAGGTCTCGACTGGAGGTCATGATGACGAACCCCACCGGCCACTACGCGAACCGGCCAGACGGCCTGTACCTGCTGTTCGATCGGCTGTTCGCGGCGCCCATCGAGAAGGTCTGGTTCACGCTCACCGAGCCCGGCGAGATGAAGAAGTGGATCGGGACCTACACGGGCAATCCGCGCACCGGCGGTGTGCGGTTCATCCTGTCGGGGGGTGCGAACTCCGAGTGGGAGTACGCGAGCGTGCTCGAGTTCGAGGCGCCGCACCGCTTCACCGCCGACGTGGGCGCGGGTGCCGACGAGGTGCGCGTGTACTGCCACCTCACCGAGAAGGCCGGACGCACGGCGCTCACGCTCGGCCAGCGGCTGCGGGCACCCGAGGACGCCCAGCGCATCGGCCCGGTCTGGGACCACTATCTCGACGCCCTCCAGTCCGCGATCGCGGGCGGCGAGCGCCCGAAGTGGAGCCACTACGGCGACGACTACGTCGAGTACTACAAAGGGCTGGTCGTTCCCGCAGAATCCGCCTGAGCGGCCCCTAGACTGGCGCCATGAAGAGGTCGTCGCGCCGCAGCTCCGATGCCAGAGAGGTCACCGAGCCCGAGGTGATGTCCCGCGCGCGCCCCGTCGTGAGCGTGATGAGCAACCATCCCTTCCGGTGGGCGTTCATCGCGACCCTGGGCGTGCTGCTCGCCCTGTTCCTCGCGCAGGCGGCGCTCGGCCTGTCGTCGGTCATCTTCTCGGTGTTCGCGGCGATCTTCATCTCGCTCGGGCTCGACCCGCTGATCCGCTGGTTCCAGCGCCGCGGCATGAAGCGCGGCTGGGCGATCGTCACGGTCATCCTGCTGTTCGTCGGCGTGGTCGCGGGAATGCTGCTCCTGCTGATTCCGATCATCGTCACGCAGTCGGTCGAGTTCGTGCAGGGGCTTCCCGAGGCCATCGCCGACATCCAGACGCAGGACTGGTACCTGGCGGTCGAGGACTTCACCGGCGGCGCGGTCTCCGGCGCCTACGACTGGCTGCTCGGCATCATCACCGACCCGAACACGTGGGCGACCGTCGGCGGCGGCGCACTCGCGGTCGCCGGCACGGTCGTGAACGCGGTCTCGACCGGCTTCTTCGTCTTCATCCTGTCGATCTACTTCATCGCGACGCTCGACACGATGAAGCGGGCCTGCTACTCGCTGATCTCCAAGTCGCACCGCGAGACGGTCGTCGGCTACGCCGAGCGGATCATGGAGTCGATCGGCCGCTACCTCAGCGGCATGGTGATCCTGGCGTTCTTCAACGCGACCTACAGCCTGATCCTGCTGATCATCGTCGGGGTGCCGTACGCGATCGTGATCGCATCGGTCGCGTTCCTGATCACGCTCATCCCGCTCATCGGTACGATCCTCACCACCATCGCGATGACGATCGTGGCGCTGTTCGTCTCGCCGACGGCCGCGATCATCGTGCTGATCTTCATGCTCATCTACATGCAGGTCGAGGCGTACATCCTCACCCCGCGCGTGATGAGCAAGGCCGTGTCCATCCCGGGCTCGCTCGTGCTGATCGCCGCCCTCGCCGGTGGCACGCTCGCCGGCCTGCCGGGCGCGCTGGTCGCCATCCCGATCGCGGCGGGCATCCTGCTCATCATCCGCGAGGTCGTGGTGCCGAAGAAGGAGCTCAGCTAGGGGCGAGCGGATGCCCCGGGGCATCCGCTCGCTTCGCCCGCGTCAGCTCCAGACCGACGGGGCCGCCGCGCGCGTGGCGGGCAGCGACACGCCCTGGCCCCACTCGAGCAGGCGCTCGGGCACGACCATCTCCTCGGGCACCTCGCCGATCGCGTCGATGAGCTCGGCCACCGACACGGTGCCGCCCTCCTTCTTCAGGAACCTGCCGCGGATGTAGCCCTTCGCGTAGACCTCGGGCTCGCCGTCGGCGCCCGGGCGCACGAAGCGCTGCTCGACGTACACCGCCTTGTCGTCGAAGCCCAGGATGCGCGACTCGATCGTGAACCGCTGCCAGAGGCCCAGCGACTTGCGGAACGAGAGCGTCTCGGCGACGACCACGGGGTACCAGCCGCGCGAGCGGAAGATCTTCCAGACGCCGTTGCGCACGAGCATGTCGAAGCGCGCGATGTCCATGATCGAGAAGTACACGCCGTTGTTCATGTGCCAGTTGACGTCGAGGTCGGTCGGCAGCGTGATGAAGTTCGTGCGGGCGACGTCGTAGTGCCCGAGGCCCTGCTTGCGGCGCGAGAACCAGAACAGGTGGAGGAGGGTTCGGAAGAACATGTGCACGGCAGCACTGTAGGGCAGGGCGGATGCCCCGGGGCATCCGTTGGCGCACTCGGACAAGCCCGCCCGCCGCGGCGCCGCGCCCTCCTTGTGGGCAACCGCCAGCGGCGTATCTGCGCATCGGCACGTGCCGATCACACCGGCCCGCGCTGCAGCGCGGGCCCGTGTGATTTCGGCGGGCCGGTGCGTGACGGCTGGGCGCGGGGCGGGTTCAGCGGACGGGGACGTGCCGCTCGTCGGAGCCGTCGTAGACGGAGAGCGGACGGATCAGCGAGTTGCCGTCGAGCTGCTCCATGATGTGCGCCGTCCAGCCGACCACGCGGCTGGCGACGAACAGGGGCGTGAACGTCTCGGTGTCGAAGCCCATCACGTGGTACGCCGGGCCGGCCGGGTAGTCGAGGTTCGGCTTGATGCCCTTGCGTTCGTCCATCGCGCGCTCGAGCGTCACGTAGAGCTCGTACAGGTCGGGGCGGTCGTAGTACTCGAGCATCCGCTCCATCGCGTCGCGCATGGTCGGCACGCGCGAGTCGCCGTGCTTGTAGACGCGGTGCCCGAAGCCCATGACCTTGCGCTTGGCGGCGAGCGCGTCGTCGAGCCAGGCCTCGGCGCGATCGGCCGAGCCGATCTCGTCGAACGCGTGCATGACGGCCTCGTTCGCCCCGCCGTGCAGCGGGCCCTTCAGCGCGCCGATCGCGCCGACGACCGCGGAGTAGATGTCGGAGAGCGTCGACGTGATCACCCGGGCGGTGAACGTCGACGCGTTGAACGAGTGCTCGGCGTACAGGATCATCGACACGTCGAACGCGTTCACGACCGGCAGCTCGGGCAGCTCGCCGAAGGTCATGAACAGGAAGTTCGCCGAGTAGCCCAGGTCGTCGCGCGGCTCGATCATGTCGAGCTCGTGGCGGCGGCGCTGGTCGTAGGCGACGATCGACGGCAGCTGCGCGAACAGGCGCATCGCGATGTCGAGGTTCACGTCGGGCGACGACTCGCGCGCCTTGGGATCGCGCGCGCCGATGACGCTGACCGCGGTGCGCACGACGTCCATGGGGTGCGCGGTGAGCGGCAGCTCGTCGATCACGCGCTTGACCGTGTGGTCGAGCCCGCGCAGCGACCGCTCGCGCTGCTCGAACGCGGCGAGCTGGCGCTCGTCGGGCAGGTCGCCATTCCAGAGTAGGTACGCGACCTCCTCGAACGTCACCGACGCCGCGAGCTCCTGCACCGGGTACCCGCGGTACAGCAACGAGTTCGTCTCGGGGTTCACCTTCGAGATCGCCGTCGTGTCGACGTACACCCCGGCGAGGCCCTTGTGGATCTCGGGCTCGGTCTGCTGCTCGGTCATGGGGCCCCCGTCGCTTCGGCTGGAACTCCAGCCTATTGGTGGGGGCGGCTCTGCGGCATCCGCTCACCCGTGCCCGGCGCGCTGCGATGTCGGCGCTGCATCGCCCTGCCACTGGACGCGCATCCCCTGCCTCAGTCGTCCAGCAGCGCCCCCAGGTTGGTGAGCAGCACCGCACGGAGCGCCTCGTCCGTGATCTCCTCCGCCTTCAGCTGCGCCTCGGCCAACAGGTCGCGCACGGCCTCGCCGTTGCCCTTCGCCAGCTGACGCTCGGCAGCGTCGACCAGCCTGCTCAGCGACGTGAACTGACCGCGCTCCAGCTCGTCCTCGAAGCGTTCCAGCAACGCCGACACGTCGTGGAGCGTGGTCGAGATCGTGAACGTGAACGTCGTCGTGGCGGTGTTGCCCGCCACGTCGACGGCGACGACGGTGACCGTGTGCTCGCCCAGCGTCCACTCCCACGCCGACAGCAGGGCCGAGGTCTCGGCCACTCCGGCGTCGACCTCCTCGCCGTCGATCGACAGCACGAGCGTCGACATGCCCGACGTCGCATCCGAGCCCGTCGCGCGGAGCTCGACCTGCTCCGACGAGCCCACAACGGCTCCGCCGTCGATGCCGTCGATGCCGATCTGCGGTGCACCGGTGTCGAGCTTGAACGAGACCGAGGTCGTCTCCGAGGTGAGCCCGTACCGGGTCGCGCGGGTGTCGACCGTGTGCTCGCCGTCGGAGTCGACCACCAGCACGCCGTCGTCGTCCGCCGCCCAGTCGGCGTCGTCGATGGAGAACTCGATCGTCGCGTCCCCGTCGGTGGTGGCGGTCACCGTGACCGGCGAGACGTGCCATCCTGCGTCGCCGTCGGCCTCGGCCGGGTCGATCGAGAGCGCCATCGGGGGAACCGTCGCGACGGGCTCGATGCTCGACAGCGTCGGCGTCACCGGCTGGAACAGCCCGTCTTCGCCGATCGACAGCCGGTCGATCGTCGTCTCGCGATGCGTGCCGTCGCCGTTCGGGATCGCGAACCGGTGGTAGGCGATGTACCAGTCGTCCGTGCCCGCCACGTTCAGGACCGAGTTGTGACCGGTTCCCAGGATGCCCATCGAGGTGTCCTTCTCGAGGATCACACCCCGAGAGGTCCACGGACCGTCCACGCTCGGCGCGGTCGCGTAGCCGACGCGGTAGTTCGGCGAGCCGGTGTCGTCGATCGAGTAGGTCAGGTGGTACGTACCCTCCCGGTAGTTGACGAAGGTTCCCTCGCGGTAGTCGTCCAGTCCCTGCATCGCCGAGATCGTGCCCGGGACCAGCGACGTCATGTCGTCCGCCAACTCGGCGTAGACCGGTGCACCGTTGCCCCAGAACAGGTAGTACTTCCCCGTCTCGGGATCCATGAACGCCGCCGGGTCGATCGCCTGACCACTGGTGACCGCCTCGTTGTTGAGGATCATCGCCTCGGGCTGTGCCGTGAACGGCCCCTCGGGGCTGTCCGCGACCGCGACACCGATCGTCTTGCGGTCGTACGTCGGGTTGTGACCACTGAAGTAGAAGTAGTACTTCCCCTCCCGCTCGATGATCGTCGGCGCCCAGGCGCTGCCGGTGGCCCACGGCACGTCGCCGTTCGCGCCGTCGAGCGTCAGGAACGGCTCGTCCGAGCGCGTCCAGTCGACCAGGTCGTCCGACTTCCACACGAAGAACTCACTGCCGCTCCAGCCGGGGTAACCGTCCGAGGTGGCGTAGAGGTAGAACGTGTCGCCGAACTGCGCGATGTTCGGGTCTGCGTACAGGCCCGGCAGCACGGGGGACTTCATCTCGATCGCCTCGACCGTCCAGACGCGGCTGGCGCCACCCGGCGCGATCACCGTCACCTGGACCGGGTTCGAGTAGTCCGTCGGTCCCGCAGGCGACACCTCCGCATCCGGGACGACGACGTAGGCCGGTGCCAGCCCGGTCAGGTCGGTGCCCGGCTCGACCGGGAGCACGACGGTGCCCGCCTCCGGGTCGATGATCGCCTCCGTCTTGAGCGTGTCGAGCTCGACGCCCAGGATCCCGGTGCCGTCGGTGGCGATCTCGGCCACCTCGACCCCGCTCAGCGCGCGGTCGTACATGAGGACGTTCCGAACAGACCCGCGGAGCAGGTTGTCACCGGGATACACCGACCGACCGATGAAGTTCTCGGTCGTGAATCCACTCCCGATGTCGCCGGGGTCGACGGTGACATCGACGTTCTCGCCCACCAGGATGCCATCCCGGTAGATTCGCGCGACGTCGTCGGAGCCGAGCGTGTAGGTGATGGTCACCCACTGCTCCCGCGGCAGATCCGACCCGGCGCCGACGGTCTGCTCCCCCACCCAGTTCGTCGTGGTGATCGACGACCGGTATCCGTTTCCGGTGGTGAAGAGGTACCCGTCGCCCAGGTTGTCGGTGGTGTTGCCCATGCCCCAGATGAAGTAGGGCGCGGGCTGGTCGACCGCGATGTTCACGTCCATCGAGAAGGTGATCTCCTCCAGGCCGGCCATCGCATCGTCCGGCAGGTCGATCCAGGCGTCGCTCCCGTCGAGGGCGACGGCGTCGCCGGTGAAGGTCGCATCGCCGGCGAGTGCCGCATCGTTGCCGTTGCCCGATGCATCCGCCACGACGGTGCCGTCGGTCTCGTCCATCGGGTACTCCCAGACCAAGCCGTCCTGGGTGCTGGGCAGCGGCTCGGCCACCTCGGACGCCAGCTCCGCGAGAAGCAGGTCGTGCTCGGCCTGGGTCACCGGCAGCACCGTCCCGTGCCGCGGGTTGGCGGGCAGGTCGTAGTCGCTCGGGATCGCCCAGTTCGGGTCGTCCAGATCGCTCGTGCCCAGGGGCACGTAGCCGCGACCGCCGTACTCGTCGACGAACAGGTAGGTGTCGAACTCCGACGTGTCGTTCGGGTTGGCGTGGAACCCGGTGGCACCCTCCACGGCGCCGGTGCCGGCATCACGGCCGATGCAACTCGCCACGAGCTCCCAGTCCGCAGCGTCGGGCGACGTGAGGTCGGTCGACTTCTCCTGGATGATGTCGGAGCACCCCGTGGTGCCGGCACCCTCGTCCTTGGTGAAGCGGTGGTACCACTCGCCGTCCTGGATGATCGTCGTGTCGATGCGTGACACGCCGTAGTCCTGCCAGGGCTGCGCCTCGCTGAAGTGCACGAAGTCACGCGTCGTGGCGTACAGCATCTGGTTGTAGGTGTCACCGGTCCGGTCGTCGGTCGCATACAGCTTGGATGCCCAGAAGACGATGAACTCCTCGTTCGCCTCGTCCCAGTAGGCCTCCGGCGCCCAGGTGTTGCCGGCGTTGTCGGGCGAGACCTTCACGTGGCGCTGCTCCGACCAGTTGACGAGGTCGGTGGACTCCCAGATCTCCAGGTACTGGCTGCCGTTGCGCTGCGCCTCTCCCCAGTCGCCGTTGCGGCCGATCGAGAGGTCGGTGGCGATCAGGAAGAAGCGGTCGCCCTCGGGCGAACGGATGAGGAACGGGTCGCGGAGGCCACGGGTGCCCTCGGTCGACTCGAGGACCGGAGCCCCGTTGTTCAGACCCTGCCAGTACAGCGCGTTGTTGCCCTCACTCGCGGCGAAGTAGATCTTCTCGCCGGGGATGCTGTTGCCCGTGAAGTAGCTGAACGCGTAACCGGTGAACTCCTCGAGCTCGAAGGCCGCCCGAACCGTCAGGTCGATGGTCCGCTGTGCGGTCGCCTCGCCCACGGCGACGGTCGCGGTCATCGCGACGACGGCGTCGCCGCCTGCCGGACGCTGCACGATGCCGTCCGCCGTGACGATGCCGGTGTCGGAGGACTCCCAGGTGATGACGGCGCCTCGTGCACCGGACTCCGGGAGCCAGATGTTGCCACGCACGTCGTGCGGGTCCACCAGGGAGATCGCGTCGGCCGCGTCCTGTGCGAGCTGCTCGTCGGTGGCGTCGGCGAGCACCGTCACCTCGAAGTTCCGCACCGCTCGGACGTCGCCCGAGGAGATGGTCGCGGTCATCGTCACGGTCGCGTCCGGCGAGCCGCTCGCGGGACGCGTCACGGTGCCGTCTGCCGCGACGACCGAGCCGTCGCTCGAGCTCCAGGAGATGGCGGAGCCCCAGGTGCCGACCGTCGGCAGCTCGAGATCGCCGGTGACCTCGCCGGTGTCACCGAGGTCGACCTCTGCGGCATCCTGACTCACGCGCAGTTCATCCGCGAGCGAGATCTCCACGACCTCGTCGGCCGAGAGCGGACGATCGTAGACAGAGAACGACCGCAGGTTGCCGAACAGGCTCGGGTCACCGTCGTAGTTGGAGTCGCCCAGCAGGTTCTTGACGGTCGTTCCGGCTCCGATGTCACCCGGCACGATCACGAGGTCCGTGCGCTGGGCGATCTGCTCGCCGTCCTGGTAGAGCGTGCCGGTGGCACCGTCCTGGGTGTACACGAGGGAGGTCCAGACACCGCGCTCCAGGCTGCGGCCCGGCTCGGGTGCGATCACCTGCTCGCCGTCCCAGCGAGTGGGCGTGAGCCCGATCCGCAGCCCTTCGCCGCCGAGGAAGAGCATGCCGTTGGCACTCGGGTCCGTCCCGGGCTCGTTACCCAGGCCCCACACGAAGTACGGCGAAGCCTGGCCCGGGTCCACGAAGACGTCGACCGCCACCGTGATGGCGCCGAGGCCTGCGAGGAGGTCGTCCGGCAGCTCGACTGCGTCGCCGTCGCCGTCCAGTGCCAGCCCGGTCGTGCCGGTCCACTCGGGGTCGCCGACGGGGGTGCCGTCGTTGCCGTTGCCGGACCGGTCGAGCACGATCGCCCCGGAGTCCAGGGTCAGGTCGTAGTCGAGCAGCAGGCTGGGGTCGGCGGGCTCGAACACCTGGATCTCGCTCAGCACCATGTGGGTGTTGTCGTAGGCGTTGAGGACGACCCGCAGCGCGTTCGTGGTCACCGGGTCGAACCAGAGCGACGAGGTCGGGCCGGCGGCGTCACGGGGCGGGCCGTCCACCGTTCCCGTGACGTCCGTCCACGTCCCGTCCGAGTTGCGCACCTCGATGCGCAGGGTCTCCGCGTAGGCGCCGAACTCGTTGTAGAAGACCACGTCGGCCGAGGAGATCTCGACCTCGCGACCCAGCTCGAGCGTGATGGTGTCACTGACGTTCTTCGAGTCCGGCTTCCAGTTGCTCCAGGCCTTGTCGGTGAGGATGCCGTTGACGAGTCCGTCGACCCCGTACCCGGGCTCCGTGAAGGTCGCAGACAGGGTCACCCCGGGGTCATCGGCGACGTTGTCGCCGCGCGCGATGACGGGGTCCTGCGCGTCGGGGTCCACGATCTGCCAGAGCTGGTTGGCCCGGCCGTTGGGCTGCCACGTGCCGACCGGGGATCCGTCCGTCGTGGCCTCCCCGCCGACGTCCACGAGGGCGCCGCTGGCCACGTTGACCAGCGTGCGTGCGCCGTTGCCCGTGGTCGACAGGATCCACCGGGCGGCGTCACCGTTCTCGGCGGACAGGGCGAGATCGCCGTCCACGACGGAGAGGCGGTCGCCGGTCGCCGCGTTGGTCACCGTGTACTGCGCGCGAGCTCCGGTGCCGGCCACCTGCGCGATGCTCCACTGCTGCTCGTCATCGCTGCTCCTGGTCGCGATCTGCAGTCCGCCGTCGGCGTCGGGAGCCAGCGACAGGCCGGACTGCGCCCCCTGGAGCCGATAGAGTTCGCCGTCCTGGATGGGTGCGGCCGTGGTGTCGACCTCGTCGACGCCGGCGAACACGAGCGTCGTGACCGACTCGGCCGGAACCTGGACGGTCGCGCTGCCGTCGACCACCGCGGTCGGGGCGCCCTCGACCAGGGCGCCGTCCGCGCTGGTCACGATCGGCGTGACCGTGGCGCCCTCGGCATCCGCGAAGCCGGACAGGTCCATCTTCACGTCGCGCACCGCGGCGCTGTCGTTCACGTGGACGGCGACCAGCCCTTCGGCGGTCAGCGCGGTGGTGGTGTCGGGGTCGTCGTTGCCGATCAGCGTGTCACCGGGCGCGATCCAGTGGGTGAAGTTGCGCACGGTGTCGTACTTGGTGTTGGTGTAGACCGGGCACGACTCGAGCGTGTCCTCGGCGGTGCAGTCGAAGGGCACCTGGATGCTGCCCCAGTTGGCGCCGTCGGCGAATTCCCCGCCGGGTGCCATGTTGTCGTAGTCCTCCACCGGCTGCCAGAACACCCAGGCGCTCGACTCCAGTTCGCGAAGATCGTCCGTGATGCGCTCGGCGATGCCGAGACCGGACTCCATCGACTCGAAGTCCTGCGAGTCACCCCATGAACCTCCGACCTCGCTCATCCACAGCGGCGTGCCGGCCGCCTTGGCGATGTCGCGCACCATCGTGCGGCCATCAGTGCCGTACGTGTGCACGTTCAACTGCTCGATGCGGTCCCTGGTGGCATCCGGGTATGCGTTCCAGTTGGTGACGAAGGTACCGGGATTCGTCTCGTCCATCGCGGAGATCACTGCACCGGTGGTCGTCCCCGGGTCGGCCAGTTCGGCGTCCAATGCCTCCAGCACCTGCGACTGGAGCTGGGGGCCGGCGTGCGCGCCTTCCTGACGGCCGCCGGTCGGCTCACCATCACCACCCAGCTGCGTGCCCCAGTAGGGCGTGTTGGGCTCGTTGAGCGGGTCGATCGTGTCCACGGTGATTCCGTGGGCCGCCTCCAGTCGTTCCACCGCCCCGACGAGATAGGCCGCGAACTCGTCGACCTTCTCCGCCTGGATCTGGTCGGCCGACGAGTCGAATCCGCCCGAGGTGTATCCGCTCACCGTCTGGAAGTACGGCGGTGAGTTGCTGAACGCCTCCCAGTGCGTGACATCACCCTTGATGCGCTCGACCCACCAGCGTTGGGCGGCGTCGGCGTCCTCGTTCCAGTCGGCCGGATCGTCGGCGTCCCACCAGTCGGTGTCCTCCCTGGTGGTGCCCTCCGGGGCGGCCCACCAGCCCTCGACCGCGCCGCCGGGGCGAAGGTAGTCGACGACATCGGGGGCGTTTCCACCGCCCACGTTGTAGCGGGCGATGTTCAGTCGCAGGCCCTCGTCGGAGAACAGCAGGCGGTAGAGCTCCTCACGCACCTCGTCGGAGTACCCGCCGGTGGCGTTCGCGAACCAGATCAAGCTGGTGCCCCACCCTTCGAACTCGGGGCTCGCGTAGGTGGGATCGGGTCGGACGACCACCTCGTTGTCGGCGGCCGCAGCCGATCCGGCGATCACGCCACCGACCACCGAGGCGGTGAGCGCGGTGGCGAGGAAGCCTGCGCAGAGGGCCCGGGCCCTACGGCCCGGCGACGAGGTTGAGGCTGCGTGGGGCATGTGTCTTCCGTTCGCTCGACGGCACTGTCGGTAGTTGTGAGCGATCACAACTAGGGCACGATGTTAGCGTCAACATGAATGCCTCACAACAGTTTTCCGGAGCGATTTCCGGTTGTTGAAGAAATGGGATCGCTCACAAGCGCTTTCCCACCGGCATCTATGGCGAACCGTGCACGGCCGTTCGGTCGCTGCGGCGTCGGTCGAACGGCGGCACGCCCCTTCGGCGGCGCCCTACGGAGCGCCGGCGCGGCCTCAGCCTCAGCGCGCGACGCGGAAGTTGAAGACCGACGAGTCGAACCGGTTGTACCCCTCGTAGTCGATGAGGTCGTACAGCTCGGCACGGTGCTGCATGTCGTCGAGCTTGCCGACGAGGTTGCCGGATGCCTCGAGCTCGTCGAGTCCCGCTTCGGCGGCGCCCATCGCGAGGCGCAGCAGCGAGACCGGCCAGATCACGATGTTCATGCCGACGTCGGCGAGCTGCTGCGCGGTGTGCAGCTCGCCCTTGCCGAACTCGGTCATGTTCGCCAGCAGCGGCACGTCGACCGCGGCGCGCATGGCGGCGAACTCCTCGAGCGAGGCCATCGCCTCGGGAAAGATCGCGTCGGCGCCGGCGTCGACGAGCGCCTTCGCACGGTCGACGGATGCCTCGAAGCCCTCGACCGCGCGGATGTCGGTGCGCGCCATGATGAGGAAGTTCTCGTCGCGCCGGGCGTCGGCGGCGGCGCGGATGCGCTGGAGCGCGGTGTGCTCGTCGACGACCTGCTTGCCGTCGAGGTGGCCGCAGCGCTTCGGGTTGACCTGATCCTCGATGTGGAGGGCCGCGAGACCCGCGTCCTCCATCTCCTGCACCGTGCGGGCGACGTTCATCGGCTCGCCGAACCCGGTGTCGGCGTCGACGATCGCGGGCAGCTCGGTCATTCGCGCGATCTGCTTCGCGCGGCCCGCGACCTCGGTGAGCGTCGTGAGGCCGATGTCGGGCAGGCCGAGGTCTGCGGAGAGCACGGCACCCGAGATGTACACCCCGTCGAAGCCCTTGCGCTCGATGAGCCGGGCGCTCAGCGGGTTGAACGCGCCCGGGAAGCGGAGCAACTCACCCGAGGCGAGTCGTTCCCGGAACAGGCGGCGCTTCTCGGCGGGCGAGGTCTGTGCGTAGAGCATGCGCCCAGCCTACGGCGGCGCCCCGTGGCATCCGCCTCGCTAGAAGAGGCCCCTCGCTAGAAGAGGCCCTCGGGGGTCTCGACCTGGGTGAGGAGTCCGGGCGCGGCGGTGAAGGTGAGCGCGCCGAGCTCGTCGGGCGCGAGCTCGGGCAGGCGCACCGCCAGGTCGAGGAAGCGGTCGACCTCGGATGCCTCGAGCGCACGCTCCGCCAGGGTGCGGAACTTCTGCACGTAGTCGTCGCGCCCGAACGGCCGTGCGCCGAGCGGGTGCGCGTCGGCCACCGCGATCTCGTCGGTGATCTCGCCGCCGTCGGCGAGCGTGATGACCACGCGGCCGCCGAACGCCTTCTCCGAGATGTCGAGCGAGTGGTAGCGGCGGGTCCACTCCGGGTCCTCGACGGTCGTGATCTTGCGCCAGAGCTCGATCGTGTCGGGGCGGCCCGCGCGCTCGGGCGCGTACGAGTCGACGTGGTGCCAGGCGCCGTCCTGCAGGGCGACCGCGAAGATGTAGGGGATCGAGTGGTCGAGCGTCTCGCGCGAGGCGCGCGGGTCGTACTTCTGCGGGTCGTTCGCGCCCGACCCGATCACGTAGTGCGTGTGATGCGACGTCTCGAGCACGATCGACTCGACGCGCATCGGGTCGTCGAGCAGCAGCGGGTACTCGCGGTGCAGCTTGCGGGCGAGGTCGATCCACGCCTGCGCCTGGTACTCGGCCGAGTGCTCCTTCGTGTACGTGTCGAGGATTGCGCGCTTGGGCTCGCCGAGGTCGGGCAGCGGCACCTCGTACGAGGCGTCGGGTCCGTCGAGGAGCCACGCGATGACGCCGTCCTCGCCCTCCCAGATCGGCACCGGGCTGGTCTGGCCGCGCATCGCGCGGTCGACCGCCTCGATCGCCATCTTCCCGGCGAAGGCCGGCGCGTGCGCCTTCCACGTCGAGATCTCGCCCTTGCGCGACTGGCGGGTCGCGGTGGTCGTGTGCAGCGCCTGACCGATCGCCTGGAAGATGGTCTCCTGGTCGAGCCCGAGCAGGGTGCCGATGCCGGCGGCCGCCGACGGCCCGAGGTGGGCGACGTGGTCGATCTTGTGCTTGTGCAGCGAGATCGCCTTCACGAGGTCGACCTGCACCTCGTACGCGGTCGTGATTGCGCGCACGACGTCGCGGCCGGTGATGCCCCGGCGCGCGGCGAGGTGCTGGGCGACCGCGAGGATCGGCGGGATGTTGTCGCCCGGGTGCGAGTAGTCGGCGGCGAGGAACGTGTCGTGGTAGTCGAGCTCGCGCACGGCGACGCCATTGGCCCAGGCGGCCCACTCGGGCGAGGTGCGCCGGGCGGCGTCGGCCCCGAAGACGGTGGCGCCGTCGCCGCCGATGGAGACCGGATGCGACAGGGCCTGGCTGCGCGCGGAGACCACGGGCGCGCGCGTGAGCGACGCCGCCGCGACCGCCGCGTTGTCGATCACGCGGTTCACGACCATGTCGGAGACCTCGGCCTCGACCTCGACCGGGTCGATCGCGAGGCCGGCGAGCTGCCAGGCGAGCTGGCCCTCGCGGGCCAGGTTCTCGTCGCTTCGGTGGGTGCGCAGGTGGTGGGTCTTCACGTGCTCCACCGTAACCCGCGCCGCGCTCACATTCCGGGAACGGCCTGCGCCTCGTGCACCTCGATCTCGCAGCCGCCGGGCATGTTCAGGTGCGGGTGCACCTTCGCCAGCTCGACCGCCGCATCCATGTCGTCGGCCTCGATGATCGTGTAGCCGGTGACCTCGCGCTCGCTCGGCGCGGTGAGCCCGCCGGGCATCACCCGCACGCCGCCCGCGAGCGGCGTGCCGAAGTCGACCATGTCGTCGCCGACCTGGCCGGCCCACTTCATCCACTCGCCCATGACGGCCTGGGTCTCCTCGGCGGAGGGCGGCATCGCGTCGGCGGGCGGCATCGGGGCGTGGTAGACGAACACGTACTTTGCCATGGTGTGCTCCTTGTTCTCCTTGCTGTCCGGGCACCGTTCGGCGGGCCGGAGTCGGTGTCAGTCGGTCGGTGCGCCCACCTGCTCGGCGATCAGCGCCGACATCGAGTCGAGGCAGCCGTGCCAGCCCTCGCCGTGGCGCGCGGCCGACTCGGCCGTGGTGAAGCGCGAATGCGTGAGCTGCACGAGGGTGCCGCCGTCGTCGCCGTCGGTGAAGGCGACCTCGACGAGGGTCTCCTCCTCGCTGCCGTCCCACTGCCAGGTGTAGGCGAGCCGCTCGTGCGGTTCGAATGCGACGAACGTGCCCGACATCGCGAGCGGCCCGTCGGGGCCCTGGAGCTCGAAGCGGTACCGACCTCCGGCTCGCGCGTCGACGTGGGCCCGCGTCTCGCCGTACGTCGCGAGCGACGGACGCATCCACCGTTCGAGGTGCCGGGCCTCGGTCCAGAGCGCCCACATGCGCTCCCGGTCGACGGGGAAGGTGCGGGCGATGTCGGCACGCAGCTCGGTCATGCGGGTTCGTCCTCCAGGTCGGCGATGTACTGGTCCAGGGCGTCGAAGCGCCGCTCCCAGAACGCGCGCGCGTCGCCGATCCACTGCTGCGCTGCGGCCAGGGATGCGGCATCGAGCACGAGCAGCTTCTCGCGCCCGCGCGGCACGCGTCGCACGACACCGGCCCGTTCGAGCGCGGCGGCGTGCTTGTTGAGCAGCTGCGGCGAGAGCCCGTGGGCGGCAGCCGCGCGCCCCATCGTGAGCGGGGCGTCGGCGCGCGCGAGGGTCCGCACGAGTTCGCGGCGCGCGGGGTGCGCGAGCGCGGCGAAGACCGCGTCGAGTCGGTCGTCGACGGATGCCCCGCCGACCGGCGCACCATCGGACGCGCCGGTCGCGGCAGCACCTGGCGTGCCGTCGCCCACCCTCGAACCATAAACCATGTGGTTTAGTATCACCGCTTCGCGCGCTGTGCGCAACCCCTGCCCGATCGACGTGTCGCCATCAATGGAAATGGCGATCGCGCGGAGTTTCTTCGCCAGGCAATTCGCGTGATGTCGCCGGAATGTCTCTCAGCACGACAATTCGAGTCGGATTGCAGGTGTTTTCGGGTCCGCTGCTTGTGAGGGCCTGTGAGACGCCCGTACCGTGGCCTGCAATGGAGGCGTTCAGCCGATCGAGCTTCGTGTTGCGCTCGGGACGACGGCGCCTCCGCAGAACCAGCGTCTCAAATGGAAGCACCCCCATTTCGAAGGGAAGCACCCCATGACCCTGTTTCACCCGTCCTTCGCCACCCTGGCCGCAGCCGCGATCGCGCTCGGAAGTCTGTTCTCTGGCGGCACTGTCAGCGATCTCGATGGCGAGCTCGACGTGTCAAGCCAAGTCTCAACCTTCAAGGACAAGGACAAGGACAAGGGCAAAGACGCAAGCGAGGTCACCGTGATCACGAGCATGGAGACCGGGCTCGACTTCGTCGGCAGCGAAGCCAGCATTCTTCGCTCCGCCGAAGGCATTCACGTCAACGGCTTCACCTCGGAGTACATCCCGGGAGATGCGGTGAACCTCTTTCTCGTCTCCTACGACTTCCCCGACGAGTGCGTCTATGGTGAGCCCATCACCGGCGCCAGCTGCGGACCCGATGACTGGAATGTTTCTGCAGTTTCCAGCAGCGTCTTGCTGCTCGACAGCCAGGTGGTACCCGCCGATGGCGTTGTGAGCTTCGGCAGCTATTTCGCTTTCGCCAACGACGTCACCCTGTGCATTCCCTCGGCACCCTGCAACATTGGCATCAGCAACACCCTCGGATCCGAAGTCCACCTGATGCTTCGCACTCACGGCGAAGCTTCGAGCGATCCCACAGTCCTCGACTCGCAGCTCACCACCTACGGTTCCGGTTGTGACGTATCCACCGGCTGCAAGAACGTGCAGGCGGGGGTATTCGACATAGAGAAGGACAAAGAAAAGGACAAGGACAAAGACAAGGGCAAAGACGCAAGCGAGGTCACCGTGATCACGAGCATGGAGACCGGGCTCGACTTCGTCGGCAGCGAAGCCAGCATTCTTCGCTCCGCCGAAGGCATTCACGTCAACGGCTTCACCTCGGAGTACATCCCGGGAGATGCGGTGAACCTCTTTCTCGTCTCCTACGACTTCCCCGACGAGTGCGTCTATGGTGAGCCCATCACCGGCGCCAGCTGCGGACCCGATGACTGGAATGTTTCTGCAGTTTCCAGCAGCGTCTTGCTGCTCGACAGCCAGGTGGTACCCGCCGATGGCGTTGTGAGCTTCGGCAGCTATTTCGCTTTCGCCAACGACGTCACCCTGTGCATTCCCTCGGCACCCTGCAACATTGGCATCAGCAACACCCTCGGATCCGAAGTCCACCTGATGCTTCGCACTCACGGCGAAGCTTCGAGCGATCCCACAGTCCTCGACTCGCAGCTCACCACCTACGGTTCCGGTTGTGACGTATCCACCGGCTGCAAGAACGTGCAGGCGGGGGTATTCGCCCCCTAGGACCGAGACACCGGCGACCGAGACGTCGCCGGATGAGGCGTCGTGGGCTCACCGCCGCGGCGCCTCTGGTCGTGTCGGAGCATGGTCACTCGTCCCAGAGCGGCGCGGGCAGCGGATGCCGCATGGCGGCGTCGACCACGTCGGGCTCGAGCCCGTCGAGCGAGGCCGGGCTCCACTTCGGCGACCGGTCCTTGTCGACGACCTGGGCGCGGATGCCCTCGGCCAGGTCGGGCTGCTCGAGGAACCACGACACCAGCCGGAAGTCCTGCTCGAGCACCGGGCGTAGCGCGTTCAGGGCGCGGGCGGAGCGCACGGCGTGCAGGGTCACGGCGAGCGCCGTGGGCGAGCGCTCGGCGAGGGCATCCGCCGTCTCGGCCGCCTCGGCGCGCGCGGCCCCGTCGAGCGGCACCTTCGGGAACTCCGGGGCGCCCGCGCGGGTGCGCGCCGGGCGCGTGCCGTCGGCGAGCTCGCGCAGGCGGGTCAGCACGCCGGGCACGTCGTCGGCCGCGAACGCGTCGTCGATCCAGTGGCGCTTCGCCTGGAGCGGCGACGGCTCGGGCGTCTCGTCGAAGAGCATGACGATCTCGCTGGGCGTGCCGGGGTCGGCGCGCTCCCGGAGCGCCTGCGCGAGCGCCGGCAGCGACGTTCTCGGCACGAGGTAGTCGGCGAATCCGGCGTCGATGGCCGCCGCATCCGTCATCGACTCCCCGGTGAGCGCGAGGTACTCCCCCAGCCGGCCCGGCGCCCGCCCGAGCAGCAGCGCACCGCCGACGTCGGGCGTCAGGCCGATCCGCGTCTCGGGCATGGCCAGGCGCGAGCGCTCGGTGACGACGCGGATCGACGCGTGCCCGCCGATGCCGATGCCGCCGCCCATGGCGATGCCGTCGAGCACGGCGACGACGGGCTTCGGGTACTCGGCGATCATCGCGTCGAGCCGGTACTCGTGCCAGAAGAACGCGCGCACGTCGTCGCGGCGGTCGGCGATGATGCCTGCGTACATCTCGCGGATGTCGCCGCCCGCGCAGAATCCCCGCTCGCCCGCGCCGTCGAGCAGCACGATCGAGACCTCGGTGTCGTCCCGCCAGGCGGTGAGGATCTCGGTCAGGCGCAGGAGCATGCGGTGGTTCAGCGCGTTGAGCGCCTCGGGCCGGTCGAGCGTGACATGCCCGACGCCGTCCGCGACGAGGATGCGGACGTGGTCGGCGTGCGCGGCGAGAGTCACGGATGCCACGCTAGCGCGGCCCGCACGGCGCGCGCCCAGCCACGGCCGGTAGCATCGCCCGGTGCCCGTCGCCAAGATCCTCCTCTTCTACCGGTTCGCGCCGGTCGCAGACCCCGAGGCCGTGCGCCTCTGGCAGCGCGACCTGTGCGAGTCGCTCGGCCTGCGCGGGCGCATCCTCGTCTCGGAGCACGGCATCAACGGCACCCTCGGCGGCGAGATGGGCGCGCTGAAGCGCTGGCGCCGGAAGTTCCACGACTACGAGCCGTTCCGCGACGCCGACCTCAAGTGGAGCGACGGCACCGGCCTCGACGCCGACGGGCTGAGCCTCGACTTCCCGAAGCTCAGCGTCAAGGTGCGCGACGAGGTCGTGAGCTTCGGCGCCCCCGGCGAGCTGCGCGTCGACGACGACGGCGTGGTGGGCGGCGGCACGCGCCTCGACCCCGAGCAGCTGCACGCGCTGGTCGCCGAGCGCGGCGACGAGGTCGCGTTCTTCGACGGTCGCAACGCGTTCGAGGCCGAGATCGGGCGCTTCCGCGGCGCGATCGTGCCCGACGCGACGACCACGCGCGACTTCGTCGAGCTGCTCGACTCGGGCGCCTACGACCACCTCAAGGGCCGCCCGGTCGTGACGTACTGCACGGGCGGCATCCGCTGCGAGGTGCTCTCGAGCCTCATGGCGAACCGTGGGTTCGGCGAGGTGTACCAGCTCGACGGCGGCATCGTGCGCTACGGCGAGCGCTACGGCGACGACGGGCTGTGGGACGGCTCGCTCTACGTCTTCGACGGTCGCGGCGCGGTGCGCTTCAGCGACCGCGCCGAGGTGCTGGGCCGCTGCGCCGGATGCGGCACGCCCACCGACCGGGTGGCCAACTGCACGGATGCCGCCTGCCGCACGCGCGTCGTCGCCTGCGCGTCCTGCGACCCGGTCGCCTGCCCGGAGCACGCGACGGCTCGCGCCGCCTCGGCGATTCCCGCCCGTGCGGCGCAGGAGGTCGCGCGATGATCGAGACCATGACGGGCCCCGAGGCGGTCGCGCAGCACGGCGGCCTCGTCGTGCGCGAGGGGACCGACGCCGAGCGGGCCGAGCTCGGCCGCGTGCTCGTCGCCGCGTACTCGAGCCTCGACGGGTTCGCCTCCCCCGAGGAGTCGCCCGACTACTACCGCACCCTCGCGAACGTCGGTGCGTTCGCCGAGCGCCCCGGGGTCGCTGTGCTCGTCGCGGTCGACGCCGACGGCGCCGTGCTGGGCGGCGTCGTCTCGTTCGACGACATGGCGCAGTACGGCGCGCACGCCGAGTGGCCGGGGCTCGAGCGCGCAGGGGGCATCCGCTTCCTGGGCGTCTCGCCCGACGCGCAGGGTCGCGGCATCGGCCGCATGCTGATCGAGGCCTGCGTGGTGCGCGGCCGCGCGGCCGGTCTGGAGCAGATCGTGCTCCACTCGACCGAGCCGATGCGCGTCGCCCGCGCCATGTACGAGCGGCTCGGCTTCGCCGCCTCCCCCGACCTCGACTTCACGCCGGGCACGCTGCACGTCTACGGGTACCGCCTGGCGCTCTGACGCGCCACCGGCGGGGCTCAGCCGGCCGTGACCGTGCCGACCAGCACGCCGCGCGCGATGCCGTGGAAGTACGCCTGGAACGCCAGCGCGCTCGGCGTCTGGTCGGCCTTGGTGTGCAGGCGCTCCTCGTCGAGCGCCGTGACGACGAAGACGTAGCGGTGCACGCCCGTGCCGTCGGGCGGGTTCGGGCCGGCGTAGGCGGGCTCGCGGTCCTCGTTGCACACCATGAAGGCGCCCTCGGGCAGCGCCTCGCCGCCGTACGCGCCGGCGCCGGCCGGGAGCTCGGTCGCCATGCCCAGTCCGTTCACCGCCCAGTGCCACCAGCCCGCCCCCGTCGGCGCGTCGGGGTCGAGGCAGGTCACGATGAACCCGCGGGTCTCGGGCGGGAAGCCCGACCACGCGAGCTGCGGCGACAGTTCGTCTCCGCCGCATCCGCTCGCCCGGTTGCGCAGCGGGATCTCGCCGCCGTCGGCGAAGTCGTCGCTCGTGACCTCGAACGAGGGCAGGGGCGCGAACCCCTGCAGGGCGGCGTACGGGTCGACATCGAGCATCGTGGCCTCCATCGGCGTCGAGGGTTCAGCTGCGTCCAGCCTAGGAAGTCGCCCGCTCCGGGGGAACCCGCGCGTCGCGCGACCGGTCGCGCCGGGCGTAGTCGCGGGCCGACCGGCTCGAGAGCGCGAGCAGTATGAGGATGTCGAGCGCGAGCGTCACCAGCGTGGTGTCGAGGGCGATGTCCTGCTCGCCCGTGAAGAACTCGATGGCGGAGCCGAGCACGCTGAGCGTCGCCACGACCATGACCACGATGCGCGCCCAGTTCGCGCCCCGGTACACGAACCACGCGACCCCGAGCTCGAACACCAGCACGGCGGCGCCGACGACGAGGATCATCACCAGCGCGACGGTGAACGCGGCCGGGTCGTCCACGGTGAGGTCGAGCTCGATGTCGGCGGTCAGCTCGTTCCAGATCAGTGCGATGCCGCCGAGCCAGGCGAAGCCCGCGACCACCCGCAGCACGACCAGCATCGCGCCGAGCGACGTCGTGAGCGGGCGCCGCGAGGGACCGGGACCGGGCACCGGCCGGATCAGCTCCGGCGTCGGCTCGAAGGCGGCGCGCTTCGCGGGCGCCGCCTCGTCGGCGCGCGTGGGCTCGAAGCCGCCGCGCCGCGGCTCGGCCCCGGACGGCTCGGTCGGCGAGGCCGCCATCAGACGCCGCCCGAGAGCTCGGTGACCGGCACCGAGCGGTCGATCTCGTCGGCCGGGAGCGGCTCGCCGTTGCGCAGCAGGCGACGCACGTCGACGATCGGCAGGTCGCCGTCGGTGCGGATCGTGTCGCCGCCGCCGTTGCGCGAGTGATAACCGGTCGCGAAGTCGCGGATCACGGTGACCCGCACGGCGGGGTCGGCGCCGGCCAGCGTCGCCACGATGTGGTCGCGCTCGATGTCGGTGTCGGCGTCGATCTTGTGGGTGACCTGCAGGGTGAACAGCGAGAGCCCGACGGCGCGGTCGAACGTGCCGGCCGCGAGCCAGTCCACCCGGTAGCCGCCGGGCAGCAGCCAGCCGTCGGGGCAGCGCCAGAAGCGCACGTGGTGCCGCTTCGCCGGGTTGCCCTCGACCTCCTGCTGGTACGCGAAGTCCTGCATCCGCCCGAACAGGAACAGCGGGCTCACGGGCGCCTCGTCGTAGGAGCGCCGGGTCAGCGTCGAGGCGATGATGCGCCAGGTCGAGCCGAGGGTGATGTCGTCGGCGCGGGTCCAGCGGGCGGCGGCGAGGGCCGCGTGCAGCTGGTCCTCGCTGCCGAGCACGGCGACGTTGACCGGGTCGCCGAGCAGGCCGTCGCTCGTGCGCGTGCGGCCGATGAAGTAGTCGGGCACGTAGATCGAGGTGAGGATGCGGTGCAGTCGCGGCAGCACGAGGTACGAGAGCACGACCCAGAACGCGATCGCGAGCAGCAGGCCCCACCAGCCCCACCGGAACGACTCGTCGAGCAGCAGCCACGCGAGCCAGACCGCGGCGAGGCCGGCGAAGACGAAGAAGAACCCGTCGAGCAGTGCGTTCACCGAGAAGCGCCTGGCCGACGGCGCGCGGTCGTCCGCGGAGCCGGTCATGGGCTCACCATACCGAGGCGGGCGCGGCGCACCGCGCACCGGCTCAGGTGTCGTGCTCGATCGGCGCCTCGTCCTCGCGGTGGTCGTCCTCGCCGCCCGGCGGGTACTCCGACGACTCGGGCCTGCGCCTCAGGTACAGGATGCTCGCCACCAGTCCGCCCCAGACCACGATGAGGGCGACCAGCAGGAACGCGATCGCGACGCCGCTCATGACCGTTCCCCTTCCCCGGGCGTGCCCTCAGGGGCATCCGCTGCCCGTGGCATCCGCCCGCCCGACCCCGCCGGCGGGTACTGCGGCCAGACCCGGAACCGGTCGGGGTCGAAGCCCCAGCGCACCACCGTCAGCACGATCGCGCCGAGCACGATGACCGCGATCGTGCCCCACCCGACCGCGACCAGGTACCAGCCCGGCAGGTCGCCGTAGCCGTCCACGATGAGCGACACGATGCGCTGGATGAGCATGTAGCCCAGCACGACCGGGGCGAGCACGCCGACCAGCGCGATCCAGAGCCCGCCGAGCTTGAACGTCGACACCGAGTTGAGGTGGTAGCGCAGCTCGGGTCCCTTGCGCAGCACCCAGATGACGAGCACCGTCGTCAGCACCGCGGATGCCACGATGCCGACGTTGTTCGCCCACTGGTCGGCCACGTCGAGCGCGAGCAGCCCCGTGGTCGTCGAGAAGAGCAGCACCGACAGCAGCGCCGAGACCGCGCCCACGCGCACGGCCGCCTGCCGCGGGTTCAGGCCGAACTTCTCCTGGAACCCGGCCGAGACGACCTGGAGCACCGACAGCAGCGAGGTGAACCCCGCCATCGTGAGCGAGCCGAAGAAGAGGATGCCGAAGATCGGCCCGCCCGGCATCTGCGACACGATCGCCGGGAACGTGATGAACGACAGGCCGACGCCCGTGAGGCCCTCCAGCTGGTCGACCGCGACGCCCTGCTGGAACGCGAAGAAGCCGAGCGTCGCGAAGACGCCGACGCCCGCGAGGATCTCGAACGACGAGTTCGAGAACGCGACCACGAGGCCCGGGCCGGTGAGGTTGGAGCGGCGCTTGCGGTACGACGCGTAGGTGATCATGATGCCGAACGCGATCGACAGCGAGAAGAAGATCTGGCTGTAGGCGGCGATCCACACGTTCGGGTCGCCGAGCGCCGCCCAGTTCGGCGTGAACAGCGCGTTCAGCCCGTCGGCCGCGCCGTCGAGGAACAGCGCGCGCACCACGAGGATGAGGAAGGCGACGACGAGCAGCGGCAGGAAGATGACGTTCGCGCGCTGCACGCCCTTCGCGATGCCCGATCCGAGCACCACGAGCGCGAGCAGCCACACGATCACGAGCGGGATGAGCACGGCGGGCACGAACTCCAGGCTGAAGCCGGGATCGCTGACCTGCAGGTACTCGCCGACGAAGAACCCGGCGGGGTCGTCGCCCCAGCGCAGGTCGAACGAGAAGACGAAGTAGCTGAGCGCCCACGCGATGACGGCCGTGTAGTAGAGGCCGATCACGAACGCGATCATGACCTGGAACCAGCCCAGCCCCTCGAGCCACCGCCCGCCGAGCCGGCGGAACGCGGTGGGGGCCGCGCCGCGGAAGCGGTGGCCGATCGCGTAGTCGAGGAACAGGATCGGGATGCCGGCCGTGATCAGCGCGACGAGGTACGGGATGAGGAACGCGCCGCCGCCGTTCTCGTAGGCGACCCCCGGGAACCGCCAGATGTTGCCGAGCCCGACCGCGGACCCGATGGCCGCCAGGATGAACCCGACCTGTCCGGTCCACTGCTCGCGCGGGCCGCCCGCGCCCACTCGCTGTGCCTGCGTCGCCATGCGTCCCCCTCCGGCGCCGACGGATGCCTCGCCGCCGCGGCGTCGCGAGGGCCGTCACCCGGCACGCTAGCACTGCGCGCGGCGCGCGCGCGAGGGTCGCCGCCCGGGCGGATCAGCGGTAGTAGCTGCCGAGCAGCGCGCCGTCGACCTCGCGCACGTCGATGTCGACGTCGTAGACGGCGGCGAGCACGTCGGGGCGCATCACCTCGGCGGGCGTGCCGTTCGCGACCACGCGGCCGTCGCGCAGCGCGACGATGCGGTCGGCGTGCACCGAGGCGAAGTTGATGTCGTGCATCACCACCACGACCCGCTTGCCGAGCTCGTCGGCCGCACGGCGGAGCAGGCGCATGATGTCGACCGCGTGACGGAGGTCGAGGTTGTTCAGCGGCTCGTCGAGCAGCAGGTACCTCGTGTCCTGCGCGAGCACCATCGCGATGAACGCCCGCTGCCGCTGGCCGCCCGAGAGTTCGTCGAGGAAGCGCCCGCGGAACGCCTCGAGGTCGAGGTAGGCGATCGCGCGATCGACCTGCTCGCGGTCGCCGGCGGTGAGACGCCCGCCGGAGTGCGGGAACCGGCCGAACTCGACCAGGTCCTGCACCGTCAGGCGCGCGGCGATGTGGTTGTCCTGGCGGAGCACGGCGAGCGTCTTCGCGAGCTCGCGGCTCGGCGTCCGGTCGACCTCCACGCCGTCGATGCGCACCGTCCCCGCGTCGGGCCGAAGGAGGCGCCCGACGATGCCGAACAGGGTCGACTTGCCGGCGCCGTTCGGGCCGATCAGCGCGGTCACGCCCACGTCGCCCAGCTCGAGCGACACGTCGTCGAGCACGGTCTGTCCGTTGTAGCGCTTGGTGGCGCCGTCGAGCGCGATCATCGCGCCCCCTTTCGCAGCACGAGGAACAGGAAGAAGAGGCCGCCGGCGAACTCGATGACCATCGACAGGCTGCCGCCGAAGCCGAGCAGCTGCTCGAGCACGAGCTGACCGCCGAGGAGGCACACCATGCCGATGAGCGCCGCGGCGGGCAGGGTCCAGGCGTGGCGGAACGAGCCCGCGTACGTGTACGCGAGATTCGCGACGATGAGCCCGAAGAAGAGGATCGGGCCGACCAGCGCGGTCGACGCGGCCACCATGACCGACACCAGGGCGAAGAGCACCATGACCACCCGGCGGTGACGCACGCCGAGCCCGATCGCCGCGGGCTCGCCCAGGGTCAGCACGTCGAGCGTGCCGAGGAGCGGCACCACCGCCGCACACGCGACCGCGACGAGCACCGCGCTCAGCGCGAGCAGGGTCTCGTCGGGCCGCGTGAGCGATGCGAACGCGGTGTCGGTCAGCACCTGGTACTCGAGCGGGTCGAGCATGGCCTGCATCCAGGAGGTCAGGCTGCGGAAGAAGGTGCCGAGCACGATGCCGACGAGCAGCATCAGGTGGATCGAGCGGCGCCTCCCGCCGAACAGCCAGGTGAACAGCAGCATGCTGAACCCGACCATCACGACGAGCTGCCCGGTCCAGAGCACCAGCGGGTCGGCGCGGAGGAACGCGGTCGCCCCGAAGACGAACACGAGCGCGGTGGCGATGAGGAGGTAGAGGGCGTCGAACCCCATGATCGACGGGGTGAGGATGCGGTTCTGCGTGATGGTGTGGAACAGCACGGTCGACACGCCCACCGCGACCGCCACGACGGCCATCGCGGCGACGGTGAGCCCGCGCACCTTCAGGGCGAAGGCGAGCGAGCCGGGCACGTCGGTGAAGAAGTAGAGCGCGACGAGCACGCCGACGACCGCGGCGAGCACCCCGAGGCGCACGCCCGGGTCGGCCCAGGAGAAGCGGGGTCGCCGGGTCGCGGGTCGGCCGGAGGCATCCGCCTGCCCGGCCTCGAGCTCAGTGCGCACGGCTCCCCCTCCGCAGCAGCAGCCAGAGGAACAGCCCGGCGCCCACGATGCCGACGACGACCCCGAGCGGGATCTCGTACGGGAAGCGCAGGGTGCGGGCCAGGATGTCGCAGGCGAGCACGAACACCGCGCCGAGTCCGGCCACCCACGGGATCGACCGGCGCACGTTGTCGCCGATGATGAGGCTCACGATGTTCGGCACGACGAGGCCGAGGAACGGGATCATGCCCGCGGTCACGAGCACCGCCGCGGTGATCACCGCGATGACGACCATGCCGATCGCGACCACCCGCCGGTAGTCGAGCCCGAGGTTCACGGCGAACTCCTCGCCGAGCCCGATGACGCTGAACCGGTCGGCCGCGACCCACGCGACGACGACCATGACCGCGGCGATCCAGACGTACTCGTACCGCCCCTGCATGATCGTCGCGAAGCTGCCGAGCGACCACTGCGAGAGCGACTGCAGCAGGTCGAGGCGGTAGGCGACGAACGCGGTGACCGCGCCCACGATGCCGCCGAGCATGATGCCCACGAGCGGCACCAGCACGAGCTGCCGCACGGGGACCTGCCGGATGACCCGGAGGAACACCCAGGTGCCGACGAGCCCGAAGATCGCGGCGACGCCCATCTTCCCGAACACGGGCATGCCCGGCCAGAGCACCAGCGACACGAGCATGCCGAGCGTGGCGAACTCCGTCACGCCGGTCGTGCCCGGCTCGACGAACCGGTTGCGCACCAGCATCTGCATGATGAGGCCCGCGATCGCGAGCGAGGCGCCCACGAGCACGGCGCTCACGGTGCGCGGCACCCGGCTGAGGAGCAGGAGGGATGCCGCGTCGCCGTCGGGCCCGCCCTCGAGGAGCGCCGCGGGCGACACCTCGGAGACGCCGATGAACAGGCTCGCGACGGCGAGCACGGGAAGGGCGACGCCGATGAGCACCCCCGCCCACGTCCGCCGGGGGCGGATGCGGGCGGGGGTGCTCGTCGCGGGTGCGAGTGCGGTCACGGCGCGGTCGGCGTCAGTTCAGCCCGGTCACTCGGCGATCGCGAGCACGTCGTCGATCATGAGCTGCGTCGTGTCGATGCCGCCGAAGACGATGTACCAGGCCACCGGGTCGAGGTAGACGATCCGGTCGTCCGCGTACGCGGTGGTCTGCTGCACGATCTCGTTGTCCAGCACCTCGGCGGCCGGCTGCGCGTCCTCGGCGCCGGTCGCGGCGTCGCGGTCCACGACCCAGAGGACGTCGGGGTCGTGCTCGAGCAGGAACTCGAACGAGACCGGCTCGCCGTGGGTGGCCGCGGTGATGTCGTCGACCACGGGGGCGACGCCGAACACGTCGTAGATGAGGCCGCCGCGGGCCTCGCGGGCGCCCTCGCCCGCCGCCGGCGCGAGTGCGCGGAGCTCGCCGCCGGTCACCATGACGCCGAGGCCGCTGCCGGCCTCGGCGGTGACGGCCTGCGCCTGGGCGATGCCGGCCTCGAGCTCCACGATGGCCGCGGCCGCCTCGTCCTCGGCGCCGAGCACCTCGCCGAGGAAGGTCGTGTTGCGCTCGAGGGTCTCGAGGAACCCGCCGGTGAGGCTGAGGTCGACGGTCGGGGCGATCTCGTTGAGGTCCTCCCACAGGCCGGCCGAGCGGCCGCCGATCACGATCAGGTCGGGCTGGTGCGACTCGATCTCGATGAGGTCGGCCTCGAACAGGGTGCCCGCGTTGAACGCGTCGTCGGACAGGTAGCCCTCGAGGTAGCCGGGAACGTTCTCGAGCGGTGCGCCGGCGACGTCGCCGCCGAGCGCGCCGATGGTGTCGAGGCTCGCGATGTCGAACACGACGATGGTCTCCGGGTCGACGGGCACCTCGACGGTGGTCGCCTCGTACTCCGGGTCCTCGTCCTCACCGGCGATGTTGCGGTCCCAGGAGAAGGACACGGTCGCGTCGGTGGTCTCCTCCGCCGCATCCGTGCCCGCATCGCCCGCGGTGGCGCAGCCGACGAGTGCGACGGCGGCGGCGAGGGCGATCGGGGCCGCGAGCAGCGGGCGAGTCGGCTTCAAGGTCATGTGTGTGATCTCCTGGTGTGGACAGCACGACGCGAGCGCCGCGGGCATGCCGAAGCGATGCCGACGACGCCGACGATTCGTGGGGTGCAGGCCCGCCGCAGGGGGGCGTGGCCTCGGTCGAATGTAGGTTAGCCTAACCTTATGCAGTCGTCCACGCCGAGCTCCCCGATCGTTCTCGACGGCCCCGTCACGGCCTTCCGCCGCGAGCGCCGACCGCTCGAACTGCGCTTCCGCCGCGCCCGCCTCGCCGAGCGCGTGCAGGTGTCGCCCGGGTACGTGCGCGTGCGCCTCGCCGGCCACGACCTGCGCGGCTTCGAGTCGCTCGGCCCCGACGACCACATCCGCGTGTTCTTCCCGGCCGACGGGGTGGAGCCCGAGTCGATCGAGTCGTACCGCGAGTCGCCGAGCCGGGAGTACACGCCGCTCGCCTGGGACCGCGACGCCGGCACGCTCGACCTGGAGTTCGTGCTGCACGGCGACCACGGCGTCGCGGGACGGTGGGCGGCGGATGCCCCTATCGGCGCCCCCGTCGCCGTCGGCGGCCCGCGCGGGTCGGCCGTGTTCGACGGCGCCCCCGAGTCGTGGTTCCTCGCCGGCGACGAGACGGCAGTGCCCGCGATCCGGCGCTTCCTCGCACTCGCCGGTGCGAACGCCCGTGGCCGCGTGCTGGTCGAGGTGCCCGACGCCGCGCACGAGCTCGACCTCGACGTGCCCGACGGCGTGCGCCTCGACTGGGTGCACCGTGGAGCGGACCCGGCCGCCCGGACCGCCGCCCTCATCGAGGCGCTCGACGTGCTGGGCCCGGACCACCGCCCCGCGGGCGACCTCTTCGCGTTCGTGGCGGCCGAGCAGTCGGTCGTGAAGCCCGCGCGCGCACTCGTGCACGACCGCTGGGGCGTCGGACCCGAGCAGTCCACGGTGAAGGGCTACTGGAAGGGCGGCGACGCCGCCTACCACGCGCCGCACTGAGTCGCTGTGCCGCCTTCCGCCTGGCCCTCGCTAGTCTGAGTGCGACGGAGGGGGTGCCTGATGCCGACAGGCGTGCCGATCGAGATCGACGGGCTGTCCAAGCACTTCGGCGGCGTCACCGCCGTCGAGAACCTGAGCTTCACCGTGCAGCCGGGCCGGGTCACCGGGTTCCTCGGCCCGAACGGGGCCGGCAAGACCACCACGCTGCGCGTGCTGCTCGGGCTGGTGCGGCCCTCGCAGGGCACGGCCACCTTCGGAGGGAAGCGCTACCGCGAGCTCGAGCGGCCGCTCGAGACAGTCGGCGCGGCACTCGAGGCGGCGAGCTTCCACCCGGGACGCACCGCCCGCAACCACCTGGCCATCTCCGCCGCGACCGCCGGGGTCCCACGGGCTCGCGTCGCCGAGGTGCTCGACCTGGTCGGCATGACCCCGTACGCCGACCGACGCGTCGGCGGCTTCTCCATGGGCATGCGCCAGCGCCTGGGCCTCGCCAACACGCTGCTCGGCGACCCGGGCGTGCTCGTGCTCGACGAGCCGATCAACGGGCTCGACCCCGAGGGCATCCGCTGGATCCGCGGGTTCCTGCAACGGCTCGCCGGCGAGGGGCGCACCGTGCTCGTGAGCTCGCACCTGCTGAGCGAGGTGCAGCAGAGCGTCGACCGCGTGGTCATCATCGCCAAGGGCCGGCTCGTGCACGAGGGCACGCTGGCCGAGCTCGAGACCGACTCGCTGCCGCGCGTGGTCGTGGACTCGCCCGACCGCACCGCGCTCGCGGCCGCGCTCGAAGCCGAGGGGCTCGTGTTCACCACGGGCCGCCAGGGCCTGATCGTCGACGCGCCCGACCCCGCGCACATCGGCCACCTCGCCTTCGTCGCCGGCATCGAGCTGCACGCGCTGTCCCGCCAGAAGTCGGCGCTCGAGGACTCGTTCCTGAACCTCGTCGGCGAGCGCGGGGTCTCCGCCGAGGACGACGGCGCGGATGCCGCCGAAGCGACGGATGCCGCTGCGACGACGGACGAACCGGGCACGACCGGGCCCGCCGACGACGACGCTGCGGAGCATCCGTCACCGCCCGACCAACCCGACCCGGCCGACGGGAAGGGGGCCGAGTGATGCGCCTCTTCCCCGCGATCGGCGCAGAGTTCGCCAAGATCTTCACCACCCGCATGTGGTGGGTGCTCGCGCTCATCCTGGTCGTCTACATCGGGCTGCTCGCCGGCGGACTGGCGGCGTTCTTCGGCTGGACAATCGCCAACCCCGAGGTGAGCGGCGCTGGCGGCGCGACGGCGATCCCGCCGGAGTCCGACCTGGCGGGCCTCATGTACAGCTTCGCCACCTCGGTCGGCTACGTGTTCCCCGTGCTGCTCGGCGCGCTCGCGGTCACCAGCGAGTTCCGGCACCAGACGCTCACGCCGACCTTCCTCGCCAACCCGCACCGTGCGGTCGTGCTCTGGGCGAAGTTCTCGGCGCTGTTCGTGGTCGGCGGCGTCGTGTTCGGCGTCCTCGGGTGGGTCTCCTCGGTCGGCCCGGCGGCCGGGGCGCTCGCCCTGTGGGACCTCGACCCCGTGCTCGACGACCCGGACACCTGGGCGATGGTCGGTCGCGGCATCCTCGCGATGGCGCTCTGGGCCGCGGTCGGCGTGGGCCTCGGCGCGCTCGTGCCGAACCAGGTCGCCGCGATCGTGATCGTGATCGCGTTCACCCAGTTCGTCGAGCCGGTGCTCAGGCTCGTCGCCACGCTCAACGACGTGACCGCCGAGATCGGCAAGTACCTGCCCGGGGCGGCGAGCGACGCGCTCGTCGGCGCGTCGTTCTACCAGATCGCCGCGATGGGGTCGGGTGAGATCCTGGAGTGGTGGCAGGGCGGGCTCGTGCTGGCCGCCATCGCCGTCGTGACGACGCTGATCGGCTACTTCACGAGCTGGCGGCGCGACGTCACCTGACGCCGAGCCCAGCCCGGATCAGCTCGGGGCGGCGGCCTCGCGCGCCGCGCGCTTGTCGGCGATCGTCGTGCGGCTATGTGTAGCGTAGAAGCCCTGCTATGTGCAGCGTAGAAGTGCTGCTATACGTAGCGTAGAAGCCCTGCTGGATGTATGTTTCTGTCATGGACTATCGGCGCAGGATCGTCGACCGCGAACTCGACGAGCTCTTCCCCGACCTGCCGGCGATCGCACTCGACGGCGCCAAGGGGGTGGGCAAGACCGAGACCGCCCTCCGGCGAGCGGAAGCCAGTGTCAGGCTCGATGTCGGCGCGGCGCAGCAGACCGTGCTCGCAGATCCGGAGAGCATCCTGACGCGTCCCCGCCCGCTGCTCATCGACGAGTGGGAGCGCGTGCCGGCCGTCTGGGACGTCGTGCGACGGGCGGTGGACGCCGACGGACGCGGCGGACAGTTCCTGCTGACCGGCAGCGCGACGCCGGCGCTCGGCGCGACGGCCCACTCCGGGGCGGGCCGCATCGCTCGCATGCGCATGCGACCGATGACCCTCAGCGAACGGGGGGTCGAGGAGCCCACGGTGGGGCTCGCGCAACTCCTCTCGGGCGGTCGCGCACCGCTCGCCGGCAACACCGGAGTCCGCCTGGTGGACTACGTGCGCGAGCTCACCGCGTCCGGGCTCCCCGGTATCCGCCGGATGGGCGAGCGCGCTCGCGAGTTCCAGCTCGACAGCTACCTGCGGAACGTCGTCGACCGCGACATCCCCGAGCAGGGGGTCGCGGTGCGCAAGCCCGATCTGATGCTCGACTGGTTGCGCGCGTACGCCGCCGCCAGCTCCACGACCGCCGGGTACTCCCAGATCCTCGACGCGTCGACTCCGGGCATCTCGGACAAGCCGGCGCGGACCACTACGACGGCCTATCGGGATGCACTGATGCAGCTCTGGCTGCTGGATCCCGTGCCGGCGTGGGGACCGGCCGGCAACCCGTTCACGCGGCTGCAGCAGACGCCGAAGCACCAACTCGCCGACCCGGCGCTCGCCGTCCGCCTCCTCGGCCTCTCAGCTGACGCGCTCCTCGACGGCGAGGGCGAGCCGCTCGGACCCCAGCAGGGGACGATGTTGGGGCACCTGTTCGAGTCACTCGCGACCTTGTGCGTGCGTGTCGCCGCCGAAGCCGCAGGCGCCAGGGTCGGTCACCTGCGCACACGCAACGGCGACCACGAGATCGATCTCGTCGTCGTCCGACGAGACGGTCGATTCGTCGCCATCGAGGTCAAGCTCTCGGGCACGGTCGACGACCGCGACGTCCGCCACCTTCGGTGGATCAGGGAACGCCTCGGCGACGACGTACTCGATGCCATCGTCGTCACCACCGGGCCGGACGCATTCCGGCGACCGGACGGCATCGGGGTCGTACCGCTCGCCCTGCTCGCCCCGTGACGTTCGGTCGGCATCGTCGACGCCGCCGTAGCCGAGCCCCAGGACGTCGATACGGTCGTGCGCCGCATCGAACGCGTCGTCAAGGTGCACGGCTACGATCGAATCGGACTGCTGCCGCAGCGGGGCATCCAGCAGGCGCTAGCTGTTGGGCGCGCTCACCATCGAGCAGCAGCGCGAGAAGCTCGAGTACCTCGAGACCTTCGCCAGGATGATCTGGGGGGGGGAACGAAGCATGAGCACAGCGGTCACGGTCGTCGCACGACTCCACCCGGCCTCCGAGTCGGTCGAGCAGGCTGCAGCCGTCGTGCGGGCGGCGCTCGCCGGCATCCGAGCCGAGGACGGATGTCTCCAGTACGACCCGCACCTCGCCGACGACGGCTCGTTCCTCATCGTCGAGCGCTGGGCGTCGCGCGACGCGCTCGACGCACACAGCACCGGCGCGCCCGTGCAGGTGCTACGCGAAGGCCTCGAGGGCCTCACGACCGCCCCGGCCGAGGTCACCGTCGCCGAAGCGCTCTGACACAGGCACCCTACGCACCACGAAGCTCGGCGATCGCCGGACGGCGGCGCCGGGCTTCGTCATGCATCTAGTCTGCGGCCGCGTGCTCGCCCAGAAAGTTCTCTACGACGTAGTCGGCGATCGCGATCGAGCTGGTCGCGGCGGGCGACGGGGCGTTCCGCAGCAGGGTGACCGGGCCCACCCGGTCGACCGCGAAGTCGTCGAGCAGCTCACCACCGCGACCCCAGGCCTGCGCGCGCACGCCCGCGCCGGACTTGTGCGTGAGGTCGCCCATCGTGAGCTCGGGCACGAACCGGCGCGCCTTGCGGAACCACAGCGACTTGATCAGCGAGCTCGAGATCTCGTCGACGCCCATGCGCCAGTGCTGCTTGGCCAGCGGCCAGGCGCCGGGCCAGCGCAGCGACTCCCAGGTGTCCTTCGCCGACCACTGCAGCCAGTTGTAGCCCTCCCGACGCAGTGCCGGCACCGCGTTCGGACCGACGTGCACGTTGTCGTAGACGCCGCGCGTGAAGTGCACGCCGAGGAACGGGAAGCGCGGGTCGGGCACGGGGTAGATCATGCCGTTGACGAGGTCGGTGCGCTCGGGGGCGAGCTCCCAGTACTCGCCGCGGAACGGCAGGATCTTCGGCGACGGGTCGGCGCCGATGAGCCGCGCGACGACGTCGGACTGCAGCCCCGCGCACACGATGACCCGGTCGAAGACATCGTCCGAGACCGGGGTCGTGACCCGCACGCGACCCTGCTCGACGGCGAGGCCGGTGACCTCGTGGCCGAGGCGGATGCCACCACCGGCCGCTCGCACGTCCTGCGCCATGGCCTCCGTGATCGACGCGTAGTCGACCACCGCGGTGTGCGGCGAGTGCACCGCGGCGACTCCGGCGACGTGGGGCTCGATCTCGCGGAGCCTGCCCACGTCGTCGATGCGGGCGAGGTCGGGCACGCCGTTCGCGATGGAGCGCCGCTCGATCTCGGCGAGCGCGTCGAGCTCGGTCTCGTCGACCGCGACGACGAGCTTGCCGACCTCGCGGTACGGCAGCCCCTTCTCGAGGCAGAAGTCGCGCATCGACGCGCGACCGGCGGAGCACAACGTCGCCTTCAGCGACCCCGGCTTGTAGTAGAGGCCGGCATGCACGACGCCCGAGTTGTGGCCCGTCTGGTGCTGGGCGAGTCGGGCTTCCTTCTCGAACACCGTCACGTCGTCGCCGCGCTGCGTCAGCGCGCGGGCGAGCGCGATGCCGACGATGCCGCCGCCGACGATGCCGGTCGTGCCCGCCATCAGGGTGTCCGCCCTGCGGTTGGCGTGAGCCGCCTCGTCGTCATCGATGCCCTCCCGGAGCCCTCCGCGCCGTGGTCGCGCACGGGCACCCATTCCAGCACGCCGCATGCCACGCGTGGCGGCGCCGCGCGAGTACGCTGGCGCCCATGGCCGTCCTCGCGAGCATCGTCGTCGCCCTCGCCGCACTGCTGCACGCCTACATCTTCGTGCTCGAGAGCGTGCGCTGGTCGAGACCGTCCACATGGCGCGTGTTCGGCGTGCGCAGCCAGGAGCAGGCCGACACGATGCGGCCGATGGCGTACAACCAGGGGTTCTACAACCTGTTCCTCGGGCTGGGCGCCGCGCTCGGCCTCGTGCTGTTCTGGGTCGGCCTGACCGGGGCGGGCACCGCGCTGGTGCTGTTCACCACCGCCTGCATGGTGCTCGCGGCGACCGTGCTCGTGACGACGGGGCCCGGCTACCTGCGGCCCGCGCTGATCCAGGGCACGCTGCCGCTCATCGGGTTCGTGCTGTTCCTGTTCGCCTGAGCGGATGCCCCGCCGGGGCGACCCGGGCTACTCGTCGGGCGTGGCGGCGTCGGCGAGCTTCAGCGACTCGATGAGCTCGACCGCGCGGTTGGTGCTGACGACCAGCCGGGAGTACTGCTCGCCGGCGACATCGAGCACGACGGCCTGGCGCTTGCCCTTCACGAGCACGAAGTCGGTGCCGCCGTGCGACTTCCACTCCCCGACCGCGACGACGAGCGGCACGACCGAACCGCGGCTGCGGATGCCGCGCACCCAGATCCACGGGTCCTCGGTGATGATCGCCGAGCGGATGTCCTCGCGCTGCACCACCACGTCGGACCGCCGGAAGGCGAGCGACTTCTCCGCGGCGGTGAGCTGCAGCTCGAGCCGATCGGAGTGGACGCGGAGGTTGGCCATGCATCAAGTGTGCCCGACTCGTATGCCGGATCCGGTATCGGACGCGCACAAAGCCCGAAGCCGGTCGCTGCACGATTCCACGAGCGTCCGGCCGCGGGCGGGCGCCGCGCCGGAGGCGGTCAGCCGGCGGGTGTCGCCGCCGCGGCGGCCTTCGCGGCCGCGGGCAACGCCGACACGATGCGCTCGATCACGGCGTCGTCGTGCGCGGCCGTCACGAACCACGCCTCGAAGACCGAGGGCGGCAGCGAGACGCCCGCGTCGAGCATCGCGTGGAAGAACGGCGCGTACCGCCAGGCCTCCTGGCGCTGCACGCCGGCGTAGTCGCGCACCCCGCCCGCGACCTCCTCGCCGAACGCGAAGCTGAACAGGTTGCCGGCCCGCTGCACGGCGTGGGCGACGCCCTCGGCGGCCAGATGGCGCGACACCTCGCTCGAGATGACGGATGCCGCCTCGTCGAGCCGCGCGTACACGTCGTCGTCGGCCGCGCGCAGCGTCGCGAGCCCCGCCGCCACCGCGACCGGGTTCCCCGACAGCGTGCCGGCCTGGTACACGGGGCCGGAGGGCGCGAGCAGGTCCATGACGTCGGCGCGACCGCCGAGGGCGGCGACCGGCATGCCGCCGCCGATGACCTTGCCGAACGTCATGAGGTCGGGCAGGTACTGGTCGCCCGGGTTCGCGAACACCGAGGGGCCCTCGGTCGCGTTCTCGAGCCCCCACCAGCCACCGGCGGAGACGCGGAAGCCCGTGAGCACCTCGTCGGAGATGACGAGCGCGCCGTGCTGGTGCGCGAGCTCGATGAGCGCCGCGTTGAAGCCCGGCTCGGGCGGCACGACGCCCATGTTCGCCGCGGCCGCCTCGGTGATGACGGCGGCGATGCGGTCGCCGTGCGCCGCGAACGCGTCGCGCACGGCGTCGAGGTCGTTGTACGGCAGCACCATGGTGAGCGCGGTGACGTCGGCGGGCACGCCGGCCGACGCGGGCAGCGCGAAGGTGGCGAGCCCGGAGCCGGCCTCGGCCAGGAGCCCGTCGGAGTGGCCGTGGTAGTGACCGGCGAACTTCACGACCACGTCGCGGCCGGTGAAGCCGCGCGCCAGGCGGATCGCGCTCATGGTCGCCTCGGTGCCGGTCGAGACCAGGCGCAAGCGCTCGACCGGCGAGACGCGCTCCTCGATGAGCTCGGCCAGCTCGGTCTCGACCGGGGTCGATGCACCGAAGGAGAGGCCGCGGCTCGCGGCATCCTGCACCGCCTCGATCACCCTCGGGTCGGCGTGCCCCAGGATCGCGGGGCCCCACCCGGCGACGAGGTCGACGTACTCGCGACCCTCGACGTCGGTCACGGTCGCGCCGCGCGCCTCGACCAGGAAGCGCGGGGTGCCGCCGACCGAGCCGAAGGCGCGCACGGGCGAGTTCACGCCGCCCGGGATCGCGCGGCGGGCGCGGTCGAACAGCTCGGCGTTGACGTCGACGGGCGCGACGCCCGGGGCCGTCTGGGTCGTGAGGTCGGTCATTCGGTGTCTCCTGCGGTGATCCAGCGGGCGAGCTCGGTCGCCCAGTAAGTGAGCACGGCGTCGGCGCCGGCGCGTCGGATGCCGAGCACGGACTCCGCGACGGCGCGGCGCCGGTCGATCCATCCGTGCGCGGCGGCCGCCTCGATCATCGCGTACTCGCCCGAGACCTGGTACGCCCAGACCGGCACCTCGCTGGTGGCGGCCACGTCGGCGAGCACGTCGAGGTAGGTGCCGGCGGGCTTGACCATCACGACGTCGGCGCCCTCCTCGATGTCGAGCACCGCCTCGCGCGCGCCCTCGCGACGGTTCGCCGGGTCGAGCTGGTACGTGCGGCGGTCGCCCTCGAGCGTCGACTCGACCGCGTCGCGGAACGGGCCGTAGAACGCGGAGGCGTACTTGCCCGAATAGGCGAGCAGCGCGGTGTCGGTGTGGCCGGCCTCGTCGAGCGCGTCGCGCACGGCGGCGACCTGGCCGTCCATCATGCCCGAGAGGCCGAGCAGCTGGGAGCCGGCGCGCGCCTGCTGCAGCGCCATCTCGGCGTAGCGCTCGAGGGTCGCGTCGTTGTCGACGACGCCGCGGTCGTCGACGAGGCCGCAGTGGCCGTGGTCGGTGAACTCGTCGAGGCACAGGTCGGTCTGCACGATCAGCGCGTCGCCGGCCTCCTCGCGCACCACGCGGGTCGCGACGTTGAGGATGCCGTCGGGATCGGTCGCACCCGAGCCCCGCGCGTCGCGGACCTCGGGCACGCCGAACAGCATGACGCCGCCGACACCGGCCTCCGCGGCATCCGTCACCGCCCGCCGCACCGAGTCGAGGCTGTGCTGCATGACGCCCGGCATGGATGCGATGGGCATCGGCTCGTCGACGCCCTCGCGCACGAAGATCGGCAGCACGAGGTCGGCCGGGTGCACCCGGGTCTCGGCGACGAGCCGGCGGAACGCCGGCGACTGGCGCAGCCGGCGCGGACGGATGCGGGGGCGGGGCGCAGCACTCACCCGACAAGCCTACGCGGGCGGTGCTGCGCGTCCGCCGGGAGCGGGTGCCGCGCGGGATACTGGCTGCATCCGCAGGCGGGTGGCGGCCGCGGGGCTGGGAGGCGGCATGGACGGGTTCGGACGAGTGATGCGCAGCTGGACCGGGTGGATCCGGCCGGAGGACCGGGCCGCGTACGCCGACTACATCGAGCGCACGGGCCTCGCCGAGTACCGGCGCACGCCGGGCAACCTCGGCGCGCTGATCTGCTTCCGCGACCTCGACGACGGCCGGTGCGAGGTGCGCACGGTGTCGTTCTGGCGGTCGCGCGACGACATCCGCGGGTTCGCCGGCGACGACATCTCGCGCGCGGTGTTCTACGACGAGGACGACCGCTACCTCCTCGACCGCGAGACGACGGTCGACCACTTCGACATCGACGCCTGACACCCGCCGCGGGCAGGGGCGCTTTTCAGGAACGCCGGCCCGGCCGGTGGCGGAATGCGGCACGTCGGCCCCGAAAGTGGTTGAAGTCGGCCGGATCTCGCCCATTCCACGCCGGATTCCACCACGCCGGGCCGCTCGCTCCTGAAAAGCGCCCATCGGTAGGCCGGATTCGGGGGCGGGACGGGCGGCGTGTTAGCGTCCTGCGACGACCGGCGGCGAGGAGGCCGTCGGCGGAACCCGAGGATCCCCATGCGCACGACCCCCCAGTCCAGCCCCGCACCCCAGGCCGAACCGGTCGCCAGGCGCCGACGGCGACGGCTCCGTCTCGACGACGCGGTCTGCGTCGTCACCGGCGCGGCGAGCGGCATGGGGCTCGAGTCGGCCCGGCTGCTCGCACGGCGCGGCGCGCGCCTCGCCCTGGTCGACCGCAACGCCGACGTGCTCGCGACGCTCGTCGAGGAGTTCCGGGCGGCCGGCACCGAGGCATCCGCCCATGTCGTCGACCTCACCGACCTCGACGCCGTCGCCGCGCTGCCCGACGCGGTGCTCGCGGAGCACGGCCGCGTCGACGTGCTGCTGCACTGCGCGGGCGTCTCCATGCTCGGCACGTTCGAGCAGCTCACGATCGACGAGTTCCGCTGGGTCGTCGACGTGAACCTCTGGGGCACCGTGGCGCTCGCGAAGGCGTTCCTACCGCTGCTCCGCGAGCGTCCCGCCGCGCACCTCGCGAACGTCTCGAGCCTGTACGGGCTCGCCGCGCCCGCCGGCCGAGTGCCGTACGTCACGTCGAAGTTCGCCGTGCGCGGGTTCACCGACGCGCTGCGCCACGAGCTCGAGCGCACCGACGTGACCGTCTCGGCCGTGTACCCCGGCGGCGTGCGCACGGGCATCATCCACCACGCCCGCGTCGCCGCGACGGTCGACGCCGACGTGGCGTCGCGCGCCGCCGACGCGCAGGCCGCGCTCTACAAGACGACTCCCGAGCAGGCCGCCGAGCTGATCGTGGACGGCATCGAGCGTCGCCGACCGCGCATCTTCGTGGGCCGCGACGCGCGCCTCAGCGACCTCGTGACGCGCCTCGCCCCCGTGGGCTACTGGTCGATCATGCGCGGCATCGTCGCGAAGGCCGGCGACACGGCACCCGCGCGCACCCCCGCGAACTGAGCGGATGCCCCGGGGCATCCGCCCGCCCCCGGAGTACCGCGTCCGCAGCGGCCAGTCTGCGCGGTACCGGCCAGCCCTGCATGGCTGGCCCGGGCGACGCAGACTGGCCGATACGGGAGTGTCGCCCGCGTCGGGACGGCGCGGGACGGCGCGGGACGGCGGGGGCGGGGGGCGCGGCGGGGCGCGGAGGCGCGGGCCGGACGAACGGCTCAGGCCGGCCGACGCCCCGGCGGGCTCAGGCCTGCTGCGTCGCGGCCTTCACGACCGCCTCGATCAGCGACTCGGCGCTGCGGTCGGAGGCGACGACGTCGACGCGGAGGCCGATCTCCTCGGCGTCGTGCTTGGTCTGCGGGCCGATGGCCGCGACGAGCGTGTGCTCGGGGATGGGGCCGAACTGGCCGTGCACCTGCTCGGCCACGCTGCCCGAGGTGACCAGCAGTGCGCGCACGTTGCCCGCGCGCACGTCGTCGATGACGCTCTGCGCGACCGGCACGCCGACCGTGCGGTAGGCGACGACCGCCTCGACGTGGTGGCCGACCCGAGCGAGGCCCACGCTCAGCACCTGCTTCGCGATGGCCGAGCGCAGTGCGAGCACGCGCAGCGGGAAGGCGCCCTCGGTCGCGGCGCTCCACTCGTCGAGCAGGCCCTGGGCCGAGTTGTCCTCGGAGGGAACCAGGTCGGCGCGATAGCCGGCGGCGATGAGCGCCGCCGCGGTCGACTCGCCCACCGCCGCGACCTTCGTGGTCGGCGGGATGACGGCGCGGTGCGAGCTCAGCACGTCGACGGTGGTGGCGCTGGTCACGGTGACCCAGTCGAACGCGCCGGCGGCGAGCCGGCCGAGCGCCGCCTCGAGCGCGGGCGCGTCGTCGGTGGCGGCGAAGTTGATCATGGGAGCGACGATCGGCGACGCCCCGCGCATGCGCAGGCTCGCGGCGACGCTGTCGCCCCAGGGACCGCCGCGGGGCACGAGCACGCGCCAGCCGGCGAGCGGCTTCTCCGCACGCGGATTGGGGAGGTTGATCGCGCCGGTGACCGGCTCGTATTCGCTCACGGTGCCTCCTCCTTCGGTGCGAGTTCGGCGGCACCGTTGCCGAGGAGCTCTTCGACCGCGCGCGCGGCGACCTCTCGGGCGGCATCGGCGAGGTCCGACGCCCGGCGGCTCTCGGGTGTAGCCGCGTGCGAGCTGGTCACCCGCTGCGTTCCATCGCCACTGTACACAGTGGCCGTGAGGAAGATCAGGTCGTCGTCCACAAAGGAGTGGGCCGCGATCGGTGCCGAACATCCAGCCTCGAGCCCGGCCAGCACGAGGCGCTCCGCGAGCACCGTCGCGCGGGTCGTGCCGTGGTCGACGGAGCCGAGCCCGCGCTCGAGCTCGCGCGATCCGCGCTCGGCGCGCACCTCGAGCGCGAGCGCGCCCTGCCCCGGCGCGGTCGGCCAGTCCTCGATCGGCAGCAGGTCGGTGGCCGCATCCGCTCGCCCCAGCCGACCGAGTCCGGCTGCCGCCAGCAGCACCGCGTCGAGCTCGCCGTCGGCGACCTTGCCGAGCCGCGTGTCGATGTTGCCGCGGATGTCGACGGCCGTGACGTCGGGCCGCGCGGCGCCGAGCTGTGCGATGCGGCGGGGCGACCCCGTGCCGACCCTGGCCCCCTCGGGCAGCGTCGCCAGGGTGGCCCCGTCTGCGGCGCAGAGCGCGTCGCGCACGTCGGCGCGCTTGGGCACGGCGCCGAGCCGCAGCCCCTCGTGCTCGGCCGTCGGCAGGTCCTTCAGCGAGTGCACGACCACGTCGCACTCCCCCGCGAGCAGCGACTCGCGCAGCGCGGTCGCGAAGACCCCGGTGCCGCCGAGCGACGCGAGCGAGGCGCGCGAGATGTCGCCCTCGGTCGTGACGGTCACGTACTCGATCTCCGCCCCGGCCGCCTTGGCCAGCCGCTCGGCGACCTGACGCGTCTGCGCCAGCGCGAGCGCGCTGCCCCGGGTGCCGACGCGGATGACCGTCACGGTGCGATCCCCGCCAGCGCGGGCCGGAAGCCCAGCCGCACGTTCTCGCAGCAGCCGGGCCGGCACACGTCGTACCAGGGGCCCAGTTCGGTCATTCGCGGCCGCTCGGCCGGAGGCGTGCCCTGCACGCGCTCGAGCACGAGGTCGACGAGCCCCGACACGTATGCCGGGTGCGTGCCCGGCGTCGGCACGCGCACCGCGGCGAGCGAGTGCTCCTCGGCGGACTCGAGCGCCTCGTTGTCGAGGTCCCAGAGCACCTCCATGTGGTCGCTCACGAACCCGAGCGGCACGATCACGACGGCGCGGCGGCCGGCCGCGGGCAGTTCGGCGATCGCGTCGTTGATGTCGGGCTCGAGCCACGGCATCGACGGCGGCCCCGAGCGCGACTGGTACACGAGCTGCCAGGGCACGTCGGATGCCCCCGCCTCGCGCATCACGACCTCGGCGACCGCGAGGTGCTGGGCCGCGTATGCGCCGCCCTCGCCGAAGCCGCGCTCGGCCGGGCCGGACTTCGCGGCGTCGGTCGACGGGATCGAGTGGGTGGCGAAGAGCACCTCGACCTGGTCGCGGGCCAGCTCGGGGTCGTCTGCGAGGAGCTTCGCGAGCCCGTCGCGCACGCCCTCGACGAACGGCGTCACGAAGCCGGGGTGGTCGAAGAACTGGCCGACCTTGTCGATCTGCACGGTCTCGCCCAGGCCGGTGTCGGCGAGCGCGTCGGCGAAGTCCTCGCGGTACTGGCGGCAGCTGGAGTACGAGCTGTAGGCGCTCGTCGCTATGGCGATGAGGCGCGTCGCACCCGCATCCGCCGCCTCGCGCAGCGCGTCGTTCAGGTACGGGTCCCAGTTGCGGTTGCCCCAGATCACCGGCAGGTCGACCCCGCGACGCGCGAGCTCGGCCTCGAGGGCGGCCTTGAGGTCGCGGTTCTGCTGGTTGATCGGGCTGACGCCGCCGAAGTGGCGGTAGTGGTGCGCCACCTCCTCGAGCCGCTCGTCGGGGATGCCGCGGCCGCTCGTGACGTTGCGCAGGAACGGGATCACGTCGTCCTGCCCCTCGGGGCCGCCGAAGCCGGCGAGCAGGATCGCGTCGTACTCGACCGGCTCGGTCACGTGCTCGGGGCCCTGCTGCGCGGCCGGCGTCGCGCCGGGCACGATCGCCCCGGGTGCGCAGGGGGCGGATGCCGCGGGGGCGGGCTTGCGCCCCCTCGCCACGTCGCGATCTGCGCTCTCGGCGCCGGTGGAGCCGAGGTTCGCGGCGGCCATTACTGCAGCACCTCCACGATCTCGGCGGTCGTGACGCGGCGGCCCGTGTAGAACGGCACCTCCTCGCGCACGTGGCGACGCGCGTCGGTCGCACGCAGGTCGCGCATCATGTCCACGAGGTCGGTGAGCTCGTCGGCCTCCATCGGCAGCAGCCACTCGTAGTCGCCCAGCGCGAACGCGGCCACGGTGTTCGCGACGACGCCGCGGTAGGCCGCGCCCTTGCGCCCGTGCTCGGCGAGCATCTGCCCGCGCTCGCCCGGGTCGAGCAGGTACCAGTCGTAGCTGCGCACGAACGGGTAGACGGTCAGCCACGCGCGCGGCTCCTCGCCGCGGAGGAAGCCGGGCACGTGCGCCCGGTTGAACTCGGCGTCGCGGTGCACGCCCATGGCGTTCCAGGTCGGCAGCAGCGCCTTGAGCAGGCGCGACCTGCGCAGCTCGCGCAGGGCCCACTGCAGACCCTCGGCATCGGGGCCGTGCAGCCAGATCATGACGTCGGCATCGGCACGGAGGCCGGAGACGTCGTAGAAGCCGCGCACCGTGATGCCCTCCGACTCGACGACGGCGACGACGTCGTCGAGCTGCGCCACGACCCGCGGCACGTCGTGGCCGTCGAAGTCGTCGGGGCGGGCGGGGTCGGTGCGGAGTACCGCGAACAGGGCGTAGCCCTGCGGTGCGGCGGAATCGGTCTGGTTCTCGTCGGCTGCCGCCTCGGCAGCGGGGTCTGACATAGCCCTATCCTCCCCCCGGACCGCTCGTTGCGCCAAAAGCCGTGTCGCGTGAGAGCGTGCGTCACGGCCCGACCGTTACCCGAGCGTTATGCCGGGGCGGCCGGGAAAGCGTTACCGCCGCAGGGCGGTGAACCGGAACGCCGCGAAGCCCTCGATCGGCAGCACCTCGGTCGCGCCGAAGCCGGCCTCGCGTGCGTACGCCTCGAGCGTCGCCTGGCGCATGACCGTGCCGGTGCCCACCGAGCCGGGCGTCGACAGCCCGTCGGGCAGGCAGATGAACAGGCTGTAGCCGTACATGATGCGGTCGACCTCGTCGGCGGGCGCGGTGAACTCCTCGCCCACGGCCTCGTCCATGATCACGACCACGCCGTCGGGCGCGAGCGCCTCGCGCACCGACCGCAGCACCTCGACGGGGAACGGCATGTCGTGCAGTGCCTCGAACACGAACGCGGCGTCGTAGGTGCCGGGCGCCGCGAGTTCGTCGCCGCCCGCGCGGAAGAACGCGACCCGGTCGTCGACGCCCGCCTCGCGCGCGTGCGCCTCGGCCGCCTCGAGCGACGGCACGTCGATGTCGTGCCCGTCGATGCGCGCCTCGGGGTAGGCCTTCGCGAGCGCGATCGACGACCAGCCGTGCCCGCACCCCACGTCGGCGAGGCGCGCGCCGGGCCGCGAGAGCAGCTCCTGCAGCCACGGCACGCCGGCGAGGTCGGGCGCGAGGCGCTGCTCGAACCACGGCCGGTTGATGTCGCCCTGCGCGTCGCGCGCGTCCTCCCCGAGCTCGGCCCAGGAGACCCCGCCGCCGCCCCGGTAGGCGTCGAGCAGCGGGTCGATCGCGCGCCCCGCGGCCGCGAACATGCGCGCGAGCGGCGCGGAGTAGGCCAGCGAGTGCCGGTCGGCGAGCACCTCGGCGTGCGCCGGCGGCAGCGTGTAGCGACGGGCGGCGGATGCCTCGGGGCCGGTCTCCGCGCTCGCCTCGAGGATTCCGTAGGCGGCCTGCTGCTCGAGCCACTCGCGCGCGTAGCGCGGGTCGGTCCCGGTCGCGGCCGCGAGCTCGCCCGCCGTGCACGGCTCGCGCGTCAGCACGTCGTACCAGCCGAGGCGATCGCCGACGTGGATGCTCAGCGTCTCGAACGCGCCGAGCACCGACCCGAAGACGCGCTCGGCGAACGCGTCGACGTCGCTCTCAGGGGCATCCGCCCCGCCCTGCTCCCCCGTCGACATCGTCGCCCCCCGGGTGTTCGCCAGCCGGCCCTGCGCCGGCTCGCGTCAGTCGTCGTCGCCCAGTGCGCGCACCACGAGCAGCACGCCCGCCGCGACCACCGCGACGGCGCCGATCCCGATGCCGATGAGCGTGCCCGGCGAGTCGGAGCGCATGCGGCGGAAGCGCGCCATCGCGCGCTCCTTCGCCAGCGCCGCCTGCTTGGGCACGTTCAGCTTGTCCTCGAGCAGGTCGAGGGTCGCAGCGAGGTCGGCCCGGGCCACGGCGGCCTCGGCGCGCGCCTCGACGCGCGACAGGTTGCGCTTCGCCTTCGCGGCGTCACGGGTCTCAGCGCTCATAGTCGCCCACTCCCTTGATCGCGTCGATGTCCTTCTTCACGCTGTCGGAGGCGTCGTCGCCCGGCGGCTCGGCCCCGCGCCGGAACATCGCCAGCGCGATCGCGACCAGGATCACGATGAACAGCAGCAGGATGCCGGAGACGATGAGCGCGGCCGCCCAGCCGGGCAGCACGAGCGAGAGCGCGAGGATGCCCGTGGCGATCAGCGTGCCGAGCAGGAAGATCGCCACGAACGCCGCGGCGATGACGAGCCCCGCGCCCGTGCCGAAGTGCTTCGCCTTGTAGGCGAGCTCGGCCTTGAAGTGCTCGATCTCGGCCTGGACGAGTGCCTGCACCTGCGCCGGCACATCGCCGATGAGGGTGAAGAGCGAGCGGTCCTTGTCCGTGGGTGCAGCCATGCCTGCCCTCCTCAGGTCAGCTGTCGGAGGAGTCCGACGACGTCGACGTGGTCTTCGCACCCGACCTCGTCGTCGAGGACTTGGCGGCCGGCTTCTTCGCCGCGGGCTTCTTCGCCGGGGTCTTGGCGGCGGGGGCCTGCTTGGCCTCGGCGACCCCCTCGGCCGCGGCCTCCTGCACGCTCGAGGCGGCCTTCGTGGCCTGGCGCACGAGCTTCTTGGTGCCGTCGAGCACCTTGTCGCTGACGTCGCCGACGCGGGAGAGCGCGAACTCCTTCGCGGTTCCGACGCCCTGCTGCACCGCCGGCTGGTTCCAGACCCTCTCGGCGGCCGACTTGATCTGCTCGTAGCGTTCGCGCCCCGCGCGAGTACCGAGCACGTATCCGGTGGCGAGACCGACGACGAACAGGAGCTTGCCCTTCATGCGTTCCCCTTCTGCAACGAGCGCGTCAGGTTCCAGCGTAGACCCGGAGTGCACGCGCGCAAGGGGTTGCACGGCGATCCATACCGGATTCGCCATACGTCAGGCGCCCGCCGGGGCCTCCGGAGCGGCATCCACGGCGTCGCGACGGATGCGCGCGGCGGCATCGATCGCGTGCGGCACGACCGAGGCGAGGCCGGTGCCCGCGACCCACGAGCCCGTGACCACGAGGTCGGTCGTTCCGGCGAGCGCGGCGTCGAGCCGTGCGACGCGATCCTCGCGCCCGAGCAGGGCGTGCGAGGGCGCGTCGCGCCAGCTCGTGCGCACGGCGTCGACGAGCTGCGCGCGGGTGAGCGTCGTGCCGAGCAGCGCGGAGGCGTCGGCGAGCGCGAGGTCGGTGAGCGCCTCGTCGTCGAGCGCCGCGGCGCCGGCGGACCCCGCCCTGCCGTACGACAGGCGCACGACGTGGCGGCGCGGCCCCGCGGCATCCGCCAGCCACGACCACTTCGACGTCGAGTGGGTGAGCGCCTTCGCGGCGACCCCGGGCGTGCCGGGCGCGACGAGCACGCCCGTGCCGCGCGGCGCGGCGTCCAGCTCCGGCGCGTCGAGCAGCAGCGTGACGAGGTCGAGCGCGGTGCCCTCGGGCCAGTCGAGGTCGGCGAGGCCGGCCCATTCATCGCGGACGCCGGCGAGCAGGGGCACGGATGCCTCCGCAGGCGCCGCGAGCACGACGTAACGCGCGTGCGCTTCGACGCCCGCCGCCTCCTCCGTCGCATCCGCTCCGGCCACGAGCACCCGGCCGTCCCCCGGTTCCGGGGCGACCGCGTCGGCTGCGACGACCCAACCGCCGTCGGCGCCGTCGCCCGCGGTGAGCCCCGTGACGCGCACTCCCGTGCGCACCTCGCCCGCGTAGTAGGCGAGGTCGGCGACGAGCGCGTCGACGAGCGCGCGCATGCCGCCGCGGATGCCGCGCACGGCACCGCCCGCGCGACGCTCGGCCGCGAGCTGGGCGACGCCGCCCTGGAGCGATCCGGCGCGGGTCATCGCCTGGTTGAGTCCCGGCGCCACGCGGTCGACGTCGAGCGCGTCCGGGTCCGCCGAGTACACGCCCGCCGAGATCGGCGTGACCAGCCGCTCGAGCACGGCGTCGCCCATGCGGCTGCGCACGAGCTGGCCGAGGCTGTGCGCGCGGCCGATGCGCAGGATCGGCTGGAGCCGGTCGCGGTAGGCGCGCCAGGCGCCGCTCCAGCCGATGACGGCGCGCACGTCCTCCGCGAACGGGTTCGCGGGGATGCCGAGCACGCCCGTCTTCGGCATGGGCAGCAGCTTCAGCCCGGCATCGCCGCCGGGCAGGGCGAGCCAGGCCCCCGCAGGATTCGGAGCGACGATCTCGTCGGCGAGGCCGAGCTCGGTCGCGAGCGCCTGGACGGAGTCGTTGCGCGTGGCGAACGACTCCGCGCCCGTGTCGACGCGCAGTCCGCCCGCGGCACCGCCCGGGGCATCCGCCTCCTCGGCGCCGATCACCGCACCGCCGACGACGCCGCCCACCTCGTCGCGGGCCTCGAGCACGAGCACCGAGAGGCCGACGTGCAGGCACTGGCGTGCGGCGACGAGTCCCGCGACGCCGCCGCCCACGACGACCACGTCGACGTCGATGCGCTCGCGTTCGGGCGCGGGCCGCGCGGAATCCGCTGCACTCATCGGGTCAGGCCTCCCAGGCGTGGACGCGCTCGACGATGCGGGTCAGCGTGTCGGGGTCGGTCGACGGCGGCACGCCGTGGCCGAGGTTGAACACGTGGGCGGGGGCCGAGCGGCCGCGCTCGAGCACCTCGTCGACCGCACGCTCGAGCACGGCCGCGGGGGCCGCGAGCAGGGCCGGGTCGAGGTTGCCCTGCAGCGGCACGCCGTCGCCGACGCGGGCCGCGGCGACGTCGAGCGGCACGCGGTAGTCGACGCCCACGGTGTCGGCGCCGACCTCGCGCATGGCGCGCAGCAGCTCGCCCGTGCCGACGCCGAAGTGCACGACCGGCACGCGCAGTTCGGCGCCGTCGAGGGGGTACTCCAGGTCGTGCACGAACTCGAGCGCGCGGGCCGAGGCGGGCGCGACGTGGGTCTCGTAGTCGGCGAGCGAGAGCGCGCCGGCCCACGAGTCGAAGAGCTGGGCGGCGGATGCCCCGGCGAGCACCTGCGTGCGCAGGAACCGGCCGGTGACCTCGGCGGACCAGGCCATGAGCGCCGACCACGCGCCGGGGTCGGCGTGCATGAGCGTGCGGGCCGCGAGGTGGTCCTTCGAGGGGCCGCCCTCGGCGAGGTAGGCGGCGAGCGTGAACGGGGCGCCGGCGAAGCCGATGAGCGGCGTCTCGCCGAGTTCGTCGACCGTGCGGCGCACGGCCTCGGTGATGGGGCCGGCCTCGGCGTCGAGGGTCGCGGGGTCGATCGCGGTGAGCTCGGCGACCGCCGCCGCGTCGCCGTACGCACGGCCGAACACGGGGCCGCGCCCCGGCTCGATCTCCACGTCGACGCCGACCAGGCGCAGGGGCACGACGATGTCGCTGAAGAAGATGCCCGCGTCGACGCCGTGGCGGCGCACCGGCTGCAGCGTGATCTCGCTCGCGAGCGCGGGGTCGAGGCAGGCGTCGAGCATGCGGGTGCCGACGCGGAGCTCACGGTACTCGGGCAGCGAGCGACCGGCCTGGCGCATGAACCACACGGGGGTGGCGTCGGGTCGCTCGCCCCGGTAGGCGCGGACGAGCCGCGACCTGCTGGTGCGTGCGGCGGTGAGCGGATGCCGGTCGGGAAGGATCACGCGGACCATTCTCGCCCACCCCGGCTGGACGCCCGCCGGGCGGCGCCCGCGGACGACGGTGCCCGTTCCGTCGGCACCGGAGATGCGGCCGGGCGTTGTGGACGGATGGTGCGCGAAACCGCTCTCTCGCGTACCATTGCGCGCGGCGGACGGGGGATCGCCGTGGAACACGACGCACCCCGGAGGCGAATCGACGCATGGCACCCCCACCCACCGCGTACCGGATCGTCAAGTGGCTGCTCGTCTTCGCCGCGCTGGTCGCCGTTGCGGCCGCGGTCGTCGGCGACGGCACCATCGCCCGCATCATCCCGCGGCTGCCCGAGGTCTCGTTCGACGAGCGCGTCATCCTCGCGATCCTCAGCCTGGCGGGCCTGCTCATGCTCACCGTGCTCGCGACCCGCCTCGCCTCGATGTCGCGCAGCGCCCGACGCGTCCGGGCGCTGGAGCGCGCGACCGACGGCGTCGTCACGCCCGCCCTGCGCAACCCGATCATGGTGCACGGCCTCCGCACGCTGTTCGGCGGCGGGCTCCCGCGCATCGGCTCGCGCATCGCCGTGCTCGCCGACCTCGAGGGCATCAGCCTGTGGGGCGGTGCCGTCAAGCCGCGGCTCATCGCGAGCGCGCAGTGGAGCGAGGTGCGCACGATCCGCGCCGACTCGATCGTGGTCGGCGACCGCGAGGTCTCGGTCATGGTGCTGCGCATCCGCCGCGGCGGCACGAGTGCCGAGCTGCCGATCGCGCTCGGCACGGGCCGCGCGGCCGCCCTCACGCTCGGCGGCGCCGACTTCTTCGCGCGGCTGCGCCAGATCAAGTCGTGGCACCGCGCCGAGATCGCGGCCACCACCGGGTCGATCCCGATCATCCGGCCCGAGCAGCTCCAGCCCGCGAACTGACCCCTCCCCCGGGCGCGGGACGGGTCAGCAATCGCCCTGACGGGGGCGCCTTTCTCCTCGACTACAATCGTCGGGTGCTCATCTGTCTGTCCGCGAGTCACAAGAACGCCGACTTCGATCTCCTGGAGAAGCTGTCGGTGGCGCCGGGCGACCTCGGAGCACGCATCGTCGGCAGCCACGAGTCGCTGGGCGGCTCGGTGATCGTCGCCACGTGCAACCGGTTCGAGGCCTACCTCGACCTCGACGAGCCGTACGGCACCTCCCCCGTGCCCGCCATCCAGTCGGCGCTCCGCGAGGTCGGCGCGTCGACCGGCGTCGACCCGCGCACGCTGCGCTCGACCGTCGAACTCGTGCACGGCAACGCGGTCGCGGCGCACCTGTTCGCCGTGGCATCCGGCCTCGAGTCGGTCGTCGTCGGCGAGGGCGAGATCGCCGGCCAGGTGAAGCGCTCGCTCGAGGGCGCGCGCACGCAGGGCACGACCACCCCCGAGATCGAACGCGTCTTCCAGCGCGCCGCGCGGGTCTCCCGCTCGGTCAAGAACCGCACCGGGGTCGGCTCGGCGGGCCGCTCGCTCGTGCGCCTCTCGCTCGACCTCGCCGAGAGCCGCATCACCGACTGGGCGGCGACGCGCATCCTGCTCGTCGGCACCGGCCAGTACGCCGGCGCCTCGCTCGCCGCGGTGCGCGACCGCGGGGCATCCGACGTGCGCGTCTTCTCCCCGTCGGGCCGCGCCACGCGCTTCGCCCGCAACCACGACATCACCGCGGTGCACCGCGACGACCTCGCCGACGAGGCCGCCTCCGCCGACGTGATCATCACGTGCACCACCGTCGACCACCACGTCATCGACGCCGCGCTGCTGCGGGCGGGGCGGTCGGATGCCGCGGGGCCCGCGCCGACCGAGCGCCCGCACCTCTCCGCGGTGCCCGCCGACGCAGTGCACGGGCCGGCCGCACGCCAGCTGCTGATCGACCTCGGGCTGCCCCGCAACATCGACCCCGACGTGGCCTCGGTCGACGGCGTCGAGCTGCTGGACCTCGAGACGATCCGCATCCACGCCCCCATCGAGGAGCTGAACGCGACCGACGCGGCGCGCACGCTCGTCAACCGCGCCGCGCGCGAGTTCTCGGCGCACGGCGAGGAGCTCGACCTGGCCCCGGCCGTGGTCGCCCTGCGCTCGCACGTGTTCGACGTGCTCGACGACGAGATCGCCCGCGCCAAGGCCCGCGGCGACGACGACGGCCGCACCGAGCAGGCGCTGCGCCACATGGCCGGCGTGCTGCTGCACACCCCCATGGTGCGCTCCCGCGAGTACGCGCGCGCCGGCGAGCAGCGCGCCTGGATGGACGGGCTCGAGGCGCTGTTCGGCCTCGTGCCCGAGGCATCCGCCGATGCACCCGCCGTCTCCGCCGACGACGCGGACACCGCGACCGCCTGAGGCCCGCCATGACCACCCCGGCATCCGAGCGGTTCGAACGGATCATCGGGTCGCGGGGTCGCACGCTGGAATCGCTCGCGCTGACTGCCGGCATCCTGGCCTTCTGGGTCGTGGGCGCCGTGGCGATCCCGGTCTTCGGGTTCGGCGACGCCCCGATCTCCGGGCCCGGCTCGATCGGCGAGTACGCCGCGATCTCCTGCGGCGTCGTGGCGATGCTCGCCTTCGCCGCCGGACGGCTCATCGTCGCCGCCCGCGAGGACGGGCTGCGCATGCGCGTGCTCGACGCGCTCGACATCGCGGCGGTCGCCCTCGCGCACGGCGCGATCGCGCTGCTGACCTGGACGCTCGCGTCGGTGCTGCTCGCCGACGCGTTCATCGGCGCCGAGGTGTTCGCGGTGCCGCTGCTGGTCATCGCCGGGGCCGCCGGCGCGCTGACCGGCTACGTCGCGTTCTCCTCCGCGGTGATCATGGACCTGTCGCTGCTCGCGGTGGTGCTCGCGGTGTTCCTCGTCGAGGGGATGCTCGCGAGCATGCTCACGGCCACCGACCCGTACTGGTGGCAGGAGCACCTGAGCGCGCTCGGCATGAGCGAGAACGTGTCGGCGCGCGCGTTCAACCTCACCCTCATCGTCGCGGGCTTCCTGGTCACGACGCTCGTGCGCCGGGTCACGGTCGACCTCCCCTCGGCGCATCCGCACGGCCGGCGCAACGTGCGCACCTGCCTCGTGCTCGTCGGCGTGCTGCTCGCGTGCGTCGGCATCATCCCCGTCGACGTGAGCTTCTGGCTGCACACCGCGGTGGCATCGGGCATGGCGGTGAGCTTCTTCGTGCTCGTGATCGCGCTGCGACGCTGGGTGCCCGGGCTCTCGCGCACCTTCCTCGTGCTCGGCTGGACGTTCATGGCGGTCATCGTGCTGCTCGCGGTGTACTACGCGGTGGGCTGGTACACGCTGACCGCGGTCGAGCTCGTCGCCGGCATCCTCGTCTTCACGTGGATCATCCTCTTCATCCGCAGCGTCGAGACGCTCGGGAACGACGATGCCCGGGCGGAGCATCCGCTCACCCGGGCATCGAACGACGGCTGATCAGCTGAAGAACGCGTTCGCCTTGGCCGTGTAGAGCAGGATCAGGCCGATCGCGGGGAACAGGATGCTCCAGATCGCGGTCCAGAACCCGCCGTCGATCGCGAAGACCACGTAGAGCGACGCCGCGATGTTCAGCACGAACACGATCGTCACCACGATGCGCGCGCCGTTGCTGCCGCGGAACAGGCCGAGGCTCACGAAGATCGTGACCAGGCCGACGATGATGGCGACGATCGCGTAGGTGAGGTCGCCGCCGAAGAGCGCGAAGACGCCGGGGATGATCTGGAAGAGCCCTGTCAACCAGGCGAGGATCGCGACGAGGGTCACACCGAACGGACGAGCTGCGGACATGCATGCCTCCTGAGGGCCGTGCGCGTTCGTCCCGCATCCGGTGAGGGGGATCCCGGCGCCACCGCCAGCTTGGCGGAGGCGCCGGGTGCAGTTCAACGGGACATGCCGTGAGCCGGGCTCGGTTCAGGAGCGGTGCACGACCTGCGCCGAGGTCTGGTCGCGGGCCAGCATGAGCATCGTGTCGATGTTCACGTGCGAGGGGCGGGATGCCACCCAGACGATCGCCTCGGCGATGTCCTCGCCGCGCATCGGGGTCATGCCCTCGTAGACCTTCGCGGCCTTCTCCTCGTCGCCGCCGAAGCGCACCGTGGCGAACTCGGTCTGCACGAGTCCGGGGTCGATCTCGGTCACGCGCACGGGCTGGCCGAGCAGTTCGATGCGGAGCACCCGGGTGAGGGCGGCGACCGCGTGCTTCGCGGCGTTGTACCCGCCGCCGCCGCGGTACGGCTCGCGCGCGGCGATCGAGCCGATGTTCACGACGATGCCGTCGCCCGAGGCGATGAGCTTCGGCAGCAGCGCGCGGGTCATGCGCAGCGTGCCGAGCACGTTGCTGTCGAACATGGCCTGCCACTCGGCGTCGTCGGACTCGGCGATCGAGGCCGCGCCGAGCGCGCCGCCGGCGTTGTTCACGAGGAGGTCGCAGCGCTCGAGCTCGGCGCAGAAGGCGTCGACGGATGCCTGGTCGGTGACGTCCAGCGGCAGCGCGCGTGCGCCGATCTCGTCGGCGAGCGCCTGCAGGCGGTCGACGCGCCGGGCGCCGATGACGACGTCCCATCCCTGCTCGGCGAGCTGGCGGGCGGTCGCCGCGCCGATTCCGCTCGACGCTCCGGTGACGACTGCGGTGCGGGTCATGTGGTGCTCCTCCTCCGGGGCGCGCACTGGTACCGCGCCCGACGGAACCAGCTTCGTCGCTCCGGCTGGGAAACGGCAGGTCCAGTGCCCGCCGCACCCGCGGAGCCACAGTGTTTCGGGCGTGTGACGATGTGACGGGCGCGTGTCGTCTGTCCCGTCATCCGGTCGCCGGGTGGTGCTGGGAGCACTCCCGCGAGCGGCGAGAATTGAAGGCGTGTCCGTTCCATCCGCGCCGCGTCCGCGCGCATCCCGCGCCTCGTGAGCGTCGCCGTCGGCCTCGCCGCGGGCCTCGTGATCGTCGTCGCGACGGTGGTGCAGCGGCTCACGGGCATGGGCTTCGGCATCGTCGCCGTGCCGCTGCTCGCGCTCATCGCGCCCGACGTCGGCACGTTCGCCGTGCTCGTGCTGACGGTGCTGGTGATGGTCGCGGTGACCTGGGCCGAGCGCGACGCACTCGACCGCCGGGCGCTCGCGATCGCCTCGCTCGCATCGCTGCCGGGCGTCGCACTGGGCACCTGGCTCGCCGCCGTGCTGCCGCTGCGGGCGACGCACCTCGCGATCGGCGCCGTCGTCGTCGCGGGCTCGGTCGTCTCGATGGCCGGCTGGCGGGCGCCCGCCGGGCGCACGTCGCTGGTCGCGGGATCGGTCGTCGCCGGCATCCTGACCCCGGTCGCCGCGCTGCCGGGGCCGCCCATGGCGATCGTCTACCGCCCCGATGACGTGCGGCGCATGCGCACCACGCTCTCGGCGTTCTTCGCGTTCGGCTCGGCGGTGTCGGCGGTCACCCTGCTGCTGGCGGGCACGACGGATGCGGGTGCGGAGCTGGTCCGCGCCGCGGTGCTCGTGCCCGCAATCGCGGTCGGCACGCTCGTCGCGATGCCGCTGGTACCGCGCCTGCCCGCACCGACGGTCCGCACCGCCACGCTGGTACTCTCCCTCGTGTCCGGGGTGGCGCTCGTCGCCCGCGCCGCCGCGGGGTTCTCCGCGTGAGCGGCGCATCGGATCGGGAGGCGCGCATGACCGGGCATCCGTCGTTCGACCAGCCCGAGTTCGACGCCGAGCGCGCACGCCAGTACCTCGACCCGACGAGCTCGGACCCGCTGTTCCAGCAGGTGCGCCGCTTCCTCGAGCAGTCGCTGCTCGAGGGCCGCTTCCGCGCGAACCGGCCGCTGCCGTCGTCGCGTCACCTCGCGGGCGTGCTCGGGGTGTCGCGCAACACGGTCAACGCCGCGTACCAGGAGCTCGTCGCGCTCGGGCTGGTCGAGTCGCGCCCGCGCAGCGGGCTGTACCCGATCGCCTCGCCGCATCCGTCGACCCCGCCACCCCGCGCGACCCGCGCCCCTGCGCCGCCGCCGGCCACCTCGGGCGCGGTGCCGACCCATCAGGTCGACTGGGCGACCCGCCTGCCCGTGCCCCGTGACGACGACCTGCAGCACGCCGCCACCCACGTCGAGTGGACCCGCTACCCGTTCCCGTTCCTGCCCGGGCAGCCCGAGCTCGGCACGTTCCCGGCCCGTGGCTGGCTGCGCGCGCTGAACACGGCGCTCGACGGTCCGCACGTCGCCGCGAGCATCCGCGACTCGGTCGCCGGGGACGACGAGTTGCTGGTCGAGTCGATCCGCCGCGAGATCCTCCCCCCGCGCGGCATCCAGGCCGCGCCCGAGGAGATCATCGTGACGGCGGGCGCGCAGCAGGGGCTCGCGCTGCTCGCCGAGCTGCTCGTCGAGGCGGGCACCCCGGTCGCGGTCGAGAACCCCGGGTACGTCGACGCGTGGCACATCCTGCGCCGCGCGGGCGCGACCCTGGTGCCGCGGGCCGTCGACGAGCAGGGCGTGCGGCGCGACGACGACTTCGGCGAACCGCCCGAGCTCGTGTACGTCACGCCCAGCCACCAGCATCCGACCAATGTCACCCTCTCGTACACGCGGCGTGCGGCGCTGCTGCGGGACGCGCAGCGGCACGACCAGCTCGTCATCGAGGACGACTACGACTCCGAGGTGCGGTTCCGCGGCAGGCCCACGCCGAGCCTCAAGTCGCTCGACCGCACCGGACGCGTGATCTACGTCGGCACGTTCTCGAAGTTCGTCGCCCCGGGCATCCGGCTCGGGTTCATCGTGGCCGACCGCGCGCTCGTGGCGGCGCTGCGCGAGCGGCGCAGGTACCAGACCAAGCACCCGCCCGGCCACATGCAGCGCGCGCTCGGCCTGTTCATCGACTCGGGCGAGTACCACCGCTCGCTGCGCCAGCACCGCCGGCACCTCGGCCGCAAGTGGGAGGCGGTCGTCGCCGCGCTCGACGAGCACCTGCCGTTCGAGCTGCCGACGCCGACGGCCGGCGGGCTCAGCGTGTGGATCGACGGGCCCGACGCGTTCGACGGCACCCGCGTGACCGAACTCGCGCGCGAGCGGGGCGTGCTGGTCGACGCCGGCGAGCGGTTCTACCTGGGGCCCGGCCCGCGGAACCAGCTCCGCGTCGGCTACAACTCCATCGCGCTCGAGGCGATCCCGCGCGGCATCGAGATCCTCGGCAAGGTCATCCGGTCGCAGCTCGACGAGTAGGCGGCGCCGGGCTCGGTTGCGGGCGACGGATGCTCCGGGTCGACGCGCGCACGAGTACGGCGCCGGCCCCGAGGGGACCGGCGCCGTACTCGAGTGGCGCGACTACCCGGCGGCGGGCGCCGCCTCAGAGGCATCCGTCTGCTCGACCGCATCGGTCGACTCAGCGGCATCCGTCGCCGGCGTCGGGTTCTTCGGCAGGCGCAGGGTCAGCAGCCCGCCGATCACCGCGAGGCCCGCGCCGATCGCCCACACCGCCGCGTAGCCGGTGAACGAGGTGACCGGGGCCGACCCGTCGACGTCCGTGCCGGCCACGATGAACGCGGCCATGACGGTCGTGAAGACCGCGCCGGCGGCGGCGCCCGCGGCCGTGCGCGCCGTGTTGTAGAGGCCGGAGACGACCGCGACCTCGTCATGGCGCGCGAGGCTCACGACCACCGTGGGCAGCACGCTGATGACGAAGCCCATGCCGAGTCCGCCGAGCACGAGCCAGACCATGAACAGGGCGAGGTTGCCCGAGGCCAGGATCATGCCGAGGAACGCGGTCGCGCCGAGGCCGTGGGCGATGAGCAAGGTCGTGCGGGTCGAGAACCAGCCGACCAGGCGGTTGGCGAGCAGCGACCCGGCGAAGCCCGAGAGCGCCATCGCGCTGAGGATGATGCCGGACATCGCCGCCGACAGGCCCAGGCCGAAGCCGTACTCGTCGGGGTCGACGGCCACGAAGATCGCGATGAGGCTGGTGCCGCCGAGTGCGTGCGCGCCGTAGAGCACGCCGATCACGATCGGCAGCCCGATGCCGCCGTGGCGGAGCACGTCGAGGTCGATGAACGGATCGGCGACGCGCTTCTCGACGACCACCCAGGCTGCGAGCAGTGCGGCGCCGGCGACCATCAGCACCCACGCGAGCGGGTCGCCCCAACCGGAGACGCCGGCGAGCGAGATGCCGCCGAGCAGGCCCGCGGCCCCGAAGCCGAGCAGGGCGACGCCCGCCCAGTCGAGCCTGCCGCCGCCGGTCACGTCGGTCTCGGGCACGAAGAACGCGATCAGCACGAGGCAGACGGCGAAGTAGATCGCCGGAACGGTGAGCACGAGCACGAGGCTGTCCGTCGCGCCGTAGAGCACGCCCGAGCCGACCGCACCGAGCAGCGCGCCGATGGCTAGCGACGCGACGAGCTGGCCGATGCTCTTGCCGACCTGCTCGGGTGCACGCTGGCGCACGATGGCGAACTCGAGCGGAAGGAATGCCACGAGCGCGCCCTGCAGCACGCGGCCGACGAGCAGCACGCCGAAGTTCGGCGCGAACGCGACGAGCAGCGACCCGAGGGCGGTGATGCCCACCGCGATCATGAGCAGCTTCTTGTGCCCGTGCATGTCGGCCAGCTTCGTGAGTAGCGGCACGAACAGCACCGACGAGAGCAGGTAGGCGACGGCGACGAGGTTCAGCGTGGCCGCGCCGACGGAGTACATGTCGCCGATGCCGACCAGCAGCGGGCCGTACCAGCCCTGCAGGATTCCGCTGCCGAGTTCGGTCAGGACGAGGAGCCCGACGGCGCCTCGACCTGCGGTGCGCGCCGTGGCGGGCGCGGTTCCGGTGGTGGTCATGGGGGTTCCCTTCGTGTCGATCCGGTGCCGTCAGCCGACGAGCACCGGCTCCTCGGTCCGCACCGCGGCGTCTGCCACGGCGAGTGCCTCGTCGAGGATCGCGATGCCCTCGCGCGCCTCGTCGTCGGTGATCGTGCACGGCGGCACGACGTGGATGCGGTGGTACTGGTTGAACAGCAGCAGGCCGGCCTCGCGGGCGGCGGCGAGCACGCCCGCGACCGCCGGTGATGCCCCGCCGTAGGGTGCGAGCGGCTCCTTGGTCTCGCGGTCGGCGACCAGGTCGAGCGCCCAGAACACGCCGAGTCCGCGCACGTCGCCGATCGACGGGTGGCGCTCGGCGAGCTCGCGCAGGCCGGGTCCGATGACCTCGGCGCCCACGCGCGCGGCGTTCGCGACCACGTCCTCGTCGTGCATCGCGCGGATCGTCTCGACCGCGGCGGCGGCGGCGAGCGGATGCCCCGAGTAGGTCAGCCCGCCCGGGTAGGCGCGGTCGTCGAACGTGGCCGCGATCTCGTCGCGCAGCACGACGCCGCCCATGGGCACGTAGCCCGAGTTGACGCCCTTCGCGAAGGTGATGAGGTCGGGGGTCACGCCGTAGTGGTCGATCGCGAACCAGGCGCCCGTGCGGCCGAAGCCCGACATGACCTCGTCGCAGATCATCACGATGCCGAAGCGGTCGCAGAGCGCACGCACGCCGGCGAGGTAGCCAGGCGGCGGCGGCATGATGCCGCTCGTGCCGGGCACGGTCTCGAGCACGATCGCGGCGATGGTGCCCGGCCCCTCGAACAGGATCGTCTGCTCGAGGTGCGCGAGCGCGCGGTCGCATTCCTCCTGCTCGGTCGTCGCCTGGAAGACCGAGCGGTACAGGAACGGCCCGAAGAAGTGCACGGTGCCGGCGGGCGCGAACTCGTTCGGCCAGCGGCGCGGGTCGCCCGTGACCTGGATCGCCGTGGCGGTCGCCCCGTGGTACGAGCGGTAGGCCGACATGACCTTGGTGCGGCCGGTGTGCAGGCGGGCCATGCGCACCGCGTTCTCGATCGCCTCGGCGCCGCCGTTGGTGAAGAACACCTTGTTCATGCCCTCGGGCGCGACGTCGGCGATGAGCTTCGCGGCGAGCGAGCGCTGGTCGTTCGCGTGGGCCGGAGCGATCGTGCAGAGCACGTCGGCCTGGCGCTTGATGGCGTCGACGACGCGGGGGTGCTGGTGGCCGATGTTCGTGTAGACGAGCTGCGACGAGAAGTCGAGGTAGCGGTTGCCGTCGGCATCCCAGAGGTGGCTGCCCTCGGCACCCGCGATGACGATGGGGTCGAGGCTCTTCTGCGCCGACCACGAGTGGAAGACGTGGGCGCGGTCGAGCTCGTAGGTGGTGAGCCCCGCGGGGTCGCTGGGGATGGGCACGGTGGTTCCTTTCGATGGTGCGGATGCTGCGCCGGCGGCGTCGCCGGGGAACCGGCGCCCGCACGTGGCGGGCGCCGGCCGGGTCGTGGGTGCGTGGCTAGACGCCCACCGCCACGGGGGCCTCGTGGTGCACGCCACCGACGACGGTGCCGAGCACGGTGATCTCGCGCAGCTCCTTCGCCTCGGCGACCTCGACCGGGTCGCGGTCGAGCACCGCGAAGTCGGCGTACTTGCCGGGCACGATCGAGCCGACGAGGTGGTCGAGCTTCAGCAGGTAGGCCGGGCCGATGGTGATCGCCTCGAGCGCCTCGTAGACCGAGATGCGCTCCGCGTCGCCCCAGGAGCGACCCGTCGGCGTGCGGCGCTCGGCGGCGTAGGACGCGGTGGCCAGCGGGTCGAGCGGCGTGACCGGGGTGTCGGAGTGCAGGGCGATCGTGACGCCCTCGTCGAGCGCGGTGCGCGCGGCGTTCATGCGCTTCACGCGGTCCGGGCCGACGGTGAGGTCGATGTGCTGGTCGCCCCAGTACCAGATGTGGTTCGAGAACACGTTGGCGCACATGCCCAGCTCGGCCATGCGCTTGTACTGCGCGCGGGTGGTGAGCTGCGAGTGCGTGACCGTGTGACGGTGGTTCCAGCGAGGCGACTCGGCGAGCACGGCCTCGACCGCGTCGAGGAACACCTCGGTCGCCTCGTCGCCGTTGCAGTGCACGTGGATGTTCAGGCCGGCCGCGTGGAACGCGCGCACCTGGTCGCGGAAGGTCGCGGCATCCGTGTTCCAGATGCCGGCATCGTGGTTGCAGACGTAGCCCGGGTCCTGCAGCTTGGCGGTGTACTGCTGGATCGAGCCGTCGAGCATGAGCTTCACCGAGCCGAGGTGCAGCTTCGGCGTGGCCCGGCCCTGCTGGGCGGCGACCGCGCCCGCGAGCTGCTGGGCCTGCTCGAGGGTCTTGGTCATGCCGCCGAAGGTGGCGGGCACGAGGCGCACCGCGAAGTCGTCGCGTCCGGTGACCTCGGCGAGCAGGTCGTACCCGCCGGGCCGCACGAGGTCGAAGCTCGCGAGGTCGGTCGCGGTGGTGCATCCGTGGTTCCGCGCGTCGGCGGCGAACGCGTAGAGGCCGCCCTCGGTGGTGAGGCCCTTCGACAGGTCGATGCCGGCGAGCGCCATGACCGGGCCCATCGCCTGCATCTCCTGCAGCTCGCCGGTGGGCACGCCGTCGGCGTCGAGCACGACGCCCTCGACCTCGGTGCCGGGCCCGTAGCCCGCACGCTCGAGCAGCACGGAGTTGGCGGTGCCGACGTGGCCGCTCGCGTGGGTCACGTAGATGCCGCGGGTCGTGCTGACCTCGTCGAGCACCCCGCGGGTGAGCTGCTCGCCGGGGAAGAAGAGCATGTCGAGGCCGCGGGCGAAGAGCACCTCGCCCTCGGGCAGCTCGGCGTCCCACACCTTCAGCGCGTCGATCACGCCCTGCCAGGTCTGCGCGCCGGGCAGCGGCGTGCCGTCGGGCGCGGTGCGCGGGAAGTAGCCGAGGAAGTACGGGCTCGCGCCGAACTCGCCACCGAGGTGCGAGTGCGCCTCCACGAAGCCGGGTGCGAGCACGCGGTCGGCGTAGCGCTCGTCGACGGTCGCGCCGGGGTAGGTTGCCGCGAGCTCCTCGGTCTCGCCGACGGCCAGGATGACGTCGCCGCGCACGGCGACGGCGCCGGCGGTCGGGACGACCTTGTCCATGGTGCGGACGGTGCGGGCGGGGTAGATGATCACGTCGCTCACGACGGGTGCTCCTCGGTGGTTCGGGTCGGGGACCGATCTGATCGGGTCCTTCGATCCTCGAAGACCGAGTGCGGTTCGGTAAGGGCCAGCGATCCGGATGCCGCCTGCACCACCGTTCACACGCTCGTCACGCAGTTCTCACGCTGGAAACATGGGCGGATGCGTGCGAAACACGCCGTTCATCTGCAGCGCCCGCGCCACCCCGAAACGGACATGCGCAGCACTCAGCGAAGACGCCGGCTTGTGTGGTCTGACCACAGGGTGTAGTCTGACCACAGCAGCTCGCAAGCGGAACCAGCAGGCGAGACATCGGCGCCCCTCGATCGGGACACCTTCACAAGAGGAGAACGACATGTCGAAGAACTTCGTAGAGATCGAATCTCAGGTCATGGACGGGATGAAGGGCCTCTCGGCCGCCATTCCCGGCACGATCAACGGGTTCGCCACGATGCACCGCAAGGCCCTCGAGGACGGCGCGCTGAGCGCAGCCACCAAGGAGCTCATGGCCCTCGCGATCGCGATCGCGATCCGCTGCGAAGGATGCATCGCCTGCCATGTCAAGGACGCGCTCAAGGCCGGCGCGACGCCGGAGCAGGTCAACGAGACCATCGGCGTGGCCATCCTCATGGGCGGCGGCCCCTCGGTCGTCTACGGCGGCGAAGCGCAGACCGCGCTCGCCCAGTTCCAGGCCGCCCAGGAGCACGCGCTCGTCGCCTGACACCCGGACTCCCGGCACCCGCCGGGCGACGTGCGGCAGGCGTCCGCAGGGCGTCACGCCCGCTCGGACCAGCCCTCCACCCAGCGTCGTGTCAATGCACGGAACGCATCGACGTCGGCGGCCGGCCAGTCGGCGGTCGTCTCGGTGATCGTGCGTTCCTGCGCCGCGACGACGCGAGCGGCCAGCTCGCGACCGGGAGCGGTCAGCGCGAGGATCACCCCGCGCTGGTCGGCCGGGTCGGCCACCCGCTCGACCAGGCCGACGCCCACCAGCCGCGCGACGATCTTCGTGACGTTCGCGCGCCCGGTCTCGAGTCCCTCGGCGAGGTCGGTGGGGCGCATCGCGCCGTGCAGCGAGAGCTGGTTCAGCGCGAGGAAGGTCGGGATGTCGTCGATCGGGAAGCCGACCTCGGTCATCAGGCCCCGACGCAGCCGGCTGCTGTTCGCCTGGCGGATCATCCGCTCGAGGATGCCGAGCAGGTCGTCGGGGTCGGCCGACGCCACGGGCGAGAGGTCGACGGCGTCGACGTGCGCCAGCTGGGTGGCGGGTGGTCGTGGCATCCGTCGTCCTCTCGTCCCAGGGCTCGGTTTGCGGGCGGGTCGGGTTCCCGCAGGCTATCCGACGGCCACGATGCGCACCGGGCCGACCAGGCCGTACGGCCGCACCGACACCTGGTGCGTGCCCTCGCGGCCGTCGATCAGCAGCGCGATGTCGGGCAGCTCGTCGTAGTAGCCGCGGGCGATGAGCCGGTTGTTGAGCGAGCTCGCGGTGCGCACGACGACCTCGTTGGCGCCCCCGATCACGGCGTCGGTCACGTCGACGGTCGGATGCGACGTGTCGAACCCGACCGGTGCGCCGCCGTTCACCGACACCGACCCGAGCCCGCCGTTCGTGGAGCCGAGCTCGAGCACGAACCGCTCGCCGTCGGCGGGCAGGCGGTCGAGCGTGATCGTCGCGCGGTACTCCCCCACGCCCGAGACCTCGGGGCCCACTCCGGGCAGGTCGGTCCACGGCGCCAGCGCGGTCGCGGGCGACGCGAGGCGGGTGACGGCGGTCTCCGGGCGCACTTCGCGGGTGACGTAGCCGAGGCCGCGGTCCTCCTCGATGACGGTCGTCTCGCCCGCGTCCCAGCTCTCAACCGCGATCGACCAGCCCGAGGCACCCGCCAGCACGTGTCGGCCCGCCACCGTCGACTCGGTCGCCGGCTCCGACCGGTCGAGCGTGAGCAGCGCGATCTCGCCGGGCGCCAGGCGCAGGGTCGCGATGGTGCGGTCACCCTCGACACGGATGCCACGGTGCTCGCGCACCTCGCCGGTCCAGACGTCGATGCGGTGCATCCGCCCCGTGCCCGGCAGCGCGATCTCGACGGTGGTGTCCTCACCCGTCTCGTAGAGGAAGTGGTACGCGTAGACGTGCAGCAGGTCGCCCTCCTCGCGGAGGTACCCGAGCACGTTCCGGTTCTCGGCCGTGAACTCGGCGCGGCCAGCGACGCCGAGGCCGCGCAGGGCGTCGACGGTCTCGGCGGGGTCGTCGATCTCGGCGACGGTCGGCTGCGCGCGGAGCTCGGCGAGCGTCGCGGCCAGCTCGGCGTCGCGGCCGTCGCGGCCCGGGGTGCGGGCAGCGGCGCGCTCGTGGTGCGTGTACTCGCCCGTGGCGAGCAGCTTGAGGTCGCTCGCGCCGTTCACGATGAGCACGCGCAGGCCCTGCCGCGCCCAGTCGAGCAGCAGCGCGGCGACGTCGGCGTCGAGCGTCTGCTGGTAGACGATGAGCGCCTGGTAGCCGGGTCCGTCGGGCTGCACGAGTCCGTCGGCGAACGAGACATCCTCGTGCTCGAGCAGCGATCCGTCGAGGAACTCGTAGCTCCAGCCCGCATCCTGCATGCCGAGGTCGCGCCACCAGTGGTTCTGCCGGTCGCGCATCCACATGCGCCCGTAGGCGACCTCGTCGGCGATGCGCCCGCCGTCTGGCGTGGTGAAGATCATGCCCGAGGTGTTGTCGACGAAGTGGTCGGTGCGCAGGATTCCGACGTCGATGCGCGGGTGCCCCTGGCGCAGCAGGTACTGCACGCGGCCGACCGCGTCGTTCCACAGCGGGTAGAACTCGGATGCCGGCTGGCGGAGGTCGAACCGCTCGGAGAACATCGACCACATGCCCTCGTGTCCGGGCCACTCGGTGGCACCCTCGGCGCCGGCGACGCTCGCCCAGCCGTGCAGCACGGTCTTCGTGACCCCGGCGGCGAGCTGGGTCGCGATGATCTGGTCGTAGAAGCGGTGGTCGAGCATGTGGTTGCGCGTGGTCGCGCCGGTCTCGGAGGAGTACTGCTTGCCGAAGAGGTGCGCGGGGCCTGCGAGCAGGCGGTACGCGTCGATCTGCGAGCCGAACTCGAGCGACTCGGTCTCGATGCCGTCGACCTCCGGGCCGGGGCGGGTGAGCTCGAACGGCAGTCCGTAGCTGATCTCGGAGCGCAGCAGGATGCCGTTGTCGTGCAGGAACTCGGCGAACGGGCGCAGCATGTGCTCGATGTAGAGGTCGGTGAGGGTCTCGACGTAGTCGTGCCGCACCTTCTCGACCTCGATGCGGTGGGTGTCGTCGACCTCGTAGGTGTACGTGGTCGACGAGGCCATGAGCTCCGACTGGCGCACGAGCACCGGCAGCCAGGGGGTGATCTCGTAGCCGCGGCGGGCGGCGAACTCGGCGGCGACGTTCGGGCCCCAGAACATGCCGCCCCGGCCCCAGACGTTCAGCTCGAGGGAGTCCATGTACATCTGCGCGCGCGGGTTCCTCGCGATCTGCTCGCGCAGTTCGGGCGTCAGCACGACGTCGCGCCAGTAGTCGATGACCGCGTCGACGCCCGCGCGCTCGAGGTAGTTCACCGTGTAGTTGACGGTGGCCGAGGGGGATGCGGTCTGGCCGGTGCCGTGCGCACGGAACGTGAACAGGCGCCAGTCGTCGTCGGTCGGCGGGGTCCAGTCGAGGGCGTCGTCGACGACCTGCGCGGTGAGGTCGACGAGACGGTCGATGGCGAGGGTGGTGCCGTCGCCGGCGCTCGCGATCGTGGGCACCGCGAGCACCGCGACCAGCGGCTGGAGCGTCGGGGCCACCCGCTCCCCCGGCAGGATGTGCCCGCCGCGCTGCTCGTGCAGGTCGATCAGCGGCAGGGCGCCGCTGCGGCCGCCCGCGCCCACCTCCTCGACCACGTAATTGAGCTCCTGCGCTGCCGCCGGGTGGTCGGGGTCGATCGTCGGCAGGTTCGCGTTCGACCAGTTCGTGCCCGAGGTGAAGCTGAACGACATGCCGCGCGCGGTCGTCTCCTCGACGACGATCGCCGAGTCGTGCACCCACTCCTCCGCGCCCCAGCCGTAGCGGGAGTGGTCGATGGCCTGCTCGTCCATCGCGAGGAACTCCATGCCGCCGAAGCCCAGGCGGTGCGCCGCGTCGATCTCGCGGCGGATCGTCTCGTCGGTGTGCAGGCCCTCGGCGAGCCACCAGCGCTGCTCGGGGCGGTACTCGATGGGCGGATGCGCGAGCGGCTCGCGGTGGGCGTCGAACGCGGCGGACATGGTTCTCCTTCGAACGTGATCGCGGGTGCCGGCGGACCGGCGTCGCGATCAAGTATTGTCCGGAGTGAAATAAAAGACAAGACGCGCGCGCCGTCGGTCGCGGAGCCGCAGCCATACACTCGACACCGGGAGGTGGGCATGGCCGATCATGCGCCCGCGAACGGGAGGCGACCGACGATCAAGGACGTCGCCGAGGCCGCAGGAGTCTCGTCGGGCACGGTGTCCCGCGTGCTCAACGGCCGCAACTGGGTGTCGCCCGAGTCCAAGGCCGCGGTCGAGGAGGCCATCGCCCGCGTCGGGTTCCGGCCCAACGCGCACGCCCGCACGCTCGCGACGGGTCGGACCAACTCCATCGCGTTCCTGCTCACCGAGCCGCAGCAGATGCTCTTCGAGGACCCGAACTTCGCCCGCCTGCTGCGCGGGGCGACCGCCGCGGCGGGCGAGCGCGACGTCGCCGTCGTGCTCATGGTGGCCGACACCCCGGAGGAGCGGCGCCGTGCCCGCGAATTCCTGGGCGACCGGCACGTCGACGGCGTGCTGCTGATCAGCGCCGACCCCGACGATCCGCTCATCGACGAGATCGGGCTCGCCCATCTGCCGACCGTGATCTGCGGGCCGGAGGTGACGCGGCACGAGAACACCGGGTACGTCAGCGCCGACGACCGCTCGGGGGCCCGCGCCGCGACCGAGCGGCTCCGAGCACTCGGTCGCAGCCGGATCGCCTGCATCACGGGGCCGGAGCGCGTGACCGAACCTCGGCTGGCGGGGTTCCGCGACGCGCTCGGCGCCGACTACGACGGCACGCTCGTGCGCCACGGCGACTGGACACCCGAGTCGGGGCGACGTGCGATGGAGGAGCTGCTCGACGCGCGTCCGGACCTCGATGCGGTCTTCGTCCACTCCGACCAGATGGCATCGGGCGCGCTCGACGCGCTGTCGGCGTCGGGGCGACGGGTGCCTGAGGACGTGGCGGTCGCCGGCTTCGACGACTCCCCGGTCGCGGCGCGCCTGGACCCGCCGCTCACGACCATGCGTCAGCCGTTCGAGGAGATCAGCGCCGAGATGGTGCGCCTGCTGCTCGAGATGATCGGCGGCGCGGGGCCGCGCACGGTGCTCCTCCCGACGGAACTCGTCGAGCGCGCGAGCGCCTGACCGGGTCGGCTCAGCCGGGCTGATCGCCCTCGCGCCAGTGCGCGCGCACGATCAGGCGCACGCCGTCGAGCGACGCAAGGTCGCCACCGGCGAGGTCCCTGCGCACCTGTGCGGCTTCCGGCACGTGCACGCGGGAGTCCGCGGCGAGCGGCAGGACGCGCAGCACGACGTCGTCGCCCGGGCCGATGCCGGCGTCGCGGCAGTTGATGCGCCAGACCGACCCGTCCCAGAACCGGTCGGCCACGACGACCCCGCGGACGCGGACGTCGCCGACGTCGCCCGCCCACGCGATCTCGAGGCACGCATCGGCGTCGGCGGCGGCCTCGGGCACCATGATCCGGTACTCGGCGGCGAACTCGTCCATGACCTCGTCGCCGGGGGCCGACGGCCGGCCGTCGCGCGAGCCGTAGTCGGCGGGTCGACCCGGCTTCGGTGCACGCAGCGGCACGACCTCGAGGTCACCCGACCACGGTCGGCCCTCGACGTGGCGCATCGGCAGCGGCGCGAACGCCCGGAGCGCGGGGTCGTACGCGACAGTGTCGGGGTGCTCCCCGGCGACCCGCGCGTCGATGCGCCCGCCGGCCGCCCAGGTCAACTCGTCGTCGCCGAGCAGCAGGCGACGAGCCGTGCCCGCGCCGTCGACCGGCACCCAGGCACGCAGGGCGTCCTCGGCGGGGAGCACCAGCAGGTCGAACTCCCCGGTCGGGCCGGTGACCCGGACCGGGGTGCGCGACGGGGCGATGGGCGAGACGGCGGAAGCGCCGGCGTCGGACCCGCCGACGCCGTCCAGCATCGAACCCGCCTCGACGGCGACCTCGACCGGCACGCCGTGCTCGGCGACGGCCACGAGCGTCGCCACCCCGCCGTCGAGCAGCGTCAGCGCCGACGCGGTGAGCCACTCGATCCGCACGCCGCCGACCGTCAGGCGCACCGGCCAGCGCGCGAGCGTCCCCGCGGGGATGTCCACCGGGGCCGACGGCAGCGACAGCTCGCCATCCGCGAACCCGAGCCGGAACGACGCCGACTCATGGATCGGCAGCGGCACGTGCGGCTGGTGCCACGCGATGAAGACGAACCCGCCCTCGGCGTCGCCCCGGTACGCCCACCGCAGCGACTCGGTGTCGTGGACGCCGGACGGACGCAGGTCGGGCAGGTGCGACGGCTTCCCACCGAGCATCGGGCCGAACGCCGCGAGGAATGCGTTCTGCGCGCGGAGCTCCGCGTGCCCGCCGCCGAGGCGCCCGGACTCGCCGACCGGGGCGTGGAAGTCGTAGCCGAGCTGGGGCATGTCGTTCGGGTATCCGGTCGCGTGCGACTCCTGGAGGCCGCGGCGCGGGTTCGTGCCTCCGGCGTACATGAAGTAGCCCTGCCAGGCAGAGCCGTTGCCGATCTTGCAGTGGCCGACCGCGGTCACGTCGCGTCCGGTCGGCAGCGGGCGCCGGTGGTACGCGGTCGCCATCCCGCCGCCGAGCTCGCATGTGGCGGGCGGGAACCACTCCGACAGCGGCACCCGGTCCGGACCCGCCTCGCCCTCGCGCACGTCCGCGCCGATGCCCGGGTCGTCCCAGACATCCGAGAAGAAGAAGTGATCGCGGAAGGTCTCGTCCCAGGGGGCCTCCGGATCCACCCAGAAGCCGTCCGCGTAGCCGCCGTAGAGCGGGAAGACCTCCTCCGGCGGCAGCTCGGCCCCGCCCCACGCGGTCGCGGTCCACAGCGGAGCCGTCATGCCGAGCTCGCGTGCGAGCCGCTTCAGGGTGACGAGGTGCCCGGGCTGGTCGTAGAGCTCGTTCTCGAGCTGGATGCCGAGCACGGTGCCGGGCTCGCAGCGCCCGCCGAGGGCGGCGGCGAGCTGCTCCCACCAGGCGCGCACCAGCGCGAGGTAGGCGGGGTCGTCGGTGCGGTGGGCGACGGGGGCGTGCTGCACCCAGTCGGGGAAGCCGCCGTTGCGGATCTCGCCGTGCACCCATGGGCCGATGCGCAGCACGACGTCGAGGCCCTGCGCCCGCGCGAGATCGACGAAGGCGCCCAGGTCGAGGTCGCCCTCGAACGACGCCGATTCGCCGTCAGGAGCGTGGTGGATCCACGGCACGTAGGTCGAGACGACGTCGATGCCGCCGGCCACCATCTGGCGGAGTCGTTCCTCCCAGCGCCCGCGAGACACCCGGGAGTAGTGCAGCTCCCCGGAGACCGGGATCCACGGCACGCCGTTCCGCGTGATTCCGCGGCTCGTGAGCTCGAGACCCGGGCGCGCGTCCTCGAGGTTCGCCATCCGCGGACGACGCACCGCACCCTGCGCGGCGGTCGGCCTCAGCGTGAGGGCGGAGAGGGCGGTTCCGGATTCGGTCATGGCGGCTCGGTCACTTCCTTGTCGATGGCTCCATGGGGAAAACGCATTCCAAATCTGTCGCAGAGAGTTGACACGTTCCACCCGTCTGGTTACTGTAACCGATTACAGGCGGAACTAAAACCGGTTACAGCCTGACAGACCCAGCGTCGGGAGGAGGCGAAGATGCACGACGGCAGCGAGATCCGGGAGACCGGGTCCACTCCCCCCGCGCCGGTCGCCGCCCCCGCCGACCGGGCCCCGACGATCCACGACGTCGCCCACGCCGCGGGCGTGTCCTCGGGCACGGTGTCCCGCTACCTCAACGGCCACAAGTGGGTGGGCGGCGCGAGCGCCGACGCGATCCGCGCGGCGATCGAGCAGACCGGCTACCGCCGCAACCGCTTCGCCCGCTCGCTCGCGACGGGCCGCAGCTCCACCGTCGTCTTCCTGCTCACCGAGCCCCAGGACCGCCTGTTCGGCGACCCGAACTACCCGATCCTGCTGCGCGAGATCACGACGGCCCTCGCCGACCGCGGCATGACCCTCGTGCTGATGACCGCGAGCGAGGACGACGAGCGGCGTCGCGTGATGGACTTCGTCCGCGGCGGTCACATCAACGGCGTGCTCCTCGTCTCGTCGCACCTCGACGACCCGATGACGGAACAGCTCGCGGCCGCGGGCGTGCCCACGGTCAGCTGCGGGCGACCGATCGGCTGGGAGTCCACGATCGCGAGCGTCTCGGCCGACGACCGGTCCGGCGCACGGGTGGCCACCGAGCACCTCATCGGCCTCGGCCGTCGTCGCATCGGCGTCATCACCGGCCCCCTCGACATCGGCGGCGCGATCGACCGGCTCGACGGCTACCGCGACGCGCTCGAGGCCGCAGGCCTCCCGTTCGACCCGGCCCTGGTGGCCACCGGCGACTGGCTCAACGTGAGCGGGCGCGAGGCGATGACCCGCCTGCTCGCCACAGCGCCCGAGGTCGACGCCGTCTTCGCGTCGAACGACCTCATGGCCTCGGGCGCGATGACCGCGCTCCGCATCGCCGGGCGCGTCGTGCCCGACGAGGTCGCCGTGGTCGGCTTCGACGACTCCGGCCTCGCGGCCACCACAGACCCGCCGCTCACCACCATGCGGCAGCCGTTCGCCGAGATCAGCCGCGAGATGGTGCGGCTGCTCGCCGAGCGGGTCCCGGGCGAGGCACCAGCGGTGTCGCTGCCCGCCCACCTGATCGTCCGCGACTCCACAGCGGCGCACCGGTAACACCCACACCACATAACCTGCACACAAGGAAGGGGACAGGGATGTCCAACACCAGCAAGCGGAGCCGCCGGCTCCTGATCGGCACGGGCGTCGCGCTCACCGGCGCGATGTTCGCGCTCGCGGGCTGCAGCGCCTCCGGCGGCGGCTCGAGCGACGGGCCCACCGAGGTGACCGTCATGTACAAGAGCAGCGAGTTCACCGAGGACATGATCGCGGAGTTCGAGGCGGAGAACCCCGACATCACGATCGAGTTCATCGAGTACGACCAGACCCGCCTCAACGCGATGGTGACCGCGGGAGACGCGCCGGACCTCGTCCGCGCCGGCCCCTCGGCCAACCTCTTCGCGAAGGGGCTCGCCACCAACCTCGACGACTACCTCGCCTCGAGCGAGGTCCTGTCGGCCGACTCGCTGCTCCCCGCGAACGATGCGTGGCGCTGGGACGGCAGCACCCGAGGCGAGGGCAGCTACTACGGCATCATCAAGGACTGGAGCCCCGACGCCACCATCTGGCAGAACGAGGCACTCCTCGAGGAAGCCGGCGTCGAGCCGCTCAGCACCACGGAGGCGACGAGCTGGGACGACCTGCTCGACAAGGCGATCGAGCTGAAGGACGCCGGCGTCGAGTACCCCCTCGGTCTCGAGTGGCAGTGGGGCATCACCAACCTGTTCCACACGATGATCCAGCAGCAGGGCGGCACCTACTACAACGACGACCTCAGCGAGGCCGACCTCACCACGGCCGAGGCCGTGCGCGCGCTCGAGTGGCTCGTCGACTACGGCACCGCGGAGGTCGGCCCGACCTCGCTCAACCCGCTGCCCGACGGCCAGGACGCACCGACCTTCATCGCCGGCAACATGGCGATGACGATGGACGGCTACTGGTTCGGCGGCAACCTGCAGGACGAGGCCGCCGCGACCGTCGCGGAGACCGCGACCATGGCGCCCGCGCCCACCTTCGGCGAGCGCATCAGCCCGGTGTTCGGCGGGGTCGGGGCGTACATCCCCGAGTCTGCCGACGACAAGGACGCGGCCTGGAAGGTCATGGAGTACTTCATGGCCGGACCGCCCGCCGAGGCCCGCGCCTCGACCGGCTGGGGCCTGCCGATCCAGGAGTCGCTCTTCGAGTTCCTCCCGAGCGAGGCCGCATACCAGCAGCAGGCGATCGAGGCCGCGACCATCGAGTCCGAGTTCGTCAAGCCGCTGCCGGACTCGCCCTACGTGACCCTGGCCCAGTGGGACCAGATCGTCGACGTCGAGGTCACCTCGGCGATCAAGGGCGAGCAGTCGGCCGCCGAGGCCGGCCAGGCGATCACCGACCAGATCAACGTCCTGCTCGCGCAGGGCAAGGACCAGCTCGGCTGATGTCCAGCACCACGCTGGCTCCGGTCGCGGCCGCGGGCGACACCCGCGGCCGCGGCTGGCGCCGTTATCGCTCCAGGACGTTCTACCTGTTCGCGTCGCCGTGGATCATCGGCTTCGTGCTGCTGACGCTCGCGCCGATCACGTACGCGTTCGTCGTCAGCCTCACGAACTTCGACGGCGTCTCGCCGATCTGGCGCTTCATCGGGTTCCGCAACTACGTCGAGATCATCACCTCCGACCCCGGCGCGTGGGCGAGCCTCATCCGCACCATCGTCTTCACCATCATCGTGGTGCCCCTGAGCGTCGCCGGCGGTCTCGCCCTCGCGCTCCTGGTGAACCGCCGCATCCGTGCACGCGGCGTCGTGCGCGCCATCTTCTTCGTCCCGTCGGTGGTGCCGGTGGTCGCGGTCGCGATCATGTGGCGCCTCATCTTCAACCGCGACGCGGGACTGCTGAACCTCATCATCGGCTGGTTCGGCGCCGACAAGGTGACCTGGCTCGCCGACCCCTACGCCTTCTACGCGCTGATCATCATGACCCTCTGGGGCCTGGGCGGCGGCATGATCATCTCGCTCGCGGCCCTCCAGGACGTGCCGGTCGAGCTCGAGGAGGCCGCCCGCATCGACGGCGCCGGCAACTGGCGCGTGATCCGGCACATCACCATCCCGATGATCTCGCCGGTGCTCTACTTCCAGGTCATCACGGGCATCATCTCCACCCTGCAGATGCTCGTGCAGCCGCTGCTGCTCGCGGAGACGAGCAGCATCGCCGCCTCGGCGAACGTGCCGCAGAGCTCGACCCTGTTCATGGTCGAGGTCTACAACGAGTTCTTCTACAACCAGCGGTTCGGCTACGGCTCGGCGATGCTCTGGATCTTCTTCGTCTTCATCCTGCTGCTCACCCTGGGGCTCCAGCGCCTGAGCAAGCGGTTCGTGTTCTACCAGGTCGCCGCCGGCGGCGACGACTGAATCGAGGCTGACAATGGCTACCCTCATCGAAGACGTGCGCACCCGCGCCGTGGTCCGTCCGCCGGACGAGGCGCCGCGCAAGCGACGCCGTCGACTGCAGACCGAGTCGAGCAGGCCCGCCGGTGTCGGCACCTACATCGCCGTCATCATCGCGGTCGGGCTGTTCGGCGTCCCGTTCGTCTGGATCCTGCTCGCATCGATCGCGAGCCCCACGCAGTTCTCGCAGGGCGCCGAGGGCCTCCTCGACGTCTCGTGGGACTTCTCGAACTACATCGAGGCCGTGACGCGCATCAACTTCGGCGCGTACACGATGAACTCCATCATCCTGTCGACGATCTCGGCCGTGCTGTCGACCGCGACGAGCGCGCTGGTCGGCTTCGCGTTCGCCCGCCTGCGCGGCAAGGGGCAGAACTTCCTGTTCCTCATCGTGGTCGCGACCATGATGATCCCGAGCATCGTGCTGCTGATCCCGACCTACATCCTGTTCTCGCGCATGGGCCTCGTCGGCACCTACTGGCCGTGGGTGCTCTGGGGCCTCGCCGGGCTGCCGTACCTGATCTTCCTGTTCCGGCAGTTCTTCACGGCGATCCCGCTCGAGCTCGAGGACGCGGCGATCATCGACGGATGCGGCTGGTGGCGCATCTTCTTCACGATCTTCCTGCCCCTGGCGAAGCCCGTGATCCTCACCTCGCTGCTGCTGTCGTTCACCTGGACCTGGGGCGACTACCTCGCACCGGCACTGCTGCTGAACTACGACAACACGACGCTCGCCGTCGCGACCGCGAGCGGGTACCTCGACCCGCGCGGCAACGGCCTGCCGACGATCCAGGCGGCCGGCGCCGTGCTGTACCTGCTGCCCGTCGTGATCATCTTCCTGTTCGCCCAGAAGCAGTTCATGGGCTCGTCGGTCAGCTCGGGCGTGAAGGGCTGACACACCGAACGGATGCCCCGCCGGCGGCGCCTCGCGCGACGCCGGCGGGGCTTCGTCGTTCCCGCCCGGTCAGCGCAGGCGATCCCCGATCAGGGCGAGGTTCTGGATCGTCGCGAGGGAGCTCTGCGCCGCGTCGTTCGTGCTGATGGGCAGCTCGTCGACGGGTGCGAGCACCTCGGGCGGGAGCACCCGGCGACCCGGGCCGAGGTCGACCGGGGTCACCTCGCCGCCTGCTGAGAACGCCTCCCACGCGCGGCGGGCGGCGTCGGCGTCGCCGTCGTGGGCGGCCGCGTAGGCGAGCAGCCGCGAGTGCCATTGCGGGAACAGGTTGCCGGTGATCTCCTGCCCGAGCGCGGCGCGCTGCTGCTCGGGAGTGGAGATGTAGAGGCGGCAGTACTCGAGCCATGCCTCGCGGAACCCGGGCACGTCGACGAGCTCCACGAGCTCGGCGCAGAGCTCGACGAGCCCGAAGATCGCGTTGAGGTGCGACACGTCGACGCCGTCGAACGGCTCCACGAGACGGCCGCGCTCGAGGTCGTAGCGTGCGTGGCCGTGCAGGAACCCGCGGGGCCACGAGCCGATGTCGGCCATCGTGCCGAGCAGCCGGTCGCGCGAGCGCGCGTCGCCGGTGATCTCCCAGTCGGCGAGCCAGCCGCCGGCCAGGGTCCCCCACTCGGTGCCGAGCCCGACCATGATCCGCTCGAGGCGGGGCGCGGGCGGCGGGAACTCGTCGGGCCTGGCCTTCCGCCACGGGTCGATCCCGCGGTAGGCCCGGTCGACGTCGCGCTGCGCGACCAGCAGGTCGCGCGAGTGCTCGTCGGCGGTGAGGTAGTAGTGCGGGCGGCGGAACATCGCCGAGCCGATGCGGGGCTGCTTGCAGCCGCATCCCCAGTGCTGCACGTTGTGGCGCGAGCCGAAGCCCGCGATCGGGCCCGAGTGGTACGCGTCCACGTCGCCGGTGTGGCGGGCCATCGCCTCGGCCATGCGGAACACGTCGGCGCGGCCGGTGCGCAGGAACATGGTCCACAGCCACAGGTCGGTCGCGAGCTCGGAGTTGTCCCACGCGTACCCGCCGATGTCGTAGCGCCAGGCGTGCCGGTCGGCGTCGTAGGTGTGCATGACGTCGCCGAAGTCCCAGAAGCCGTACCAGCCGCGCTGCTCGACCTGGTCGAGGTAGAAGTCGACGATGCGGTCGAGGCGGTCCTCGAGCCCGGCGCGGGCCGGATGCTCCCGCGACACGAGGTCCCAGTCGCCGAAGACCCGGGCGGCGTGCAGTGCCTCCGGGGTCGCGGACAGGCGCGGGCCGCGGGCGACGTGACCGGCGTCCGACGCGAACTCCGCGAGGGCGGGCGTGGCCGCATACGCGGTGACCTCGAGCTCATGGGTCCGGGCGATGCCGGTGGCGCTGCCCAGGCCGTCCTCGTAGTCCTCGTAGGTGATCTCGAGCGCCTCGAGCTGCTCGGCGTAGGTCTCCTCGCCGAGGCCGTCGTGGTAGAACCGCAGGTCCATCGGCGCGGCGTCGGGCGACCAGAGCCATGCCGTCAGCTCCGCCTCGTCGGAGTCCGCACCGCGGATGTCGAGTCCGGTGGGCGCCGACTGCCAGAACCCGGTGATGCCGATGCCGAGTCCGCCGCCGGTGTCGCCGACGTAGGCCGCGCCGTCGGAGCGGGTGCCGTGCGCCACGTGGAGCCAGGGGCGATCGGCGGCGGTGCGCTTCGCGATCGAGAAGGCGTTCGGCGTGAGCTGTCGGAGCGAGTAGTCGGGCCACTCGGGCACCCACTTCATGAGGTCGGCGACGCCATGCTCCCACTCGTCGGGCGGCGGCGTGGCGCGGCCGCCGAGCTGCGCCGCGCGCACGGCGGCGCCCGGGTCGCGGCGGAGTCCCGTGACACCCTGCACCGCCTCGCGCAGCACGCCCCCGTCGGCGCCCGCGAGGCGCACGTGCCGGTCGACGGATGCGGCGCGCAGCGGGACCCTGAACGTCAGGCCGAGCGCGCTCAGGAAGTCGTGGTCGGGGTCGCCGTCCCAGACGAAGGTGTGCACCGCGCGGAACGTGCGGGCGCCCGCGATGAAGACGAGCCGCAGCGTGAACGGCAGCCACGCGCGCCCGGCCGCGTCGTGGTGCCGGCCCTCGACGCGCACGACCGCACGCACGGGCCCGGACTGCTCCACCACGGCCCGCTCCACGACGCCGACCGCGGGCACGCGGCCGGGGTGGTCGGGCTCTGGTCGGTCCTGCCGGCTCGACACCAGTCGCCCGGCCGTCGCCACGACACCGCCCTCGACGGCCACCGACTCGATCACGGACTCCCCCGTGCGCGCGATCGCCACCTCGAGCGGCCCGGTGCCGACGGTGATCCGATCCGCATCCTCGCGAACCGTGACGCCGGGTTCGGGGCGGACCGCCGCGGGCCGCGCCGTCACGCGATACGCAGCCGAGGGTGCGTCGGTCGCCGCGAGCGCGATGCCCGCCCACTTCACGCTGCCGTCGGGCCAGGTCGCCAGCGGCCAGGCCTGGCCGGCGACCGGCGCGTCGCCGTCGGCGCGGACGCCGAGCTCGGCGGCATCCGCCACCGCCCCTCGCGGCAGGGGCACGCCGAGGGTCGCGCCGAGCGGCAGCCGGGCGGGCGTCTCGTCGTCGATCCAGCGGAGCGGGATGTCGATCGGCTCGGTCACGGACATGGGCGCTGCTTCCTCCCGGACGCGTCGACGGCGTCGTTCACGAGGTCGGAAAACGTTTCCCGACCCGGATCCACCGTAGGCGACCCACGGTGTCCCCGCAATCGCCGCGCGCACCGGTGCATGCCGCGACTCACCCCTTGCGCGTGCCGCGGTAGGCGCGCGGGCTCATGCCGTGCACGCGGCGGAACTGGCGCGAGAAGTAGAACGGATCGGCCATGCCCACCCGGCGCCCCACCTCGCCGACCGGCAGGTCGGTGGTGTCGAGCAGCGTGCGGGCCCGGGCCATCCGGAGCGCCGCGTGGTGGGCGGCGACGCCCCCGCCGGTCGCCTCGCGGAAGAGCGCCTGGAGGTGCGACGCCGACAACCCGACCCTCGCGGCGAGCTCCGGCACCGGCACGCGGGCGTCGAGGCGCTCCTCGAGCTCGCGCATGGCCCGCTGGAGCGGGCTGCCGGCCTCGGGGCGGAGGCGGTCCGCGGCGAGCTGCGTCAGCAGGCGCCACGCGAGCCCGGCGACCGAGACGAGGGTCGCGGGCGTCGTGTCGCGGGCGAGGGAGAGCGCCATCTCGTCGAGCAGGTCGGACACCCGCTCCGGCGAACGCAGCGCGAACGTCGCCCTGCCCGGCGCGACGCCGGTCGCCTCGACGAGTTCGGCCACGTCGGTACCGCGCACGTGGCACCAGCGGATGGACCACGGGTCGCCCGGCGTCGCGCCGTAGGCGTGGGCGACGCCCGCGGGGATCACGACCGCCGTGCCCGGCGCGACCCGCGCGCGCACGCCCCCGGTGTCGACCCACCCGGAACCCGCGGCGCAGGCGATGACGATCGCCTCGCTCGCCCCGCCCGGTCGGCGCCGCGCGTGGCCCGCGGCGCGCGGGAAGAGCCCGACGTCGGTGACGAGCATCCGCCGGGTCACCGGGGCGGCGAGCGCGGCGCCGACCAGCGGGCGCGGCAGCACGCTCAGGCGCTGGCCGTCGAACCCCGTCGTGCGCTCCATGGCGGCATGGTCGCACGGAACCGTCGAATCGTCCATGTCCTGCATCCGAATCCCCATGTCCACGCGGCATCCGGCTGCATAGCCTCGTACCGTGAACCACCGCGATGACGCCCCGAGCCGGATCGAACTGCCCGACGCGCCCGCCGACCAGTCCGCGATCCTCGCCGCCGGCGGCGTGGCCTGCTGGAGCGAGCCCGTCGTCATCGACACGTACGAGGCCGGCGAACCCGACCCGTATCCGCTCTTCCTCGACCGCCGGGTCTACCAGGGCTCGAGCGGCAAGGTGTACCCGCTGCCGATGATCGACCACGTCGCGCAGGCGAAGGCGCCGCGCGAGTGGCAGGCGATCCACCTCGAGAACGCGTACGTGCGGCTCATGCTCCTCCCTGAGATCGGCGGACGGATCCACATCGGCTACGACAAGGTCGCCGGGTACGACTTCTTCTACCGCAACAACGTGATCAAGCCCGCGCTCGTCGGCCTCGCCGGTCCGTGGATCTCGGGCGGCGTCGAGTTCAACTGGCCCCAGCACCACCGCCCGGCCACCTACCTGCCCGTCGACACGCGCATCGAGCGCGAGGACGACGGCGCGGTGGTCGTCTGGCACAGCGACCTCGACCCGCTGCAGCGCATGCGCGGCGTGCACGGCATCCGGCTGCGTCCGGGCTCCTCGCTCGTGGAGGCCGAGGCGGTGCTGCACAACCGCACCGACGTGCCGCAGACGTTCCTCTGGTGGGCCAACGTGGCGGCGCGCGTGCACGAGGAGTACCAGTCCTTCTTCCCCGACGACGTCGGCTTCGTCGCCGACCACGCGCGCCGGGCGATCACCGCGTTCCCGCGCGCCGACCGCCCGTACTACGGCGTCGACTATCCGGCGCTGGCCGCCGAGCGCGCCGACGCCGATCGCATCGACGTCTACAGCAACATCCCGGTGCCGACCTCGTACATGATCACCGACACCGACGACGAGTTCTTCGGCGGCTACGACCACGCCGTCGGGGCGGGCTTCGTGCACTGGGCCGACCGGTCGATCTCGCCCGGCAAGAAGCAGTGGACCTGGGGCAACGGGCCGATCGGCCACGCCTGGGACGACCAGCTCACCGACGCCGACGGTCCGTACGTCGAGCTCATGGCGGGCGTCTACACCGACAACCAGCCCGACTTCAGCTGGCTGCTGCCGGGCGAGACGAAGACCTTCAGCCAGTTCTGGTTCCCGATCCACCGCATCGGCCCGGCACGGCAGGCGACGACGGATGCCGCGGTCTCGGTGTCGCCCGACGGCGACGGCACCCGCATCGGCGTGCTCGCCACGAGCGCGCAGCCCGACGTCACCGTGACCGTTCGGGGCGACGCCGGGGTGCTCGCGGAGTGGGTGGTCTCGCTCGGGCCCGACGAGCCGGTGGTGCGCGTGCTCGACGCGTCGCCCGACGACGTGGTCTCGGTCCGGGTGGCCACGACGCGGGGGGCGCTCGTCGAGTGGACCGCGACGGATGCCTCGGGCGAGGAGCCGTGGGTGGCGACGGCGCCGGATGCCCCCGAGGACATCGCCTCGAGCGACGAGCTCCACGTGACCGCGGTGCACCTCGCCCAGTACCGCCACCCCACCCGTTCGGCACTCCCCTACCTGCGTGAGGCGCTGCGCCGCGACCCGTCCGACTCGCGCGCGGCGACGGCGCTCGGCGCGTGGCACCTCGGGCGCGGCGAGTACGCGGAGGCGCGGCAGTCGCTCGAGACGGCGCTCGCGCGCCTCACCCGCCGCAATCTGAACCCGCGCGACGGCGAGGCCGTGTACCTGCTGGGCCTGGCCTGCGAGCGCCTCGGCGACGCCGGTGCCGCCGACCGCTGGTTCGGCAAGGCCGCCTGGAACGCCGCGTGGTCGGCGCCGGCGAACCTCGCCCGGGCTCGGCTCGCGCTGCGGGCCGGCGACGCGCGCGCCGCGCGCTCGCTCGCCGGGGCCGCGGGCGGCATCCCCGAGGCCGGGCGTATCTCGGCGCTGGCGACCGCGGCCCTCGGCCAGGCGGACGCCTCAGCCGCGACGCTGCAGGCGTTGCACGCGTTCGACCCGCTCGACCCCGCGACGGCGGCGCTCGTCGGTGCGGCCACCGCGCGCGACGCGCGCACGACGCTCGACGTGGGCGCGGAGCTCGCACGCGCCGGCGCCGTCGACGCCGCCCTGCGTGCGACCGCCGACCCCGACCCCGTGGCGCCCGCCGCCGGCCTCGCCGGCCCGATCCGGCATTACCTGCGCGCGCACTGGCTCGACCGGGCCGCCCGCGGAACCGAGGCCGCCACCGAGCGGGCGGTCGCTCGCGAGGCATCCGCCGCACTCGCCTTCCCGGCCGGCCTCGACCAGTACGACGCACTGGTCGCCGCCGTCGCCGCCGAGCCCGCCGACGTGGTCGCCCGGGGCCTGCTCGGCATGTGGCTGCTCGATGCCGCTCGCCACCCGGAGGCGCTCGCGCACCTGCGCGCGGCCGCCGACGGCGGGTCGACCGACCCGGTCGTGTGGCGCAACCTCGCGATCGCCGCGGTCGCCGCCGACGACGACGGGGATGCCGCGGCCGACGCGCTCGAGCACGCACTGTCGCTCCGGGCCGACGCCCGACTCGTCTTCGAGCGCGACGTGCTCGCCGAGCGCGACGGGCTGCCCGGGGGCATCCGCCTGGCCATGCTGGAGCGGTTCGCCGGGCTGCTCGGCACCCGCGACGACCTCGCACTACGGCACGTGAACCTGCTGCTCGACGCCGGCCGCGTCGACGAGGCGTGGGCGATACTGACCGCGCGGCCGTTCCGCCCGTTCGAAGGCGGCGAGGGTCGCGTGATCGCGGCCTACGACCGGGCCGCGTGCGCCCTGACGCGCGGGCGCATCGACGCCGAGCCGGCAGCCGCGGGGCGGCTGCTCGAGGAGGGACTGGTCCCGCCCGCGCACCTGGGTGAGGGTCGCCACCCCGCCGAGCGACCCGTCGAGCGGTGGGTGCTGCTGGGCGACGCCCGCGCCGCGGCCGGTGACGACGACGGCGCCCGCTCGGCCTGGGAGGCGGCCCGCGCTGCCACCCCGCTCGCGGTCGCCCCACGTCCGGCCGACGAGTCGAGCTTCTGGGTCGGCGTCGCGCACACGCGCCTCGGCGAGCAGGGCGAGGCCGACCGGGTCTGGTCGGCGCTCGACGAGCGCGCCGCGCAGCTCCGACGGGAGCGCGACGCCGTCGACTACTTCGCGACCTCGCTGCCCGAGCTCGCCCTGTTCGACACCGACACCGGCGCCCTCCGTGAGCGTGCGGCCGGCGAACTGGAGGCGCTCGCGGCCCGCGGACGCGGGCTGCGCGTGCCCATCGAGGCGTGACCCGACCGGGCTGCGGCGCCGTCGTTCATGGCTCGGTACGCCGATCCCCGACTGGAACCGTCGGGGTGTGCAGGATCACGGCTGCGTTCCGCTGCGCATGCCGTCGTGGCGACGCACCACGCCGCTGCGCGGCAACGACCGAGATTCGCTCGACGGCGAATGTCGATCCCCGTGTGATGAGTTCGCACTCGCCGGCGGCCCGGATGTTCTGCAGCCAGTGCACATCGGCGCCGTACGGGAGCGACACGACGAATCCGCCGTCGATCGGCACCGCCTGGACCGGGGTCTCATACGGGCGACCGCTCCTGCGGCCGCGATGCACGACGAGGGCGAAGTTGCCGCGGCCCGCCCTCGCCCAGCGCGTGGCGGGGCGGCGGAACATGCGCGCGACTCGCAGCGCGAACCGTCTGCTCGCCGTCCGCATGTCAGTACTCGACGCCCTTGAGCATCGAAGCGCTGCCACCGGAGTTGCCTTCTTCGTTGAGCACACCGGGAAGGAGTTCGCAGAAGGTGAAGCCGACGTTCTCCCCGGCCGCATTGGTGACGGTGCAGAGCTGCTCGAAGTAGCTGAGGTTGATGTTGCCCTCGAAGACGGGCTTGATCGTGTAGTGCTCGTCCTTGCGTCCGGGAACATGCAGGTCCCATGCGGCGGACCAGGTCTTTCCGGAGTGCTCGATGGTACGTGTCGTGGTGAGGGTGTAGTCATTGAGGCGCTCGCTGGTGCCGTCGGCGCGAATGTAGGTGCCGTCGACGTAGTCCATGTGCGGGAAGGCGAACAGCATCATCTCCTCGCCGTCGTCGAAGCGGAGTGAGAACCACTCCCACTGGGTCTCACGGGCAGTGAGCGAGTAGTTGCCGCCCTGCTTGTCGAACCAGGTGGTGCCGGTGACCTCCTCCCGCTCGCCGTGCAGCGTGAGCGTGCCCCGGGTGGGCATGTGGGGGTAGGAGTAGTAGTAGGTGGTGTTCTCCTCGTCGCCCGGCGTGCCCATGAAGAGCTTGCCGTTGTCGCAGTGCCAGAACGCTCCCTTGCCCCACTCGAGTTCGACATCCACGTCGAAGTCCTTGTGGTGCAGGGTGATGCGCATGCCCTCCTCGGATCGCTCGAGCCGGAACCGGTCGGCGTAGGCGAGCCGGTCGGTCTCGAGGGTCGCCTTGCGGCCGGTGATGCTCGCATCCTGCAGGTAGTGGTGCTCGCCGGTCTGCATGTCGGTCAGTGCGACCTGGAGGATCCGAGGCGTGATGATCGGGACACCGCCGAGAGCGACCAGCGTGAACTGGTACGTGAAGATGCGGTCGTCCGCGGTGCGGACGATCCCGGTGCAGTACCACCACTCGCTGCATCCGCGGTGGAGATTCCACTCGCGTTCGAAGCTCGAGAGGTTCGAGGGGTCGTAGCTCACGGTCGCCATCTTCGTCATGGGGTGTCCTTTCACAGGGCTGTCGCTTCACGGGGGTTGGTATGGTCCAATTTTTTGAACCATACCTCTCGAGAGTACCGTGTCGCCATGGCATCTCCCCCAGAGAACACTCAGGTGCTGCGCGAGGCGTTCGAGTCGACACGCGACCTCTTCGTCGCATTCGGCGACCGCCATCGCCAGGACATCGTGCTCGTGCTCGCGGACGGCGCCGACCTCACCGTGCGCGAGGTGGCGGAGCGCATCGGGCTGTCACGGCCGGCAACGTCACATCATCTGCGGATCCTCCGCGAGGCCGGCCTGCTCGGCGAGCGGCGCGAGGGGCGCCGCACCTACTACCACCCCACCTTCGGCGCCGCCTTCGACCTCCTGACGGGACTGCTGCGCGCGGTCGAGGAGACGCAGGGGCGCCCTGAGTGAGCGCCTCGACGCGGAGCGCATCCGAAGCGGCGTGGGTGCGAGACGCCATGTGGTGGCACGTCTACCCGCTCGGCTTCGTGGGGGCGGAACGACGAGCGGACGCCGTCGGCGGCGCCACCCGCCACCGGCTCGCCCACATCGAGGGCTGGCTCGATCACCTGCTGCGACTCGGCGCCTCGGGCCTGGCCCTCGGGCCGATCTTCCGCTCGGAGACCCATGGCTACGACACCGTCGACCACTTCACGATCGACCCGCGGCTCGGCGACGATGCGGACGTCGACCGGCTGTTCGCGACGGCACGTGCTCGTGGCATCCGCGTCATGCTCGATGGCGTGTTCCACCACGTCGGCCGGTCGCATCCGGCGTTCACTGCGGTGCTCGAACACGGTCCCAGCGCACCGACCGCTTCGTGGTTCCGGCTGCGGTGGCCGCAGGGGGCGGGCGAATGGAGGCCGGGGGTCGAGCCCGACTACGACGACTTCGAAGGGCACCGGCACCTGGTCGCTCTCGACCACAGCGAACCGGCGGTCGTCGACCACGTCGTCGACGTGATGTGCCACTGGCTCGAACGGGGTGCCTCGGGGTGGCGCCTCGATGCGGCATACGCAGTCCCGACGGAGTTCTGGGCGCAGGTCGCGGACCGGGTGCGGGCGCGTCACGTCGACGTGTACCTCATGGGCGAGGTGATCCATGGCGACTACGCCGGCTTCGTGCAGGAGGGGCGCCTGGATGCCGTGACGCAGTACGAACTGTGGAAGGCGGTGTGGTCGAGCCTCAACGACGCGAACATGCACGAACTCGCGCACGCGCTGGGCCGCCACCGGGAGATGCTCGAGACGTTCGTGCCGTACACGTTCGTCGGCAACCACGACGTCACCCGAATCGCCTCCCGGCTGGACGACCCGCGGCATCTCGTGCACTCCGTCGTCCTGCTCGCGACGCTCCCCGGCACTCCGTCCGTCTACGCCGGCGATGAGCACGGATTCGTCGGCATCAAGGAGGACCGCGCCGGCGGCGACGATGCGGTCCGTCCGGTGTTCCCCGACCGGCCGGCCGACCTCGCCGCGGCCGGGCTGCCGCTGTTCCACCGACATCAGGAACTGCTGAGCGTCCGACGACGTCACGCCTGGCTGCACGCGGCCGACGTCCGCGTCGAGTCGGTGACGAACGACACCCTCGTCTATTCGTGCACCCGAGAGGCGGAGCGCATCGTGGTCGCGCTCTCGGTCTCACCCGACGGCGTCGAACTCCGAGCCCCGGGAGCCCATGCCGTCATCGCCGGAACCGGCCACCTTCGACCCGCGGGGGCCGGCGGTGCGCTGGTCGCATTGCCGCCGCACGGGTGGAGCGTGCTGTCGGCCCGACCCGCTTGAGGGCGGGCCGGCCCGACAGGGCCGCGGTCAGCGTCGCCGTGGGGCGAACAGGTTGAGCACGCGGATGACGGCTCGTGCGACCCTGAACGAGAGCTTGCCGCCCGAGCTGGCGACAAGACCGCGCAGCGGCATCTGCCCCATGACCGCGTCGATCATCGCCTTGGTGGCCGGGTCCGGATCCATGTCCAGCGTGCCCGCCGCCATGTCGAGCAGCCGCTTGCGCAGGATGCGGCCGATCGGGAACTGGGCGAGGTCGTCGATCGCCGAGTCCAGGTGCAGCGGCAGCAGCGGCCGAGGCGCCGGAATGGCACGGCCGAGCAGGGCAGCGAACTCGGCGTCGGTGGCCGCGGGACCCGCAGGCTTCGTCACCGGGGTCACGACGTCGGGCGATGCGATCACCACGGTCTCGGATGCGCGGATGTCGCGGGACGACGCACCGACGCGGATCTCGAACGCCCCCGCCTCGACGAGCCAGTCCTGCGCGGCCACGTCGTAGGTCGCGAAGGCACGACGACCGAGACGGATCACCACTCGCTCGGACGCGCCGGCAGCGAGGTGGACCTTGGTGAATCCGCGCAGCTCCTGCTCAGGGCGGTGCACCGACGATTCGACGTCGTGGACGTACACCTGGACGACGTCCGATCCGGTGCGGTCCCCGGTGTTGGTCACGGTGAGCTCGACGGTCAGGTCGGTGCCCGATCCCGAGATCGTCACGTCGGAGTACGTGAACGCGGTGTAGCTGAGCCCATGGCCGAAGCAGTGGCGCGGCGCCACCTCGAAGGTGTCGTGGAATCGGTAGCCGACGTAGAGCGTCTCGCGGTACTCCACCTGCGTGGCATGGTTCGCAAAGTTCTCGCTCGCAGGAAGCTCCGATGCCGTCACGGGGATGCTCTCCGCGAGGCGCCCACCCGGCTCGGCGTCGCCGAACAGGACATCGATGAGCGCAGACCCGCTCGCCTGCCCGCCGAGGTAGGCCTCGAGGAGCGCAGCAGGGCGGTCGGCCCAGTCGATCTCGACGGCGGCCCCGTTGCTCAGCACGACGGCGGTGCGGGGGTTGGCGTCGGTGACAGCACGGACGAGTTCGTCGTGATCGGCGGGAAGCCGCAGGTCGGTCCGATCGAAGCCCTCGGACTCGTAGGTCGCTGGCAGTCCGACCATGACGACGACGACGTCGGCCTCGCGTGCGACGGCCCGAGCCTGCTCGAGCATCTCGGGACTACTGTCGCCGGAGACCGGGTCGTAGCCCGGGGCGAACAGGATCTCCGCTTCCTCCCCGAGGCGGTGGCGCATCGCTTCGAGTGCGGTGTCGAGGCGGGTCGGATTCACCATCGAGCTTCCGGCGCCCTGATACCTGGGCGTCTCGGCGAAGGCGCCGATCAGCGCGATGCTCCCCTCGGCGCGCAGGGGAAGCATCCCGTCGTTGGTGAGCAGCACGGTGCCCGCCGCTGCGGCCCGGCGGGCGAGTCCGTGGTGCGCGTCGAAGTCGAGCGGCGCGGCATCCGAACGGATGCTGCGCTCCGCAGCCACCCGGAGGGCGAGGGCGATGACCCGACCGCACGCGGCATCGAGGGCCGCCTCGTCGAGACTGCCGTCCTCGAGCGCCTCGACGATCGCGCGGTCCCAGACGCCCTCGCTCGAGGGCATCTCGAGGTCGAGTCCGGCGTCGACGCCCACCGGGCGGTCCGCGACGGCGAGCCAGTCGGAGACGACCATGCCCTGGAATCCCCACTCGTCGCGGAGGATCTGGGTCAGGAGTCGGCGCGACTCGCCGGCGTGCTCGCCGTTGACGAGGTTGTACGCCGACATGACGGTCCACGGGTCCGACTCGGCGACTGCGATCTCGAAGCCGGTCAGGTACAGCTCGCGCAGGGTGCGCTCGTCGACGACCGTGTCGAGCCGCATGCGGTTCGACTCCTGGTTGTTCACGGCGAAGTGCTTGAGGCACGCGCCGACGCCCTCGGACTGGATTCCGCGAACGAGCGCCGCGGCTGACTTCCCAGAGAGCAGCGGGTCCTCGGAGAAGTACTCGAACGACCGGCCGCCGGCCGGGTGGCGCTTCAGGTTCAGTCCGGGCCCGAGGATGACGCCGACGTCGGCGGCGCGCGTCTCACGCCCGAGCGCGGCTCCGACCTCCTCGATGAGCGACGGATCCCACGTCGAGCCGAGCGTGACCGCGGGCGGGAAGCACGTCGCCGGCACCGATTCGCCGAAGCCGACGTGATCGGTCGAGCCGGTCTGCTTGCGCAGCCCGTGCGGCCCGTCGGTCAGCATGATGGAGGGCACGTCGTGCTCGGCCACCGGCTCGGTGGTCCAGAAGTCGGCACCTGACAGCAGCGACACCTTCTGGCGGCGGGTGAGCCGGCGCACGATGTCGGCGGGGTCCGCCTGCGGAGCATCGACGTGCGCCGGGGCGGGAATGAGGGTGTCCGTCATCGGAGTCTCCTTGGTTCGAGGTCGAGCGTGCTGGTCGCGCTCAGCGGACCGACTTGATGGGGGCCACCGCGAGCGCGCCGAGCACCGCCAGGGCGAGCCCGATCGGGAACAGCGCGGCGTAGCCGCCGACGAGGATGATGAGGCCGGCGACCGCCGGGGCCACCGTCTGGGGCAGGGTGCCGGCGATGTTCACGACGCCGAGGTCCTTCGCGAACGACTCGTCCGAGGGCAGCACCTCGCTGATCAGCGCGGTGTCGACCGCCTGGAACATGCCGAACCCGAGCGCGGAGATCACGCTGAACAGGATCCAGCCGCCCACGGTGGGCATGAACAGCGGCACCAGCATGGCGATGCCGACCAGGGCCGACGACGCGAACACGAAGACCTTGCGACGACCGATGCGGTCGGACAGCGGGCCGGAGACCACGGTGGCGATCAGCAGCCCGGCCATCGAGATGAGGCCGAACATCGGGATCATCGCCGCTGCGGAGTCCCCGAGGCCGATGTAGTCCTGCAGGATGTAGAGCTGGTAGCCCACGGCGACGAAGTAGCCCGTGTAGAGCAGGAGGCGGCCCGCGAACGCCCACGCGAAGTCGGGGTGCGCGACCGGGTTGACCCAGAACGTCCGGAGGAATCCGCGCAGGCTGAATCGCGCGGGCACGAGGTCGGTGCTGGAGCGGTCTGGGTTGAGCACGACGAACAGCGTCAGCACGACGAGCGCGATCCCGGCGAGGAGCAGGTACGCGGTCGGGATGGCCTCCGCGAGGCTGGCGCCGAGGACCTGCCCGCCGAACGCGCCGAGCATGACGCCGAGTCCGGCCATGGCGGAGAACGTGCCGCGCACGGCCCGCGGGATGCGGTCCGGCAGGATCGCCGACAGCGGACCCTGGGCGAAGTTGTAGGCGACCTGCACGATGATCCACGCGATCGCGATGTGCACGAGCGTGTTCCCGACGGCCATGCCGACGAGCGCGAGCCCGCCGATGAGTGCGCCCCCGACGATGAACGGGGCTCGGCGGCCGAAGCGGCTTCGCGTGCGGTCGGAGAGCATGCCCGCGACCGGCTGGGCGATCATGGCGGCGAGGGCACCGATGGAGGTCACGATCGCGAGGTTGGCGACCTTGTTCGCCGGGTCGATGCCCTCGATCTGCAGCGGGAGCAGGATGCCGGTCACAGCACCCCAGACGGCGAAGATCGCCATGTTCGCGGGGACGATGCCCCCGATGAGTCGCTTGACGCTGCGGTCGATCCGGGGTCGGGCCTCGGTCTTGTCGTCATGCTCGGATGGCTGGGTCATCGTCGACACGTTGGTTCTCCTTCTGGCTTGCCGCTCACCTGCGGCGGGTGCCGCGTCGCTGCGGCGAAACAAAACCTACCGTCGGTTGGCATTGAATGTCAACCCTCGGTAGGTTTTCGCCTCCGCTCCCGCTACGATTGCCGCGTGGCCAGTCGAGGTGCGTACGCCAAGGGCGTGGCGAAGCGGGAGGAGATCCTCGCCGCCGCGCTCGACGTGATCGCCCGCGAGGGCTATTCGCGCACCTCGCTCAAGGAGATCGCCGACGCCGTCGGACTCAGCAAGGCGGGCGTGCTGCACTACTTCGGCTCGATGGAGGAGCTCTTCGTCGAGGTGCTCCGCCGCCGAGACCTCATCGATGAGCGATACGCCACGGGTGGGGCGAACCTGTCCGCCGAGCAGCTCGACATCGAGACGCTGGATGCCGCGGGCGTCAGCCTCCGCTCATTCGTCGAGCCGATCCGCCACAATGCATCCGTCCCCGGCCTGATGCACCTCTACACCCGCCTCTCCGCGGAGGCGATCGAACCCGACCATGCAGCGCACGCCTACTTCCTCGGAAGGTACCGGGCATCCTCCGAGCTCGTCGCACGTCTCATCGAGGTGCTGCAGCGGGCCGGACGCGTGCGACCCGACGCGGATCCGGCGGAGACGGCGACGATGCTCATCGCACTGTCGGACGGCCTCCAGCTGCAGTGGCTGATGGAATCCGACATCGACATGCCGGCACACCTCGAGTCATTCATCCGGATGCTCGAGACGCCGTAGGGCCGCGCCGGTACTTCGGGTTGCGCGCGGCTCGGCTAGTCTCGCGCCATGGACGACGCGCCCGCGATGCGACTGCCCTACGCCGCCGAGCAGCTCGAGGCGCAGCCGATCCTGACCGAGCGGCTGCGCCTGCGCCCGATCACGCTCGACGACAGCGACGACGTGTGGGACTACCAGCGCCGCGATGAGGTGCGCACGTACATCCCCTGGCCCCGGCGTACACGCGAGGAGGGTCACGAGCACACCGTGTGGCGGGCCGGCATGCGCCTGCTGGCGACCGACGACGATGCGATGCTGCTGGTCGCCGAACTCGTCGGCGAGCCGTCGCTCGGCCGCGAGGGCGACCGGGTCGTCGCGGAGTTCATGACGCGCGTCACCTCGGTCGCGCACGCGCAGGTCGAGATCGGCTGGCTGGTGCATCCGGAGTTCCAGCGCCGGGGACTGGCCGCCGAGGGAACCGCCGCCGTGCTGCGCCACGCGTTCGAGACGCTCGGCGCGCACCGGGTGCACGCGGTGCTCGATCCGCGGAACCTCGCGTCGGCGGCCATCTGCCGGCGAATGGGCATGCGCCACGAGGGCACCGAGCGCGAGCGCGAGTTCCACGACGGCGCGTGGGACGACCTGGCGACGTTCGGGATCCTGCGGCGCGAGTGGGACGGCTGAGCGCAGAGAACGTCCTCGACCGAGGTGTCCGACGGCGGCACTAGCGTCTGAGCCACACCGCCCCGGAAGGCAGAGGTCGAGCAGATGCCGTTCAGCGCCGGAGATCGCGTGTTCGTCGACGAGTCGAAGTCCGGCGGATACTACATCGCCGCAGCCGCGACTGCGTCCACCGATGTCGCCTCGATCGAGCGACGCCTCCGCGGATTGCGTGCGGGCGGGCGAAGCGCGATCCACTTCAACGACGAGAGCAAGCGGCGCGACCAACTCATCCGCGCATTGTGTGAGCTCGAGGTCCGGGTACACGTCTACGTGATGCGGCGTGCTCGCGACACCGTGGCTCGGCCAGCGCTTCTTCGGGCACTGGTCGCCGACCTGATCGATGGCGGAGCAGCCGACCTGACCCTCGAGCGCGACGCCTCATTGGAGGCGGCGGACCGTCGGGTCATCCGAGGCGAGTTGGATCGACTCGGGGCGCTGACCCGTCTCAAGTACGGTCACCGCGGGCGCACGGAGCAGCCGATGCTCTGGATCGCGGACGCAGTTGCCTGGTGCGAGCAGAAGGGAGGGGTCTGGCCGCAGAAGGTCGCACCGATCGTCGCCCGTCGCGTGGTGATCGATCCACCCTAGACAGGCGCAAGCCCGGCTCGTCGTACCAGAACGGGCAGACTGCCGGGCTCACATTCTCGGGGCTAATGCCCCTCGCACAGGCCATGGTATCTGCAACCCACGTCTATCGGGAGCCTCGATGGCACTCACGCCCGGCTCACCAGCCCGTGCGGGACGGTCGGGCCGGCGTGCAGATCGGCGGTGATCAGCGCACGGGCATCGGGCTCGGCGAGCCGCAGGCACACCTCGCCGGCGGTGCCGGAGAACCGCGGGTCGCCCGTGGCATCCGACAGCTCTGCGAACACCTCGCACTGGGTGCCGAACGCGATGGGGTCCGCCGTGCCGGTCGCGCCGATCAGGCCGTGCCGGGACGCGTAGACCGCGATCGAATGCGGTCGCTCCTCCGAGTCGAGCACGAGCGGATGCTCCGTGGTGTCGAGCGCGACCCGGTCGTAGTTGGGCTCCGTGGCGTCGACCGCCGCGAGCTGCGCGTCGTCGAACCAGGCGGCGACGACCCTGGTCGCCGCGCCCCGCCGCGCGTACGGCGCGGCCGGGATGTACCCGCGCCGGGACACATGGGCCGAGTGGCCGACGGCGACGCCGTGCAGCGTGCCGGTCAGGAACGGGGTCGCCCAGGGGCATCCGCTCGCCGCCCTCGCGTACTTGCCCGCGATCACTGCGGGCGAGGCGTTCGAGCCGATCGCGACGACCAGCGTGCGCTCGGCCAGGGGTGCCACGCCCTCGCGCGCCAGCAGCTCGTCGACGGTCGCGGTCGACGACCCGGCGGTGACGCACGCGGAACCGATACCGCGACCCGGCTCGGTGCGCACCGGGAACTCGCCCGACTCGGTGAGCAGGCAGCCCCGAACAGCTGGAGCCCAAGGGTATTCCTCGGGCCGCGGCTCGTCCGCGACGTACATGGGTCGATCATCTCCGGGGGCGTGTCGTACCACCTCGAACCTACGCCCCACCGCTCCTGCCCGGGCACGGCGCCGGCCCATCCAGCTCGAGCCGCGTTGGCGGATCCGCTCCGGCTCGCCCGACAGTGATCGCTGCCGCGCGTGCCGCGCGCTCGAGTGCGGCACAGACCATCGACGCGTCCAGCCGTTCGAGGACTCCGCGTGCGTCCGAGCCGACGGCGCCCGCCTCGACGAGCGCGTCCAGCAGTGCCCCCATGAACGTGTCGCCGGCGCCGACGGTGTCGACCACGTCCACGGGCACGCCCTCGATACGCAGCTCCGTGTCGTCGAAGACCGCGATCGCCCCGTCGCGGCCCAGCGTCACGACCACGAGCGCGGGTCCGGCGGCGGCCCAGCCCCGCGCCACCTCGGCCGGCGTTTCTCCCGGATGGAGCCAACGCATGTCGTCGTCGCTCGCCTTCACGACATCCGCACGTGCGATGAGGGACTCCACCCGCGCCCGCACCCCGACCGGTTCGTCGACGAGGGCGGGCCTGATGTTGGGGTCGACGCTGACCAGCGCGCGCCCACGGCATCGGTCCACGAGACGGGCGACGTCGGGTGCGCTGGGAGGAAGCACGGCCGCGATCGACCCGACGTGCACCAGGTCGGGCTCACCGGCTGCGCGGAAGTCCGCTTCCCAGCACAGGTCGAAGCCGTACCGGGCAGCGCCCGCGCGATCGAGCGTCGCAGTCGCCGTCGATGTTCGCGTCGCGACCCCTCCGATCTGGCGCACCTGCGACGATCCGAGCCATTCGCGCACGGTCGTCCCGCTCGCGTCGTCACCGAGCGAGCACAGCAGGCGAGGTGCGCGCCCCAGCCGACCGAGCGTCACCGCCACGTTCGCGGGGCTTCCGCCCGGCGACTCGTCGACCGAGCCGTCTGCCCGGGTCACGACATCGACCAGCGCCTCGCCCACGACCAGGATGTCGGCGCCGTCGGGGTGAATGGAAGCACTCCCCGATCCCGGCGCGACCTCGTACTGTGTGTCCACTTCGCTCCGCTCAGATCGGGGTGCCGAATTCACGGATGGTGACCCCGGTGAAGTCGGCGGGTCCCCCATCGGTGTAGAACGAGATGCCCGTGTCCGTCTCGAGGAAGTGGACCTGTTGCGAGAGCACGGTGTGCCCCGCGTTCACGAACACTTCCACGCTCTGCGTGTCGACGAAGATGCGGAGGTGTACTGCGCGCGCCGTCGGGTCGATCGGCGCCGCTGCCCTCGAGTACGGCGCAAGCGGATACTCGGCGCGATCGGAGGGCCCGCGGTCCACGTACAGCTCGCCCCCGAACTTTCCGATGTTCGTGTGCCGTGCGCCATCCGCCGAGCGGCCGACGGAGATGCCGACATTCCCGGCGTCCCCCCAAGCGAGGTCGACTTCGAGCTCGTAGGCGCGCCCCGTCCATGGAAGGACGAAGCTCCCGTCCACGGTTCGGTCGGGAATGCTCGTGATCGAAGTGACGTGATCGCCGAGAGACGCGATCGGGCTGCTCAGGAGGCTGCACCATCCACCCGGCTGCCGTTCGAGCCTGAGTTCACGCACGATCGAGTTCTGCCCGTTGTACCCGTCCGTTGCGTCCGTGGGCACGTCCCGTGCAGCGTACTTCCAGTTGTTCATCCATCCGATCGCCAGGCGACGGGTGTCCGGCTGGGCCGTGGACGGCCAGGTCACCGCGCCGTACCAGTCCCACCCCCAGTCCAGCCATTGGGGGTCCAGATCATCGGCGATGAACGATGTGCCGTCCCACGAACCCATCCAGTAGGCGTAGGTCATGGGCAAGCCCACCCCGTATGCGTCCATACTTGCTCCGAGGATCCAGTGCCGGGTCCCATCGTCGGCTTCCATCTCGAAGAGGTCGGGGCACTCGATGCCGCCGAGCGCGTGATTCGGGTAGTCGAAGTTCTGGCGCATCGTCCACTGGTGAAGATTCGGCGAAGTGTAGAAGGTCGCATACCTAGCCCGACCGACGACGCAGACCCATTCGCCACGCATGGAGTCCCAGTGGATCTTCGGGTCGCGGAACCACTCGGCATTGTCGATCTCCTCGGGGGTGCTCGCCGTCCTCCCGTCGGGGTTGACGATCACCGGGTCGTCGAGCCGGGTGAAGGTAACGCCACCGTCGGTCGACCAGTAGAGATACTGCTCCTGATACCTGCGGATCCCATCGGTCGGTCGCGTGGCGAGAGCGACGACTGCACCTGTGCCGAACCCGGCAGTGTTCTGAGTGTCCACCACCAGCGATCCGGTCCAGACGGGCACACCGTCCTCGAGCGGCGCCACGGTGCCATGGTGGGTGAACGCCACGCCGTCCACGGTTGATGCGTGATCCCATCCGCCCGGTCCGTTGTTCTGGTCGGAGTGGAGATAGTAGAGGTGCGTTGCACCTCCGGCGACGACGGGCCGCTGTGGGTCGCACAGCCAGTCCGAAGGCGGTGTCATGTGGTAGACGGCACGCTGAGAACTCAGCGCGTGCGCGGGCTGAGTATGCCCCAGCCCGCGCATGAGCATCGCGAGGGCGCCTGCACCGGTTCCGTGCAACAGCGCGCGGCGGGTGATGTCCTGCTTCATGGTGCTTCCTTTCTCTGGCGGCGGGCGCGACGAATCGCCCGCCGAGATGGTGACGGCGGTGGTTGACGATGGGTCGTTCAGGCGCGAGCGGCCGCGGGAGCGGCAGTCACCGCCCCGCTCTCATCGGCCTCGATGTCGACGGACCGCACCGCAAGTGGACCCGGATGCTCCGAGCACACGTCCACCTGGATCCTTCCCGACCCGAGCACGACGAGGCTCGACATGGTCGTCGCACCGTCGCCGGCGAACACCTCGAGCAACGGACCGTCGAGGCTCAGCAGGAGGCGACCGACCCAGGGCTGGCGAAGCGGTGCCGCGCTGGCCCCCGCGAAGTCGGGATGTACTGCCTCCGACGCCGGTCCGAGCCGGTTCAGCACGAGCGTCCCGGCGCGCGGGTCGTGCGTCAGCTCCACGGTCGCGTCGGCATCGCCCTGCATCCGGATCCGGAGCACACCGGTGAGGCGCGGCTCCCATCGCAGGTCGACGAGTGAGTGTCCGCTGAGAGCCAATCGGTTCGACGCCTCGGTGATCTCGATCGGCTCGATGCCGGCGAGGCCCGCTCGCATGAAGTACGCCGGCTCCTGGACGAGCAGCACCTCCGGCCCGATGGAGCGGAGGCTGAGCGTTCGTGGAAGCGACATCGCCCCGCGCCACGGCGCGGACGGCACGACGTGGGCGTAGCGCCAGTTGGACATCCAGCCGAGCATGATCACGCGGTCGTCCGGAGCGTTGTCGAATGTCACCCCCGCGTAGAGGTCGCGCCCGTGGTCGAGCCGCGTCAGCTCGGAGGCATCCGTCGTGAAGGCCCGACCGTCGAAGTCGCCGACCAGATAGTGCATCGACGAACCGTCGGGATCTGCGTGGTCGCCGACGGCATTCGTGCTCAGGAGCAGGACCCAGCGAGCGTCATCGGGCGCGCCGTCGACGTGCAGCCGGAGGAGATCGGGGCACTCCCAGACGACGCCCTCGGGGCCGATCGGCCCGAACGATCCGACCTCCGCCCACGTTCGCAGGTCGCGCGACTCGAAGAAGAGCACACGGCGCTCGACCGCCTCCACGGCGAGGAGGATCCATCGCGAGTCACCGTCGTCACCGTGGTAGCGGATGACCTTGGGATCGCGGAAGTCGGTCGATCCGCGGTCGATCACCGGGTTGTCCGGGTCGGCGACCCAGGAGAACCCCCCGTCGTGACTGACCGCTCGTGAGAGCGCCTGCATGCCCGTGGAGTACGCGCTCGTGTAGAACGCGACCAGCGGCTCCTCGGTCGACGGCGCGACGACCGAGCCGGAGTAGATCTGCTCACCGTCAGAGTGGGAGAGCGCGACGGGATGCTCCTCCCAGTGCTGCAGGTCCGTGCTCGTCGCGTGGCCCCAGCTCATGTTCCCCCAGTCGGGCCCGTGCGGGTTGTACTGGAAAAACGCGTGCCAGAGCGCGCCGTCGTGGACGAGCCCGTTCGGATCGTTCATCCAGTTGCGGCGCGGGGTGAGATGGAACAGTGGCCGCGAGATCTCCGTGCTCACGCGCGCGGCCCCCTCACACCGATGCCCGGCGCACCGCAGGGCAGGCGATGCGCAGCCGGTGCGACTCATCCGACTCGAGGCCCAGCAGCACCCGGACGCCGGCGGCGCCGAGCTCGTAGTGCGGCAGCGCGACGGTCGACAGTGGCGGGCGAACGTGCGCGGCGATGACCTCCTGGTTGTCGAAGCCCATCACCGCGATGTCCTCGGGAACGCGGACCCCCGCCTCACGGAGGCCGTCGTAGAGGCCCATCGCGACCCGATCGTTGTGGCAGAAGACCGCCGTCGCCCCGGACTCCAGGATGCGCGGGGTCGTGCGATACCCGCCCTCCTGCTGCGGCTCGGCCGAGAACACCAGCGACTCGTCCATCTCGATTCCGGACGCCTCGAGCGCAGCTCGGTAGCCGGCGAGCCGGCCCGTGCGCGCGGGCGACGGAGTCGTGGTGTTGATGAACGCGATCCGCCGGTGCCCCGCGGCGAGCAGTTCCTCGGTCGCGGTGCGGCCGCCCTGCTCCTCGTCGGGGACGACGGCCGGGAACTCGCCGTCGGCCGCGAAGCAGTCGACCAGCACGGTGTCGACCTGCTGGAGCACGTCGGGCACGACGATCTCACGGTGATACCAGGTCGAGTAGAGGATGCCGTGCACCTGGTGCTCGAGCATCATGGCGATCGCGTCGTTCTCCACCGCGGCGTTGCCCTCGGTGTTCGCGACCAGCAGCACGTAGCCGTGCTTCCACGCCTCGTCCTGTGCACCGTGGATGATCTGGCCGGCGAACGGCGTGGTCGCGATGGCGTCGGCGACGAGCCCGATGAACCGCGAGCCGCCCTGCGAGAGCGTCTTCGCGAGCGCGTTCGGCCGGTACCCGAGCTCGACGACCGCCTCCTGCACCCTGCGTCTCGCATCGTCGCCGATGCGAGCGCCGGGCTTGTCGTTCACGACGTGGGAGACGGTCGCGACCGAGACGCCCGCCGCCTTCGCGACGTCGCGCATCGTGACCGCGGGCCCGTTCCTGCCGTGCTCCGTCGCACTCATCCCTTGGTCGCCCCGCTCTCGAGTCCGTTGATCATCGCCTTGTTCAGTACCAGGAACACCAGCAGCAGGGGTGTCACCGTGACGCACACGGCGGCGAAGGTCGCCGTCCAGTCGGTGTTGCCCATCGCCCCGATGTAGTTTTGCAGGCCCAGCGGGATCGTCTTCAGTCCATCGGACAGCACGAACGTGTTCGCGAAGATGAAGTCGTTCCAGATGAAGATGCTGTTGACGAGCACGACGGTGATGATCGTGTTGAGGGAGAGCGGGAACGTGATCTGGGCGAAGATCCGGTACGGCCCGGCTCCGTCGAGCGACGCCGCCTCGTACATCTCGCGCGGGATGTACTCGTAGAACGACGAGAACAGGTACACCGACATCGGCAGCGAGAACGCCGCCAGCGGGATGATCATCGAGAGGTGCGTGTCGAGCAGCCCGACCTGCGCATAGTCGACGAACAGCGGCACGAGGGCGATCTGCACCGGCACGATGATGCCGAGGAGGAACACTGCGCGCACGACTCCGCTCAGCCGGAAGCCGAGCACCTGGAGCGCGAACGCGGCCATCATTCCCGCCACCACGATCAGCGCGCTCGCGCCGAGCGTCACGATCAGGCTGTTGAGGATGTTCAGCCAGAGGTTGCCGGTCGCGAATGCGCGCTCGTAGTTCTCGAGGGTGAACTCGGTCGGCAGCGCGAACGGATTGCCACCCGCGAAGTCCGACGCGGTGCGGAAGCTCGTGATGAACAGCCAGGCGAGCGGGTACACCTGTACGACCACGATCAGGATGATCGTGACGGTCAGCAGCGCGCGCTGGATGCGGAGCCGCTGCGAGCGCCGAGGTCGGCGCACCTCCACGGGGGGCGGCGGCGACGCGGGCGAGGTCGCCGGCCTGGTGAGGACGGAGGCGCTCACGAGTCATCCCTTCGACGGAGCAGCAGGAGGATCAGGCCGACGGCGACGAGGCACTCGATGACGATGAACACCGAGATCGCACTCGCATACCCGTAATCGGTGTGCACGAAGGCCGTCTTGTACATGTAGGTCGTGAGGAGCTCGGACGCCTGTCCCGGGCCGCCGTTCGTCAGGAGGTAGGGGATGTCGAACCCTCGCAGCGCGAACGTCGTCGCCATGATCGTGGTGGTGATCCAGACGGGACGGATGTAGGGGAACCGGATGCGCCAGAACGTCTGCCACCAGGAGGCGCCGTCGAGTCGCGCGGCCTCCTCCAGTTCCTGCGGAACGGCGATCAGCGCGGCGTAGATGATGAGCATGTAGAGCCCGGTGAAGCGCCACCCCTCCGGGATCGATACGGCCGCGAGCACCGTCTGCACGTCGGAGAGCCACGCCGTCTGGAGGCCCTCGAGCCCCACCCAGGCGAGCACCTGGTTGAGGAGACCGAGCGGCTCCAGGGAGTAGATCCGCACGAACAGGAACGCGATCGCCACCGTCGAGATGACCGCCGGCAGCAGGTAGAGCGTCTTCACGACCTCGCGCGCCCGGGGAAGCGCCGTGAGCAGCCCGGCGACGGCGAGCGCCCCACCGAGCTGGAGCACGAGGCAGATCGCGAGGTAGCCGAGCGCGTTGCCGAACGCGATCCAGAAGACATCGTCGCGGGTCAGCATCTTGACGTAGTTGTCGATGCCGACGAACGCCATGTCGGTGATGCCGTCCCAGGAGAAGAGGCTGAGGAACAGCGACTGCAGGATGGGCAGCAGGACCGCCACCCCGTAGAGCAGGAGAGGCGGAACGAGGAAGACGAGGACGGACAGCGTCGACCGGCGCGGCAGCATCGACCGCCGCATCGGCGCGGAACGCCGGGGCGCACGCGGTCGTACCGCGCGAGCCCCGGCCTGGGCGGTGTCAGCCACCGACGTTCTCCGCGAGCGTGTCGTCCATGGTCTCGATGAACTCGTCGGGGGTGATGTCACCCTGCACGAGGAGGGTCAGTTCCTGCTGCAACCGCGTGTTGGTGGCGGGGTCGAGCTGGGTGTCCCATGGCATCGCGATCGCAGGCCCCACGTCGCCGGCCTGCTCGACCGCGCGGCCGTAGAGCTCGGTGGCATCGCCGGGAACGACGGTCTCAGCGCCGTTCGTGGGCGACAGCGCGCCCGACGACGTGTAGAGGTCCGGGTACCGGTCGAGCGCGAAGGCGAGGAAGTCACGCACGAGAGGATCGTACGTCTGCGCGTTGACCGCCATGCCGATGCCCGACGGCGTGACGTACTCGTTGTCCGCGGTCGCGGCGCCGTCGATCGTGGGCAGGGTGAAGTAGTCGACGTCGTCCCGGACGGCCGGATCGAGCGCCTCGGTGGCGAGGTTGCCGAGCTCCCAGGTGCCGATGTTGTAGACCGCGGCCTTCCCCGACGTGAACAGTGCCTGCGCGTCGGCGTAGCCCGTCGAGGAGAAGCCCTCCTGGAAGCATCCCGCCTCGCCGAGTCCGTACAGCCACTCCGCTGCCGCGCGTCCCGGCTCGTCGGCGAAGGACGCGTCGCCGTTCTTCAGGTCCTGCACGTACCCGGGTCCGGCGAGGCGGAACGGGTAGTACGCCATGTACCGTTCGAGCGGCCACTGGTCCTGCCCGTCGAGCGCGATCGGCGTGATACCGGCGTCTCGGAGCGCCTCGCACATCGGCGCGAAGTCGTCGAGCGTGGCCGGCACGTCGACGCCCGCCTCCTCCAGCAGCGCCGAGTTGTACCAGAAGAACTCGAGCTGGAACTCGAACGGCACCATGTAGAGCGCACCGTCGTCGAAGCGCTGGTAGTTCAGTGCAGCCTCGCGGTACTCGTCCGCCAAGCCGAGGTCGTCGAGGAGCAGGTCGACGTCGACCATCTTCCCCTGGTCGGCGAGCTTCTGGGCGAACGGCGTCGCGTCGGTGTCGAACAGCTCCGGGAGCTTGTTCGCGGCCGCGAGGGTCTCGTACTTCTGGATGTACGACGGGCGGTCGGGCGTGGTGATGAGGTTGAGCGCGAAGCCGGGGTGGTCGGCCGCGTACTCGTCGGCGATCTGCTGCATGGTCGTGATGACGCCACCGTCGGCGGGCCGCGAGAGCAGCCATGAGATCTCGCGCGGCTCGATCGTCCCCTCGGGGTCGACATCGGTCGGGTCACCTCCCCCGGTCGCGCCCGAGCAGGCGGTGAGGACGAGCGTGGCCGCGAGGGTCGCCCCGGCGAGCATCGCCGTGCGCTGTGTGAATCGCATTGTCGGAATCTCCATTGATCGGTTATCGGGTGTGGGTGGTGCGTGGGATCACCCGGTGGCGGCGACCAGGCGGTCCGCTCCGGGAGTGTGTGAACGCGGTTCGGACCGCGCGAGCAGGGTGAACTCGGTCACGACCGCGCTGCCCTCGCCGACGAAGACGCCGACGCGGCCGGACGGGCGGTCGTAGAGCCGGGTGCTGAGCACCACTTCATCGTCGAGCGTGGCGACGCAGAGGTCTCCATCGACGATGATGTCGAGGGCGTGCTCGCCCGGCCCGAGTGCGGCCGGCCGTTCGAGCTCGATCGCGTGCGGGACATCGCCCGAGATCTGCCACTGCTCGCCACCCGTGAGGCGACGCGGCCAGCGGTCGAACACGAGTCGGCCGCGGCGGGGCTCGAGGCGGAGTCGGTACCCCTCGTCGCCGTCGTCGCTCGCGCGCAGCAGGACGCCGCACTCGCTGGTTCCCGGCGCGGTGTGCAGTCGCGCGACGAGCCGGAAGGAGCTCGGTGCGGTCCCGTGTGCCAGCGTCTCCGCATAGCCGTCGGGGGCGGTCAAGGTGGTGCCCGGGGGCAGCGCGCCGACGGGGTCGGCGAACGTCTCGCGGAGTTCGCGCGGGGGGTGGAACCCGAGCGAGCCGTCCCCGCGCTGCTCGGCCTCCAGCACCGACATCGTGCCTGCCCACTGCCAGGCGCCGTCATCGCTCTCGCCCTCACGACTGGCGATCCAACCGAAGAAGAAGTGCCGGCCGTCACGCTCCGCGGACTTCGCGGCGTAGTAGGCGCGCCCATCGAGGGTGTCGTGCTCCGGCACGATCCACGGGCCGTGGAGACTGCGCGCCATCCGATACCGGGTCGTGAAGGCATCGCTGAACTCGGAGTAGACGAGATACCACCAGTCACCCCACTGGAAGACTTCGGGGCACTCGTGAGCGACGTAGCGGCGCGGGTCCCAGAACGGCTCCGCGAGCGACCAGCGAACGAGGTCGGTCGACGTGTACTGCGCGATGACGCCCCGCCGACGCTCCGGGCCGTCAACATGCCGAGCGGTGATGAGCATCCGCCAGAGGCCAGCGTCGGCGTCGCGGAATACGAACGGATCGCGCCAGTCGGCGGACTCGTAGCCGTCCGGGGCCCCGAACGTGTCAGCCGGGTGCGACTGCCAGGTCTGCATGCCGTCACCACTCGATGCGTGCAGCACCAGCTGGAGCGGCTTGCCGTCCGCGCCGAGGTGCTTCGGGTTCTGACCGGTGTAGAAGGCGTGGTGGGTACCGAGGTCGTCGACCACGATGCTGCCCGTGTAGACGTTGAAGTCGTCGGCGGCCGGTCCCCCGGACGGGATCGCGGGGCCGGTCTCGCGGAACTCGACGAGGTCGTCCGTGGTGACCCGATGCCAGGGCATCCCATCCTTCGGGGTACGCCGGGACTCGTGCAGGTAGAAGAGGTGGAAGACACCGTCCTCCTGCCAGGGGATGACATCCCCGACCCATCCGCCGTCCGGCCGATAGAACCCACGCTGGTCCATGTACACCTCGTTGTTGCTGTTCGCTGGGGCCGATGGTTAACCGGTTAGGCATGACCCTAGCAAGGCATCCATGGATGGTCAATCGGTTAATCAACGGATCTTCGCGTCGCTAATCATGCAAACGCATGAACTTGTACGATGGAGGCATGCCGACCGCGATCACGCCCGCCGAGCTGCGCAGCTTCATCACGCACACCGAGGGCACCGTCACGCCGAAGGGGGTCGCGGGCCTCTACGGCCGCGCCGAGATGCTTGCGCGCATGCCGCAGTCGTTGCAGCGCTGGATCGTCGACCGCGCGAGCAGCAGCGCCGACGAGTACATGGGCTTCATCGTCGAGCCGTACGCCTTCTTCCTCGCCTATGAGATCACCGATGCGGATGCCGCGGAGCGCCTGCTGCCCGAGGGCTACCGCCTGGTGCCGACGGCGATGTTCGCCGACGAGACCCCGCGGCACTGCGCGATCCTGGGGGCGTTCAACGTGCGCGCCTCGGTGTTCCAGGGCGCGCGCGTGGAGCTGTACGTGATCGCCGAGAGCATCCGCACGGGCCTGCTCACGTGGGTCATCTGCGACTACGAGTCGAACACCATCAACTACGACCCGGGCGAGGGGTTCTCCGCCGCGACGACCGAGCGCGCGATCGTGACCACGGCGCACACCGGGGACGTGATCGTCGACGTGCGCAGCGCGGAACGGCCCAACGCGGTCGCGGCCACGGCCTCGGTGCCGGCCGGCACGATGCATCCGCTCGACCAGCGGCTCTGGGTGGAGGGCAACCTCTCGGTCGACTACGGCGGGCGCCTCGCGCACGAGGGCTCCGAACCCTTCGGGCTCGTGTTCGACCCGGCCGAGATGGCGCAGGCGCTGCGGATTCCACTGGGCGCCGCTGCCGTCGAGCGGAACACGTTCGGCGAGGGCTGGCGTGCCGACGAGCCGTTCGAGGTCGCCTGCTTCCCCTACGCGCAGCACTTCCTCACGACGAACTACCCGCGGTCGACGCCGATCCACGACGAGCACGCGGTCGCCGAGGCGGTGCGGGCCCAGGTCGCTGAGGCGGCTCACGCAACCCAGAGCGCGTAGCCGCTACCGGTCCTCGGAGAACCGCACCGCCGCGCGGAACTGCGCGGCGACGTTCGACCCCACGCCGATGGGCCAGCGGTGCATGATGTAGTTCGCCGCCTCGTCGACGGCGAGCTTGCGCGTGGAGTTACCCGCGCGCACCCACAGCTCGGGGTCGGCCGACTTGCCCGGGCGCAGGTACACCGGGCGCGGCGACGCAGTCATCTCGAGGCGGCACACGGTGGCCTGCCCATCGGTCGCCGCCTGGTCGTCGGACGGCACCTCGGCGAAGTCGACCCGCACAAGGGATGCCGCCGCCGTGCCGAGCGAGGTGGTCATGAGGTCGCGCAGCCAGAGCTCGTAGCGGTCGAGGTCGGGCGTGCGCAGGGTCGCGAGGTCCGCGTCGAGGCCGAGCGCGGTGCCGGCGTCGTCGACGCCGACCAGCAGGGCCCCGCCGTCGCCGTTCAGGAACGCGGCCACGGTCTTCGCGATGACCTGCTCCATGCGCGCGTCCTTCTCGCCCGTGCGCAGGTTGATGCGCGCGGTCGACTTGAACTCGACCTGGTCGGACTCGCCGGCGCGCATGAGCTGCTCGATGCTCGCGCGGGTCGGGCGCTGCAGGTGCGCGGCGATCGCGCCGTACACGCCGATGAACAGCACGGCCATGCCGAGCGTGGTGATCAGCACGAGCGGGCTGCCCAGGTTCGGGTCGGTCCCGATCAGCTCCGTCAGCAGCAGGCCCACGACGATGCCGAAGAGGGAGAGCATGAGCGCCGTCGATGCACGCAGACGGGCCCTGCGCCGCAGGATCAGGCGCGCGATGCCCGAGAAGGCGAGCGCGACGAGCACCGCCGCGAGGATGACCACGGCCACCGCCCACGGCGGGGCGTCGAAGATCACGTTGTCGGACACCCGTCGACCCTAACCCGAAGGAGCACGCCCCTACGGCCGACCGCCTCCGCCTCCGCCTCCGCCCATCATCTGGTTGGTCAGGGCGGTGATCTGCTCGCCGTTGACGACGACGGTGCCTCCGGTGAGGGTGCCGGTGCCGTCGAAGTCGAACGCGGACTGCGCGGTGACGTCGATCGATCCGCCGGTGATCGTGAGGTCGCCATTGCTGTCGAACGCGTCGGTGTCGCCCGAGCCCATCACCACGGTGATCTCGCCGCCATTGACCGTGATGCTCAGGCCGCTCGTCACGATGGCCGAGGCGGCGGCGTTCACGCCGTCGTCGGATGCGTTCACGGTGATGTCACCGCCGTCGATCACGATCACGGGCGCTTCGATGCCCTCGACCGAGGAGACGATGTCGAGCGTGCCCCCGGTGATCGTCACCTGCTGCTCGGCCTTCACCGCGTCGTCGCCCGTGGTGATCGTGATGTCGCCATCGGAGATGACGAGCTGGCCCTCGCCGGCGTCGGTGTCGTTGCTGGACTTGATGCCGTCGCCCGCCGCGTCGATCGTGATCGTGCCGCCGCTGATGGTCAGGCTGTCCTTGCCGCGGATGCCGTCGTCGGCGCTCGTCACCGTGATCGTGCCCGATTCGATCGACAGGTCGTCCTTGCCGACGATCCCGTCGGCGAACTCGGCGGTCACGTCCAGCGTCCCGGTGCCGGTGATGATCAGGTCGTCGGCGGAGTAGATGGCGCCCTCGATCTCCTCGTCGCCGCGGGTGGACGAGTCGGAGACGGTGTTGGTCGTGCCCTCGGCCAGCTCGATCACGGTCGTCTCGGCGCTGTCGACCTGGATGGCAGCCCCGTCGGCGCTGTCGATGGTCACCCCGTTGAGGATGAGACGCACGTTCCCGTCGGTGTCGACGACGACCTGCCCGGTCGTCGAGCCGCTGAGCACGTAGGTGCCCGCCTCGGTGATGGTGAGCCCGTCGTCGGAGAGCTCGACCTCCGTCGTCGGCAGCCCGCTCCAGTCGATGTCGCCGCTGACCGTGCTCGTCTCGACGGCGGTCGTCTCGGCCGACGAGGAGCTGGATTGCGTTGCGGTGGTGTCCGCACTCGAGTCGGCGAGCGTCGTCGTGCAGCCGGTGAAGAGCAGCGCAGAGGTAAGCAGGGCTGCGGCGGTGATGGTGAGTCGTCTCATGATGGGTCCTCGGGGCGGAGTCTCGTGGGTTGACTCCGACGACACCATCCGCGTCTATGCGCCTCCTATGTGCGTCCTATGCCGAGACATTGGCGCCGCCGCGAAGACTCGGTGGCCTCGATGGAGCGGCTGGCTCGACGCTGAGCATCGCGCTCGGCAACCAGCTCTCCTCCGGGTGGTCAGCGCCGAGTCTGAGACCTGTCGCTTGAGCAGTTGCACAGGGAAGATGTCGACGTCGTCGCGCCCGTAGAGCTGCCGAAACTCTTCAATTTCGACAGTGATTGGACCCCGCCACACGCGTGGTGCGCCGAAGGGCTGTGTTCATGCGCGAGACTCTCGGGCATGTCGATATGGAGCACGTACTTCAAGGTTGCGCAGCCATCCACGCCGGAAGAAGTCTCTGCGAGTCTCTGGAATGACGACGACACGGATTACGACTACTACGTGAAACACCCGGGTTATCAAGCGGCGCTGATGGACCAGTACAAGCTCTACGTCGAGATGGCCGATCGGATATCGAGTCGGCGCGGACTCGCGAACACATTCTTCCTCTCGCTCAATAGTGCGGTGCTTACGTTGGTGGCCGTCTTCTGGAGGGGCGGCCCCGATGGTCTGTCGCCATGGTTCCTCGTGCCTGCATTGGCACTTGCGCTCGGACTCTGCCTCGCCTGGTTCTGGGTCGTGCGCTCGTACAGACAGCTCAATGCGGCGAAGTTCGCCGTAATCGGGGCCTTGGAACAGCGACTTCCAGCCTCCCCTTGGTGGACCGGTGAATGGAAGGCCCTGCGAGGAGAGGAGAAGGACAAGTCGACGTACTGGGCACTCACACACGTCGAAATATGGGTTCCGTTGCTCTTCGGGCTCGCCTATGTCATAGGTGCCGTGGCGGCCGCCGCTGGGAGCATCTGACGGCAAGTCCACCTTCGCCTTCGAAGATTGCCTGGGATTGGGCTTGCGAATCGATCCCAGCGAACTGGCCATCGTGGCCACGCCAGGTCATCACTCCTGAACCAATGGCAATCTGCTGGGTCGGATCACTATTCTGGTAGCGTCGCGGCGCGATTTCAGTGACGACGGTAGTGCTTGATATTCGACCCGGGAGCAACGTGTCGGTCCAGGTGTGAGGCGGTCTCGATGCAAGAAGCGCAGCGGAGTATCCGGATCTTCATCTCGTACGTCCGGGAACCGCGAGTATCCGAGTATGTATTCAATCTGTCGGAGTACTTTCGAGAGAACGGCTTGGATTGCCGCATCGATCAGTACGTGGCACATCCTCCCAATGGCTGGCGCCGATGGTGCAACGAGGAGTTGGCCGAAGCGGACTTCGTCCTTGCACTGTGCACCGCTGAGTACGCAAAACGCTCCAGCTCAGAAGGCACAGGCGGATCTTGGGAGTGGGCCATTATTGCGAACGAGGTAGCCGACCGCCTCAACAGTCAGACTCGGATCATCCCAGTCATCCAGACCACCGACGACAGTCAGTACATTCCTATCGAAGTCCGGCAGTACCAGCACTACGTTCTCAACGACCAGAACAGCTTCAAGCAGCTCTACCGTCGCCTGACAGATCAACCCGCCGTCGTCCGCGGGCCGGTCAAGGAAATCGTTGAGATGCCCCCCGAACCTCCGAGTACGGAAGAACTCTGGCCCGACCTGTCGGAGTCGACCGGGAACCCTCGCCAGCTTCGAGCGGCTGACCCTGTTGGACCCCGCCCGACCCACGTGTCCAACCCAATTGACCTGTCTGCAATCATGCTGGGACATTGGGCAGTCGATGTGCAGACTGCTGGCGGGCTCTCAAGCGGAGAATTCTGGATCCATCGCAGCTGGAGCGGTGAGTCGATGTTCCAGCTCGCGGTGAAGTTCCCGTTGGCGCAAGCGGAGGGTCACTGGGAAGTTCGGCCCGGCCACCATCTTGTTATGGAGGGCATGATCCAGACAACGATGCCCGTTCCGCAGGTCGCCCCGTACTCGTTCTACAACATCTTCGACACCGTGAGCGAGGACGAACTGCGTGGAGTGACCGGCCTCGGTGAGTTCGTCATCTGGCGACGCATCGCACACTAGACGACACGGCATATGCGGACGCCGGCACTCAGCGCGTCACGCCGGATCTCCTGCACTTCGACGTGCCGACCGCGCACCTACGCCCCCTTGAGCCGCTCCGCCAGGTACCCGAACAGGCGGTCGAGCGAGACGCGCTCCTGGCCCATGGTGTCGCGGTCGCGCACGGTGACGGCGTTGTCGTCGAGGGAGTCGAAGTCGACCGTGATGCAGAACGGCGTGCCGATCTCGTCCTGGCGGCGGTAGCGGCGGCCGATGGCGCCGGCGTCGTCGAAGTCGACGTTCCACTGCTCGCGCAGCGACGAGGCGACCTCGCGGGCGATCGGCGAGAGCTTCTCGTTGCGCGACAGCGGCAGCACGGCGGCCTTGACCGGCGCGAGGCGCGGGTCGAGCTTCAGCACGGTGCGGGTGTCGGTGCCGCCCTTGGCGTTCGGCACCTCCTCCTGGTGGTACGCGTCCACCAGGAACGCCATGAGCGAGCGGGTCAGGCCCGCCGCGGGCTCGATGACGTACGGGGTCCAGCGCTCGTTCTTCGACTGGTCGAAGTACGACAGGTCCTTGCCCGAGTGCTTGGTGTGGGTGCCGAGGTCGAAGTCGGTGCGGTTCGCGACGCCCTCGAGCTCGCCCCAGTCGCCGCCGGCGAAGCCGAAGCGGTACTCGATGTCGACGGTGCGCTTGGAGTAGTGCGACAGCTTCTCCTTCGCGTGCTCGTAGCGGCGCAGGTTCTCGGGGTCGATGCCGAGGTCGGTGTACCAGTTCCAGCGGGTGTCGAGCCAGTACTCGAACCACTCGTCGTCGGTGCCGGGCTCGACGAAGAACTCCATCTCCATCTGCTCGAACTCGCGGGTCCGGAAGATGAAGTTGCCGGGCGTGATCTCGTTGCGGAACGACTTGCCGATCTGGCCGATGCCGAACGGCGGCTTCATGCGCGCCGCCTGCAGCACGTTGGCGAAGTTCACGAAGATGCCCTGCGCGGTCTCGGGGCGCAGGTAGTGCAGGCCGGCCTCGTCGTCGACCGGGCCGAGGAAGGTCTTCAGCAGGCCCGAGAACGCGCGCGGCTCGGTCCAGCGGCCGCGGGTGCCGCAGTTGGTGCAGACGACCTCGTCGAGGCCGCCGACGGGCGCGCGGCCCTTCTTGGCCTCGAACTCCTCGATCAGGTGGTCCTCGCGGTAGCGCTTGTGGCACTGCTGGCACTCGACGAGCGGGTCGGAGAAGACCTCGACATGGCCGGATGCCTCCCACACCTGCTTCGGCAGGATCACCGACGAGTCCAGGCCGACGACGTCGTCGCGGCCCTGCACCATGGTCTTCCACCACTGGCGCTTGATGTTCTCCTTGAGCTCCACGCCGAGGGGGCCGTAGTCCCACGCCGACCGGGATCCGCCGTAGATCTCCCCCGCCTGGAAGACGAACCCGCGGTGCTGGGCGAGGGTGATGACGGAATCGAGTCGGCTGGGTGCGGCCACGGTGGCTCCAATGGTCCTTCGGGAGGGGGTCGGGCGGATGCGCCCGGAAACGTACGACTCCCTATCCTACGGGCGGCGCGAGGCCCCGAATGCCCCTAGGTTGGGAGCACGACGACCGGGAGGGGGGCGGCGATGGCGGATCGGGTCGGCAGGGCGACGAGATACCGGATGCCCCCGCCCGAGACGGCCACCGACGCCGAGCTCTCCCGGCGCACCGAGTCCCGCTTCGGGTCGGCGTTCGGCCGCCTGCTGCGCTTCCTTGTGCGGGCGCCGCTCAGCGTCGCCCTCGCTGTGCTGCTCGCGGTGAACTGGCTGTTCCAGGGGCATCCGCTCGCCCCGCTCGACGAGGAGCTGCTCGAGCAGTTCGGCGCGGGCGTCGGGCCGACGCTCGAGGACGGCCGCTGGTGGACCGTCTTCACCGCCGCGGGCTTCGTCTCGGGTCCGGTCGAGGCGATCGTCTCGATCGTCGCCGCACTCCTGCTGCTCGGCACCGCCGAGCGCGTGATGGGCACCTGGCGCGCGCTCGTCGCCGGGCTCGTCACCGGCGCCGCGGGCTACGGCGTGGGCATCGGCATCGTGGCCATGGGCGCGTGGGCCGGCGAGTGGTGGGCCCTGCTGTCGGCGACGGTGGTCACGGTCGATCCGCTCCCAGGCATCATCGGCGCGCTCATGGCGGCCAGCGCCTTCATGCCCCGGCTCTGGGCGACCCGCACGCGCGTCGCGGTGCTCACGGTGGTGCTCGTCTTCGTGCTCTACGACGGCGACCCGCAGCACCTGTACCGGCTCTTCGCCGCCCTCGCCGGCCTGCTGCTCGGCGCCGTGTTCCAGGGCAACCCGTCGACCCTCAGGCCCCGCCGTTCGTCGTTCCGCGAGGTGCGCGCGCTGCTCGCGACCGTCGTCGCCGCCGGCGCGCTCGGGCCGATCGTCGCGGTGCTCAACCCCGACGCGTTCACGCCGTTCTCGCTGCTCTCGGCGAACCTCGACCCGGCGATCGACGCCGACCGCATCGGCGCGCGGTGCGATCGCTTCTCGTCGGCCGCCTGCGACGAGGCGATCATCGTCGCGAGCACGCAGGGCGTCGGGCCGTTCCTGCTCACCATGGTGCCGGTCGCGCTGCTGCTGATCGCCGCGTGGGGCATCCGCAAGGGGCGGCGCTTCGCGCTCTGGCTCGCGATCCTCATCAACATCTCGATCGCGCTCTCGGCGCTCATCGCCTTCGACGTCGCCGAGGCGGTGGCCGAGTTCCAGGCCGCCGACGTGGGCATCGGCGAGCTCATCGTCTGGGTGGTCGCGGCCCTGGCGCTGCCGGTCGCGATCGCGGTGCTGCTGTTCGCCCTGCGCCGCCGCGTCGCGCTGCCGAGCCCGCGCGGCGGCGTCGTGCAGTTCCTGACGGTCGTGCTGGTCACGGGCGCCGTGCTCTCGGCGCTCTACTTCATGCTCGGGCTGACCGCGCTGAGCGGCTTCGTGCCCGACGCGACCATCGGCGACCTCACGGTCGACACGATCAAGCGCTTCCTGCCGCCGCACATCGTGGCGACGATCGACCCGCTGATGCTGCCGTCGGGCACGCTCGCGTTCATCGCCCACCAGTGGGTCGGCGTGCTGTTCTGGGCGGTGTTCGCGGTGGCATCCGTCGCCCTGCTCCGCCGCACCGACTCGCGCGGTTCGCTCACCGACCAGCGCCTCATGCGCACGCTGCTCGAGCGGCACGGCGGCGGCACGCTCGGCTACCTCGGCACCTGGCGGGGCACGTCGTACTGGTTCGCCGACGACCTCGACGCGGGCGTCTCGTTCCGCCTCGAGAACGGGGTCGCCCTCGCGATCTCCGACCCGGTGTGCGCGCCCGAGCGGCTCGACGAGGTCGTCGCGGGCTTCGTCGCCTACTGCGACGAGGCCGGGTGGACACCCGTGTTCTACAGCGCGCACGAGGCCACGCGCGCCGCGGCCGAGCGGCTCGGCTGGCACTCGATCTCGGTCGGCGAGGAGACGCGCATCGACCCGACCGTCGTGGCGTTCCGCGGCAAGGCGTGGGCGAAGGTGCGGCAGCCGCTGAACCGCGGCATCCGCGAGGGCCTCACCACGGTGTGGAGCTCGTGGCGCGACCTGCCGCTGCCGGTGCAGGGACGCGTCGCCGCGATCTCCGAGCAGTGGGTCGCCGAGAAGGCGCTTCCCGAGATGGGCTTCACGCTCAGCGGCGTCGACGAGCTGCGCGACCCGAGCGTGCGGCTCATGCTCGCGGTCGACGCGCAGGAGCACGTGCACGGCGTGACGAGCTGGCTGCCCGTGCACGGCGACGGCCGCCTCGTCGGCTGGACGATCGACTTCATGCGCCGCGCCGACGACGCCATGCCCGGCGTCATGGAGTACCTCATCGCGTCGGCGACGCTGCACATGAAGGAGGAGTCCCTCACGGTGCTGAGCCTCTCGGGCGCCCCGCTCGCGACCAAGCCGGTCGCCGACGGCGAGACCCCGCCCGAACCGACCGCGATCGACCAGGTGCTCGCGTTCCTCGCCCGCACGCTCGAGCCGGCCTACGGGTTCGCCTCGCTGTTCCGCTTCAAGGCGAAGTTCAACCCGCAGTACGAGACGCTCTGGCTGTCGTACGCGGACCCGGCGTCCCTGCCGGCGATCGCGGTCGCGCTGTCGCGGGCCTACCTGCCGCGCGTGACCCGGAAGCAGGCGGTCGCGCTCACGCGCGCGGTGGCGCGATGAGCAGGCCAGCCCCAGGCGCCGCAGCCCACCCCGACATCCCCGTCGCCGCGATCGCCCTGATGCGCGACCGGCGGGTGCTCATGGTGACCGCGCGCGGCCGCGACGTGTGGTTCATGCCGGGCGGCAAGGTCGACCCGGGCGAGAGCGGGGCGGATGCAGCCGCGCGCGAGGCGCGCGAGGAGGTCTCGCTCGACCTCGACCCCGCACGCCTCGACGAGCTCTTCGAGGTCGCGACCCAGGCGCACGGCGAGCCCGACGGGCGGCTCGTGCGCATGCGGGTCTTCCAGGCGGTGACGGATGCCGCGCCGCATCCGTCCGCCGAGATCGACGCCGTGCACTGGGCGTCGACCGCCGACGCGGGGCGCTGCCCGCCCGCGGGCGCGGAGGTGCTGCGGCTGCTCGGGGCGGCGGGGCTGATCGACTGACATCACGCCCGTGGCATCCGCTCGGGTAGCCTGTGCGGAACGTGGCGGGACCGGCGGGAGGGGTGGCGTGGCTGCATCCGATGCCGACGACCTCACGCGCCCGTGGGGCGCGCTGCATCCCGAGCGCTTCCTGCGGCCGGGCCGCGCCGACGCGATCACGCTGCTCGTGCTGCGCTGCCTCAAGGTGAGCTTCATCACGCTGCTGTTCGCCGGCGCGTCGCTCGCGTTCGTCACGGGCACACTCACCGAGGAGGCGATCCTCCAGCTCACGAGCCCGGGCCAGTTCATCCGCGCCGCGCTCTCGCCGCTGATCGGCATCGTCGCGGCGATCGTGATCCGCTTCGCAGTCGGGTGGGTGGCGCTGATCGTCGCGCTGCCGCTCAGCGGGCGGGCGTGGACGCGCGGCACGTCGGCCGAGTCGCGCTGGCGCCGGTTCCGCGACGTGATCGACGTGACGAGCGCGTACCGGGCGATCCGCTGGACCTGGGCGGTGCGCGGTGCGGCCGTGGCGCGGGCCGGGCGCACGGGTCGGGTGATCGCCGTGTGCGAGACGGTCATCCGCGTCGCGAACTGGCTGTCGCCGTTCGCGTTCATCTTCGTCGTCTACCTCGCGGGGACGAGCCGATGATCGGGCCGGAGGCCGGGAGGCGGCTGTCGCCACTCGCGAAGTGGTGGTGGTGGTCGCTCGACTACGTCTACGCGGGCTGGCGGCAGGCCGCGCTGCTCTGGGACGGACGGCGTGCGCCGCGCCGGTGGCTGCGCGGCGACCCGGCACTTCCGGAGGTGGTGCTGCTGCCCGGCATCTACGAGCACTGGTCGTTCGTGCGCCCCATGGGCGACGCGCTCAACCGGGCCGGGCACCGCGTGCTGGCGGTGCACGGCATGGGCGCGAACCGCGCCGACATCGCCGAGACGTCGGCCAGACTCGCCCGGGCGCTCGGGCGTCGGCGCACGCCCGACGCCGGTCGCGTGATCGTCGGCCACAGCAAGGGCGGGCTGATCGGCAAGCACCTGCTGGTGCACGACCTCGCGGCGGCGGGGCGCTCGGGTGCGGGGCGCTCGGGTGCGGGGCGCTCTGGTGCGGGGCGAGCGGATGCCCCGGGCGACCGCGGCCCCCTCGGCATCATCGGCGTCGTCGGCATCGCCACCCCGTTCGGCGGGTCGACGCGCGCCTGGCTGCTCCAGCAGGACCCGAGCATCAGGGCGCTGCGGCCCGACGACCCGGTGATCGCCGCGCTGCGCAGCGCCGCATCCGTCAACGCCCACATCGCGTCGATCCACCCGGTGTGGGATCCGCACGTGCCCAACGGCAGCGTGCTCGCCGGCGCGCACAACGTCGAGGTGCCGGTCGCGGGCCACTTCCTCGTCATGCGGGCGCCGGCCACGGTCGACGCCGTGCGCGATGCGATCGGCCGCCTCGCGGCATCCGCCGCCCCGTCTCGGAGTGGCTAGAAGACGTACTCGAGCAGGTCGAGGCCCGTCGCGCGCATGCCGTCGAGCACCGAGAGGCGCGCGGGCAGGCCGGTGTCGGCGAAGTACATCGAGACCGAGTACGCGACGCCCGCGCGCGGGCCGCGCAGCACGCCGACCTCCGAGCGCACGCCGCGGTCGGTGCCGGTCTTGTTCATGAGCAGCAGGCCGTGGTCGGGCTCGCGGTGCGCGAGCGGGTCGAGGCCGAAGGCGGATGCCACGAGCGAGAGGTCCGAGTTCAGCGACAGCCAGCCGACGACCCGCCGCGACACCTCGGGCGTGACGATCTCGCCGCGGGCGAGCGCCGCGAACAGCCAGGTGAGCTCGCGGGTCGAGCCGATCGACAGCTGCGGCGCGTCGTCGGGGCCGCGGTGGTCGCGCACGAGGTCGAGCAGCGCGGTGCGGGTGAGGCCGAGCGACTCGGTGCGCGCGCGCACGGCCTCGAGGCCGATCTCGCGCAGCAGCACGTTCGTCGCGAGGTTGTCGCTGGTGGCACCGACCAGCGCGGCGAGGTCGGCGATGGGCAGCGACGGCGCCTGCAGGTGCTGCCAGATGCCCGAGTCGGCGACGGCGTCGAGCGGCTCGCGGTCGAGGATGCGGAAGCCGTCCATGCCCGGGCCCGCGAGCTGCGAGGCGACCTCGACCAGCAGCAGCACCTTGCCGATCGACGCCGTCGGCATGATGACGTCGTCGTCGACCGAGAACAGCACGCGCCCCGACGCGAGGTCGGTCGCCCGCGCCGACACCTGCACGCCCGCGAGCGACAGCTCCCCCAGGGCCGTGAAGCCCCGGGTGAAGTTGTCGTTCGGCTCGTCGGCGCGACGGCGACCCTGGCGGCGCTCGGCGCGCCGCGAACGGCGCTCCGACTCCTGCGAGGTCACCACGGGTGTTCGCTGCTCTCTGTTCGGTCGGCGCTCCCCCGCCGCGTCACGCGGCGCGCACGAGATGTTCGGTCAGGTGTGCGGGGTGCGGGTCACCAGATGGAGACCCGCTCCGATGGGTCGAGCCAGGCCGCGTCGTCGGGCGTGACCCCGAACGTCTCGTAGTACTCGTCGATGTTGCGCACGATCTGGTTGCAGCGGAACTCGTTCGGCGAGTGCGGGTCGATCGCGAGCAGCCGGATGACCTCCTCGTCGCGTCCCTTCTGCTGCCACGCTTGCGCCCAGGAGAGGAAGAACCGCTCCGCGCCCGTGAGGCCGTCGATCACCGGTGCCTCCTCGCCGCCGAGCGAGAGCAGGTACGCCTTCCACGCGATCGCGAGTCCGCCGAGGTCGCCGATGTTCTCGCCGATCGTGAGCGCGCCGTTCACGTGGTGCTCGTCGCCGTCGAGCTGTGCGGGCACGAGCGCCTCGTACTGGGCGATGAGCGCGCCGGTGCGCTCCTCGAACGCGGCGCGGTCGGCCTCGGTCCACCAGTCGGTGAGGCGGCCGTCGCCGTCGTAGCGCGAGCCCTGGTCGTCGAAGCCGTGGCCGATCTCGTGGCCGATGACGGCGCCGATGGCCCCGTAGTTCGCGGCAGGGTCGCGGGTCTCGTCGAAGAACGGGAACTGCAGGATGGCCGCCGGGAAGACGATCTCGTTGAAGCCCGGGTTGTAGTAGGCGTTGATCGTCTGCGGGGTCATGAACCACTCGTCGCGGTCGATCGGCGAGCCGATCTTGCCGAGCTCCCGGAGGAACTCGAACTCGGTGCCGGCGGCCACGTTGCCCGCCAGGTCGTCGGCCGAGATCTCGAGCGTCGAGTAGTCGCGCCACTTCACCGGGTAGCCGATCTTCGGCGTGAACTTCTCGAGCTTGTCGATGGCCCGGGCGCGGGTCTCCTCGCCCATCCAGTCGAGCGCGCCGATCGACTGGCGGTACGCCTCGACGAGGTTGGCGACGAGCTCGTCCATCGCGACCTTCGCCGCCGGCGGGAAGTGCCGCTCGACGTAGATGCGGCCGACCGCCTCGCCCATGATCCGCTCGACGAGGGAGACGCCGCGCTTCCAGCGCTCGCGCATCTGCGGGGTGCCGGTGAGGGTGCGACCGTAGAAGTCGAAGTTCGCCTCGACGAACGCCTCCGACAGGTAGGCCGCGTTCCCGCGGATGACCTGCCAGGCCAGCCAGTCGCGCCAGGCCGGGAGCCGGTCGTCGGTGAGCAGCGGCACGAGCCCCTCGGTGAACGACGGCTCGCGCAGCACGAGCTCGTCGAACGCGCCGTCGGGCACGTCCATGCCGTCGCGCCACAGCTCCAGCGGGGCATCCGGATTCGCCGCGGCGAAGGGAGCGGCCACGTCGGCCCAGGTGCGCAGGTTGTAGGTCTTCTGGCTGTCGCGGGTCGCGACGTTGTCCCAGTGCGCTGCGGCGAGCGCCGTCTCGAGCTCGAACACGCGGGCGGCGCGGGCGGCCGGCTCGTCGAGCCCGGCGAGCGCGAACATGCGCTCGAGGTGCGCCACGTACGCGTCGCGCACTCCGGCGAACCGCTCCTCGCGGTAGTAGCTCTCGTCGGGCAGGCCGATGCCGCCCTGCTCCACGAGCACGAGGTAGCGCTCGGGATTGCCCGGGTCGTTGTCGATGTAGAGCTGGTAGAACCCGCCCGTGCCGCGGCGCTCGAGGCTGCCGATCGTCGTGAGCAGCTCGGCGACGGATGCGACCGAGGCAGCCTCCTCCAGCAGTCCGGCGATCGGCGCGGCGCCGAGCTCCTCGATGCGCGCCTCGTCCATGAAGCTCGCGTAGAGGTCGCCGACCTTGCGCTCCTCGGTGCCGGGCTCGGCGCCCTGCGCCTCCTCGATGATGGCGCGCACCGCCTGCTCGGCCTCGTCGTTCAGCACGTGGAACGAGCCGTAGCGCGCCTTGTCCTCGGGGATCTCGGTGCGAGCGATCCACTTGCCGTTGACGTGGGCGAACAGGTCGTCCTGCGGGCGCACGGCATCGTCGAGTTCGTCGAGGGTGATGCCGGAGCCGAGGGTCGCGTCGGGGGTGTCTTCTGCGAGGGGGGCCTGGGTCATGGGGTCCAGCCTAAGCGCTCGCGGGCGGGATTCGGCGGGTCGTTCCACGGGATGACCGGCAGGCTCCGTAGGCTGCCCGATCGCTGCTCCCAGCCGCGGTCACGCATACTGGAATCCTCATGAACACACTGCTCAACATCATCTGGCTCGTGCTCTCGGGCTTCTGGCTGTTCCTCGGCTACGCCGTCGCGGCGCTCGTGATGTTCGTGCTGATCCTCACGATCCCGTGGGGCATCGCCGCATGGCGCGTCGGCGTCTACGCGCTCTGGCCGTTCGGCAAGACGATCGTCGACAAGCCGACCGCGGGCGTCGGCTCGTTCCTCGGCAACGTGGTGTGGGTGGTCCTCGCCGGCTGGTGGCTCGCGATCGGGCACATCCTGTCGGGCCTGGCGCTGTGCCTCACGATCATCGGCATCCCGCTCGGCATCGCGAACTTCAAGCTCGTGCCGGTCTCGCTGATGCCCCTCGGCAAGGACATCGTCGACATCCGGTGAGCGCACCCACGCGCACGGTCGACCGGGAGATCCTCCGGCTGGCCGTGCCCGCGCTCGGCGCCCTCATCGCCGAGCCCCTGTTCCTCCTCGCCGACACCGCCATGGTCGGCCACCTCGGCGCGACGCCGCTCGCTGGCCTCGGGCTGGCCAGCGCCGTCCTGCAGACGATCATCGGCCTGATGGTGTTCCTCGCCTACGCCACGACCCCGGCCGTCGCCCGCCGGCTCGGCGCGGGCGACCTTCGCGGCGCCGTATCGTCGGGCGTCGACGGGCTCTGGCTCGCGACCGGCCTCGGCGTCGTCATCGCGGTCGCCGGGTGGCTCGCGACCCCGCTGCTCGTGGGCGCGTTCGGGGCGTCGGAGGCGGTCGCCTCGGAGGCATCCGTGTACCTCTCGATCTCGATGGCCGGCCTGCCCGCCATGCTGCTCGTGTTCGCCGCGACCGGGCTGCTGCGCGGCCTGCAGGACACGCGCACGCCGCTGTGGGTCGCCGGCCTCGGGTTCGGCGCGAACATCGTGCTGAACTACCTCTTCATCTACGTGGCCGGCTGGGGCATCGCGGGGTCGGCGATCGGCACGGTCGTGGCGCAGTGGGGCATGGTCGTCGTCTACCTCGTGGTGATCGCGGGGCACGCGCGGCGCGTGGGCGCGAGCTGGCTGCCGCGCCACGTGGGCGTGCTGCAGGGAGCGGCGTCGGGCGGATGGCTGTTCCTGCGCACGCTCAGTCTGCGCGCGGCGATGCTGCTGGCGACGTGGTCGGCGACGGTGCTCGGCACCGACGAGCTGGCCGCGTTCCAGGTCGCGATGACGCTGTACGCGACGCTCGCGTTCGCCCTCGACGCGCTCGCGATCGCGGCGCAGGCGCTCGTGGGCAAGGGGCTCGGCGCGGGCGACGCGTCCGGAGTGCGCGCAGTGCTGCGGCGATGCCTCGAGTGGGGCATCGGCGCGGGCGTCGTGCTCGGAGCGGTCGTGGTCGCGACCGCGTGGGTGCTGCCGGCCCTGTTCACCTCGTCGGAGGCGGTCATCGCGCTGCTGCCGTGGACGCTCGTGGTGCTCGGCGTCTCGACCCCGCTCGCGGGGCTCGTGTTCGTGCTCGACGGCGTGCTGATCGGCGCCGGCGACGCGCGCTACCTCGCCTGGACGGGCCTCGTGAACCTCGCGGCCTTCGTGCCGCTCGCCCTCGCGGTCGTCTGGTGGGCGGATGCCGCGGCCGGCCTCCCCGGCGCCACGACGCTCGCCCTGCTCATGGCAGCGTTCGCGATCGGCTACCTCGCCGCCCGCTCCGTCACCCTGTCGCTGCGCGCCCGCGGCACCCGCTGGATGGTGCTCGGCGCCCGCTGACGCGTCCGCTCGCCCCGCCCTCCGCTCCCGCGCCACCGCCACCGCTTTCCCGCGCCACCGAGTACGCAAAGTGCCGCAATCCTCGCCGCGTTTCCGCACTCTGCGTACTCCGTCGCGGCACCTCCCGCCCACCGAGTACGCAAGTGGCGGAAACTCCGCAGGGGTTTCCGCAGTTTGCGTACTCCGTCGGGCGGGTGGGGGGGGGCGGCGGACTAGCGTGGGCGAATGGGGTACTTCGTGGTGGTGCTGCCGGTCGAGCGGATGCGAGTGGGCGACGAGTTCCCGGTCGGCACGTGGCCGCTGCACCTGACCGTGATCCCGCCGTTCCGCACGCCGGCGGACGCCGACGAGGTCGCGGCGGTGCTCGCCGATGCGTCTGGTGAGGCATCCGCCCTGCCCCTGCGCCTCGGCGCCGACGCGATGTTCGGCCGGAAGCACGACGTGCCGGTGCGCCTCGTGGAGGATCCCGACGGCGTCGAGATGGCGCTGCACGTGCACCTGCTCGACGCGCTCGTGCGGGTCGCCGTGCGGCCCGATGCGCTCGATCACGTGGGCGCGGGCCATCGCCCGCACATCACGCACCAGCCCGACGCGCGCACCGAGGAGGGCGACGAGCTCGTGCTGCGCCAGCTCGCGCTCATCGATATGCGCCCGCCCGGCGGCGGCCGCCGCGTCGCCTGGGTGCGCGACCTCCCCGACGCCTGACCCGCACACTCCTCCGCCGCCCACCCACGGCCGGCCGCACCCGCACGTCCACCCACCAGCCCCCACGCCGGCACGTGCCGATCGCACCGGCCCGTCCGAGTCGCACGGGCACGCGCTCCAGCACGGGCCCGTGCGATTTCGACGGGCCGGCGCCGGGGGCGCTGCCTGCGCCGGCACGTGCCAGTCGCACGGGCACGCCGAAGTCGCACGGGCACGCCGAAGTCGCACGGGCACGCCGAAGTCGGCGTGCCCGAACTATCACGACGTGCCGGCGCGAGGCGGCCGCGGCGTCAGGCGCCGCCGGGCGCGCCGAGCCACTCGCGCGCGGCCGCGGTGAGCGCGGTCACGCCGGTGTCGATCGTCGGTTGCGGCAGCGGGGCGAACAGGGGCGAGTGGTTGGCCGGCAGCGTGGGCTCGATCGTGCCGAGCGGGCCGGTGAACAGCTCGGGCGCGAATCCGCCGAGGAACCAGTAGACGAGGGGGGCACCGACGGCGGATGCCAGGATGCCAACGTCCTCGCTGCCGGTGATCTGGCCGGGGTCGCCGACGTGCGCATCGCCGAGCGCCGAACGCAGCGCGGCGGCGGTGCGCTCGGTCGCGTCGGGGTCGTTGAACGTGACGGGGTAGTCCTCGCCGTAGGTGAACTCGGGCGGTCGCGGCGCGGCCGAGGCCTCAGACTCGGCCCGGATGATGCGCTCGACCGAGGCGAGCAGCTTCGCCCGCACGTCGGGGTCGAAGGCCCGCAGCGAGATCTCGAGCGTCGCCTCGGCCGGGATGATGTTGCTCTTCGTGCCGGCGTGGATCGCCCCGACCGACACCACGGCCGTCTGCTTGGGCGACACCTCGCGCGACACGACCGTCTGCAGCCGCATGACCGCGGCCGCGGCCATCACGACCGGGTCGATCGCGGTCTCGGGGCGCGAGCCGTGCCCGCCCTGGCCGAACAGCTTCGCCGTGATCGCGTTCACCGCGGCCATCGCCGGGCCCGAGTGCACCACGACGGTGCCCGCCGGGAATCCCGAGACGTGCTGGCCGAGCACCACGTCGGGCGTCGGCACCTTGTCGTAGAGGCCGTCCTCGACCATCGCCTGCGCGCCGCCGTCGCGCTCCTCCGACGGCTGGAACACCGCGATGAGCGTGCCACGCCACTGCGACCGCTCGTCGACGAGCCGCTCGACTGCGCCGACGAGGCAGGTCATGTGCACGTCGTGCCCGCACGCGTGCATCACCGGCACGTCGCGCCCCATCGGGTCGACGCCGCGCGCCTCGCTCGCGTACGGCAGGCCGGTCTCCTCCCCCACGGGCAGGCCGTCCATGTCGGCCCGCAGCAGCACCGTCGGCCCGTCGCCGTTGCGCAGCACCGCCGCGACGCCGGTGCCCGCGATGCCCGCGAACACCTCCAGGCCCAGGTCGGTCATGCGCTCCGCCACGATCGCCGCGGTGCGATGCTCCGCGAACGAGAGCTCCGGATGCTCGTGCAGGTCGAAGTACAACGCCTCGAGGTCGATCGCCATGCTGGTCAGCCTAGGGGCGCGCGCCGCGCGGGAACAGGGCGCCCACCGGCGGCAGGGCGGTCGAGCGGATGCCACGGGCCGGCCCGGCCCGAAGCGAGAACATGCAACTCCGTGCGACACGCCGCCTCGTTGCATGTATTCGCCGCCATGAGTCAGATCTGCATGTTTTCGCTATACGAACCCACGGCAGGGCGGTCGAGCGGATACCTCGGGGCCGCGTCTCGCCCGGGTCGGCGCGGCAGCCGCCCGGGTAGGCGCAGCGTGTCAGACGCGGCGGCGCGCCAGACAGCGCGTCAGGCGCGCGGCGGTGCGGTGGTGTCGCCGACGTGCAGCTCGCTCGTGAAACGCACCGAGGCGGGGCGCTCGCCCGCGAGCATCCGCACCACGGCCTCTCCGGCGGCGCGGCCCTTCGCGACCGACGGCTGCACGAGCGTCGTGAGGTCGGCCTGGAGCCCGTCGGGGCGGATGCCGTCGAAGCCGATCACGCTGAGCTCCTCGGGCACGCGGATGCCGAGTTCCTCGGCGGCCCGGATCACGCCGGCCGCCAGCAGGTCGCTCTGCGCGATGATCGCGGTCGGCCGGCCGGCCGGATCGCGGAGCAGCGCACGCGCGGCCTCGAGCCCCTCCTCGATCGACGACCCACCGGCGACGCGTCCGCCGATCCCGGGGAACACGTCGCGCGCCCCGCGCAACCGCTCGCTGGCGGTGTCGGCGGTGCTGACGTGCTCGAGGTCGGGGGTGAGTGGCCCGCGCGTGCGCGCGGCGTCGAAGGGCAGGGTCACCAGCGCGACATCCGTGTGCCCGAGCGACCGCAGGTACTCCGCCCCGGCGCGCGTCGCCTCGCGGTTGTCGATACCGATCTCGACGATGTCGTCGCCCGGGTCGCCCTCGATCGCGACCGCGGGGATGCCCCTGCGCCGCAGCACCTCGAGCGACTCGCCGAGCCGCGGGCTGCAGCCGACGAGCACGACGGCGTCGAGCGGGGCGTCCTCGATCGACACCGCGTTCGCGCCGCGGCCGGTCTCGGTGAGCAGCAGCACGCCGGCGCCGAGCGGCGCGATCGCGTCGGAGAGGCCGTCGAGCATCTGGAGCTTCACGGGGTCGAGGAAGGCCGACCGCACGCGCTCCTCGACCACGACGCCGACGATGCCCGAGCGGCCGCGCCGCAGCGAGCGGGCGCGGGGGTCGGGACCGGCGTAGCCGAGTTCGGATGCGGCGGCGAGCACGCGCTCCTTGGTGGCATCCGACACGGGGCCCGAGCCCGAGAACGCGAGCGACGCGGTCGACGACGACACCCCGGCGCGCGCGGCGACGTCGGCGAGCGTGCAGCGCTGCGCCTGCTCGGCGGCGGGTGCTCCGGTCGGCATGTGGTCCTCGGGTGGTGGGATCGGGGATGCGGCGGGCCGGGTTCTCGGGCGGGTCCCGCGAGCGGTCGGCCCGGGGCGGACGTGCGGTGCCGCAGGCCCCATGCTGGGGCATCCGTCGCCGTTGTCCTGCCCGGCGTCCACAGGGTATTCTAGTCGAATCGATTCGACCCCGCTCGGGGCGAGCACCACCACGACCAGCGAGCCGACGATGACCAGCCCCACCCCGGACACCCAGCCCACCTACGTGCCGCACCGGGGCACCCGCGACCGCCGCGAGCTCGCCGCCTGGCGCAACGCGCTGTTCGCCGTCTTCTTCCTCTCGGGGTTCGGCCTGTCGGCCTGGGTCGCCCGCCTGCCCGCGATCCGCGACGACGTCGGGCTCTCCACGGCGGCGGTCGGGCTCGTGCTGCTCGCCGGCTCCGGGGCATCCATCATCGGCCTCGTCGGCGCACCGCCGCTGCTCGCGCGCATCGGCGCCCGGGCCGGGATGGTCGGCGCGCTCGCGACGGCCTCCCTCGGCCTGGTCGCGATCGGCGCCGGCGCGACCGTGTTCGGCGCCCTGCCGCTCGTCGTGGTCGGGCTCGCCCTGTTCGGTCTCGGCAACGGCGCGGTCGACGTGATCATGAACGTCGACGCCGCCGAGGCGGAGCGCGAGATCGGCCGCACGATCATGCCGCTCATGCACGCGTTCTTCAGCATCGGCACGGTCGTCGGCGCCGGGATCGCCGCCGGCGCAGCGGCGCTCGGCATGGCGGTCGCGGTGCACCTGAGCATCGTCGCGGTCGTGGTCGTCGGCGGCGTCCTCGTCGCGGTGCGATTCGTCCCCCGACGCGAAGCCGTCGGCGACCCGGCACCGGGCTCCGCGGCACGCGAGCCCTGGTCGGCACGCTTCCGGGCCGGCCTGTCGGTGTGGGGCGACCCGCGCCTGCTGCTGATCGGCGTGGTGATCCTCGGCATGGCGTTCGCCGAGGGCTCCGCCAACGACTGGATCGCCATCGCGACCGTAGACGGCCACGGCTTCGACGAGACCGCGGGCGCGCTCATGCTCACCGCGTTCATGGTGGCGATGACGACCGGCCGCATGCTCGGCGGCCCGGTCATCGATCGCTTCGGCCGCGTGCCCGTGCTGCGTGCGCTCGCGGTCATCGCGATCGCGGGCCTCGCCCTGTTCATCTTCGGCACCGCGACCTGGATGCTCGTCGCCGGCGCGGTGCTCTGGGGCGTCGGCGCGTCGCTGGGCTTCCCGGTCGGCATGTCCGCGGCCGCCGACCACCCGACGCAGTCGGCCGCGCGCGTGAGCGCGGTGGCGATCATCGGCTACATGGCGTTCCTCGTCGGCCCGCCGCTGATCGGGTTCCTCGGCGAGCAGTTCGGCATCCTGAACGGCCTGCTGGTCGTGCTCGGCCTCATGGTGCTGTCGGGTCTGGCCGCACCGGCCGCGCGCGCGCGCTCGCGCGCCGCCGGCATGTAGCGAGAACATGCAGATTCGGTGCCGTGGCGCCGAAAGCATGCAACGAAACGGCGTGTCGCACGGAGTTGCATGTATTCGCTGCGTGCGCCCGCCGGCAGCAGGGGCATCCGCTCGCCCGACGTAGAATCGCACGGTGCGCCTCGTCATCGCCCGCTGCTCCGTCGACTACGCCGGCCGCCTCTCGGCGCACCTGCCGCTCGCCACGCGGCTGCTCGTGCTGAAGGCCGACGGCAGCGTGCTCGTGCACTCCGACGGCGGCAGCTACAAGCCCCTGAACTGGATGAGCCCGCCGTGCGCCCTCGCGGTCGAGGCGCCCGACGACGAGCAGGCCGCCGCGGGCATCACCGAGCGCTGGCGCGTGACGCACGCGAAGACCGAGGACCAGCTGATCGTGTCGGTGCACGAGGTGCTGCACGACTCCGCGCACGAGCTCGGCATCGACCCCGGCCTGCAGAAGGACGGCGTCGAGTCGCACCTCCAGGCGCTGCTGGCCGAGCAGATCGAGCTGCTCGGCGACGGCTACCGCCTCGTGCGCCGCGAGTACATGACCGCGATCGGGCCGGTCGACATCCTGGCGACGGATGCCTCGGGCGCATCGGTCGCCGTCGAGCTGAAGCGCCGCGGCGACATCGACGGCGTCGAGCAGCTCACCCGCTACCTCGAGCTGATGAACCGCGACCCGCTGCTCGCCCCGGTACAGGGCGTGTTCGCCGCCCAGGAGATCAAGCCGCAGGCGCGCACGCTCGCCGAGGACCGCGGCATCCGCTGCGTCGTGCTCGACTACGACGCCATGAAGGGCGTCGACAGCGGGCGCCCGACGCTCTTCTGAACCTTTCTCTCAGCGTCTGAGCCCTTCTCTCAGCGCACCACCGTGCGAATCGAAGGACGATTCGTCCGACACGCCGCCCACGCGCCCGCACGGCGCGCACATCTCCTTCGTTCCGCACGGCCGCTCACCGCCATAGCCACGGGGTACCCCCCGAACGCGGTGAGAGCGTTTGCAGCGGGGAGGCGTACCATGGCGCGCGTGTCTGAATCCGTTCCCCCCACGCCGACAGCGACCCGAAGCTGGTCGGCCGTGCTTCTCGACCTCGACGGCACCGTCACCGACTCGGCGCCGGGCATCATCGCGTCGCTGAAGCACACGTTCACCACGCTCGGCCTCCCCGTGCCGAACGACGACGAACTCACCCTGTTCGTCGGCCCCCCGCTCGCCGACACCATGCGCATGCACGGCGGCTTCAACGACCACGAGACGATGCACGCCGTCGACGTCTACCGCGACCACTACGCGGGGCACGCGCTGCACGCGCCCGTATTCCCGGGCATGGCCGGGCTCATCGAGACCCTCGGCATGAGCAGCGTGCCGCTGTCGCTCGCGACGAGCAAGCCCGAGTCGCTCGCCACGAAGATCCTCGAGCACCACGGCCTCGCGCAGCACTTCGACGTGATCTGCGGCGCGAGCGAGGACGAGTCGCGCGCGGCCAAGAGCGACATCGTCGCCGAGGCGCTGCGCCGGCTGCGCCAGCAGGGTGCCGACGTCTCCAGCCCGGTGATGGTCGGCGACCGCGGTTACGACGCGATCGGCGCCGCCGTGAACGATGTGCCCACGATCATGGTCGAGTGGGGCTACGGCTCGCCGCTCGAGGCGGGCGAGGCCATGGCCGTCGTGCACTCGATCGACCAGCTGCGGGCGCTCCTGCTCACCTGACGCGAGCCGCGCGCCCCGCGGCTCAGTCGTCGAGCTCCTGGAACACCGTGAGGTGCAGCCCGGCCGGGCCGTCGAAGCGCGCGTTCAGCGAGCGCCACGGCGTCTCGGTCGGCGGGGCCACGACGGTCGCGCCGGCGTGTTCGAGGTCGGATGCCACCTCGGCGGCATCCGCCACCTCGAAGGCGACGCGCAGGTGGCCGGCCACCTTCCGGCCCACCTCGACGTCGTCGATCATGCGCGTCTGCGCCGGGTTCGCGAGCTCGAGCGTGGCGCGCCCCGCATCGAGGATCACGACCCTCGCGCCGCCGTCGGCCTCGTACGCCTCCTGCTCGGGCATGCCCAACACGTCGCGGTAGAACGCGAGCGCCTCCTCGAAGTCCTCGGCCTCGACGACCAGCCGCAGCTGCCGCACCCGCCCCGTGCCATTCCCGCCGTTCCCCATGCCCCGACGCTACCGCCGGGGGCGCGTCAGGCGAAGAGCCGCTGACCCACGAACTCGCCCTCGGCCACGCCGCCGGGCACCGCGAAGATCGCCGAGCCGACGTGCTTGAGGTACTCGTTCAGGCCGTCGGCCGCGAGGCTGCGCTGCACGTCGATGAACTGCTGGGGCGAGCGCTGGAACGACAGGAAGAACAGCCCGGCGTCGAGCCGGCCGAGCGCGTCGTTGCCGTCGACGAAGTTGTAGCCGCGGCGGAGCATCCGTGCCCCGCCGTTCTGGGTGGGATGCGCGAGCTTCACGTGCGCCGCGGTGTCGATGAGCGGCTGTCCGGCCGCGCCGGTCGCCTCGAAGTCGGGCTCGGTGAACTCGGTGCCGCCCGAGAGCGGCGCGCCCTCGCCCTTCGACCGGCCGACGAGCATCTCCTGCTCGCCGAGCTGCACGCGGTCCCAGTTCTCGATGATCATGCGGATGCGGCGGGCGACCAGGTACGAGCCGCCGGCCATCCACGCGGGGCCGTCGTCGGGTGCCGCCCACACGTGCTCGCCGAGCGCGTCGCGCTCCTCGGCCTTGATGTTGGCCGTGCCGTCCTTGAAGCCGAAGAGGTTGCGCGGGGTCGCCTGGGCGGTCGACGTCGACGACGTGCGGCCGAACCCGAGCTGCGACCAGCGCAGGCTCGCACGCCCGAACGCGATGCGGCTGAGGTTGCGGATCGCGTGCACCGCCACCTGCGGGTCGTCGGCGCAGGCCTGGATGCAGAGGTCGCCGCCCGTGTACTGCGGCACGAGCGCGTCGCCCTGGAACCGCGGCAGGTCGACGAGCTCGGCCGGCCGACGGGCGGCGATCCCGAAGCGGTCGACCCCGTCGGCGTCCTCGAACAGGCCGGGGCCGAAGCCGAACGTGATCGTGAGGCCCGCGGCGGGCAGGCCGAGCGCCTCCCCCGTGTCGACCGGCGGCGCCACGTCGGACCCGCCGACCGCGCCGCCCTCGGCGACCTCGAGGCCCTGCGTGAGGCGGGCCGCAGCGTCGGTCCACTCCGTGAGCAGCTCGATCAGCCCGTCGCGGTCGAGGGAGTCGGCCACGTCGAACGCCGCGAAGTGCAGGCGGTCCTGCGCCGGGGTCGTGATGCCGGCCTGGTGCGTACCGAAGAACGGGTACTGCTCCGCGCCGGAGCCCGAGACGGCCTGGGCGCCCCCGGCGGTCGCGGCGACGACGGCGGCACCGCCCACGGCACCGGCCGCGACGCCCGCCGCGCCCGCGCCGAACAGCCCCAGCAGGTGTCGCCTGCTGACGCCGCCGTGCGCGGACTCGGGTGCCTCGTCGGGGGTGCCGTGGGCGGTGCGCTCGGTCATGCGACGTCCAGCACCGTGGCGGTCAGCTGCGACAGCGGCTCGGCGAGCGCGTTGACCGCGTCGGAGAGGGCGCGCTTGTCGGCGTCGGTCAGCGTCGCGTAGTCGACGAAGCCGTCCTCGAGCGAGCCGTACTCGGCGAGCGCGGCCTCGAGCGCGTCGAACTGCACGTCGATCTCCTCGGCGAGCGCCACGCCCGCGTCGCCGCGCGACTCGGCGATGTCGCGCACGGCGCCGAACGCGACGCCCGCGCCCTGCACGTTGGCCGCGAAGTCGCTCAGGTCGGTGCCCGACCACCAGTCCTCCTCGCCGGTGATCTTGCCGGCGGCGACCTCGTCGAGCAGCGCGATCGCGCCGTTCGAGATGTCGGCGAGGGTGAGCGAGAACTCGTCGGCGGTCACGAGCGCGTGCAGCTCGGTGATGTCGGCGACGAGCCCGTCGGCGAACGCCTGCCGCTCCTCGGGGGTCGACGGCGCCCAGTCCAGCAGCGCGTCCTGGCCGTCGGAGTTGAGGTCGCCCGCCTCAGGGGCCCACAGGTCCTTCTCCATGCGGTGGAACCCGGTCCAGTCGAGGCCGTCGGCGACGGCGTCGACCTCGCGGAAGTCGATCTTCGGGTCGAGGTCGCCGAACGCCTCGGCCGTCGGCTCGATGCGCTCGTAGAACACGCGGGTCGCCGCGAAGAGCGATCGCGCGGTGTCGTCGTCGCCGGCGGCGTAGGCCTCGGCGAACGCCTCGACGGCCGGGATCAGCTCGGCGGCCTGCGAGCGCACGTACGCGGTGTACTCGGTGACGGCGGTGTCGACGAGCTCCTGCTCGCTCGCCGAGATCTCGGTCGCCTCGCCCGTCACGGTGAACTCCGCGAGGCCGACCGGGGCACCGACCTGCTGGAACTTGCAGGCGGTGTAGTAGGTGCCGGGCTCGAGCTGCGCGACATAGGAGATCTGCTGGCCGGGCGTGATGTTCTCCTTCTCGCCCACGATGCGCAGCTTGTCGTCGGCGAGGATCTCGAACTCGTTGACGTCGGTGCCGTTGTTGGCGAGGGCGAAGGTGATCGCGCCGGCCTCGGCGGTGGCGACCGCGACGTCGCACGACTCGTCGCGGATGTCGACGGCCACACCGGAGCCGGCGGGCGCGTTGGCGACGCAGCCGGTCAGTGCGAGCGCGAGGGTGGTCGCTCCTGCGAGGGGGACGAGGGCGCGACGGGGCATAGGGGTACTCCTGGGTCGATCTTGCGGGGGGAACGTGGCCGGAGCGGCCGGGGTCAGGCGAGTTGGTGGTCCCGGCGGACGGGAGCGGGGTCGGCGGCAGGGGCCACGGATGCGGCCGGCTCGGCGGTATCCGCCCTGCTGTCGGATTCCCCTGACGGCGACGCGACCGGCGCGACCCGCGCGACGGGGGCACGACGCGCGCGCAGCAGCCGCACGTACAGGGCGGACGTGATCACGAGGTACGCGGCCCAGCCGATGAGCTGCGCCCACGTGGGCTCGGGCGTGAAGTTGAAGACGCCCGCGAGCACTGCGCCGTACCAGCTCGACGGCGAGATCACGGTGGCGACGCTGAAGGCGGCGACGCCGGCGCCGGGGATGAGGCCGGCCTCCTGCAGGTCGCCGATCGCGTACGCGAACACGCCGGCGACCACCAGGATCAGGAAGAACCCGGTCCAGGTGAAGAAGCGCGACAGGTTGATGCGCACGAGGCCCTTCGAGAGCGCCCACGAGAGCGCGACGGCGGTGAGGATGCCGAGCACCGCGCCGACGACGCCGAGCGCGGCGTTCGCCCCGCTCGACACGCTCGCCCAGACGAACAGGGCGGTCTCGATGCCCTCGCGCCCGACGCTCACGACGCCGAGCCCGATGATCGCGAGCGCCGATCCGCCGGCGAGCACCTCGTCGACCTGGCCGCGCAGCTGCGAGGCGAGGGCGGCGCCGTGCCGCCCCATCCAGAAGATCATCCAGGTGACCATGCCGACGGCGACCAGCGAGAGGATGCCGCCGAGCAGCTCCTGCGCCTGGAAGCTCAGCCCGTACGGGCCCCAGGTGAGGATCGCTCCGACGCCGAGCGAGATGGCGATGGCACCGGCGATGCCGACCCAGAGCTTCCCGAGCAGGTCGCGCCGGCCGATCTTGCCGAGGTAGGCGACGAGGATGCCGACGATGAGGCCGGCCTCGAGGCCCTCGCGGAGGCCGATCATGTAGTTCGCGAGCACGGTGCTCCTCGACGTGGTGCGGATGGGAGGTGCCGGGACGAGCCGGGCACGCTTAGGTTAGCCTAACCTCTCTCCGACGTACACCCCGCCGCGAGCAGCCCCTCGCCCGCCCGCGCCCCACGACGTACGCTGAATCCGTGCTCACTCCGCCCGACACTCCGAAGCGCCCCGTCGAACGCACGCACCACGGCGACACGTTCCACGATCCGTACGAGTGGCTCCGCGACAAGGACTCCCCCGAGGTCATCGCGCACCTGCACGAGGAGAACGCCTACACGAAGGCGCGCAACGAGCACCTCACGCTGCTGCAGGAGCAGCTGTTCGAGGAGATCCGGCACCGCACCAAGGAGACCGACCTCTCGGTGCCCGCGCGCGAGGGCGCCTGGTGGTACTACTCGCGCACCGTCGAGGGCCAGCAGTACGGCATCCACTGCCGCGTGCCCGCCGCCGGCCCCGACGACTGGGACCCGCCGCAGCTCCCCGAGGACGGCGGCAGCCTGCCGGGCGAGCAGGTGCTGCTCGACGCCAACGTCGAGGCGGAGGGCCACGAGTTCTTCTCGCTCGGCAGCTTCGACGTCACGGAAGACGGCGAGACGCTGCTCTACGCGACGGACACGGAGGGCGACGAGCGCTACACGATCCGCCTGCGGTCACTGCGGGCGGATGCCACGGGCGACGAGTTCGCCGACGAGATCCCGAACACCGCGCACGGCGCCCTCTTCGACACGAGCGGGCGGTACGTCTTCTACGCGACCGTCGACGAGAGCTGGCGCCCCGACACGATCTGGCGGCATGAGGTCGGCACACCGGCGGCCGACGACGTGCAGGTGTTCCACGAGCCCGACGAGCAGTTCTGGATCGGCGTCGGGCTGACCCGCAGCCGGAAGTACCTGGTCATCGAGGCCGGCTCGAACATCACGAGCGAGGCGCACCTGCTGGACGCGAGCGACCCGACCGGCGAGTTCCGCGTCGTCTGGCCGCGCGTGCGCGGCGTCGAGTACGAGATCGAGCACGCCGTCGCACGCGGGCACGACCGTCTCCTGATCCTGCACAACGACGGCGCAGTGAACTTCGAGCTCGTGAGCGTCGCGGCCGACGACCCGCAGGGCGAACGGCGCATGCTCGTGCCGCACAGCGATCGCATCCGGCTCGAGGGCGTCGACGCGTTCCGCGACTTCGTCGCCGTCGAGTACCGGCGCGACGGCCTGCCGCGGGTCGCGGTGGCGCGCGTGCCGAAGGGCGCCAACGGCGACGACACCCCGCACGAGCTGACCTTCGACGAGGAGCTGTTCTCGGTGGGCGTGCGCGGCAACCCCGAGTGGACGCAGCCCACGCTGCGCATCGGCTACACGAGCTTCGTGACGCCCACCACGATCTCCGACTACGTGGTCGAGACCGGCGAGCTGAAGCTGCGCAAGCAGCAGCCCGTGCTCGGCGGCTACGACCCGGCCGACTACGCACAGCGCCGCGTCTGGGCCACCGCCGACGACGGCACGCGCATCCCGATCTCGCTGGTCTACCGCCGCGACCTCGTCACCCCCGGCGAGCCGGCGCCGACCCTGCTCTACGGCTACGGGTCCTACGAGCACTCGATCGACCCCGGCTTCGGCATCCCGCGGCTCAGCCTGCTCGATCGCGGCATGATCTTCGCGGTCGCGCACGTGCGCGGCGGCGGCGAGATGGGCCGGCTCTGGTACGAGCACGGCAAGAAGCAGCACAAGCGCAACACGTTCACCGACTTCGTCGCGTGCGCCGAGCAGCTCATCGACGACGACTGGACCGCCCCCGACCGCCTCGTCGCGCAGGGCGGCAGCGCCGGCGGGCTGCTCATGGGCGCGGTCGCGAACCTCGCGCCCAGGCTGTTCTCGGGCATCCTCGCCGAGGTGCCGTTCGTCGACGCGCTCACGTCGATCCTCGACCCCGACCTGCCGCTCACCGTCATCGAGTGGGACGAGTGGGGCGACCCGCTGCACGACCCCGAGGTGTACGCGTACATGAAGTCGTACACCCCGTACGAGAACGTGCACGAGACGCACTACCCGCCGATCCTCGCCGTCACGAGCCTCAACGACACGCGCGTGCTCTACGTGGAGCCGGCGAAGTGGGTCGCGCGGCTGCGCGACGTCGGGGCCGACGCCCAGCTCAAGATCGAGATGGCGGCCGGGCACGGCGGCGTCTCGGGCCGGTACAAGGCCTGGCGCGAGCGCGCGTTCTCGTACGCCTGGGTGATCGACGCCGCCGGTGCGCACCCGTCCGGCGAGTAGGACGAGCCGGGCGGATGCAACGGGGCCGCCGCAGCCCCGCCGCGCCGGATCGGAGCATCCGACTCGCGCCACCCCTTCCCTCGCGCCCCGCGAACGGGTGTGATGGGGTGAAGGCGAGCGCGCCGGACGAGGGAGGCCCGATGAGCGACGACGACACGACCACCACCGCGGCGCCGGCGGGGCGAGCGGATGCCTCCGACGCATCCGACCGCCCCACCCTGAGCGACCTCTGGACCGACCACCTCGGCCGCTGGTCGATCCGCGCGGTGCAGCTGCTCGCGATCGTCGTGATCGTGTCGCTCGTGGTGATCGGGCTCGTGCAGCTGAAGCTCGTCGTGATCCCGGTGCTGCTCGCGGTCATCCTCGCGGCAGCGGCCGCGCCGCTCGTCGGCTGGTTCCGGCGGGTGGGCATGGCGCCGATCCTCGCGGCCTGGGTCACGCTGCTCGGCGGCATCCTCGTCTTCGGCGGACTCATCACGGCGATCGTCTTCGCCGTGCGCGACCAGTGGGACGAGCTCTACGACTCGGCGCTCGACGGCTTCGACGAGCTGCGCATCTGGGTGCTCGACGGGCCGCTGCCGATCGACCAGTCCGCCATCGACGAGGCCTTCGACTGGGTGGTCGACTTCCTGACGAGCGCGCAGTTCGGGTCGGGCGCCATCGCCGGCGTCTCGGCCGCGGCGCAGGTCGTGACCGGCCTCGTGCTCGGCATCGTGATCCTGTTCTTCTTCCTGAAGGACGGCGACGTCATCTGGGAGTTCTTCCTGACGCCGTTCCGGGGCGAGGCGCTCGCGCGCGGGCGCCGCGTCGGGCGCACGGGCGTGACCGTGCTCGGCGGCTACATCCGCGGCACGGCGATCATCGCCGCGGTCGACGCGATCGGCATCGGCATCGGCCTGGCGATCCTGCAGGTGCCGCTCTGGCTGCCGCTCAGCGTCATCGTGTTCATCGGCGCGTTCGTGCCACTCGTCGGCGCCACGGTCGCGGGCGCCCTCGCGGCACTCATCGCGCTGGTCGCGAACGGCCCGATCGCCGCGCTCATCGTGATCGCGATCGTGATCGGCGTGAACCAGCTCGAGGGCAACTTCCTGCAGCCGGTCGTGATGGCGCAGTCGCTGAAGCTGCATCCGCTCGTGATCCTGGTCGCGCTGGCGGCCGGCACGATCGTCGGCGGCATCGTGGGCGCGATCCTGTCGGTGCCGATCGCCGCCGTGTCGTGGGCGATCATCAAGACCTGGAACGCCACGGATGCCCCGGAGCCGGCCGGCACCGCGCCGCCACCCGACCCCGGCGCATCCGCCGCCGCACCCGGCGAAGCGGGCACCGAGGCGGAGTGACATGCCCGCCGCGCCGCACCGGGAGCCGGTCCTCAGCCTCGAGCGCTGGTCGACCGACGACCTCCCCGTGCTCGTGCACAGCAACACGCGGCGCATGACGCAGTACCTCGGCGGCCCCGAGTCGCACGCGACCCTGCTGAAGCGGCACGCCAGGTACCTGCGGGCGTGGGAGACGGGCGACGCCCGCATGTTCCGCATCGAGGTCGAGGGCGTGCCCGACCCGGTCGGCTCGGTCGGCTACTGGGAGGACGAGTGGCACGGCCGGCCGGTGTTCGAGTCGGGCTGGAGCGTGCACACGCCCTACCAGGACAACGGGTACGCGACCCGCGCGATGCGGCTGCTGGTGGCGGATGCGGCGGCGCACCGCACTCCGGAGCGCGCGCTGCTCGTGGCGTTCCCGATGGTCGAGAACCTGCCGTCGAACGCGCTCTGTCGCAGGCTCGGGTTCCGTGACGAGGGCGAGCAGGAGTACCCGGGCCGCCGCGGCGGCACCGTGCGCGTGCGCGCCTGGTCGGTCGACCTGCGCGACGTGCCCGCTCAGCCCGTCGACGCCTGAGGAGAAGGTGCCGAGGCGGATGCCGCGAGTCGGGCGACCCGCTGCCTGGCCGCCTCCTCGCTCGGCGACTTCCCGGCGGTCATGCGCAGGCCCCAGAGCAGGAAGCGCGTCGCGGTGATCGCGGGCCAGCGCGGGCGCCGCAGGCGGAGCATCCGCCGCTGCTCGTCGGTCAGCGACGCCACGGCCCCGCCGAAGAAGATCGGGTAGAGCGCGCCGGTGAGGCCGGGCAGCTTCGGGTGCCGCAGCCAGCCGACCGCGTGGGCGACGCGCTCGTCGTACTTCGACTCGGCGGCGAACGCATCGAGCTCGGCCCGCAACGCGGCGAGCGACTCGGGCGGGTCGGTCACGCCCATGAGCCGGCCCGCGGTCGCCCACTCGCGCACGTACGCGTCGGGCCCGCCCGGGATCGGCCCGCCCCAGGTGAGGTGCGCGCCGATGAACGCCTCGGTGAACGCGTCGTGCACCCAGCGCAGCAGGTGCTCGTCGCCGGCGGAGTACTCGCGTTCGACACCGGACGCGTCGACGTACGTGCCGCGCACGCGGTCGTGCAGGCGCGAGACGAAGGCCGAGGCATCCGTCGCCGCCGTTCGATCGCCGAACGTCGTGACCGCGATCCAGCGCACCGTTCCGTCGAGGCGGCCGAGCGGGTCCTCGTGGTAGCGCGACCAGTCGGCCACGCCGGCCATCGCGCCGGGGTGCAGCGTCTGGAGCAGCAGGGCGCGGATGCCCGCGACCAGCGTCGGCAGCGCGCCGTTGACCGCCCACACGGCACTGCCCGGCCCGAAGAACCCGGCGTCGTCGCCCTCGGCGAGCGCGCGGCTCCAGGCCGGCGGGTTCCGCCGCCCCGTGCGCCCCGGGCGCCAGCGCGTCGACCCGCCGTACGCGTCGGGTCCGCCGCGACCGGCCATACTCGACCGTACCCCGGCGGCGGGTCCCCGAGGCCTCAGGCGCGGGACGTCATCCGGGTGTCGAGCGACGCGCCTCAGAACAGCGCGACGTAGACGATCTGCAGGATCCAGAGGGTGAACTGCACGGCGACCACGACGTTCAGCACCATGAGCCCGAGCAGCACCCAGATCGGCGCGAGGCCACCCCTTCCGGCCGCCTGGTGCACGACCACGCTGCGACCGATCACGTAGACCAGCACGGAGACCAGCGTCCAGGCCCAGTGGAACGGCTGCTGGAGCCCCAGGCGGCGCAGCCTGGCGCGATCTGCCGCCGCGAACGCGATCACCAGCACGGGGACCACGAAGCCGGAGATGAGCAGAAACAGGTACGCCGGGTCGGTGAACAGCTGCACCGGCGCGAGCTCAACCATGTCGGGGTTCGGCGACGTGGCCAGCGCGAAGTACTGCGTCCAGTCGACGAGGAACAGCCCGAGCATCGGCACGTACGGCAGCGCCACCACGAGCCAGATCCACTCGCCGTAGAGCGACTGCTTCGACGACGAGATGCTGCGCGAGAGCCCGCCCAGCTGCCCCGCCTCGGCGTACTTGTCGCTCCAGCCCAGGCCGGTCCACCAGCGCCGGCGGCCGCTGCCGTTCGGGTCGGGGTACCAGCCGGGCTTCGGGAGGACGTGCGTGGTGGGTTCGCTCACGGGGTCAGAACCTCCAGATCAGTGGGACGTACAGCACGGCCATCGCGACGAAGAATACCGAGAGCGGGAGTCCGAGTTTCCAGTAATCCCCGAACTTGTAGCCGCCCGGTTCGAGCACCATGGCGTTCGCCGGCGTCGCGACCGGAGTGAGGAACGCGGCGGCGCCCGCGACCGTCAGCGCCATCATGAACGGCATCACCGAGACGTCGTACGTCGTGGCGATCGAGGTGGCGATCGGGATGACCACGAGCACGGTCGCCGCGTTCGAGATGAGCTGGCTCATCACGAAGGTCAGCACGCAGAGCACGAGCAGCGCGAGCTGCGGGCCGGAGTCGCCGACGAGGGCGAGCACGCCGTTCGCGACCATGTCGGCCGCGCCGGTCTCGGTGAAGGCGGTGGCGAGCGGGATCATGCCCGCGACCAGCACCACGGTGGTCCACGAGATGCTGCGGAACGCCTGCGGCACGCTCACCACCTTGAGCAGGATCGCGGCCCCGGCCGCGAGCAGTCCGGCGGCCGCCGCGGGGATCAGCCCGGTCGCGAGCACGAGCACCATGCCGGCGAGGATGCCGATCGCGCGCTTCGCACCCGTGCCGAGCGCGACCGTGCGGCGGATCAGGTCGGGCGAGTCGACCGCCACGAGATCGCCCCCGCGGCTGAGGTCGCGCAACTCCCGCCAGCCGCCGCGCAGCAGCAGCGTGTCGCCGGCGCGCAGCTCTTCGTCGGTCGCGCCCAGGTCGTCGGCCCCGCGCCGCACGGCCACCACGACCACATCGCCGTCGGGCATCGTCATGCCGGGGAACACCCGCGCGCCGATCAGCGACGACCGTGGCGAGACGATCACCTCGACCGCGCCGTGCGCGGCCCCGAGCAGCGGCATCTCGATCGCCTCGGTGCGGAGCTGATAGTGCTCCTTCATGGTCGCCGCATAGTCGCCGAGGTCCTTCGCCATCGACTGCGGGTGCCGCTCGGGCAGCACCTTCCGCAGCAGCACCATGATCAGGATGGTGCCCGCCACGAGCGGAACGCCGACGAGCGCGAACTCGAAGTAACCGAACTGCCGCTCTCCGGCGGCCTCGGCGGCGTCGGACACGATGATGTTCACGGGCGTGCCGGTGAGGGCGAGCATCGACCCGGCGCTGGCCGCGAACGCGAGCGGGATGAGCATGCGCGACGACACCAGCCCGGCGCGCGCGGCGACGACCACGACGAGCGGGAGCAGCGCGGCGGTCGCACCGTTCACGCTGATGAGCGCCGACATGACCGCGGCGAGCGCCGAGACCACGACGAGCAGTCGCACCTGGCTGGTGCCGGCCCGGCCGATCACCTGCTGGCCCGCCCACGCCGTGACGCCGGTGGTGTCGAGCGCCTCGCCCACCACGAACAGCGACGCGATGAACAGCACGGTCGGATCGCCGAATCCGGCGAGCGACTGGTTCAGCGTCAGCACGCCGGTCGCCCAGAGCGACAGCGCGACGCCGAACGCGACGACGACGATGGGCACCCGGTTCGTGACGAAGGCGACCACCGCGGCGGCCAGGATGATCATGGTCCATGCGACCGGGTCCATGGTCAGAGCGTAGCGAGCCGGACCGCGCTCGCACGAGGGGGTCGGGCGATCGGATGCCGCGTCGGCACGTTCCCCGTCGCACGATCGCACGGCACCGCGATGCGCCATCGCCCAGCCGCCCGGACTAGGGTGTCATGGTCGCCCGCGTGGAACCGCCGCGACGGGCGTGATGGAGGACCCCGCATGACCCGTGACCCGATTCGGCTCATCCCCGCCGACTTCACCCCCGTCCCCTCGCTCGCGCAGTACGACGCCGTCGACGTCCAGGTCGTCGACGAGCTCGACTCGTCGCTCGACGCGATCGGCATCCTCGTGCACACCGAGGGCGACGTGCCCGAGGTCGCCCTCGACCGCGAGGCGCTCGCCCGCGTGGGCTTCGAGGCCAAGGCCGGCCAGACCCTCGTGCTCCCCCAGCCGACCGGCCCGACCCTCGTGGCCGTCGGCGCGGGCGCTGCGGACGAGCAGACGGATGCCTCGCTCCGCGACGCCGCCGCCGCCTTCGTGCGCGCCGTGCCCAAGCAGGCCGCGCTCGGCATCCGCGTGGCCTCGCTCGCCGGCGTCGACGCCGAGACCTCGGCCCGCGCGCTCACCGAGGGCGCACTGCTGGCCCGCTACCGCTTCGCCGCGCTGAAGGCGACCCCGAAGGAGGTCGCGATCGAGCGCCTCCAGCTCGCCGCCGAGGGCCTGGAGGCCGGCCCCGCGGGCGTGGGCGCCGGCATCGCTGCGGCCCGCGCCGCGGCCGTCGCCCGCGACCTCACCAACGCGCCCCCCGCGCACCTCACCGCGGCCGACCTCGCCGACGTCGCCGTCGAGCTGGCCGGTCGCTTCGACTTCGAGGCCGAGGTCTTCGACAAGGAGGCGCTCATCGAGCTCGGCTGCGGCGGCCTCCTCGGCGTGAACGCCGGGTCGGCGTTCGAGCCGCGCATGGTGAAGCTCACCTACACGCCCGAGGGCGAGTCGACCGGCCACCTCGGCCTCGTCGGCAAGGGCATCACCTACGACTCGGGCGGCATCAGCCTGAAGCCGTCCGACGGCATGCACGCCCTCATGAAGATGGACATGGGCGGCGCCGCGAACGTGCTCGCGACCTTCACCGCGCTGCGCGAGCTCGGGGCATCCGCCACCGTCACGGGCTGGATGATGTGCACCGACAACATGCCGTCGGGCTCGGCCACGAAGCTCGGCGACGTGCTCACGGCGCGCGGCGGCAAGACCGTCGAGGTCAAGAACACCGACGCCGAGGGGCGCCTGGTCATGATGGACGCGATCGCGCTCGCGGCCGAGGAGGGCGTCGACGCGATCATCGACATCGCGACGCTCACCGGCGCCGCGCTCATGGCGCTCGGCCAGTCCCGCGCCGCGGTGCTCGGCACCTCGCAGCCCGTGGTCGACGCGCTGCTCGAGGCGTCCGGCGCCACCGACGAGCCGCTCTGGCAGCTGCCGCTCGAGAAGAAGTACCGCAAGCTCCTCGAGTCCGACATCGCCGACCTGTCGAACATCGGCGCGAACCGCTACGCGGGCGCGACGACGGCGGCGCTGTTCCTCGCCGAGTTCGCGGGCGATACGCCGTGGGCGCACCTCGACATCGCCGGCACCATGTCGGTCGACTCCGACGAGTCGTGGCGCTCGAAGGGCGCGACGGGCTTCGGCACGCGCACCCTCGTCGAGGTCGCACGCACCTTCACGCCCCCCGCGGAGTAGGCGAGCGGATGCCCCGGGTCGGCGCGTCCGCCCCGGGGCATCCCGTCGACGTCGCGCCGCCGCGCGCGCGTCAGGGGTGCACGGGCGACGCCATGTACGCGACCACCGTCGCGGGGTCGCCCAGCACCCGGAACCGGTCGGGCAGCGAGCTCGGGCGGGCGCGCTCCCAGACGAACAGCAGCAGGTCGCCGAGCGCCGCGCGGAGGACCGTCGAGGCATCCGGCCCGTCTCCTGCGGCATCGCCGACCGAGGTCGCCTCGGCGGTCGGGTGCCGCGTGACCGCCCAGTCCGGCGTGATGGTCCACGCGGCGGGCACGTCGATCGAGCGCAGCACCAGCGTGCCGGGCAGCGGGTCGAGCCCGGTCGAGGCGAGCGTGCGGGTGAGGAAGACCGCGTAGAGCTCGTCGATCGCGTCGGCGAGCATCGCCGGCCCGCCGGTCTCGGGCACGTGCGGCGCGGGCGCGAGCGCGGTGCGCAGGTCCCACAGGTGCTTTCGCGCCTCGTGCGCCATGCGCCGGTTCCAGAACGCGGTGCGGCCGGTGCCGAGGAACGTCCAGCACTCGCGCGCCGGGTCGGTCCGGTCCAGCGCGTCGGCGAGGCCCGCCGCGCCCTCGGCGTACCAGGCGATGCGATCGGATGCCTCGGGCCGCGCGTGCGCCGCACGATCGGCCGCCCGCCCGGTGCGCACGACCTCGGTCGCCCAGCGCTGGATCTGCCCGAGGTGGTCGATCATCTCCCCCGCCGTGGGCCAGATCGCCGACTGCACCGGCGCCGCCGGGTCGATCCCCTCCGCCTCGGCCCCGAACGCCTCCGACATGGTGCGCGTGGCGCGCGCGAACGCCGGCGCGGCGGCGGCCTCGATCTCGCGGCGCAGGATGCCGGTCATGCCGTGCGTGCCCCGGCGGAGTCGGCCGGGCCGGTCACGGTCGCGGGGTCGATCACCCGCGCACCCGCCTGGCGTGCGTCGCCGGGCACGTCGGCGGCGGGCCGGGCGTACTCCGAGCCCGACCGCGTGCGCTCGAGCAGCGCCGCGTCGACGAGCGATCGGCGCAGCAGCGCCACGTCGTCGGTGAACTCGGCGAGCCGCTCGTTCACCCCCCGCTCGTCGAGCACCTCGTTGGTGCCGATCGCGCGATCGACGATGAGCTCGAGCAGCGCCCGCCGGTCGGAGGAGTTCGCCGGGTACTGCGCGATGCGCCCGCCGCGGAGGAACCGCTCGGGGCCCTTCGTCGCCCGGGCGGTCGCCGAACCGTGCAGCAGGTCGTGGAACACGGCGCCGTCGGCGCTCAGCACGCCGTCGGCGTCCTCGGCGACGAGCGCCACCTCGGCGAGCGCGCGCAGCGCCCGGGTCGCCCGGCGTTCGCCGAGCCTCGCCTCGACCTCCGCGCGCGTGCTGCCGAGCACGGCCATCGCGAAGGCGGCGCGGCGGTCGTCCTCCACGAGCATCGCCACCACGCGGCGCCAGTCCGGGCTTCCGACGATCATGTGCCCAGTGTGCCGCGCCGATACCGGAGCATCCGTCACCTCCCCCGGCGCTTCGCATCTGCGCCGACGGCTACGGAATCGTCTCCGCGGTGCGCTCGAGGGCCGATTTCGGTCGTTCGCGCTGCGTCGCGATCGCGGTGCCGGCCGCCCCGCACACGACGACGATCGCGACGACCTCGAGCAGGGTGAACGACTCGTCGAGCACCAGCCAGCCGAACCCGGCCGCGATCACCGGGCCGAGGCTCGTGATGATCGCGTACAGCCGCGGGGTGATCCGCCGCAGGATGTACGTGTCGAGGCTGTACGGGAGGGCCGACGACAGCACGCCGACGCCGAGCAGCAGGCCGAGCACGCGCCAGTCGATCGCGCCCGCGTCGAAGGTGACGACGGCGAACGGCAGCAGCAGCGCAAGGCTCACGATGCTCGCGACCGTGAGCCCCTCGAGCCCCGGCAGGCCCACCGCGACCCGTCGGGTGAGCACGATGTAGAGCGCCCAGCTCACCGCGGCGGTGAGCGCGAGCGCGACGCCCCACGGGTCGATCTCCCCGGCGGCGGATGCCCCGGGGCCGAGCAGCAGCACGACACCCGCGCCCGCGGCGAGCGCGCAGGCGACGTCGAGCCATCGGCGCGAGGTCACGAGCGCGAGTCCGAGCGGCCCGAGGAACTCGATGGTCGCGGCGACGCCGAGGCCGAGCAGGTGCACCGACTCGTAGAACGCGAGGTTCATCACGGCGAGCACCACGCCGAGCGCGATCGCGGGCCACAGCCGGCGCCACGTCAGCGACGCCCGGCGCGGACGGTAGAACGGGAGCACCACCGCGACCATCACCACCTGGCGCACGGCGACGACCACGAACGAGCCCACGACGGGGATCACGAGGCCGGCGAGCGAGGACCCGAAATTGATCGAGAACTCGGTGCCGAGCTGCGTGCCCGCACCGGCGAGGCGCCTGCGCCGCTGCGCGGCATCCGCCTGCTCCCCCGTGCCCACGGCTCGACGATACGCGTCCGCGGCCCCGCTACGATGCACGGGTGCCGACCACCCGACCCAGCCCGCGCTCGCGCCGCCGCAACGGCGTGCAGCCCGCCGCGTTCCTGCCCCTCGCGCTGTTCGCCGTGCTCTGGGTCGTGCTCGCCCTGACGGTCGGCGCGCCCGCTTGGCTCGGGGTCGTCTACGCGGTCGCATCCGTCGTCGCGTTCGTGCTCTACGCGGTCGACAAGTCCGCCGCGCGCGCCGACCGCCGCCGCATCCCCGAGTCCACGCTGCTCACCGCCGGCCTCGTCGGCGGCTGGCCGGGCGCGATCGTCGCCCAGCAGGTGCTGCGGCACAAGACCGTGAAGCGCGAGTTCCGGGTTCCGTTCTGGATCACCGTGGTGCTGAACGTCCTCGCGTTCGTCGCGGTCTGCCTGCTGCTCGGCTAGCGTCGAGCCATGTCACCCGACGAGCTCGCCGAGCTCGCGCACCTGCGCCGGGCACGCGACCTGATCGACCGCGAGTACGACCGACCGCTCGACGTGCCGTCGATGGCCGCGGCGGCGCTCATGTCGCCCGCGCACTTCTCGCGCCGCTTCCACGCGGCCTACGGGGAGACGCCGTACGCGTACCTCATGACCCGGCGCATCGAGCGCGCGATGGCGCTGCTGCGCGACGGGGCGAGCGTGACGGATGCCTGCATGGCGGTCGGCGCGACCTCGCTGGGCTCGTTCAGCACCCGCTTCACCGAGATCGTGGGCGAGACGCCGAGCGCCTACCGCCGGCGCGACCACCCTGCCGAGCAGTCGATGCCGACGTGCGTGGCGATGTTCACGACCCGGCCGCAGCGGGCGCCGCGTGTGCCCGAGGCATCCGCTCGCCCGTCCCCGTCGAGCACGATCGGAGAAGGCACCGCGACGCCCGCGGGCGTACCGTGACCACATGGGCATCGCAGTCAAGTACGTGGACATCACCGTGAACGACCCCGTCGAGTCGCTGCCGTTCTACCGGGACGCGCTGGGCTTCGAGGTGCGCAACGACGTGGAGTCGGGCGGCCACCATTGGATCACGCTCGGTTCCCCCAAGCAGCCCGGCCTCGAGATCGTGCTCTCCGACCCGCACGCGGGCCGCTCGCAGGCCGACGGCGACGCGTTGCAGATGCTGCTCACCAAGGGCGTGCTGCACGGGGTCGTGCTGGCCGACGACGACGTGGACGCCGCGTTCGAGCGCGTGCGCGCGTCGGGCGCCGAGGTGCTGCAGGAGCCGATGGACCAGGGCTGGGGCCCGCGCGACTGCGCGTTCCGCGACCCGTCGGGCAACACGATCCGCATCGCGCAGGCCGTCTGACGCCGCGACCCGGTCGGTTCCGAACCGGTCAGGTGGGCACCGAGATGCGGTAGCCCCGCTTGATCACGGTCGCGACGACGCCGGGGCGCGGCAGCGCCTGCCGCAGCCGGCTGAGCGCCACGTCGACCGCGTGGTCGTCGAGCGGCTCGGGCGTCGATCGCGCCAGGTCGGCGCGCGACACGGTGCGCCCCTCGGCACGCATCAGGGTGCGGAAGAGCGCCAGGCCCACCGGGCTCAGTTCGATGCGCTCGCCGTCGAGCACGACGAGGCGACCGCGCAGTTCGACGACGCCTGCCTCGGTCGGCAGGCGCAGCACGTTCTTCTGCTCGAGGTGCTCGCAGACGAGGCGGATGAGCGCGCCCATGCGGAACCGGTCGGGCGCGATCGGCAGCACGCCGGCCTCGACGAGCGGCTGCGCGGTCACCGGGCCCACCGCGGCGGCGACGACCGACTCCCGGAACGCGGCGAGCATCGGCTCCAGCCGCCCGAGCCCGTCGGCGGCCTCGAACAGCGCCTCGACCGCGGGCGCGCTCGTGAACGTCACGGCGTCGAGCGCCCCCGAACAGACGGCGTCCACGAGCTTCGCGACGCGCGCCTGGTCGTCGTGCGCCTGCCAGCGGTACGGCGCCACCGGGTAGACGGTCGCACCCGCGGCGGTGAGCCGCTCGAGCTGCGCCCTGTCGGTGTAGCCGTGCAGCTGCACCGCGATCGCCTGCCCGTCGACGTCGTCGCGCAGCACGAGGTCGACGAGCGAGGCCGTGGTCTCGCGCTCGCTCATGCCGTGGTCGTCGAGGTCGGCCGCGCGGATCGCGCCGCGCGCCTTCGGGCCGCGCACGAGGATGCGCGCCTCGCCCAGCACGTCGAGCACCTCGTCGCCCAGCCCCGCGGCATCCGCAGCCTCGAACCAGCGGCGCATGCCGTACGAGGTGGTCGCGAGCAGCACCGCGGGCCGGGCGTCGATGATCGCCCGGGTCTCGTCGACCACCACGGCGTCGTCACGCGCGCCCGTCATGCGGATGGTGGGCGCGTGCAGCACGGATGCCCCGCGGCGCTCGAGTGCCGCGACGAGCTCGGCCGAGCGGCGGTCGCTCGTCACGCCGATGCGGAAGCCCTCGAGCTGGTCGGCGCGGAACGCGGCGACCGGGCCCGTGTCGGCGCTGCCGCGACCGGTGAGGTCTGCGCCGGGGGCGTCCGCGCGGGCGCGGCCGTGCGAGTCCTCCCAGGTCGGCGCGGGAGGCGCGGTCGGCGCGGGAGGCGCGGCGGCCACGCCGGCCGACGCGTCGCGTGCGGCGGAGGGCGGGACAGGTGCGTCGGTCATGGGCGCGCCCTCCGGTGTCAGGTGCCGAGCCGGGCGATCACGCTCGCGACGGCATCGGATGTCTCAGGGCGCCCATCCTCGCACCCGAATGTTTCGGGAACTCGCACGACCTCGCCGACCACGATGACGGCGGGCGAGGCGGGCCGCACCTCGGCGACCCGGTGCAGGATGCCGCCCAGGTCGGAGACGGTCGTGCGCTGCCCGGCGCTGAAGCCGCGCTCGACGATCGCGATCGGCATCTCGGCGGCCATGCCGTGGCGGCGGAGACCTGCGACCAGGTGCGGCAGCGTGCCGACGCCCATGAGCACCACGAGCGTTCCGCCGAGCCCGACGAGGTGCGCGAGCTCCTCCTCGGAGAACGGCACGTGTCCGGACGCCACGGTGAACGCACGGCTCACCTCGCGGTGGGTGACGGGGATGCCCGCGGCGCCCGGCACCGACACCGCGCTCGTGACCCCGGGGACGACCGTGACGGGCACACCGGCCACGCGGCACGCGTGCACCTCCTCGCCGCCGCGGCCGAACACGAACGGATCGCCGCCCTTCAAGCGCACGACCCGCAGGCCCTCGAGGGCGCGCGCGACGAGCAGCCGCTCGATCTCGCGCTGCGGCACGGCGTGGTGGCCCGGCGTCTTGCCGACGTCGATGAGCTCCGCTCCCGGCGCCCACTCGTCGATGCGGTCGGTCGGGCCGAGGCGGTCGTGCAGCACGACGTCGGCCTCGGCGAGCGCGCGGCGGCCGGCGAGCGTGATCAGCTCGGCGTCGCCGGGGCCCCCGCCCACCAGGGTCACGTGCCCGCGTGGCGTCGGCTCGACCGGGGCATCCGTCAGCACCGGCAGCCGCATCGAGCGGGCCAGGGCGACGGTCGTTTCGCGCTCGGCCGGCGTGCCGTCGACCCAGGCGAGCACGTCGACGTGCGCGGCGTCGAGCGGCTGCTCGAGCCGGGCCGCGGCGTGTTCGCCGAGCACCTCGAGCACGCGAGCGCCCGCGGCGGTGTAGCGCGCCCGCGCGCGGCGGGTGCGGTCGGCGCGGCCGACGACGAGCACGGTCAGTCCGGCCAGGTCGAGTTCGACGTGCATCTCAGCGCCCTCCCGGGATCGCGCCGTCGGCCGGCGCGGGAACGGTGTCGATGGTAGGGCTGGCGGATGCCTCGACGGCATCCGCCCCCGTCATCCGAGGACGCATCGGGATCGACGCCCCCGCGATCAGCGTGCGGCGCTCCTCGGGCGTGGCCGGCCGCGACTGCCCGCGCTCGGGCACGCGCAGCACCGACGGGTCGCCGGTCTCGGGCGCGTTCACGAACGGCCGGAAGCGCTTGAGCTTCTCGGGGTCGGCGAGGGTCGCCGCCCACTCGTCGCGGTAGGTGCCGACGTGCGTGGCCATGGCCGCCTCGAGCTCGGCGGCGATGCCCAGCGAGTCGTCGCAGACCACCTCGCGCACGTGGTCGAGCCCGCCCGGCAGGTCCTCCTGCCAGCGCGCGGTGCGCTGCAGACGGTCGGCCGTGCGCACGTAGTACATGACGTAGCGGTCGATGTAGCGCACGAGGGTCTCGTCGTCGAGGTCGCCCGCGAGCAGCTGCGCGTGCGCGGGCTGGTAGCCGCCGTTGCCGCCGACGTAGAGGTTCCAGCCGAGCTCGGTGGCGATCACGCCGATGTCCTTCGACCGCGCCTCGGCGCACTCCCGCGCGCAGCCCGAGACGCCGAGCTTGAACTTGTGCGGCGAGCGCAGGCCCCGGTAGCGCTCCTCGAGGAACACGGCCATGCCGACCGAGTCCTGTACGCCGTAGCGGCACCAGGTCGAGCCGACGCAGCTCTTCACGGTGCGCAGGCTCTTGCCGTAGGCCTGGCCCGACTCCATGCCGGCGTCGACGAGCCGGCGCCAGATCTCGGGCAGCTGGTCGAGCCGCGCTCCGAACATGTCGATGCGCTGGCCGCCGGTGATCTTCGTGTAGAGGCCGAACTCCTCGGCGACCTCGGCGATGACCTTGAGCTTCGCCGGCGTGATCTCGCCGCCCGGGATGCGCGGGACGACCGAGTAGGTGCCGTCCTTCTGCATGTTCGCGAGCGCGCGGTCGTTGGTGTCCTGCATCACCGCGGTGTCGGCGTCGAGGATGTACCGGTTGGTCTGCGTCGCGAGCACCGATGCGATGACTGGCTTGCAGATGTCGCAGCCGAGGCCGGTGCCGAACCGCTCCATGACCTGGTCGGCGGTGCGCAGGCCGAGGATGCGCACCGACTCGAACAGCTCGGCGCGGCTCAGCTCGATGTGCTCGCAGAGCGCCTTCGACACCTCGATGCCCGACTTCTCGAGCTCGGTCTCGAGGAGCTTCTTGACGAGCGGCACGCAGGACCCGCACTGGGTGCCGGCGCGCGAGCAGGCCTTCAGGGAGCCGAGGTCGGTGCAGGCCTCGCCCTCGGAGCCCGCGATGACGCCGCGGATGTGCCCGGCGCTGACGTTGTTGCACGAGCAGACCTGTGCGTCGTCGGGCAGCTCGGCGGATGCCGGTGCCTCGGCGCCCGCTGCGGAGAGGTAGGCGCCCGGCTCGGCACCCAGTTCGCGACCGAGCATGGGGCGCAGCGCCGTGTACGGCTCGGCGTCGCCGACGAACATGCCGCCGAGCAGGGTCTTGGCGTCCTCGCTCACGACCAGCTTCTGGTAGAGCCCGCGCGCCGGGTCGGCGTAGACCACCTCGAGCGCGCCCTCGGTGCGGGCCATCGCGTCGCCGAAGCTCGCGACGTCGACGCCGGCGAGCTTCAGCTTGGTGGCGTCGTCGACGCCCGGGAACACGGCCTCGCCGCCCCAGATGCGGTCGGCGACGACCTCGGCCATGGTGTTCGCGGGGGCGACGAGGCCGACGCAGCGGCCGTCGATCGCGGCGACCTCGCCGATCGCCCAGACGTGCGGGGCGCTGGTCGCGCAGTGGTCGTCGACCACGATGCCGCCGCGGGGCGCGATGTCGATGCCCGCGGCGCGGGCGAGCTCGTCGCGCGCGGTGATGCCGATGGAGAAGACGACGATGTCGGCGTTCACCGCGCCGCCGTCGGGCAGCGCGAGGCCGAGCACGGTGCCGGTCGGCGAGGTGAGCACGGCCGACGGGCGCTGCCCCAGGTGCAGCTCGATGCCCGATCCGTGGATGATGCGACCGAGCGCCTGCCCGGCGCCCTCGTCGAGCTGCGCCGACATGAGCCACTTCCCCGAGTGCACGACCGAGGCGCGCGCCCCGAGCCGGGCGGCGCCGCCCGCGGCCTCGAGCCCGAGCAGCCCGCCGCCGACCACGGCGACGTTCGCCGGCCGCCCGCGGCGCTCGGCGAACTCGCCGATCTCGGCGACCAGGTCGGCGACGTCCTCGAGGGTGCGGTACACCCGCCCGGCCTCGGCGTGCTGGATCGGCGGCACGGCCGCGTTCGACCCGGTGGCGAGCACCAGTTCGTCGTAGGCGAGGCGCTGCCCGTCGGCGAGCGCCACCTCACCTGCATCCGTGTCGATCTCGGCCACCAGCGATCCGGTGCGGAGCGTCACTCCCGGCCGCTCCCAGAAGCCGGCGTCGCCGAGCGTGAGGTCGACCTCGCCGTCGTCGAGGCGCTTCGAGAGCGCGACGCGGTCGTAGGGACGGTGCACCTCCTCGGCGAGCACGGTGATGCGCAGCTCGGGTGCGGCGGGGTCGAGCCTGGAGCCGAGCGCCTCGGTGAAGCGGTGGGCGGCAGGGCCGCCGCCCACGACGATGACGTGACGGGGCGCGTCGCCGGCGGGGTCTGCCTGGGCCATGGGGGCTCCTCACGTGCGGGGAAGAGGTCGGTCGGGGTGGCGCGTCGTGTCAGCGACGCTACGGTTCGCCCGTTCCGCCCGGATTGCCCTCGCGTAACGAGACGTGACGGTTTCCTCACGCGGGCCTGCCCCCGCTGTGAGCCGCGCGACACACGGTGACGGCGACCTCACACGGCCCCGAGCGCCGGGTGAGCACTTCGTCACAGGCGTTCACGCCGGGGCGCGAATGCCCGAAACACGAGGTTCCTACGGTTGTCGGCATCGCACCGAACGCTCCGGCACCTCGCCGGGCCGACACGAAGGAGGGAGACGACCGTGACGATCACCGACCCGCGCATCGCCGCCGCACCGTCGCGCCCCGCGGCCCCGACCAGCTGGACGACCGTGTGCCGCCGCGTCGACCTCACCCCGCTCTGGGGCGAGGCCGCCCTCGTGCACGGCCGCCAGGTCGCGCTCTTCCTCCTGCCCGACGGCCGGCTGTTCGCCGTCTCGAACCAGGACCCGGCGACGGGCGCGCACGTCATCTCGCGCGGCATCGTCGGCTCGCGCGGCGGCCGTCCGACCATCGCCTCGCCGCTGCACAAGGACGTCTTCGACCTCGCCACCGGCGAGTGCCTCACCAACCCCGACCTGCGCCTGCCGACCTGGCAGGTGCACGAGGACGCCGACCACGTCATCGCCGTCGCTCCGACCCGCGCGCTCGTCGCCGCGTCGCACGGCACGTCGGATGCCGCAGGGCAGCGCGCGGTCGCCGCCCTGGTCGACGCGGTGCGCACCGCCCGCCCCGAGCTCGTGGTGGCCGACGCCTTCGTCGACGTGCAGGAGCCCGACGTGCCGACGGTGATCGACGGCGTGCACGACGACCAGGACGTGACGATCGTGCCCCTGCTCCTCTCGGCGGGGTACCACGTCTACCACGACCTCGCCGAGACGGCGGATGCCGCGGTGGCAGAGCCCGCCCGGGCGGCATCCGCTCCCCGTGACGTCGCCGTCTCCGGCGCCCTCGGCCCCGACCCGCGCCTCGCCGACGTGCTCGCGCGCCGCCTCGAGGAGGCGGGCCTGGGCGACGACGACACTGTCGTGCTCGCCGCCGCCGGCTCGAGCGACCCCCGCGCGGTCGACGACTGCCACGCCACCGGCGCGCTGCTCGCCGACCGCATCGGCCGCGAGGTGACCGTCTCGTTCATCTCGGCCGCCGAGCCCCGCGTGCCCGACGCCGTCGCCGCCGCCCGCGAGTCCGCGCCCGGCCGCGTCGTGGTCGCGAGCTACCTGCTCGCGCCCGGATACTTCGCCACCCTCGCCGCCGAGGCGGGGGCGGATGCCACGAGTTCGCCGCTCCTCACCGACGGCGACGCCCCACCCGCCGAGCTCGTCGCGATCGTCGCAGAACGCTTCGCCGCCACGAGCACGGCCTGACCGGGCGACGGGCCCCTACCTCCCGTCGTCCACGCCCCACGGAAACACCGCACACCACCACTCATCCACCGGCACCACCTCACCGCTCAGGAGACCCATCATGAACGCACCCGCACCGGGCACGCTCGCACCGGAGAGCGACGTCGCCCCCGTCACCGAGGCGCCCGCGGGCGCCGAACTCACCCACCGCCCCGGCCGCTGGATCGACGGCTGGGACCCGGAGGACGCCGGCCAGTGGAACAACGGCGGCAAGGCGATCGCCTCGCGCAACCTGCGCTGGTCGATCTTCGCCGAGTTCCTCGGGTTCTGCGTCTGGCAACTCTGGTCGATCGTCGTCGTCTCGCTGCCCGCTGCCGGCTTCGAGTTCGAGACCGGCCAGATCTTCTGGCTCATCTCGATGCCGGCGCTCGTCGGCGCCACCCTGCGCATCCCGTACACGTTCATGGTGCCGAAGATCGGCGGCCGCAACTGGACGATCATCTCGGCCGCGCTGCTGCTCATCCCGTCGATCGGCCTCGCCCTGGCGGTCGGCAACCCCGAGACGCCGTTCGGCGTGATGCTCGCCATCGCGGCCCTCGCCGGCTTCGGCGGCGGCAACTTCGCCAGCTCGATGGCGAACATCACCTACTTCTACCCGCAGCGGGAGAAGGGGTACGCACTCGGACTGAACGCGGCCGGCGGCAACCTCGGCGCGGCAGTCGCCCAGTTCATCGTGCCGATCGTCATCACCATCGGTGCCGGCGTCGCGCTCAACCTCCCGCTCGCGGGCTGGATCTGGGTGCCGCTCATCCTCATCGCGGTCGCCGGCGCGTACTACCGCATGGACAACGTCTCGAGCGCGAAGGCCGACCTCAAGGCGACCCTGGCCGTGCTGCGCGAGCCGCACCTGTGGATCCTGTCGGTGCTCTACATCGGCACCTTCGGCTCGTTCATCGGCTTCGCCGGCGTCTTCCCGAAGCTCATCGCCGACCTGTTCCCCGACTACTCGACCTTCGCGGTCGGCGGGGCGACGCTCACGCTGGCGTTCATGGGCGCCCTCGTCGGCTCGCTCGCCCGCCCGTACGGCGGCAAGCTCGCCGACCGGTTCGGCGGCGCGTCGATCACGATCGTGTCGTTCGCGGTCATGGGCCTCGGCGCCCTCGCGGTGATCTGGACCCTCCCGCTGAACAACTTCTGGCTGTTCCTCGGGCTGTTCCTGCTGCTGTTCACCGCCTCGGGCGTCGGCAACGGCTCGACCTACCGCATGATCCCGACGGTGTTCGCCCTCAAGGCGGGCTCGACCGACGCGCACAACTCCGCCGGCGACATCAGCTCGCAGCGGAAGGCGGCGGCCGCACTCGGCATCATCTCGTCGGTCGGCGCCTACGGCGGCTTCGCGATCCCGCAGCTGCTCGGCGCGTCGAAGACCAACTTCGGCGACTACACCACGGGCCTCAGCTGGTTCGTGTGGTTCTACGCCGCGATGCTCGTGCTCACCGCCGTGGTCTACGTCTACGGCGCCCGCAAGCAGGGCACCCGCATCTGAGACCCGGTGGGTCGGGCGGTCCGCCCCCGCCCGACCCACCGAAACCCCGCCGACATCATCGCCACGTAGCATCCGCAGCACCCGACGGGAAGGGGAACGGCCGTGACCGAGTCGCACGACAGCCACTGCCCCTACTGCGCGCTGCAGTGCGCGATGACCCTCACGCCGACGGATGCCTCGAGCGGCACCCCGCCCATCGACATCGCCGCCCCGGCCGGCGCCCGCCGCCTGCCGCTCACCGTCGCCGGTCGCGACTTCCCGACCAACCGCGGCGGCCTCTGCAAGAAGGGCTGGACCTCCGCGGAGCTGCTGGACGTGGACGACCGGGTCACCTCGCCGCTCGTCCGGCAGCCGGACGGATCCTTCGCCCCCGCCTCCTGGGAGACCGTGCTCGACCGCATCGCCGACACCGTGCGCGACAGCCGCGACCGGTTCGGCGCCGACTCGGTCGGCGTGTTCGGCGGCGGCGGCCTCACCAACGAGAAGGCGTACCAGCTCGGCAAGTTCGCGCGCATCGCGCTCGGCACGAGCCGCATCGACTACAACGGCCGCTTCTGCATGTCGTCGGCCGCCGCCGCGGGCAACCGGGCCTTCGGCCTCGACCGCGGACTGCCGTTCCCGGTCGAGGACCTCGACGGCGCCTCGACCATCCTCATGCTCGGCTCGAACGTGGCGGCGACGATGCCGCCGTTCATCGGCCACCTTCAGGGCGCGCGCGGCGACCGCGGGCTCATCGTCGTCGACCCCCGCCGCTCGGAGACCGCGAAGCTGACCGACGAGGGCCAGGGCGTCCACCTCGCGCCCGCGCCGGGCACCGACCTGATCGTGCTGCTCGGGCTCACCCACATCGTCATCACCGAGGGCCTCGCCGACCTCGACTACCTCGCGGCCCGCACGACCGGGTTCGACGCGGTGCGCCGCAGCGCCAACGCCTGGTGGCCCGAGCGCGTGCAGCAGGTCACCGGAGTGCCGGTCGCACAGCTGCGCGAGGTGTCCCGGCGCCTCGCCGACGGGCGCGGAACCTACATCCTCACCGGCCGCGGCGTCGAGCAGCACGTCGACGGCACCGACACCGCGACCGCCGCCATCAACCTCGCGCTCGTGCTCGGGCTCGTCGGGAAGCCGGGCTCGGGCTACGGCACCCTCACCGGCCAGGGCAACGGCCAGGGCGGCCGCGAGCACGGGCAGAAGTCCGACCAGCTCCCCGGCTACCGCATGATCACCGATCCCGCCGCGCGCGCCCACGTCGCCGGCGTGTGGGGCGTCGACCCCTCGATCATCCCCGGCCCGGGCGTGCCCGCGGTCGCGCTGCTCGACGAGCTCGGTCGCCCCGGGGGCATCCGCTGCCTGTTCGTGCACGGGTCGAACGTCGTGGTCTCGGCGCCCGACGTCGACGCCGTGCGCGCGGGGCTGCGCGCGCTCGACCTGCTCGTCGTGAGCGACTTCGTGCTGTCGGAGACCGCGCGGCTCGCCGACATCGTGCTGCCGGTCACGCAGTGGGCCGAGGAGGAGGGCACGATGACCTCGCTCGAGGGGCGCGTGATCCGCCGCCGCCGGGCGATCGAGGCGCCGGGCGAGGCGCGGAGCGAACTGTGGATCATGCGCGAGCTGGCCGAGCGCCTCGGCGCGCCGGGCACCTGGTCGACGGAGCCCGCGGAGGTGTTCGACGAGCTCGCCCGCGCATCGGCCGGCGGCAAGGCCGACTATTCCGGGCTCTCGCACGCACTTCTCGACACCGGCATCGCCGCGCACTGGCCGTTCCCGCCCGGGTCCGAGGGCACCCCGCGCATGTTCGGCGAGCGCTTCGCGCACCCCGACGGGCTCGCCCGCATGGTCGCCGTGTCGCCGCGCGTGCGCGAGCCGCTCGGCCAGCACGGCGGTGAGCTCACGCTGGTCACCGGCCGCCTGCTCGAGCACTACCAGTCGGGCGCGCAGACGCGCCGGGTGCCCGAACTGCTGGGCGCCCGGCCCCACGTGACCGCGCAGCTGCATCCGTCGACCGCGGCCCGGCTCGGCATCGCCGAGGGCGATGCGATCGAGGTCGCGAACGTCCGCGGCCTCGTGCGGGCGCGGGCGGAGGTCACCACCGGCATCCGCCTCGACACCGTCTTCCTCCCGTTCCACTTCGCCGGCGAGCAGTGCGCCAACCTGCTCACCGAGCGCGCGGTGGACCCGATCTCGTCGATGCCCGAGTTCAAGCGCACGCTCGTCACCGTGACGCGAGCGGATGCCACGCAGGAGGTCCCCGCATGAGCACCCACGTCGCCCCGACGCTTCCGCACCACACGCCGACGCGCGTCGTGCTGATCGGCTACGGCCCGGTCGGCGCCCGCTTCGTCGAGGAGCTGCTGCCGTCCGTGGCATCCGGTGCCGTGGCCCTCACCGTGCTCGGCGCCGAGACGCACGACGCGTACAACCGCGTCCTGGTCGGCGAGTACGCCGTCGGGCGCGCCTCGCGCGAGCGGCTCGACGTGATCGACACGGCGGCCGCGCGGTCCGCCGGCGTCGACGTGCGGCTCGGCGAGGCCGTCGTGGCGATCGACCGGTCGCGCCAGGTCGTGCGCACCCACCACGAGACCCGCGTGCCCTACGACCGGCTCGTGTTCGCGACCGGTGCGCGCGCGAACGTGCCCACGCTCGTCGGACTCGAGCGCACGACGCGCCACCGCCTCGCGCGCGCCGCGACCGCCGCCGAACTCGACCGCGGCGAGCGCGCGCTGCCCACCGGCATCGTCGCCCTGCGCGACCTCGACGACGCCGAGACGGTGCGCGCGGCGGTCGCCGGTCGCAAGCGGATCGTGGTGCTCGGCGCGGGCGTGCTCGGTATGGAGGCCGCGCTGGCGGCGACCGAGCAGGGGGCCGAGGTCGTGGTCGTGCACCACGGCGACGTGCCGATGGAGCGCAACCTCGACCACGGCGCCGGCCGGCTGCTCGCGCGCGCGGCGCGCGCCGGCGGCACGCTCACGCTGCCGCACTCGCGCGCCGAGGAGGTGCTGTTCCGCCACGGGCACCACGGCGAGCGCATCTTCGAGGCGCTGCAGTGCGCCGACGGCAAGCAGGTGCCGGGCGACCTGCTCGTGCTCTCGTGCGGGGTCGCGCCCCGTGTCGAGCTCGCCGCCTCATGCGACCTCGCGATCGAGCGCGGCGTGCTGGTCGACGAGGAGCTGCGCAGCTGGACCGACCCCGCCGTCTTCGCGATCGGCGACTGCGCCCAGGTCGCCGCTCGCGGCTCGGCCGGACCCGACGGGCGCGTCGGCGGTGGGCCTGCCGGACTCATCGGGCCCGGGTGGCGCCAGGCCGACGCCCTGGCCGCACGGCTCGCCGCCGAGGCGACGGGCGGCGACCCGGCCGGCATGCCGCTGGCCGAGGAACGCCCCGCGGTCGTCATGCTCAAGGCCGAGGGCGTCGACGTGGTGTCGGGCGGCGACGTGTCGGCCGACCCGTTCGACGACGAATTCGAGCCGACTGCCGGCACCGCGTCGCAGCCCATCGGCACCGCCGCCTCGCCCACCACCCCTCCGGACGGGTCGGCGCAGTCAGCCGATACGGACGGGTCCACCGACCGCGTGCACTCCCCCGGCTGCGCAATTCACGCCCCCGCCCCGCGCGAGGTCACGGTCTGGGCCGACCCCGCGCACGGCGCGTACGCGAAGATGGTCACCCGGGGCGGCGTGCTCGAGGGCTTCGTCGCGGTCGGGATGCCCCGCACCGGCGCCGAGCTCACCCTGCTGTTCGAGCGCGGCAGCGAGCTGCCGGCCGATCGCAGCGTGCTGCTGCGCCTCGACTCCGACGACGCGGGCGTGGTCGCGACCACCGACCCGTTCGCCCCCGACGCGACCGTCTGCTGGTGCAACGGCGTCACGGTCGAGCGCATCACCGAGGCCGCCGCCGCGGGCGACCGCACGGTCGAGTGCGTCGGCCGCTCCACCCGCGCCGGCACCGGCTGCGGCAGCTGCAAGGGCCGCATCACCGAGCTCATCGCCCGCACCCCCGAGGCCGCGCCGGCCGTCCCGGTCCCCTGACCCGCCGCTCGCACCGGGCAGCCCTCTCGCCCCCCTCGCCCTCCTCGCCCCCGCCCGACCCCGTGCGAACCGTAGGAGATTCGCGGTCCGCCCCAGCCCCACCCCCGCGTGTCGCCCATCGGGTCCTACGTTTCGTCACCACGGCGCGACCGCCGCGTGCGAACCGTAGGAGATTCGCGGTGCGCCGCAGCCCCACCCCCGCGTGTCGCCCATCGAGTCCTACGTTTCGCACGGCAGCCCCGCCTCGTAGGGTTGCGGCATGAGCGGGGCTGACGCGTACGACGCGATCGTGCTCGCGGGCGGGCGCGGCTCGCGGCTCGGCGGGGTCGCGAAGCCGCTGCTCGTACGGAACGACCGCACGCTGCTCGCCGGCGTGCTCGATGCGGTGGCGGATGCCGCGCACATCGTCGTGGTCGGCCCGCCCTCGCTCGCGGCCCACGTGGGCGCGCATGCCCTCGTGCGGGAGGACCCGCCCCTCGGCGGCCCCGTCCCCGCCATCGCCGCCGGCCTCGACGCCCTCCCGGCCGGCGCCGCGCGCATCGTGCTGCTCGCGGGCGACCTCGTGGACCCGGCCGCCGCCGTCGCCGCGCTCGTGGCGGTGGCGGACCGCCCTGGAGCACCCGCCGCACCCGGGAGTACCTCGCCCGGGTCAACCGCCTCGCTCGGCTCGACGCCGCCCGGGCTTCCGCCGCGCGGCGCTCCCGCCGACGGCGTGATCACCATCGACCCCGACGGCCGCCGGCAACCGCTCCTCGCGATCTACGACGGCGCGGCCCTGCGCAGCGCGATCGGCGCACTCTCGGCCGACGGACCGCTCGACGGCCTCCCGCTCCGCCGCCTCATCGAGCCGCTCGACCTGCGCGAGCTTCCGCTGCCGGCCGCGCAGCTGCGCGATCTCGACACCGCCGCGGATGCCGCCGAGTTCGACGTGGACCTCCCTCCGGGGCATCCGCCGCCCTGAGCCGACCGCCGCCACGCGCCCCTCGCACCCGGCCGTCCCTCCACCCGTGGACGACGCCCGCCGACCCGAGGAGAATGACGGACATGGCTGACGACGCACCCGAGATCCTCGACCGCTGGTGGACCGAGCTGTCCGCCGCCCTCGGCGTGGAGGATGCACCGGGCGACATCGCCGACCTCCTCTCGCTCGCCGGCGACGCCGCCCACCGCGTGGTGCGCCCGGCCGCGCCGCTGACCACGTTCCTCGTCGGCTACGCCGCGGCCCGAGCGGGCGGAGACGACGCGGCCCTCCGCCGCGCGATCGACACCGCGCGCGAACTCGCCGCCCGTCACGACGACGCCGACCATTGACCCCCGCTCGCGGCGACGGCAGGATGGCGGCATGGTCGAACTGATCCTCTGGAGTGTCATCGGGCTGATCGCGCTGGTCGGCGGCGTCGGGCTCGCCGCATCGCTCTGGGCGTTCATCAAGGCGTAGCCGCCAGGCGACGCAGGGCGTCCGACGCCCCGGAGCCACCCGTCGGCGCAGCGCCACGCGCCGCCGGCGCAACGCCGCCGAGACGCGTCAGCGCACCATCCGCGCCTCGATGAACGTCTCGACGTGCTCGTAGGGGTGCTCGACCCCGTCGAGCGCGAACCCGTTGCGCGCGTAGAACGCCTGCGCCCGCGGGTTCTCCTTCGCCACCCACAGGTACGCGGGATCGTCGCCGAGCACCGCGTCGAGCAGCCCCTGCCCCGCGCCGGTGCCGTGGTGCGTGCGCGAGACGTAGATCATGTAGAGCTGGCGCGGGCGAGGCGGATGCTGCGGGTTCTGCGGCCGTCCGCTGCAGGCCAAGCCGACCAGCTCTCCGTCGGCCTCGGCGACCGAGACCCGCAGGTCGTCACGGTCGTGCTCGCCGAGCATCGCGTTCCAGAGGCTGCGCCGCTGCTCCAGCATCCGCTCGCCGAAGTACTCGTCGGGCAGCTGGCCCGTGTAGGTCTCGCGCCACGTCTCGACGTGCAGGCGGGCGAGCGTCTCGGCCTCGTGCGGCTCGGGTGCGCGGATGACGAGGGTCGTCGGCATGCGCCGATGGTAACGGGCCGGCGAGGCGAGCCCGGTCGGGTGTGGACGCTCAGCGCGAGTGCGCGAGCGCGGCGGCGCGCGTGCCGCCCGCGGCATCCGCCTCATGCGACCGGATCACGGGCGTGGGTGCCGTGCGCAGCGGGTACCAACTCGCGGCGATCCGGCGCATGCGCTCGGTCAGCACCGTGTAGGGCACCGGCGTGCCGCCGCGTGCGACGACGAGCTTCTCGAGGTAGTCGCGCACGAGCCAGACGTCGGTCGGGCGGGAGTCGTCGGAGACGGCGAGGGTCTCGTTCAGCTGGTGCGCGCTCATGCCGAGGTCGGCGCGGATCTCGCCGGGGCCGAGCCCGCAGCGGTCGAGGTTGGCGTGCAGTTCGGCGCTCGTGCGGCGCTGTTCCTCCGGGCTGAGTGACATCGGAGATGTTCCTTCCCGCCGCGACTGGGCGGCGGTGTCCGCGTGCGGACTCTCGGCGGGCCGTCGGGCGCAGCCCACCGCATCCGGCGGCTCGGTGCCACCGGTTCGCGCCCCGGAGACGGCGACGACCCGCGCGGCATCCGCTGCGCCGTCATCACTCGCGACTCGCCCGGCATCCCTGCCGGCCCCGGCGCGGCGCGAGCCGCGGGGGTGAGCGCGTCAGTGGCGACGACGATACGTCACACGCGTGAAACGTTCGAATCCGCCGGCTCGTCCCAGGGCACCGATCGTGCGCGAGCACCCCGCCACACGCGGGATTCCGCAACGCAATCCGGAGGATGCGCTTGGTTTCCGGCCTGATCCGGCGCGACACGCCGTGTCTCGGTCGACTTCGGGCGGATGCTCCTGGAATGCGCCCCGCGCCCGAACGGGCCACCGAGTACGCAACGTGCGGGAACCCGCGAGGGGTTCCCGCACTTCGCGTACTCGGTCGCGGGGCGACGCGGCGTCAGCTTCGGCGTCCGCGGCCGGAGGCGCGTCGCTCCGCTCGCGCCTCGTGCGCAGCGGCGTCCTCGGCCTTCATGATCGACTTCGTCTCGGTGAGTTCGCCGAGCGCCGTGCGCCACCAACGCGTGCCCGGGTCGGAGTCGACCAGCAGCATCCGCACGAGCAGGGTCAGCGGCACCGCGAGGATCGCACCGATCGGGCCGAGGATGATCGCCCAGAACAGCACCGAGAAGAAGGTGAGCGTCTGGCTGAGCGCGACGGCGTTGCCGACCACCTTCGGTTGCACGATCGACTGCACCACGGCGTTCACCAGTCCGTAGACGACGATGATCGCGATCACGATCGGCCAGCCGCCCTCGAAGTAGCCGAACACCAGCGGCGGCACGATCGCGATGAAGTACCCGACGTTCGGGATGAAGCTGCAGAGGAACGACAGCAGCGCCCACAGGAACGCCGCGGGCACGCCCATGATCACCAGGGCGACGCCGTTGATCACGCCCTGCACGAGGCCGAGCACGGTCGTGACCACCATGTAGCGCCGCACGTCGTGTGCGTACTCGCGCACCGCGGAGACCAGGTGCGGCCGCCTCGGCTCGAGCTGCCGCAGCACGGTGGGCGCGTAGGACGCATCGGCCGGCATGAGGATGAGCATGGTGAGCAGCACCACGAGCATGCCGATCAGCCCGAACACGCTGCCGAGGAGGCCGCTGAAGAACGCGACCAGGTTGTTCGGGTCGAGTCCCTGCTCGATCGCCGCCACTTGGTCGGGGCCGAAGCCGATGCTGCTGAGCCACGACGAGATGTTCGCGCCGATCGCCGCGATCTGGTCGGCGTAGTCGGGCAGGAGCGAGCTGAACTGCGCGAACGCGATGACGAGCGCGTAGACGAACGCCGCGAGCAGCGCGAACGTCGTCAGCGCCACGGCGAGCGTCGCGACGCCGCGATTCACGCCGTTGCGCTCGAGCCACGTGCGCACCGGGTTCGCGCAGATCGTGAGGATCAGTGCGAGCAGCACCGGCGCGAGGATGCCCGAGATGCCGCTCATCCCGATGGCTGCGACCGTCGCGGCCGCGAGGCCGAGCACGATCGCGAGCGACCGCGGGATGACGACGGATGCCACCGAGCGGCCGCCCCCGACGTCGGGCGGAGCACCTGCCTCCGGTGCATCCGCCCGTCGGGGCCGGTCGGCCGGCTTCCCCCTGCGCATCACCCCTCCGACCCTCGTTGCGGACGCTCAGGCCCCGCCCTGCAGCGCCTTCGCCTTCAGCTGGTCGAACTCGGCCTGCGTGATCGTGCCGCTGTCGAGCAGCGACTTCGCCTGGTGGATCTCGGCGGCGGCCGACTGGCCCCCCGACCCGGCGACGCTGCGGATGTAGGCGTCGGCCTGCGCCTGCGCCTCGCGGTACTCGGCGGCCCTGCGCCTGGACATGCCGCTGCCGCGCGCGATCAGGTAGATCAGCGCGGCGAGGAACGGCAGCACGATCAGGAAGACGATCCAGAGGGCCTTGGCCCACCCGTTCAGGCCGTGGTCACGGAAGATGTCCATCACGATGATGATGAAGACCCAGATGCAGGCGATCGCGATGTAGATCCAGAACAGCCAGACCAGGAACTCCCAGAGGTTCATGACGCGCTCCCTTCGCCCTGGGCGCGCCATCGGCGCCCGGTCGTCCCGACGGTATCGGCGGATGCCTCTATGGCACGTCACCCGGATGGGATGACCGGTGGTCGTCCCGGCGTTCGGGACGATCGACCCACTCGTGGATCCGCGCCCTGCGCTAGCCTGCGAGCGGGCCCGCGGGGGTCGGGTCCACGGCGGCACCAACGACCGCCCGGAGCGACATGATCGAGGCATCGGAGCCGGACACGCTCGTCGACCGCCCGCGGCTGCGCGAGCGACTCGATCGGGCGCTGCACACGCCCGTCACGCTCGTCGTCGCCCAGGCGGGCGCCGGCAAGACCGTCCTGCTGCGCCAGTGGACGGCGCAGTGCGGCGCCCCGACCGTCGCGTGGGTCGACCTCGAGACCGCCGACGACGACCCGGTGCGGCTCGCTCGCCGCATCCTGACCGCGCTCGACGCGGTACGGCCGGGGGTCGCTCCACTCTCCTCGCTGTCCGGCCTGCACGGCGGTGGACTGGGAACCACCCTCATCGACAGCCTCGCGCTCGAGTTGCGCGATTTCCCCGAGACGCTCATCGTGCTCGACGACCTGCACCGGATCACGAACCCCACCCTCGTGGCGGACCTGGGACGGCTCGGCGCGGAGCTCCCCGGCAACGTCCACCTGATCCTCTCCAGTCGCGTCGACCCCGCAGTCGCCTGGAGCCGGCTCCGGCTTCGCGGCGGACTGCTCGAGATCCGGCAGTCCGACCTGGCGCTCTCCGACGAGGAGGCGGCCGAACTGCTGCACCGCGTCACCGGACGGGACGTTCCCGCGGACATCCGGACGCTGCTGCTGCGGCGCACGGAAGGATGGGCGGCCGGCATCCAGCTCGCCGGCCTCGGACTCCGCTACCGCGAGGCGGATGCGCTCGCGTTTGCCGAGACGTTCGCAGGTACCGACCGCATGGTCGCCGACTACCTCACCGAGGAGGTGCTGGCAGCGCTGCCGGCCGACGACCGCACCCTGCTGCTGGAACTCGCGGTGCTGGAGGTCATGACGACGGACCTGGTCGGCCACGTGCTCGACAGGGACGACGCGGGCGTGCTGCTCGAGCGCCTCGCGCACGAATCGCTCTTCGTCGTCCCGCTCGAACCCGGCCGCACGCGGTTCCGCTTCCACCATCTCTTCCGCGACCTGCTGCGCCACCACCTCAGGGTGACGGACCCCGGTGCGGAGGCGCGACTGCTGGGTCGTGCCGCGGACTTCCACCTCGCGCGGGGCGAGATGCCGGATGCGATCGAGGCCCTGCTCCGCGCGGAGGACTGGCCGCGGGCGATCGAGGCCATCATGACGACGCGCAGCGAGGTCTTCGAGCGCGGCGAGATGCGCACCGTCATCCGGTGGATCTCGAGCGTGCCGGAGTCGGCGCGCGCGGACCGCCTCGACGTCTCCCTCGAGCTCGCCATGCTCATCGGCATGGAGGGCGACGCGATCACCGCGGTCGACCTGCTCTCGCGCATCGCCGCCGACCCGAGGGCGACGGTCGGCAAGCGCGCGAGCGCGCACGCCTGGATCTCCGCGACGGCGCAGTGGGCGTCACGACCCGAGGAGTCCATCCACGCGGCGGACACGGCACTCGAACTGCTCGACGCGCACCCCGACGCGCGCCCGAAGGACGTCCTGGGCCTGACGTCGCCCGCGCACCTGCGCACCCTCGCGATCGGCTCGTCGGGGCGGGCGCGGTTCCTCGCTGGGGACCTCGACGACGCGCAGGACTGGCTGGAGCGCGCGCTCGACGCCGACGCCGCGCACTACGTGCCGTTCCGCGTCGCACTGCTGGGCTCGCTCGCCCTGCTGCACGCCTGGCGGGGTCGTCGCGCCTCGGCGGGGCTGCTCGCGTCGGAGGCCCTCGACGCGGCGGACCACGCCGGGCTGCTGGCGCACCCGTCCGCCGCCGATGCGTATCTCGCGCGTGCACGCTCGGCCGTACTCGCCGGGCGTCCGAGTGCGGCGGAGGTGCCGCTGGTCTCCGCATCCCTTCGCTCCGAGGCGAACCGCCGGACGCAGCTGACGTGGATCGGCAGGGCGATCGACGCGGCGCGTGCCGTGGCGGAGGGCCGCACGGGCGATGCCCTCGCCGCCGCCGATGTCGACGGCCGCCTCGGCCTCGGCCCGCCGGCGCCGGCGGTGCACGACGAGCTCGTGGCGGTGCACATGCTCGCCCTCCGGCACGACGGCAGGACCGCGGAGGCACTGCACGTCTGCGGGCCCGACGCGGCCTCGCGCGGCCCAGCTGCCCGGTACGAACTGCTCGCCGCGCTCATCGGAACTGGTCGCCTGGACGAGGCGGGAGACCTGCTCGCGACGTGGGCGCCTCCGGACGCCTCGACCGATCCCCTGCGGGCCGTGCAGCACCTGCTCGCGCACGCCGCGATCGCCGAGCTCGAGGGCCGCCACGGGCCTGCACTCGCCTCGGCCACCCGGGCGCTCGACGCCGCGGAGCCGGAGGGGATCGCGGAACCGTTCGCGCAGGCGGAGGGGCCGATCTCGAGCCTGCTCGCCGAACTGGCGGTGACCCGCTCGGGCCTCGTCGATCGCGCGCTCGAGCGACGCCTCGCGGAGCATCCGCTGCATGCCAACGGGGACCTCGCCGAGCCGCTCACCCAACGCGAGCTCGAGGTCCTCGCGCTGCTCCCCGAGCACGCCACGAGCGTGGAGCTGGCCGGGCGCTGCTACGTCTCGGTGAACACGTTGAAGACCCACCTGGCGCACATCTACCGGAAGCTCGGAGTCTCCGGCCGCAGTGCGGCGATCGCCCGCGCGCGCGAGCTCGGGCTCCTCCCGGCAGTCAGTCCACGGCCGGCCCTCGAGAGGTGACCGACACGATCGCGGCATCGAACCCGCGGATGAGCCCGAGGACCCCGAGCAGCTTCGCCTGGTCCGCGACGGGGCCGCGGACCACGGTCGTCTCCGCGTCCGGCCGGATCTCGAATCCGACCAGCTCCGCTGCGAGTGCCTCGGGCACCCGGCCGCGCACGACGATCTCGAAGACCTCCGCGACCATCCGCGCCCCCTGCCCCCGACATCGACCCCGTCGCACCTACTGACGGGCCATCGCCACCCGCAATCGGTCCTCCGGCGCGATGTAGTGGTCGTGGTCGTCGAGCCCGGCGTCGAGCTGCACCCAGTGCACCGTGCCCGTGAAGCGGCTCTCCGCGGGTGAGTAGTCGCTGCTCACGGGCGTCGCGTCGTCGCTTCCGACATCCGTGGTCTCGTCCCCCGAGAAGAGCATCGGCACCGTGCCGTCGACACGGCCCTCGCCGACCTTCGCGCCGTCGACGAACACGCCGACGGTTCCGCCCTTGCCGAGCCCGCCGCCGTCGTAGGCGAACTCCGCGCGCACCTGGTGCTCGCCCGCCGGCACCGCCGCGTCCCCTCGGGTGATGAACTGCTGCAGGCCGAACAGGTTGTAGCAGAACGCGGGTCGGCCCTCGTGCAGGTAGAGGCTGAGGCCGCCGAACGCCCCGCCCTGCGCGAGCAGCACGCCGTTCGCGCCGCCGTCGGGCACCGTGATCGACGCGGTCACCGAGAACGACTTGTTCTTCAGCACGATCACGGAGTTCTCGGTCAGCCGCCCCATGCCCCCGAACAGGAGCTGCGAGTTCCCCGACACGAGCAGCGGGCGCCCGGCGATCTCCGCGTTGAACCGCTCGAACCGGCGATCGTCGAGCGGGAGCACGCCGTACTTCGTCGCTTCGATGAGGAACAGCCGCTGCAACTCGTGCAGCCTGCCCGGCTGCTCGGCCGAGAGGTCGTGGGCCTGGGTCCAGTCGTCGGGGGCGTAGAGCTCCCAGACGTCGTCGTCATATGCGGGCATATCGGATGCCGCCCAGGGGATGCTGTGCCGAGTGACCGCCGTCCACCCCTTGTGGTAGATCCCGCGGTTGACGAACATCTCGAAGTACTGGGTCTCGTGGCGCTCGGGCGCGGCGGCGTCATCGAATGCGTAGCGCATGCTCGTGCCGTGCAGCGGCATCTGCTGCACCCCGTGCACGCTGATCGGGTGCGGCAGCTGCGCGACCTCGAGCACGGTGGCGGCGACGTCGATGATGTGCGTGAACTGCGAGCGGATCTCGCCGCGCGACGCGATCCCGGCGGGCCAGTGCACGATCGTGCCGTTGCGGGTGCCGCCCCAGTGCGAGGCGACCTGCTTGGTCCACTGGTAGGGCGTGTCCATCGCGTGCGCCCACCCGACCGCGTAGTGGTTGTACGCGGCGGGCGTGCCGAAGTCGTCGATGCGCGAGGCCATGAACTCGGTGGTCTCGAGGCCGCCGGCGCCGTTCAGGGTGATCAGCTCGTTGAAGCAGCCCTGCGGGGTGCCCTCGGCGGAGGCACCGTTGTCGCCCACGATGTAGTAGACGAGCGTGTCCTCGAGCGTCCCGAGCGCGTCGATCGCGTCGATCAGTCGGCCCACCTGGTGGTCGGTGTGCTCGAGGAACCCCGCGTACACCTCCATCTGGCGGGCGAGCACCGGCTTGAGGTCGTCGGGCATGTCGTCCCACGCGGGGATCTCGGGCGGGCGGGCGGTCAACTCGGCGTCCTGCGGCACGACCCCGAGCTCCTGCTGTCGCGCGAACGTGCGCTCGCGAAGGGCATCCCACCCGTCGTCGAACCGCCCGCGGTACTTCTCGCTCCACTCGGCGGGCACGTGGTGCGGCGCGTGGGTCGCGCCAGGGGCGTAGTAGAGGAAGAACGGCTTGTCCGCTTGGAGCGCCTTCTGCTCGCGCACCCAGGCGATGGCCCGGTCGGTCATGTCCTCGGTGAAGTGGTACCCCTCCTCGGGCGTGCGGTCGGGCTCGACCGCGACCGTGCCCTCGTGGATCGACGGTGCGTACTGGTTCGTCTCCCCGGCGATGAACCCGTAGAAGTGCTCGAACCCGGAGCCGGTGGGCCAGTGGTCGAACGGCCCCTGCGGGCTCGCCTCCCACACGGGCACCTCGTGGCACTTGCCGAACTGCGCCGTCGAGTACCCGTTGAGGCGCAGTGTCTCCGCCAGCGGCGCTGCCGTGTTCGGGCGGATCGAGTTGTAGCCCGGCGCCGAGGTCGCGATCTCGGTGATGCCGCCCATGCCGACGGAGTGGTGGTTGCGGCCGGTCAGCAGCGCCTGGCGCGAGGGCGAGCAGAGTGCGGTCGTGTGGAACCTGTTGAACTTCAGGCCGGAGGCGGCGAGCCGCTCGGCGGTCGGGCAGTCGGCGGGTCCGCCGAAGGCGCTCGATGCCCCGAAGCCGACGTCGTCGAGCATCACGATGAGCACGTTGGGCGCACCCGCCGGAGGTCGCAGGCGCTCGATCGGCGGGTAGCTCGTGTCCGGGTCCTTCGCGTCGTACGTGGTGAGGCCCACGTGGCCCCGGTCCGGGATCGGCAGGACCGACCGGTACGCGTCCGTCGTCATGGTGTGCCCCCTCGCTCGCGCCTGCGTGCACGCGCAGGTGTCCGTGCTCGGCAGCCTCCCCCGGGTGCGGGGGCGGAGGCATCACCCCGACCGGATGATTCGGCGCCGCTGGTGCGATCGTGATGCGCGTGCGGTACGCCGGACCCCGCTCCCGTACGGTGGGTGGGTGACGACGCGAACCTTCGAGCCGACTTCGCCGGCCCAGCACGCGGCCGCGATGCGCGGCGCGCTGCCCGACGTGGAGGAGTTCGCGGGCGGCTGGTGGTCCATCCCGGTGCCGATGCCCGGCGGGCACATCCCGTACAACCTCTGCTACGCGGTGCGTGACGACGCCGGCGGGGTGCACCTCATCGACCCGGGCTGGCCGACGACGGGCCACCTCGACGTGCTCGCGGCCGGGCTCGCGCACATGGGCGCGGGCCTCTCCGACGTCCGCACGGTCACCGCGACCCACCTGCACACCGATCACCTCGGCGGTGCGGGCGATCTCCGCGCCGCGACCAGCGCACGCATCGTGCTGCACCGCGAGGAGGATCGCGCGGTGCGCGAGATGGCCGGACGGCGGCCGGCCCACGCGGCATCCGACGCCATCGACCGCTGGGGGGTGCCCGCCGACCGCCGGGCGGAGCTCGAAGCCCACGCCGAGGAGCGCGTCGAGCGCCCGACGGCCGACGTCCTGGTCGACGACGGCGACCTGCTGCCGATCCCGGGCAGGAGCGTGCGGGTCGTCCACACCCCGGGTCACACCACGGGCCACATCTGCCTGCGCGACGAGGACGCGGGCGTGCTCTTCACGGGCGACCTGCTGCTGCCGACGATCCACCCGGGCGTGGGACTCGGCGCGCACGGCGATGCGAACCCCCTCGCGGACTACCTCTCGTCGCTTCAGCGCATCGCCCGCTTCGACAACGAGGCAGCGCCGGGCCACGAGTACCGCTTCCGCGGCGTGTTCGCACGCACCATCACCACCGCCGAACACCATCTCCGCCGCACGCGCGAGGTGCAGCGCGTGCTGCAGCGCGACCGCGCGCACACCGTGTGGGAGGTGGCGTCCGAGCTCACCTGGTCGGCCGGCTGGGCGAACCTGCAGGGCTTCTTCCTCATGTCCGCGCTCGCCCAGACGGCGATGCACATCGAATTCGTGCAGACGGATGCGGGTCGGACCGCGGGCGGCTGAGGCGAATCCGGCTGCCGACGCCACCGCCCGGCGACACGCGGGAGCGCGCTCATCCGCGCCCTTCCAACGAATATGCAAAACCATGGGGTAGTGTGAAATTCCCCTCTGCGTACGCACCCCTCATTCGGGGGGTGGATTTTTCCGTGACGTGGCGCGCCCGCCTGCGATATGCTCGCGACACAGCGCAACCCGAACCGCACATAGCGCAATCACAGACCACACTCAGCGAGGGGCACACACACATGACCGAGATCGACAACTCTGGTGTCGACCAGCCGAAGGGCATCAGTCGCCGCACCGTGACCAAGGCCATGGCCTGGTCGGTACCCGCCGTTGCCGTCGCGGCATCGGTTCCCGCCTACGCGGCATCGCCCGGCATCATCACGCTCGACGGCCGCGCCTGCAAGCTTCCCGGCCGCTCGAACGACACCTACAAGGGCTACGCGTTCGGCATCATCGTCACCAACCCGTACAACGTGCCGATCACGGTGACGATCACCAACATCGAGCTGGGTGGCTCAACCTTGGCGCCGTTCACCATCGTCAACCTCGACGGCTGCACCCTCGTCGGCACGTCGGGTGTGGTCCCCGCCATGACCACGCTCGACAACCTGGTCGTGCTCACGTCGGACGCGGCGGACAGCGCCAACGACATCCTGTCGGCCAACTACACGATCACCGGCGGCCCCGGCGGCAGCGAGGAGATCAGCGCCGCGGTTCCCGTCACGCCGCCGGTCAACGGTGCGTCCTGCGACGACTTCACCACCGCGGAGAAGGACTGCCTCGAGACGTTCGTCGTCCCCGCGACCTAGTCGCACGTCATCGAGAACCGCCCGTGTCGCCTCGCGACACGGGCGGTTCTTGCGTTCGCTGCGAGGATCGGCTCGGGCGCACCGCCGGGTCGCATCGTAGGCTGAACCCGTGGCCTCCCCCGCGAGGAAGCAGGAACTGCTCGAGGTCGCGGGCCACGAGGTGCGCGTCTCGAGTCCCGACCGCGTCGTCTTCCCCGATGCCGGGCTGACCAAGCTCGACCTCGTGCGCTACTACGTCGCGGTCGCCGACGGCGCCCTCCGCGGCGTGCGCGACCGCCCGATGGTGCTGAAGCGCTTCGTCAAGGGCATCGACCGCGAGGCGTTCTTCCAGAAGCGCGTGCCCGAGAATCATCCCGACTTCGTCACGACGGCGACCCTGCACTACGCCTCGGGCACGTCGGCCGAGGAGGCGGTGCTGACGGATGCCGCGGGGCTCGCGTGGGTCGTGAACCTGGGGTGCGTCGACCTGAACCCGCATCCGGTGCGCGCCGGCGACCTCGACCACCCCGACGAGCTGCGCGTCGACCTCGACCCGATGCCCGGCGTCGACTGGCGGCAGATCGTCGACGTCGCGATGCTCGCGAACGAGGTGCTCGCCGAGCACGGCCTGACCGGCTGGCCCAAGACCTCCGGCTCGCGCGGCATGCACGTCTACGCCCGCATCGAGCCGCGGCACGACTTCCACGAGGTCCGGCTCGCAGCCGAGGCGCTCGCCCGCGAGATCGCAGACCGCGCACCCGGGCTCGCGACCGCACGGTGGTGGAAGGAGGAGCGCGGCGAGAGCGTGTTCGTCGACTTCAACCAGAACGCGAAGGACCGCACAGTGGCCTCGGCCTACTCGGTGCGGCCGCTGGCGGATGCCCGTGTGTCGACGCCGCTCGACTGGAGCGAGGTGCCGGGCTCGCGCCCCGAGGCGTTCACCGTGCCGACGGTGCTCGAGCGGTTCGCCGAGCGCGGCGACCCCTGGGCCGGCATCGACGATGACGCGGGCAGCCTCGACCCGCTGCTCGAACTCGCCGAGCGACTGGGCCCCGCCGAGAAGCCGCCCCGCCGCGGCGACGGCTCGGGCCGGCGCGCGTCGGCCATGCCGCTCGTCGAGATCGCCCGGGCGAAGTCTAGGGACGAGGCGCTCGACGGGCTCGAGCGGTGGAAGGCGCGCCACGCGGGCGTGGTCGCCCTGCTGCATCCGGCCGACGTGCTCGTCGACGGCATGCGCGGGTCGAGTTCGCTCTGGTACCGCATCCGCGTCAACCTGCAGCACGTGCCCGAGGCGGAGCGCCCGGAGCAGGAGCCGCTCGAGGTCGACTACGACCCGTGGGAGGCGCGACGGGCGACCGGCGGTCCCTAGTCGCGAGGGGCGAACGCGGCGTGGAAGAGGTTCCACGCCCGGTCGGCGACGGCGCGTCGCTCCGTGTCATCCGTCCAGGGCAGCACCTGCGTGAGCATGCTGATCGCGAGCTCGATGTCGTCGGCGGTGACGTGCTCGCCGATGCGCCCGGCGGCGTGCTCGCGGTCGAGCGCGGTCGCGGCCACGGCGTGCAGCCGGTCGCCGAGCTCGGCGACGCGCTCGTCGTGGCGGTGCAGGCGCACCAGCTCGATGATCGCCGTCGAGCCCATCGCCTGCGCGATGATCAGCTCGAGCAGGTCATCGAGCGTCGAGTCGGGCGGGGCGACGACGGCCTCGAGCGCGTCCATGTTCTCGTCGAAGACCGCAGCCGCGAGCGAGATGCGGTCGGGGAAGTGCCGGTAGAGGCTGCCCTGCCCGACGCCGGCGCGCTTCGCGACCGAGCTGAGCGGAGCCGCGAGGCCGGACTCGGCGAAGACCTGGCGCGCGGCCTCGACCAGCGCGCGTCGATTCTCGGGGCCCGCGACCGGGCCGCGGTTCGCCTTGGGAACCGCCTCCGTGCCCTTAACCTTCGTCGGCATGAGGGATACACTACTACCGGACAACGATGTCCGGTCGAAGGAGGAGACCCATGACCACAGGCAATTGGGACCGCGAAGTCGACATCCTCGTGGCGGGCAGCGGGGCCGCCGGGATGACGGCGGCGATCACCGCGGCCGACGCAGGGCTCGAGACGCTCATCGCGGAGAGCACCGATCGCTGGGGCGGCACGACGATGCGCAGCGGAGGCGGCCTCTGGATGCCGGACAATCCGAAGATGCGGGACCGCGGGATCGAGGACTCGCGCGAGGAGGCGCTGACGTACATGGAGGCCGCGATCGGCCCGGTCGACGCGATCGGCCCGGCGAGCTCGCAGGCGCGACGGGAGGCGTTCGTCGACTCGGTGACTCCCGTGTACCGCATGCTCGAGCGCCTCGGCGTGAAGTGGGCGTGCGCGAAGGACTACCCCGACTACTACCCCGACCGGGCGGGCGGAAAGGTCGGCCGTGCGATCGAGGTCGTACCGTTCAACGCCCGGAAGCTCGGCCCCTGGCTCGAGACCTCGCGCATCGGCGACGCGGTCCCGATCCCGATGATGACCGACGACGTCTGGCTGCTCACGCGTGCGTGGTCGACCGTGTCCGGGTTCGTGCGGGGCACGCGATTCGTGTTCCGCACGCTCGGCGGGCTCATCACCGGCCGCAAGCTCGTCGGCATGGGCGGAGGTCTCATGCTGAGCCTCGGTGACATCGCGCGCCGGCAGGGCACCGAGATCCTGATGGACTCCCCGCTCACCGAACTCCTGCAGGACGACGACGGCGCGGTCGTCGGTGCCGTCGTCGAGACGCCCGACGGCCCGCTCCGGGTACGGGCGCGGCGCGGAGTGGTGCTCGGTGCGGGCGGCTTCGCCGTGAACCGCGAGTGGCGCGAGGAGCACCACGGCATCCCCGGCTACAGTTCGGCGGCCGACGGCGACCTCGGCACGGCCATCTCGGCCGGCGAGCGCGCCGGCGGTGCGCTCGCGCTGATGGACGACGCCTGGTGGGGCTCGTCGGTGCCGATCCCGGGCAAGCAGCCGCTCTTCGTGCTCAACGAGCGCTCCGACCCGTTCAGCATCGTGGTCGACCAGCACGGCGAGCGGTACCTCAACGAGTCCGAGAGCTACATCGACTTCGGGCACCACATGCTCGAGCACGCATCGACGGCACCCACGAACCCGTCATGGCTGGTCGTCGATCGCCGCCACCGCCGGCGCTACATGTTCGCGGCGATGCTCATGGGCGGCAAGTCGGTGTGGCAGCAGGGCATCGCGGTCAAGGCGAAGACGCTCGACGAGCTGGCCGGGAAGATGGGCGTCGACGCCGATCGGCTCCGCGCGACCGTCGACCGGTTCAACGAGATGGCGAGACGCGGCGTCGACGAGGACTTCGGGCGCGGCCGCACCGTCTACGACAACTACTACGGCGACCCACGCGTGAAGCCGAACCCCAACCTCGGCCCCATCGAGAAGGGGCCGTTCACCGCGGTGCAGCTCGTGCCGGGCGACCTCGGCACGAAGGGAGGCCTCGTCACCGACGAGCACGCACGCGTGCTCGACGAGTCGGGTGCACCCATCGCGGGCCTGTACGCCGCGGGGAACACCACCGCGTCGGTCATGGGCCGCACCTATCCCGGGCCGGGCTCGACGATCGGGCCGGCCGCAGTCTTCGGATATCTCGCTGCAACCCACGCAGCGGAGCGATCCGTCATCGATGCCGACACCCCTGCGGCATCAACACCAAAAGAGAAGGAACAACTCGCATGACGACTCCCAAGGAGCTCACGGCCAACGACTCCATCAAGACGTGGCTGACCCACCCGGTCGGCGGGCCGATCATCCGCGACCTGCTCGCTCAGGCCGGGCAGGACCCGGACGTGCTGAAGCCCGTCCACCGACTCGCGCTCAAGCGCCTCGTCAAGCTCAGCAAGGGATCGTTCAGCCAGGAGATGGTGGACGACCTCGTCGCGCGCGCCGCCGCGGGCGACGTGCCCGAGGGCGCACCCGAGGCGGCCCCGGTCGAGGAGGCCGACGAGGCCGAGGCCGAGCCGACGGGCCTGCCCGACGTCGAGGTGCCGATGTGGGAGGAGCGCATCGACTCCGGTCGCTTCAGCGGCCAGACGATCATCGTCACCGGCGCCGGCTCGGGCATCGGCCGAGCGACCGCATCGCGCATCGCGCGCGAGGGCGGCCGCGTGATCGCCGTAGACGTCTCGCAGGAGCGCCTCGACGAGTTCGCCGCGGAGTTCCCCGCCGCCGACATCGTGACCCTCGTCGCCGACATCACCGATGACGCCAAGGTCGCCGAGATCGTCGCCGCCGCGGGCGACCGCATCGACGGCCTCGCCAACATCGCCGGGATCATGGACGACATGACCCCGCTCGGCGACCTCACCGACGCCGTCTGGGAGCGCGTCATGCGCGTGAACGTCGACGGCACCATGAAGCTCTCGCGCGCGGTCATCCCGGCGATGCTGTCGCAGGGCAAGGGCTCGATCGTGAACACCGCGTCGGAGGCCGCCCTGCGCGGGTCCGCCGCCGGCGTCGCCTACACGACGTCGAAGCACGCGGTCGTGGGTCTCACGAAGTCGACCGCGTTCATGTACGCGCCGTACGGCCTGCGCGTGAACGCCGTCGCCCCCGGCCCGACCATCACGAACATCGAGGCGTCGTTCGCGTCCCCGCTCGGTGCGCAGCGCGTGCGCCAGGCGATGGCGATCCTGCCCGACGCCGCCGAGGCCGAGGCCCTCGCCGCGTCGATCACCTTCCTGCTGAGCGACGACGGCGTGAACGTCAACGGCGTCGTGCTCGCGTCGGACGGCGGCTGGTCGGCGACCTGATCCCCGCGCACCGCTCGGGGTGCACGACACGACGGGCCGGTCGGATGCCACGCAGCATCCGCCCGGCCCGTCGGCGTCAGCGGGCCGGTGGGCCGGCGTCGACGTCGGGCTGCATGCCCGCGACCCGGATCGACTCAGGCGAGGTACGGCCCGAGCACCGCGTCGACCATCCGCTCGGCCGCGTCGGACTCGCCCCGCTCGCGGCTCAGCACGCGCAGCGCGAGGAACCCGGCGAAGGCCTCCGAGACGTCGAACAGCGGAGCATCCGCCCGCACCTCCCCCGCATCGACCGCGTGCTGGAGGCGGCGCACCATCACCGACTCGTCGCCGAGCTTCGCCCGGAGCATCCGCCCGATCTCGGCATTGTCCATCGCGGCCGCCACCAGCGACCGGAACAGGCCGGCGTGCTCCTCGCCGGTCACGAACTCCATCAGCGACCCGAGCCAGGCGATCATGTCGTCGCGGATGTGCCCGGCGGCCGGCGGCATGAACTGGTCGGGCAGCAGCACGCCCTCGAGCACGCACTCCGCCACGACCTCGGCCTTCGACGGCCACCACCGGTAGATCGTCTGCTTGCCCACGTGGGCGCGCGCGGCGATGCCCTCGATGGTCAGGTGGTCGTAGCCCTTCTCCGCGAAGAGGGCGGCCGTCGCCTCGAGGATCGAGCGGTGCGCGGCCTCGCTGCGAACGGCTCCGCGGCGTCGCTCGTTCATGTTCTCACCCTATACTCAGTCAACGAGACGCACCGTTGCGTATTCTTTCCTCGCACCTACGACAACGGGAGGTCTCGGCGTGGCCGAACTGCTCTATCGACTCGGCAAGCTCAGCGCGCGGCGCGCGTGGGTGGTGATCCTCACCTGGGTCCTCGTGCTCGGCGCCGCGGGCGTCGGCTTCGCGGTCGGCTTCAAGGGCCTGGCCACCAGCTTCGACGTGCCCGGCACCGCCTCCGGAGAGGTGACCGACACCCTCGCCGAGGAGCTCCCCGACTACGCCGGCGCCTCGGGCACCGTCGTCTACAGCAGCACCGACGGCGAGCCCTTCACCGACGCCCAGCGCGAGGCGATCTCCGAGCTCGCCGCGGACGCCACCGACCTTCCCCAGGTCGCCGACGTGATCGACCCGTTCGACGCCCAGCAGGAGCTCGACGACGCCCGGCAGGAGATCGTCGACGGGCGCGAGCAGATCGCCGACGCACGCACCGAGCTCGACGACGGGCAGGAACAGCTCGACGCCGCCCTCGAGCAGCTCGAGGCCGGCCAGACCCAGCTCGACGACGGTCAGGCCCAGCTCGACGACGGCCGGGCCCAGCTCGACGCCGCCCGCGCGCAGGCCGAGGCCGCCGGCGCACCCCCGCAGCAGCTCGCCGCGATCGACGCGCAGCTGGCCCAGCTCGACGCCCAGCAGGCCGAGCTCGACGCGCAGCAGGCGCAGCTCGACGCGGGTCGCGACGAGATCGCGGACCAGCAGCAGCAGATCGACGACGGCCGCGTCGAGCTCGAGGAGCAGGCCGAGCTGCTCGAGCAGGGCGCCGAGCTGCTCGCACTCTCCGAAGGCATCGGCGTCGTCTCGGAGGACGGCGCGACCGCGCTCGTGAACATCTCCTACGAGGTGTCGCTGCTCGAGCTCGAGACCGAATCGAAGGTCGCCACGGCGGAGTTCTTCGAGGCGAGCCCCATCGAGGGCACCGAGATGGGCCTCTCGACCACCATCGCGCAGACCGTGCCGTCGCTGGTCGGTATCGGCGAGATCGTCGGCCTCATCATCGCCGCGATCGTGCTGCTCGTCATGCTCGGCACGGCCATCGCCGCCTCCCTGCCCATCATCACGGCGCTCGTCGGCGTGGCGATCGCGGTGCTCGGGTCGATGGCGTTCTCGGGCGTCGTCGACATGTCGTCGGTCACCCCGGTGCTCGGCATCATGCTGGGCCTCGCGGTCGGCATCGACTACGCGCTGTTCATCGTCAACCGCCACCGCAAGCAGCTGCTCGAGGGCGCCGACCTGCACGAGTCGATCGGGCTGGCCAACGGCACCGCGGGCAACGCGGTCGTGTTCGCGGGCTCGACCGTGATCGTCGCGCTCCTCGCACTCAACGTCACGGGCATCCCGTTCCTCGGCCTCATGGGCACCGTGGGCGCGTTCGCCGTGCTGGTCGCGGTGCTCATCGCGACCTCGCTCATCCCGGCGCTGCTCGGCCTGATCGGCATGCGCGTGCTGAGCAGGAAGGCCCGCGCGGCGGTCGGCACCGTGCACCACGAGGACACCGCGGCGAAGCCGATGGGCAACTGGCGCGCCGTGCTCACCATGCTCGGCACCATCGTGGCGCTGCTCGTCGTCGCGATCCCGTCCCTGTCGATGCGCGTGGGCCTGCCCGACGGCTCCAGCGAGCCCGAGGGTTCGCCCGGCTACGTCGCACACGAGCTGACCGCGGCGGCGTTCGGCGAGGGCGCGAACGGCCCGCTGCTGGTCACCGCCGAACTGCCCGGCGGCCAGGACGACGCCGAGCAGCTGCAGGCGCAGCTCGACGTCGCCACCGTCATCTCCGAGCAGGACTCGGTCGTCGCCGTCGCGCCGATCGCGATCTCCGACGACGGCACGCTCGCCGCGTTCCAGGTCGTGCCGGCGGAGGGCCCGAACTCGGTCTCGACCGACCAGCTCGTGCGCGACCTGCGCGAGCTGCCCCCGGTCAACGGCGAGTACGCCCTCGGCGTCGCCGGCCAGGCGGCGATCAACATCGACATCTCCGAGAACCTCAACGACGCGCTGCCGCTCTACCTCACGGTGGTGGTCGGGCTCTCGCTGCTGATCATGATCGTCGTGTTCCGGTCGCTGCTCGTGCCGCTCATCGCCACGGGCGGGTTCATCCTGTCGCTGTTCGCCACCTACGGCGCGACCGTCGCGGTGTTCCAGTGGGGCTGGGGCGCCGAGCTCATCGGCCTGCACGCGACCGGCCCGATCCTGAGCTTCCTGCCGGTGATCCTCGTCGGCATCCTGTTCGGGCTCGCGATGGACTACCAGCTGTTCCTCGCCTCGGGCATGCGCGAGGCGTACGTGCACGGGGCACCCGCGCGCCTGGCCGTGATGCAGGGCTTCCGCGCCGGCCGCTCGGTCGTGACGGCCGCGGGCCTCATCATGATCTCGGTGTTCGGCGGGTTCATCTTCGCCGAGTCGGTCATGATCCGCTCGATCGGATTCGGCCTCGCGATCGGCATCCTGCTCGACGCCTTCGTGGTGCGGATGCTGCTGATGCCGGCGATCATGCACCTGCTCGGCCGCTCGGCCTGGTGGCTGCCCAAGTGGCTCGACCGCATCATCCCGAACGTCGACGTCGAGGGCGCCGCGCTCGAGCGCCGTCACCACGCCGACGGCTCGCCGTCGAACGAGGACGAGGGCGAGGGCGAGGCGGATGCCCCCGAGGCCGACGCCGCGGACTCCTCGGAGGCCCGCGCCTAGCCTGCAGCAGCACCCCGATCGGCCCCGGTGGACCACGTCCGCCGGGGCCGATCCGCGTCCGAGCGGGGTCGCCTGCGAGACTGGAGTGGTGACACGCACCATCTCCGCTCGCGCGATCCTCTTCGACATGGACGGCACGCTCGTCGACTCGCATCCGGTGGTCGAGCGCATCTGGGCCGAGTTCGCCCGGCGGTTCGACCTCGACGTCGCCGAGATCCTCGCGACCTCGCACGGCGTGCGCATGGTCGAGACCGCGCGGAAGTACGCCCCGCACGGCACCGACATCGATGCGGTGGTCGCCGACCTCAGCCGCATCGAGTACGACGACACCGAGGGCGTGACGGCGATCGCCGGCGCCCGCGACCTGCTGGACTCGCTGCCGCACGGCAGCTGGGCGCTCGTCACGAGCGCCGCCCGACCGCTCACCGAGAAGCGCATGGCGGGCGTCGGCCTGCCGATCCCGGCCGTGATCGTCACCTCCGAGGTGGTGACCAAGGGCAAGCCCGACCCCGAGCCCTACCTCCGCGCCGCCGAGCAGCTCGGCGTCGCCGCATCCGACTGCCTCGTCTTCGAGGATGCGGAGGCCGGCATCCGCGCCGGCGTCGCCTCGGGCGCGCAGGTCGTGGTGGTCGGCGACGCACCGAGCGAGACCGCCGACCGGCTCGGGCTCCCGCGCATCCCCGACCACACCGCGCTGCGCGTCGAGCACGCGGATGGCGGGCTTCACGTGCAGCTCCCCTAGCGACGCGACCGCACGCGGTTCAGGAAGGTCGGCGCAGCCACTTCCCGAACACCGACGAGCGACGTTCGCGCGCGCGGCGCGCCTGCCGTTCGCGCTCGAGCTCCGCGGCGACGGCCGCCGCTGCACGCCGTTCCTCGCGCCGCGTGCGCCATGCGGCCACCTCGGCCTCGACGTCTCGGGTCGGCGTCACGACCGGCGGCCCGCCGAGCAGCTGCCGCCGGGCGTCGATCACACGCCGGTTGAAGTCCTCGAGCGCATCGCGCACGGCCTGCTCGCGCTGCATCCCGTCGAGCCGCTCCTCGAGCTGCGCGTGCTCGACCCGCAGCGTCAGCGCCGGCGGCCCGAGGCCACCGAGCTGCTCCCGCTCGATCTTCCGCCGGATCCACCAGTCGGGGTCGTGCCGCCCGTCGAGCCCCTCGAGCGGCTTGCCCGCTCCGGGCAGGTCGTCGAACTCGCCGCGGCGCATCGCCTGCTGGATCGCGGTCTCGACGTAGGCCGCGCGCTCGGTCGCGGTCGGCACGCGCGCGGACTCGTCGGGCGCGCCCGCGCCGCCGGAGTCGCCGGTCGCGCCCGAGGCATCCGTCTCGCCCTGCTCCTCGGCCGGGTCGCCGTCCCGCTCGCGCAGGAACTCCTCGGCGGCCCGGTCGACCCGGTAGCGCCAGGCGTCGCGCCTCGCGTCCCCGACCATGCCGCCCCCGATCCACTCCGCCGACCGTGTCCGCGACGATACCCCACCGAATTCCGGGCCGGATGGGAGCGCGCACCCATGCGCCCGGGAACGCCCCCGCCATACGTTCGCACCACATCGACGAGAGGACGTGCGACATGCACACGCAACGCCCCGCAACACCGTCCGCCTGGCAGCAGTCGAGGACGCGGCGCATCGTGTTCACGGTGCTCGTGATCCTGGTGCCGCTCTGGATCCTGCTCCGCAACCTGTTCGGCCTGACCGAGGTCGCGCTCATGTGGCTCCCCCCGGAGGTGCTCGGCGAGATGCTCGGCGAGTCGGACCCCGACGCCGGCGCCGACGACATCGCCGCGTTCGAGGCGGAGCGGGCGCACTACATGGCCATCGGGGTCATGTCGTGGGCCGCCGTGCTCTCCGCCTTCGCGCAGTGGCGACGGCCCGCGCGGCGCGTCGGGTCGATGCAGCTGCTGCTCGCGATCGGGCTCGGCGCGACCGTCGTCTACGGGCTCTCGGGCACCCTCAGCGAGTGGCTCATCGAGGAGGGCCTGCTGCTCGCGCCGATCGTGCTGCTCGCCGTGTTCCACCCGCGCGCCCGCGACCTGCTCCGCCCGGCCGGCTTCGACGTGCCGATGGCGATCGCGGCACTCGTCGCCGCGGTGCCCTGGGCGGCCTACGCGGTCGTCAACGCGGTGCTGCAGCTCGGCGACGCCACCGGCGACCCGCACGTCGAGCCCGAGCACTGGGCGACCAACGCGCTCATGGGCATCACGCTCGCCGCGGCTGCGGCGATCGGCTCGAGCCGCGCCGACGGCACGAGGCTTCCTGCCTGGATCGCGGTCGGCGGCACCCTGCTCTTCGCCGTGCACTCGCTCGCCTTCCCGGGCGCGGAGTCGGGCCTCGGCACCGTCTGGGCCGTGCTCGCGATCGCGTGGGCGGCGGGCTTCGCGGTGCTCCTGGTCCGGCGAATCGTGCTCGAGCGCGGCGTCCCGGTGCTCCCGGCAGACACGCCCACGACGGCGGAACCCGCAGCGGCGTCCACCGCCGACCGCTGACCCCGGCCGGGCGACGAACCGGAACGGCATAATGGCACCAGCACTCCAATCGCCGGAGGCGACGGTGGCCGAGACGACCTCGATGACGCAGCCACGATCCGTGCTGCGCCGGGGTGCCTCGCCAGCCACCGTCGCCGCCGTCGCGGTGTGGCTCCTGGTCGTCGCCGCCTGGCTGGCCACGTGGGTGGTGTTCGCGCTGGCGGGCGCCGACAGCCTGCTGGTCGGCCAGTTCGCGCTGGCGGATGCCGCGGGCTCGCTGTTCGCCCTCACCATGGCGTCGGTCGGGGCGCTCGTGGTCGTGCGCGGCGGACCGACCGGGTACGGCGCGCTCATGCTGGCGTTCGGCGCGACCTCGATCGTGGTCAATGCGGCCGGGTACTACGCCCTCCTCGCCGTGCCCGACGGGCTTCCGCTCGCCGCGGCGGCGGTGTGGCTGCAGGACCTCTTCCCGATCGGCTTCCTGCTCGGCGTGCTGCTGCTGCCGTCGCTCTTCCCCGACGGCACCGCGGCCTCGCCGGGCTGGCGGCGCGCCGTGGCCACCGTCGCGGCCGGCTGGATCGCCTACATCGCGTTCTTCGCGTTCGTCGCACGCCCGGCCGAGAACCTCATGTTCGCGCTCGACGAGCCTCCGTCCAACCCGCTGGGCGTCATCGTGCTGCCCGCGGAGGTCCTGGAGTTCACCGTCGGCCTCCCCTGGCTGGTGCTCGTGGCCGCCACCGTCGTGGTGTCGTTCGGCAGCCTGGTGACCCGGTGGCGGCGCGCCCGGTCACGCGAGACCCGGCAGCAACTGGCCTGGGTCGTCTTCGCGTTCGCGCTCGTGCTGCTCGCACTCCTCGCGAGCGAGGTGCTGAACTCGCTGGCGTTCAACGTCTTCGGCGTCGACCTCGGCCTCGCCCCGGCGCTCGACGTCGTCGGCTCGATCGCGCTGGTCGGGCTCGCCGTCGCCTGGGGCATCGCCGTGCTGCGCTTCCGGCTGCACTCGATCGACCTCGTCATCAACCGCACCGTGGTCTACGGCACGCTCACGCTGACGATCACCGCGGTCTACGTCGTGCTCGTCGTCGGCGTCGGAAGCCTCCTCCCGGTCGAGCAGCCGACCCTCGCGCTGGGTGCGACCGTGCTCGTGGCCGTCGGCGTGGCCCCGCTGCGCGACGCGCTCCAGCGCGTCGTCAACCGCGTGATGTTCGGACGCCGCGACGATCCCTACGCGGTCATGTCCGAACTCGGCCGCCTGCTGTCGGAGGCGGGCACGCCCGAGGAGACGCTGCAGACCCTCGTCGACACGGTCGGCGAGTCGCTCAAGCTGCCGGGCGTCGCGGTCGAGCTCGAGCAGGACGGCGCCTGGGTGGTGCAGGCCGCGCACGGCACTCCGCCGCCTCCGGGCACCGGCGCCTCGGTGCCGCTGCGCGACCGCGGGGAACTCGTCGGCCGGCTGATCGCGGCGCCCCGATCACCGCGCGAACCCCTCTCCGAGGGCGACCTCGCGCTGCTCGCGGACATCGCCGGCCCCGCGGCATCCGTCGCCCGCACCGTGCGACTCACCGCCGACCTGCGCGCGTCCCGCGAGCGCCTCGTGCTGGCCCGCGAGGAGGAGCGCCGGCGCATCCGCCGCGACCTGCACGACGGGCTCGGCCCGTCGCTGGCGGCGCAGACGTTCCAGCTCGACGAGATCCTCGACCGGGTCGGCAGCGATCCCGAGGGCGCGGCCGAGGTCGCCGCCGCGCTCAAGGAACGCAACCGTGAGCTCGTCGCCGACGTGCGCCGGCTCGTGCACGCACTGCGCCCGCCGACCCTCGACGAGCTCGGCCTGGCCGGTGCGCTCCGCGCGCACGCGTCACAGCTCGACGGCTCCGGGCGCATGGCCGTGCGCATCGCGTCGGTGCCCGATCCGCTGCCGCCGGTGCCCGCGGCCGTGGAGGTCGCCGGGTACCACATCGCCCGCGAGGCGGTCACCAACGCGATCCGGCACGCGCGCGCGACGCGGTGCACGGTCACGCTCGCGATCGACGGGCCGGCGCTGGTCGTCGCGGTGCGCGACGACGGCCGCGGCATGGCCGAGGGCGATGGAACGGGGCTCGGGATGCGCACCATGCGCGAGCGGGCCGAGGAGCTCGGCGGACGATTCGCAGTGCACGCCGGCAATGGCCCGGCCGGCGTCGAGGTGGTCGCCACCATCCCGCTGCGCGAGGCGGCCGTCGCCGAGCAGGCCTCGTCCGAGGCGGCGTCGTGACCGAGACGCGAGCGGATGCCCCGCCGAGCGCCGCGCCCGCCGTGCGCGTGCTCGTCGTCGACGACCACCGCCTCTTCCGCGACGGCCTCGCCGCGCTCATCGGCCGCGCCGACGATGCCGAGGTCGTCGGCAGCGCCGAGACGGGTGCCGAGGCGATCGCGCAGGTCGAGGCGCTGCGCCCCGACGTCGTGCTGATGGACGTGATGATGCCCGACATGAACGGCATCGAGGCGACCCGTCGCATCACCGCCGACCACGCCGGCACCGCGGTCGTCATGCTCACCATGCTCGAGGACGACGACTCGCTGTTCGCCGCCATGTGCGCCGGCGCGCGCGGCTACGTGCTGAAGGGCGCCGACACCGCCGACGTGCTCCGCACGGTCCGGGCGGCAGCCCGCGGCGAGGCGCTCTTCGGTCCGGCGGTCGCGCAGCAGCTCACCGCGTTCTTCCGGCACGCGGATGCCACGGGCCCGACCGTCACGGCCTTCCCCGAGCTCACCGACCGCGAGCGCGAGGTGCTCGACCTCATCGCCCAGGGCCGCGACAACGCCGGCATCGCCCACCGTCTGCAGGTCTCGACGAAGACCGTGAGCAACCACATCTCCAGCATCTTCGCCAAGCTCCGCGTCTCCGACCGGGCGCAGGCGATCGTCGCCGCCCGCGAGGCGGGTCTCGGCCGGGGCGCCTGACGCGGCCGGCGCGGCGAGGATGTGACGAAACCCGAACGGGCCTCCCGCGCCGCGCGGCCCCGGCCGTAGGGTCGAGCCATGACGAGTCCGGGGCCCGAGCAGGCGAGCCGAGCGGATGCCCCGGTGGACGACCTGGTCGGCCCGACCCGACGCGCGCACCGCATCACGTGGGTCGGCATCACGGCGGCTGCGCTGCTCGTCGCGGCATCCGTGCTCATCCCGCTCTGGACCGGGTGGGACGTCGCCGTCAAGGGCGGTCCGCCGCTGCACGGGTTCTGGGATCCGCGCTTCGGGCCGGGCAGCGCGCCGGCGATCGCGATCGCGGTGCTCGCACTCGTCGGCGCCGCTCCCCTCGCGATGCGGCTGCGCTGGGGTTGGCTGCTCCTCGCGGCCTACCTGACCGGTGCCGCGTGGCTCGCGATGCTCGCGCTCGTCGACGGGTTCGACGGCATCGCCGCGGTGCTCGACGCCGACATCGAGTACCTGCCCACGGCCCGTGAGGTGACCGACCTGGGCGCGACGCTCGAGGAGTTCATCGAGCGCATCCCGCGCGACCATCCCGACAACTGGCGGGTGCACATCGCCGGGCATCCGGCCGGCGCGCTCGTCCTCTTCGTCGGCCTCGTGCGCATCGGGCTCGGATCGGGCGCCGCCGCCGGGTGGCTCGTGCTCGGGCTCGCCGCGACCATCCCGCTCGCCGTCATGCTGACGATGCGCCGGTTCGGCGCCGAGCTCGCCGCGCGCCGCGCCGCGCCGTTCCTCGTGCTCGGGCCCTCCGCCATCTGGATGGCGGTCTCGGGCGACGCGCTCTTCGCCGCGTTCACCGCGTGGGGGCTCTGCCTGCTCGCGTACGCGACCCGCGCCGCCTCGCACGCGGCCACCGCCGCGTGGGCGATCGGCGCGGGCCTGCTGCTCGGCTACGGCGTGCTGCTGTCGTACGGCCTGGTACTGATGGGCCTGCTCGCGGTCGCGGTGCTCGTGCTCGGGCGCGACTGGCGGCCGCTGCCGTGGGCGGTGGGCGCCGCCCTCGTGCCCGTGCTGGTCTTCGCCGCCGCCGGGTTCGCGTGGTGGGAGGCCTACCCCGTGCTGGTCGACCGATACTGGGACGGCATCGCCAGCCGCCGCCCGGCGTCGTACTGGATCTGGGGCGACCTCGCCGCGCTCGCGTGCAGTGCGGGCCTCGTGGCAGGGGCATCCGTCGGTCTCACCGCAGCGCGCGTGCGCGAGTGGCGCAGTTGGAGCCGCCCGGTCGAGGTCGTCGTGGTGCTCACCCTCGCCGCCGCCGCGACGCTGCTCGTCGCCGACCTCTCGCAGATGAGCAAGGCCGAGGTCGAGCGCATCTGGCTGCCCTTCGTGCCCTGGCTGCTGGTCGGCACCGCCCTGCTGCCGCGCGCCTGGGTGCGACCCGCGCTGGCGATCCAGCTGGCGCTGGCGATCACCCTGCAGCACCTCTACTTCTTCCAGTGGTGACGGATGCGACCGGGCGGCGGATGCCCCGGGCTCAGCCCCCGGCCGCGACACCGTCCTTCGCGGGCGGCGTCGGCGACGAGTCCTCCTCCGCTGCGTCGTCCCCCTCGGCGGCCTTGCGCTTCTCCCGCTTCTCCCACTGGGAGAGCGCGACGGCGAGGATGAGCGACATGCCGTAGAAGAGGTCGTTCACCCAGCGCGGGAGCCCCGCGAGCTGGAGGCCCTTGATGCCCACGGCGAGCACGTACAGCGCGACGATCGTGCCGAGCACGTTGAAGCGCCCGGCGCGGAACTGCGTGGCGCCGAGGAACACGGCGGTGAGCGCGGGCAGCAGGAACGACGGCCCGACCGTCGGGTCGCCCGCGTTGAGGCGGCTCGTGAGCAGCGCCCCGGCGAGCGCCGCGAGCGCGCCGCCCGCGACGAGCGAGCCGATGCGCAGGCGGTCGACGCCGATCCCCGCCAGGTGGGACGCCTCGGGCGCGAACCCGACCGCGTACATGCGGCGCCCGACCGGCGTGCGCTCCAGCACGTACCAGGTCACGATCGCGACGGCGAGCAGCACCCAGACCGGCACCGTGATGCCGAGGAAGCGCGAGGTCGCGATCTCGCGGTAAGCCGGGTCGAGCCCGAGGATCTGCTGGCTGTTCGAGACCCACGCCATGCCGGCGAGCAGGATCGAGCTCATGCCGAGCGTGGCGATGATCGGCTCGACGCGGAGCTTGGTGATGACGAGGCCGGTGACCAGGCCGATCAGCGCGCCGGCGAGCAGCACGGCCGGCAGCTCCACGGCGATGGGCAGCTGCGCCACGCCGAGGAGCCATGCGGCCAGGATCGCGCTGAATCCGACCTGCGCGCCCACCGCGAGGTTCAGCGACCCCGCGACGAGCGGGATGAGCGCGGCGATCGCGGCGATGCCGGTGAGCGCCTCGGCGTCGAGCAGCGAGCGCCACACGCCCACCTGCAGGAACTTCTCCGGGATCCAGATGGTGAAGACGACGAAGAGCACGATGAAGATGTAGATCGCGCTGATGTTGCGGAAGGAGAGTGCGCGGCGGATCTCGGCGCGTCTGCTGGTCACGGATGCTCCTCTGTTGCGGGTGTTCGGGGAGGTGGAGGTCACGGCAGGCCGTACCCCTCGGCGATGAGTCGGTGTTCGGTGAGGTCGTCGCCCTGGAGCACCGCGGCCGCGCGGCCGTCGCGCATGACGACGACGCGGTCGCAGATCGCGAGCAGTTCCTTCGCGTCGGAGGAGCTCACGAGCACCGCCGTGCCGTCGGCGGCGGCCCGGCCGATCGCGGCATAGATCGTCGCCTTCGCGCCGACGTCGACGCCCTGCGTGGGCTCGTCGAGCAGCAGCACCCTCGGCCGGTCGCGCAGCGCACGGGCCAGCACGATCTTCTGCTGGTTGCCGCCGGAGAACAGCGAGATCCGCTGCTCGGCCCGGTGCGGCCTGACGTCGTACTCGGTCAGGAGCCGGTCGCTCTCCGCGCGCTCGCGACGCGACAGGATGCGACCGAGGCCGCCGGTCACCGTGCCGAGCTGCGGCAGCGTCAGGTTCTCGCGCGCGGTGAACTCGCGCACGATGCCCAGGTGCGCGCGGTCGCCCGGGGCGAACGCGATGCCCCGGCCGAGGCTCGCGGCGGGCGAGCGATCGGCGTACGGCTGGCCCGAGACGTCGAAGATGTCGGCGGATGCCTCGCCGGCACCGTACAGCAGCGACGGCACCGCCTCACGACCCGACCCGAGCACGCCCGCCACGCCGACGATCTCGCCCGGCCGCAGGTCGAGGTCGAGTCCCTCGACGCTCGCGCCGTGGAGCCCGCGCACGCTGAGGGCGGTCGGGCTCGCCGGAGCGCCGTCCCCGGCGCGCTCCTCGCGCGGTTCCGGAGGGCTCACGACCGGCGCGGTCCGCACGGTGGCGCCGTCCTCGGCGCCCGTGATGAATCCGATGAGCCGCGTCTCGTCGACCTCGTGCGCGGGCTCGTCGGCGACCTTGTGCCCGTCGCGCAGCACGACGATGCGGTCGGAGAGCCCGAGCACCTCGTCGAGGCGGTGCGAGACGAAGACGATCCCGGTGCCGTCGGCCGCGAGGCGACGCACCGCCTCGAAGAGCACGTCGACCTCGCTGCGGTGCAGCGACTCGGTCGGCTCGTCGAGCAGCAGCACGTTCGCGGAGTGGGTCCATCCGTCGAGCGCGCGGCTGATCGCGACGACCGCGCGCTGCGCCGGGGTGAGCGTGCGCACCGGCACGTCGACGTCGAACACCGGGCCGAAGCGCGCCACCAGCTCGCGCGCCCGGGCACTGCGCCGCCGGTCGTGGAACGGCGCGAGCCCGCCGGCGCCGGTTCCCCGCATGAGCGCGAGGTTCTCCGCGGCCGAGAGCTCCGGCACGAGCGCGAGGTCCTGGTGGATGAAGTGCAGCCCCGTGCCCTCGGCGAGCTCCACCCTGCCGCCGTCGGCGGCGTAGACGCCCGCGAGGATCTTCACGAGCGTCGACTTGCCCGAGCCGTTCTGTCCCACGACCGAGACGATCTCGCCCGGGTGGACGTCGAGGCTCACCCGGTCGAGCGCGACGAGGCCCGGGAACATCTTCAGCATTCCGCGCACGCGGAGCAGGGGCTCTCCGATCTCGTGGGTCACGGGGCATCCTCTCTCTGGTCTTCGGGGTGGTGGGAAGGGCACTGCCGGGGAGGCACAGGGGCCGCCTCCCCGGCAGTGGGTGGGGAGATCAGTCGACGAGCCAGTTGGCCGCGAACTGGTCCTGGTAGTCGGGGATCGCGACGTAGCCGACCACCGGGTCCTCGGGGACGTTGCTCGCGTCGGTGACCCGCGTGAGCGACGACGCCGACGTCCCGGCGTCCGGCCACTCGTAGTCCTGCCCGCCCATCTCGCGGAGCAGCTGGTCGAGCACGGTCCACATCATGAGGTTCAGGTCGACCGACAGGGTCGCGTCCTGGTCGCCCGCCGAGATCTGCTCGTAGTTCGGCGGCGGGGTCCACATGCCGATGCCCTGGATCTCGATGCCCGCGAGGTCGAGCTTCGCCGGGAGGCCGAGCTGCACCTCGTCGACCGCCGAGATGAAGTACTCGGTCTGCGGGTTCGCCTGCAGGTCGCTCACGACCCGGTCGGCGGCCGTCGATCCGAGTTCCGCGATCGGGATGTCCACCGTGCGGAGGGTGCACTCGCTGCAGAGCTCGGCGATCTTCGACTCGGCGCCCTCGAGCTCGTACGGCGAGAACGGGAACTCCGGGATGTTGTAGAACACGAACTCGGTGGCACCGCCCGAGCGTGCGATCGCGGCGGCGCCGAGGGCCTCGCCGTTCGCGCGCATCCAGTCGGGCCCGTTGAACGCCTCGGGCAGGCCGTACTCGACCGTGTTCATGACCGAGCCGCTGACCAGCGGGATGCCCAGCTCGTCGAGCTGCTCGATCTGCGACTCGAAGAAGACCGGGTCGAGGGTGATGTTGATGACGCCGTCGGGCGCGATCTCGACGACCGAGTTCATCGCCGAGTTGACCGACTGCGCGTCGCGACCGACCTCGACGCGCTCGAGCTCGAGGCCGAGCAGCTCGGCCGGCGCCTGCAGGTTGCCCCACATCACGGCGCTGACCGGGGTGCCCACGTCGAGGTAGACCACGTGGGTGCCCTCCGCCACGGGGGCCTCGAGGGGCTCGTCGATGAGCAGGGTCTTGTCGCCCTCGCCGTTCCACGGCACGAGGAACTCCTCGGCCGCGGCGACAGCGCTCTCGTCGGTGGTCTCGTCGCCGTCGGTGGTGGTGCCGCCGTCGCTCGAGCACGACGTGAGCAGGAGCGCGCCTGCGGCCAGGAGCGCGGCCGGTGCCGCCCTCTTCGTTCGTGCGTGCATCGTTGCACTTCCTTTCTGGTTGGGTTCTCGGTGCGGTGCTGTCGGGATGGTGCGTCGGTCAGGTGGTGCGGGAGCGGTGCGGAGTTCAGAAGGGGTACGTCGCGACCTGCGACTGGACGGTCACCCACTGGGTCTCGGTGAACGCGTCGATGTTGGCCTCGTGCCCGCCGAAGCGGCTGCCGGTGCCCGACAGGCCTGTGCCGCCGAACGGCGCCTGCGACTCGTCGTCGACGGTCTGGTCGTTGACGTGCACGATGCCGGTGCGCATGCGGTCGGCGAGCTCGTACGCGCGGAACGCGTCGCCGGCGAGGATGCCGAGCGAGAGGCCGTACTCGGTGGCGTTGGCGAGCTCGACGGCCTCGTCGACGGATGCCACCTTGGTGACCGGTGCGACCGGGCCGAAGATCTCCTTGGCGAACGCGCGGTGCTCCGGGCGCACCTCGCCCAGCACGGTCGGCCGGTAGCAGAGCCCGTCGTACTCGCCGCCCGCGACGAGGCTCGCGCCGCCGGCGACGGACTCGGTGACGATCGCGTGCACCTTGTCGCGCTGCCCCGCGTCGATGAGCGGTCCGAGCGGGGCGCCCGCCGAGGGGTCCCCGACGGGGATCGCGCGCGCCTTCTCGGCGAGGCGCTCGACGTACTCGTCGTAGATCGCCTCGTGCACGAGGTGGCGGCCGGTGGTCATGCAGATCTGGCCCTGGTGCAGGAACGAGCCCCAGGCACCGGCGGATGCGGCCGCGGCCACGTCGACGTCGTCGAGCACGATCAGCGCGCTGTTGCCGCCGAGCTCGAGGTGGGCCCGCTTCAGCAGCTGCCCCGCGCGCGCGCCGATCACGCGACCCGCCTCCGACGAGCCCGTGAACGAGATGACCGGGATGCGCGGCTCGTCGACGACCGCGGCCCCGACCTCGGCGCGGCCGGGCAGCACCGAGAACACGTTCGGCGGCAGTCCCGCGGCCTCGAGCAGCGCGGCGAAGAAGAGGCCGCCGGCCACCGTGGTGCGGGGGTCGGGCTTGTGCACGACCGCGTTGCCGAGCGCGAGCGCGGGGGCGATCGACCGCGCGGAGAGGATCGCGGGGAAGTTGAACGGCGAGATCACGCCGACCACGCCGACCGGCCGGCGACGCGCGAGACTGAGTCGGGGGCGGCTGCTCTGCAGCAGCTGCCCGTAGGGCATCATCGCCGTCGCCGCCGCAAGGTGGAACTCGCCGGCGACGAGGCCGGCCTCGAACGCGGCCTTGCCCTCGCCGGAGCCCGCCTCGCGCACGAGCCAGTGCCCGAGCACGTCGGAGTGCTCCTCGATCAGGGCGGCCGCCCGGCGCATGACGGCCGCGCGTTCCTCGGCCGGCCGCGCGGCCCACTCGACCTGCGCGTCGACGGCGAGCGTGGTCGCCTGGTCGACGTCGTCGGGCGTCGCCGTCGCGTAGGTGGCGATCCGCTCGCCCGTCGCCGGGTTCACGACATCGGCCGTCGCGGCGGTCGTCGCCCACCCGCCGATCCAGGTGCGGCCATCCCACGTCGACTGCTCGAAGAACGTCATCGGTACTTCCTCCCGGACGCCCCAGTGCGTCCCTCGACCGTCCGGCGTCTCGCATGACCGCCGGTGTTGTCGAGGGACGCTACCGGCGGTTCCGCCAGCTCCGACTGACGATTCGTGCACGGCCGCGCATCCCGTCTCCGGAGGTGACGATTCGTGCACGATCCGCGTGCTCATGCCGTTTTCGGGGCATCGCGCCTTGACGTCGAGGCGGCCGCGGGCGTACGTTTCCGGCGACGCGAGGTGGCGTCGGCATCCACAGCAGGAGCGGCCGCACCGCCTCGGCACGACAGGCGAGGAGGCGCGCGGGTTGGACGTGCAGGAGGTGCAGACCGCCGACGAGTGGGAGGACATCGTCTCCCGCTGCTTCGTCCCGCTGTCGTGCCTGTCGTTCGAGGAGTGCTTCTACGGACGCATGGAGCACCTCCGCATCGACGACCGGCTGACGGTCTCCTCGGTGGAGAGCGCGGGGCACAGCGCGGAGCGCACCGCGCGCACCGCGCGGCACGCCGACGGCGACGACCTCCACCTCTCGCTGCAGCTGGGCTCGACCGGACTGGTCGCCCAGAACGAGCGCAGCGTGCGCGTCGGCCCCGGCTCGGTCACGAGCTACGCGACCGACCAGGCGTACTACCTCGACTACTCGCCGCCGAGCCAGCGGCAGCTCATCATCCAGGTGTCGCGCAGCTCGCTCGGCATCCCCAACCGGCTCATCGACGAATCCTGCCGCCGGCTGCTGGTGCCCTCCAACGCCTCCACCCGCACGCTCTTCGCCCACGCGTCGGCGCTGCGATCCGCCGTGCCGCTCGCCACCCCGTCGGGCGTCGACGAGCTGGCCGAGGCGACCCGCGACCTCGCGGCGACCATGATCCGCTCGTCGTTCACGGCGAGCGAGGTGCTGCCGCAGACGCCGGCGGCGCTGCTCGCGACGATCGAGGAGCACCTGCGTCACCACGCCGCAGACCCCGAGCTGTCGCTGGACTCGGTCGCGCACCGGCACTACATCTCGCGCCGCAAGCTCTACCTGCTGTTCGAGCGCAACGACACGACCCCTGCGGACTTCCTGCGCCGCACGCGACTGCGCATCGGCGAGCGGATGCTGCGCGACGAGGACGACCCGGTGGCCGACGTCGCCGTGCGCGCCGGCTTCAGCGACCCGACCACGTTCGCCCGCGCGTTCCGCCGCGAGTACGGCGCGACGCCGCGCGAGTACCGCGACCTGCACGCGCCACGGATCCCCGCGCACTCCGCCGCCTGACCCGGCCCGGGAACGACGAAGGCCCGGAGCATCCGCCCCGGGCCTTCGACTGTCTGGTGCGCAAGGGGGGAGTTGAACCCCCACGCCCTCTCGGGCACACGGACCTGAACCGTGCGCGTCTGCCTATTCCGCCACTTGCGCTCACCACCGGCACGCGCACATGGCGCGCCAGCCAACAGAGACTAACACTTCGGCGGCGCACATGCCATTCGGGGCCCGAGCGGATGCGACGGGCGACCGCTCGCGCCGAGGCGATCCCGACGGACTGAAACGATGCGCATGCGGCATCCGCCCTCTAGCATCAAGAGACGGGAACGACGCCGTTCGCACCCCACCTTCCACCGAGAGGACCCGTAGTGGCGACGACGGACGACTCCACCGCGCAGCCCGACCTGACCGGCATCCGCGGCTGGCTCTTCGACCTGGACGGCGTGCTCACGCCGACCGCCGAGGTCCACATGCACGCGTGGGCGCGGCTGTTCGACCCGTTCCTGCGCGCCCACGGCGTGAAGCCGTACGAGACCGGCGACTACTTCGCGTACATCGACGGCAAGCCTCGGTACGACGGGGTGCGGAGCCTGCTCGCCAGCCGCGGCATCACCCTGCCCGAGGGGACGCCCGACGACCCGCCGACCGCCGAGACGGTGTGCGGGCTCGGCAACCGCAAGAACGACGCGTTCAACGAGTCCCTCGCGGAGGACGGCGTGACCGCGTACCCGGCGAGCGTCGCGTTCCTCGACGCGCTCGCGGCGACCGACGCCGAGGTCGCGGTCGTGTCCAGCTCGAAGAACGCGCCCGCGGTCCTCGCGACCGCGGGGCTCGCCGACCGCTTCGAGGTCGTGGTGCACGGCGGCGTCGCCGCCGAGCACGGCATCCCCGGCAAGCCCGCCCCCGACACGTACGAGTACGGTGCGGAGCTGCTCGGCCTCCCCACGACGGCGTGCGTCGTCGTGGAGGACGCGGAGTCCGGCGTGCAGGCGGGCGCGGCCGGCGACTTCGGGCTCGTGGTGGGCGTCGACCGCGGCGCCGGCCACGAGAACCTGCTCCGGCTCGGCGCCGACCTGGTCGTGTTCGAGCTCGACGAGCTCATCCCCCTGCTCCCCCAGCACCACCGAAAGGCCGGATCATGAGGTTCGCCGACCACGACCCGCTGAACCGCAACCGGTTCCCCATCGACGACTGGGCGCTCGTCGAGACCGAGTTCTCCGCAGACGACATCGGCAAGACCGAGACCATGTTCGCGGTCGGCAACGGCTACCTCGGGCTCCGCGGCAACGTCGACGAGGGCCGCGACGGGCACGTGCACGGCACGTTCATCAACGGGTTCCACGAGACCTGGCCGATCCGGCACGCCGAGGAGGCGTTCGGCTTCGCCCGCGTGGGCCAGACCATCGTCAATGCGCCCGACGCCAAGACCATCCGGCTCTACGTCGACGACGAGCCGCTCGTGCTCACGAACGCCGAGCTGATGAGCTACGAGCGCCGACTCGACTTCCGCACCGGCATCCTCTCCCGCTCGCTCGAGTGGCGCACCCCCTCGGGCAAGCGCGTCCAGATCAGCTCGCGCCGCATGGTGTCCTTCACCGACCGCCACCTCGGTGCGATCGAGTACGAGGTCGAGCTGCTCGACGCCGACGCCGCGGTGACCATCTCAAGCCAGATGCTGAACCGCCAGGACGGCCGCGACGAGTACCGCTCGGGCGTGCAGGGCGCGATCGAGCCGTTCGACCCGCGCAAGGCGGAGCAGTTCACCGAGCGGGTGCTGCAGCCGCGGCTGAAGCGCGAGCGCGACGGCCGGTACCTGCTCGGCTACCGCTGCACCAACTCGGGGATGACCGTGGTCGCGGGCACGGAGCACCGCATCGAGACCGAGAACCCGTTCGACGAGACGACCACGATCGAGGACGACCTCGCCAAGCACGTGTACCGGATGCGCGCCGAGCAGGGGAAGCCCATCCGCATCACGAAGCTCTTCAGCTATCACACGGCGGCCTCGGTGCCGGTGCGCGAGCTCGCCGACCGCTGCGACCGCACGCTCGACCGCGCCGGCGAGGTCGGCGTCGAGGAGCTCATGGTCGACCAGCGCGAGTGGCTCGACGACTACTGGGCCAGCACGGACGTCGAGATCCCTGGGCATCCGACCCTGCAGCAGGCGACCCGCTGGAACCTGTTCCAGCTCGCCCAGGCGACCGCGCGCACCGACGGCGGCGGCGTCGCGGCGAAGGGCGTCTCGGGCTCGGGCTACGGCGGTCACTACTTCTGGGACTCCGAGGTCTACGTGATGCCGTTCCTCTCCTATACGGCGCCGAACACCGCGCGCAACGTGCTGCGATTCCGACAGCGGATGCTGGAGCCGGCGCGCGCCCGGGCGAGCGAGCTCAACCAGCGCGGCGCCCTGTTCCCGTGGCGGACCATCAACGGCCTCGAGTCGAGCGCCTACTACGCGGCGGGCACCGCGCAGTACCACATCGACGCCGACATCTCCCACGCGCTCGTGCAGTACGTGGCCGCGACCGGCGACGAGGACTTCGTGGCGCGCGGCGCGATCGACGTCCTGGTCGAGACCGCCCGCATGTGGGAGGACCTCGGCTTCTGGCGCTCGAACTCGATCGAGGTGTTCCACATCCACGGCGTGACGGGTCCCGACGAGTACACGACCGTCGTGAACGACAACCTGTACACGAACGTCATGGCGAAGGGGAACCTGAAGGCCGCGGCGTTCGCGGTCGACGAGCTGCGCCGACGCGCGCCCGCGGCCTACGCGCGCGCCGTCGACCGCCTCGACCTGCACCCCGACGAGGCCGACGAGTGGCGCCGCGCGGCCGAGCACATGTTCATCCCGTTCGACGAGCAGCTGGGCGTGCACCCGCAGGACTCGGCGTTCCTCGAGAAGGAGCTCTGGGACCTCGAGTCGACGCCGGCCAGCCGCCGGCCGCTGCTGCTGCACTACCACCCGCTCGTGATCTACCGCTTCCAGGTGCTGAAGCAGGCCGACGTCGTGCTCGCGCTGCTGCTGCAGGGCGACCAGTTCACGACCGAGGAGAAGCAGGCGAACTTCGAGTACTACGACCCGCTGACCACGGGCGACTCGACGCTCTCGGCGGTCGTGCAGTCGATCATCGCGGCCGAGGTCGGCTACCACGAGCTGGCCATGCGGTACTTCCGCGCGGCCCTGTTCGTCGACCTCGCCGACCTCCACCACAACGCGGCCGACGGCGTGCACGTGGCATCGACGGGCGGGGTCTGGAGCGCGCTGGTCTACGGGTTCGGCGGGTTCCGCGACCACAACGGCGTCTTCACGTTCGACCCCCGCCTGCCCGACGACTGGGACCGGCTGGTCTTCCGCCTGACGATCCGCGAGACGCGCGTGCGCGTCGAGCTCGAGGCGTCCTCGATGACGTTCACGGTCGAGTCCGGCGCGGAGGCCCAGTTCACCGTGCGCGGTGAGGAGGTCATCGTGCGCGACGGCGAGCCGGTGACGGTCGTGCTGCACGGCCAGGGGCCCCGTCACTACGGCACTCCGAACATGCGCGACGTCGAGGGCACGCGCCGCGCGGACGGCACGCTGCTCACCGCCTCGATGCCCACGCTCGCCGTCGACGTCGACGAGTCCGAGTCCACAGCGGGCTTCGACTGACGAACGGCGCCCGGAGGCGCTGCAGCTAACATGCACTGAGGAACCAAGCGGATCGGGAGACCTGTGGGCCTACTGGACAACTTCGAGAAGGGTCTCGAACGCGCCGTCAACGGCGCGTTCGCGAAGACCTTCCGCTCGGGGCTGCAGCCGGTCGAGATCACCGCCGCGCTGAAGCGCGAGCTCGACACCAAGGCGGCGGTCGTCTCCCGCGACCGCGTGCTCGTGCCGAACACCTTCCGGGTGCGGATGTCGGGCGCCGACCTGCAGCGCATGCAGAGCCTGGGCCCCGCCCTCGTGGACGAGCTGACCGATGTCGTGCAGCAGCACGCGGCGAGCCAGGGATTCCAGTTCGCGGGCGGCATCCAGATCTCGCTCGAGGCCGACCAGGGCCTGTCCGAGGGCATGGTGCAGGTCGACTCCAGCAACGTGAAGGGCGAGATCGCCTGGACCCCGGTGCTCGACATCGGCGGCCGGCGTCACCCGATCATGAAGGGACGCACCGTGATCGGCCGCGGCAGCGAGGCGGACATCACGATCGACGACTCGGGCGCCAGTCGCAAGCACGTCGAGGTGCAGTGGGACGGACGCCGGGCGCGGGTGCGCGACCTCGGGTCGACCAACGGCACCCAGCTGAACGGCGACGCCGTGCGCGAGGCGATCCTCGAGCCCGACTCGGTGATCACCGTCGGCCGTTCCCGCATCGTGTTCCGGGTGCTCGCCCAGGCCGCGCCCTCGGCCGGCGGCGGTGCCCCTCAGACCAAGCGCCACGACATGAACGGGTTCTGGGGGCCCGCTGAATGAGCGAACTCACCCTCCTGGTCCTGCAGCTGTCGTTCCTCGCGCTGATGTGGATCTTCGTCTTCTCGATCGTGTGGGCGCTGCGCAGCGATCTCTTCGGCCAGCGCGTGCGCAAGCTCCAGACGGCGGATGCCTCCGGGTCCAACGCTCCCCCGACGCCGCCGCGCGGCACCGACGCGCCCCGCGCCGCGGCCGCATCCGCCGCCGCGGCCGCATCCGGCGACATCGCGACCACCGACAATGCGTCGAAGCTCGTCATCACGTCGGGCGCGAAGGCCGGCAGCGAGTTCCCGCTCGGTCGCGACGAGATCACGATCGGCCGTTCGAGCGACTCGTCGATCATCATCCGCGACGACTACACCTCCAACCACCACGCCCGGCTCATGCTCTGGAGCAACCAGTGGATGATCCAGGACCTCGACTCCACGAATGGGACGTTCCTGAACGGCTCCCGCGTGACCGTGCCCGCTGCGGTGCCGCTCGGAACGACCGTCAAGGTCGGCGCGACCACGTTCGAGCTGCGACGGTAACCGCATGGCGACGGTCAAGGGAAGCGCCGCGGTCTCGCATGTCGGCAGGATCCGTTCGAACAACCAGGACTCCGGCTACGCCGGGCGGCACCTGTTCGTCGTGGCCGACGGCATGGGCGGGCACGCGGGCGGCGACGTCGCGAGCGCCATCGCCACCCGGTACATCCGCGACGCAGACCAGCTCTACCCGTCGGTGCAGGACGCGTCCGCGGCACTGCACGACAGCCTGATCGGCGCCAACCAGCGTCTCGCCGAGACCGTCGCCGAGCACAGCGAGCTCACCGGCATGGGCACGACGGTGAGCGCGATCCTGCTCCACGGCGACCAGGTCGCCATCTCGCACATCGGGGACTCGCGCATCTACCTGCTGCGCGGCGGCGAGCTCAGCCAGATCTCCACGGACCACACCTTCGTGCAGCGCCTCGTCGACGCCGGCCGCATCACGGAGGAGGAGGCGATGGTCCATCCCCGCCGCTCCGTGCTGATGCGCGTGCTCGGCGACGTCGAGTCGTCTCCGGAGATCGATACGCTCACCCTCGACACGCAGTCCGGCGACCGCTGGCTGATCTGCTCCGACGGCCTGTCGGGTGTGGTGTCGTTCGAGGAGATCCGGAAGGCGCTGCTCTCCGAGGCCGGCGCGAAGCCGGTTGCGGACCGCCTGGTGAAGGCCTCGCTCGACGGCGGCGCGCCCGACAACGTCACCGTCGTGGTGCTCGACATCGGCGAGCCGGCCGCTCCGTCGACCCCGCCGCAGATCGTCGGCTCGGCCGCGGCGCCCCCGGCGTTCGGCACGCCGGAGCCGGTGCGCCAGCGCTCCCTCCTGCTCACGCCGTTCCGCGTCCACCCGGTGCAGGAGACCCACTTCGAGCCAGACTCCGCGGAGTACTACGACGAGATCATCGAGGAGGACGCGCGTCGCCGCCGCCGCCGCATCGTCACCTGGACGGTCGGGGTGCTGCTCATCGTCGCGGCGGTCGCCGGGCTCGCCGCGCTCGCCTACCAGTGGACCCAGACCCGGTACTTCGTCGGGGAGTCGAACGGCCGGGTCGCGATCTACCAGGGCATCCAGCAGAACCTCGGACCGATCGAGATGAGCGAGCTGTACCGGGAGTCCGACATCGACGTCGCCGAGCTGCGCACCTACGACCAGCAGCGCGTCGAGCAGACCATCAGCACCGGGTCCCTGCAGGACGCCGAGGCCGTCGTCGACCGGCTGGAGGAGTCCCTTGACTAACCGGGCAGGCACCACTGCGGCGGTCCCGCCGGGAGGCGGCCCGCCGACGTCGAGCGTGCGCCGCATCCACCTCCCGCAGAAGCTGCGCAACATCGAGCTCGCGCTGCTGCTGATCGCGTGCGGCATCAACGCGGGCGCGATCGTGCTCGTGCAGCTCGGCGCGCTGGGCAGCATCGACACCCAGCTGGTGCTCCTCGGCATCGGCCTGTCGGTGCTCGTGTTCGGCCTGCACGTGGCGATGCGGTTCGTCGCCCGGGACGCCGATCCGTTCCTGCTGCCGATCGCGACCGTCCTCAACGGCATCGGCATCGCCGAGATCTACCGCATCGACATCGCCTTCGGCGACGCGGGCTGGGAGAGCGCAGCGGTGCGCCAGATCGTCTGGTCGGCCATCGCCATCGTCGCGGCCATCGCCGTCATCCTGATCGTGCGCAACCACCGGGTGCTCTTCAAGTACACCTACCTGTCGGGCCTCGTCGCGGTGCTGCTCCTGCTGCTGCCCCTCGTGCCCGGTCTGGGCCGCGAGATCAACGGCGCCCGGGTCTGGATCGGCATCGGCGACATCGCCACCTTCCAGCCCGGTGAGATCGCGAAGATCGCGCTCGCGGTGTTCTTCGCCGGGTACCTCGTGCGCAATCGCGACAGCCTGTCGATGGTGGGCCGGAAGTTCCTCGGCATGCGGTTCCCCCGCGCGCGCGACCTCGGCCCGCTGCTCGTGGTCTGGGCGCTGTCGATGTCGGTCATCGTGTTCCAGCGCGACCTCGGTACCGCGCTCCTCTACTTCGGGCTGTTCCTCGTCATGCTCTACGTGGCGACCAGCCGGCTGTCGTGGGTGCTGCTCGGCCTCGGGCTGTTCTTCGCCGGTGCCATCGTGGCCAGCCAGACGCTCGAGTACGTCAACTCGCGCTTCGACAACTGGCTCAACGCCTTCGACCAGGAGATCTACGACTCGGTCGGCGGCAGCTTCCAGCTCGTGCAGGGGCTGTTCGGCCTCGCCAACGGCGGTCTCATCGGCACCGGGCTCGGCCAGGGTCGTCCCGACATCACGCCCGTCCCGCAGAGCGACTACATCATCGCGAGCCTCGGCGAGGAGCTCGGCCTCGCCGGCCTGTTCGCCATCTTCATGCTCTACGCGCTGCTCGTGGCCCGCGGGTTCCGCATCGGGTTCGCCGGCCAGGACGACTTCGGCAAGCTGCTCGGCGTGGGCCTGTCGTTCGTGGTCGCGCTCCAGGTCTTCATCGTGGTCGGCGGCGTCACCCGCGTCATCCCGCTCACCGGCCTCACCACGCCGTTCCTCGCCGCGGGTGGTTCGTCCCTCGTGGCGAACTGGATCATCATCGCGCTGCTGCTGCGGCTCTCCGACACCGTCCGCAACCACCCGAGGCTGGTGATCGACGGATGAACCGCGAGCTCAAGCGCGTCTCGATCCTGACCCTGCTCATGATCGCCACCCTGCTGGTCTCGACGACCGTGATCCAGTACATCGCGGCCGATTCGCTGAACGCAGACCCGCGCAACTCGCGCACCCTCTACGAGTCGTACTCGGTCGAGCGCGGTCCGATACTCGTCGACGGGGCGCCGATCGCGTACTCCGAGCCGTCGGGCGACAACTACAAGTTCCAGCGCGTCTACACGGACGGCGCGCTCTACGCCCCGGTGACCGGGTTCATCCCCGTCAACGGCGAGGCCACCGGCATCGAGCGGGCGATGAACGAGTTCCTGAGCGGGCAGTCGAGCTCGCAGTTCTTCGACTCGGTGAACCGCCTCATCACGGGCCAGGATCCGCAGGGGGCATCCGTCGACGTCACGATCGACCCGGTCGCCCAGCAGGCGGCCTGGGATGCGCTCGGGGACCTGCAGGGTGCGGTCATCGTGACCGAGCCGTCGACGGGCAAGATCATCGCGATGGTCTCGAAGCCGTCCTTCGATCCGAACGCGATGGTCGTGCACAACGGCGCCGAGGTGCAGCAGACCTACGAGGCGCTGCTCGCCGACCCGCAGGATCCGCTGTTCAACCGCGCGATCGGCGGCGACATGAACCCGCCCGGATCGGTCTTCAAGCTCGTCGTGGCCTCGGCCGCGTTCGAGTCCGGCGAGTACACCCCCGAGAGCACGCTGCCGAACCCGTCGTCGTTCACGCTGCCGGGCTCGACCGCCGTCGTGACCAACGCCGGCGGCGGGCGCTGCGGCGGCGGCGAGGAGGTCACGATCGCCGACGCGATCCGCCTGTCGTGCAACATCCCGTTCGCGGAGCTGGGCATCGAGCTGGGCGACACCGCCATCCGCGAGCAGGCGGAGAAGTACGGGTTCAACGTCACGCACGCGATCCCGATGGAGTCGGAGGCGAGCGTCTACCCCCGCGGACTGGACGACGCGCAGACCGCGCTCAGCGCGTTCGGCCAGTACGAGGTGCGGGCGACGCCGCTGCAGATGGCCATGGTCTCGGCGGGCATCGCGAACGGGGGCATCGTGATGAGCCCCCAGGTCGTCGACGCCGTGACCGCCCCGGACCTCAGCACCCTCGAGGGATTCGAGCGTCAGGAGTTCGGTCGCGCCATCAGCCAGCAGACCGCGCGGGAACTTACTGACATCATGATCTCCGGCGTCGAGGGCGGTGCCGCGAGTAATGCAAGAATAGACGGCGTCAGCGTGGCGGGGAAGACGGGCACAGCCCAGAACGGCACGGACGACCCGTACACCCTCTGGTTCACCGGATTCGCCCCTGCTGACAACCCTCAGTATGCGATCACGGTGCTGGTAGAAGACGGAGGGGGATTGGGACAGAGCGGGTACGGCAACCTGGTTGCCGCACCCATCGCGAAGCAGGTACTAGAGGCGGTGCTGAACGAATGAGACCGAGCGCTGGGCTCACCTTTGGTGGGCGCTACGAACTTCAGTCCAGGATCGCCATCGGCGGCATGGGCGAGGTCTGGCAGGCGACGGACCTCGTGATCGGCCGCCAGGTCGCGATCAAGATCCTCAAGGACGAGTACCTCGGCGACCCCGGCTTCCTCGAGCGCTTCCGTGCGGAGGCCCGCCACGCCGCACTCGTGAACCACGAGGGCATCGCGAACGTCTTCGACTACGGCGAGGAGGAGGGCAGCGCGTTCCTGGTCATGGAGCTCGTGCCCGGCGAGGCGCTCTCCACCATCCTCGAGCGCGAGCACGTCCTCTCCACCGACAAGACGCTCGACATCGTCGCCCAGACCGCGTCGGCACTGCACGCCGCGCACGCCGCGGGCCTCGTGCACCGCGACATCAAGCCCGGCAACCTGCTGATCACGCCCGACGGACGGGTCAAGATCACCGACTTCGGCATCGCCCGCATCGCCGACCAGGTGCCGCTCACCGCGACCGGCCAGGTGATGGGCACGGTGCAGTACCTGTCGCCCGAGCAGGCGTCGGGCCACCCCGCGTCGCCCACGACCGACATCTACTCGCTCGGCATCGTCGCGTACGAGGCACTCGCCGGCCGCCGCCCCTTCACGGGCGAGTCGCAGGTCGCGATCGCGATGGCCCAGATCAACGAGACCCCGCCGGACCTCCCCTCGACGGTCTCCGAGCCGGTGCGCAACCTGGTCTACGCGTGCATCGCCAAGAACCCCGCCGACCGACCGCAGTCGGCAGCCCACCTCTCCCGGGCCGCCTCGGCGCTCCGGCGCGGCGACGTGCAGGGGGCCGCCGCATCGGTGCCCGCCATCCTCGGCGCCGCCGGCGCCGCTGCCGCCGCGACCATGATGATGCCGCGCAGCGGCGACACCGCGGCGACGACCGTGCTCATGGCCTCCGGTGCCACCGCCGCCGACGGCGAGGAGGCTCCCGAGGAGGAGAAGAAGCGCAGCCCCTGGACCTGGCCGCTGATCGTGCTGATCGCGATCCTCGCGATCGTGCTCATCGGCACCATCATCGCCCTCGCACTGAACAACGGCACCGCGCAGGCACCGCCGACGACGTCGTCCAGCGCCCCGTCGAGCTCGCCTCCACCCACTTCGGAGACGCCGACGCCGACGCCGACCGACACCACGGTGCAGATCGACCAGAACGACTACCTCGGTCTCTCGGTGAACGACGCCCGCGCCGGGCTCGAGGCGCTCGGCATGTCGGTCAACGCCGTCGAGGGCAATGCCGCGACCGACCCCGCCGACGCGGGCACCGTGTACGCGGTCAACCCGACCGGTCCGGTCGAGCAGGGCACGCAGATCACGATCACCTACTACGCGGACCCGGTCGCGCCGTCGGCGCCGTCGTCCGCGCCGACCGTGACGCCCTCGTCGACGCTGCCGAACACCGACGTCGTCGTGAGCTGGCCCGGCCAGAACTGCCCGGCCGGCCAGACCCTCACGGGGTACGAGGTCGCGGTCACGGGTGACGCGACGATCCCGAACAACGCCGTCGTGGGCGCGAGCACGACCTCCGCCACCGTCGTCGCGGGCACCGGCAACTTCGAGGTCACGTACCGCTACTTCTGCGGTCCGCTGGACTCGCCGTACTCGCCCCCGGCGCAGGTGACCGTGACGACCCTGACGTCCCCTGCCGCCCCCTGACACCGGTTCGCTGAGGAGAGAGACGCGTGCACGTGACCGATAACGACCGCCTGCTGGCAGGTCGCTACCGTGTCGGCGAACTCATCGGGCGCGGGGGCATGTCCGACGTGCATGCCGGTACCGACACCCGCCTGGGCCGCAGCGTCGCCATCAAGCTGCTGAAGTCGTCGCTCGCGACCGACCCGGCGTTCCGGACGCGGTTCCGGCAGGAGGCGCAGTCGGCCGCCCGCATGGCGCACCCGACCATCGTCCGCGTCTTCGACGCCGGCGAGGAGACCGTCCTCGACGGCTCGGGGCACGAGGTCCAGCTGCCGTTCATCGTCATGGAGCGGGTCGAGGGCCGGCTCCTCCGCGACATCATCCGCGAGGGCCCGCTCGACCCGACGGAAGCCGCGCGCATCACCGACGGCGTGCTCACCGCGCTGGAGTACTCGCACCGCGCGGGCGTCGTGCACCGCGACATCAAGCCCGGCAACATCATGATCACCTCCGCCGGCCAGGTGAAGGTGATGGACTTCGGCATCGCGCGCGCCATCTCCGACTCGTCGACGACGGTCGCGCAGACCACGGCCATCCTCGGCACGGCCTCCTACTTCTCCCCGGAGCAGGCGAAGGGCGAGACCGTCGACGCCCGCACCGACCTGTACTCGACCGGCGTCGTGCTGTTCGAGATGCTGACCGGGCGTCCGCCGTTCCGCGGCGAGACGCCGGTCGCGGTCGCGTACCAGCACGTGAGCGAGCGACCGGTCAAGCCGAGCGTGATCAACCCGCGCGTCTCCCCCGCGTTCGACACGGTCGTGCTGCACGCGCTCGGAAAGGACCGCACCCAGCGCTACCAGACCGCGGCCGACTTCCGCTCGGACGTCGAGGTGGCGGCATCCGGCCGCGTGCCCGTGCATCGCCAGCCCGACGAGACCGAGCTCCTCTTCGGTGCGCCGTCGACGTCGCTGTCGAGCTCCGAGCTCGCGCTGCGCCAGCTCACCGAGGACGAGACGATGGACCGCACCCAGCGGCGCCCACCGGCGCTCTGGATCTGGGCCGGCGTCGTCGCCGTCGTGGTCACGGTGCTCGCGGTCATGTACTGGGCGTTCAACCTGACGCCCACCGACGACCTGCCGTCGAGCGCCCGTGAGATCCCCGTCCTGCAGGGCATGTCGTACGACGAGGCGACGGGCGTGCTGCAGGATCTCGACCTGCAGGCGACCCAGCTCAGCGAGACGAGCGAGACCATCCCCGAGGGGCAGGTCGTGCGCTCCGATCCCGAGGCCGGCACCATCGTCGAGCCGGGCCAGGTCGTGGTGCGCGTGTACGTCTCGTCCGGCCGCGAGGTCGTCGACGTCCCCGATCTGCGCAACCAGACCCTCGACCAGGCGAAGGAGTCGCTCGAGAGCCGCGGCCTCGTCGCAGGCAGCGAGACCAGGGAGAACTCTCCGACCGTCGCCGCCGACATCGTGCTGGCGACCGACCCCGCGGGCGGCACCTCGGTGACGGTGGGGGCCACCGTGAACTTCCGGGTGTCGAGCGGGCTCGTCACGCTGCCCGACCTCACCGGCCAGCCGCTGGCCACGGCGAGCTCGCTGCTGCGCGGCACCACCCTCCAGCTGAACCCCATCCCGCAGCCCGACAGCTCGTGCCCGGCAGAGCCGAACGATCCCGTCGTGCAGCAGTCCCTGGCGCCCGGCGACGTGCCCCAGAAGTCGGACGTCACGCTGCGCTACTGCGCGGGCGCCTCGAACGAGGGCGCCGGAACCGGCGGCGGCAACGGCGGAGGCGGGAACGGCAGCGACGGCTGACCCGCGCGGCGACCGCCGATCGGGTACGGGAACAGAGGCCGTCGCCACGACCTCCCGGCGCCGCGCGGGCCTGAGCCCGCGCGCGGTGAGCCTCAGACCGACTTCATGTGCGGGCTCATGCCCACCGCACGGTCGGCCGCGCCCGCGAGGCCGGCCGACTCGAGCCAGTTGCCGAGCATGCGGTAGCCGCCCTGCGTGAGCACCGACTCCGGATGGAACTGCACGCCGAAGATCGGTGCGACCTCGTGACGCAGTCCCATGATCACTCCGCCCTGGGTGCGCGAGGTCACGATGAGCTCCGGCGGGGTGGTGCCGTCGACGACCGCGAGCGAGTGGTACCGCGTCGCGGTGAACGGCTGCGGCACCCCGTCGTAGAACGGGCTGTCGTCATGCACGATCGACGACGTCTTGCCGTGCATGAGCTCCTCGGCATTCGTGACCACGCCGCCGAACGCCTCGGCGATCGCCTGGTGGCCGAGGCAGACCCCGAGCAGCGGCTGCCCGGACTCCAGCGCGGCCTCGACCGCCGGGATCGAGACGCCGGCGTCACCGGGCTTGCCGGGACCGGGCGAGACCAGCACGGCGTCGAACTCGGCCATGCGCGACGCGAGCTCCGACTCGGGGATGTCGTCGTTGCGCACCACGACCGTCTCCGCCCCGAGCTCCTGGAGGTACCCGTTGAGCGTGTAGACGAAGCTGTCGTAGTTGTCGATCACCAGCACGCGCGTCACCGGACGATCCTACCCCCACACGATTCCGGGTGGGCGCGCGCGCACGGTAGAATTGCCCGCATGGCACGTGCGAACTCCTCGAAGCCCGAGCGCGTCGAGCAGACCAATTCCGATGAGACCCCGAACCCGGTGTGGTTCAAGCCGGTCATGTTCGGCTTCATGCTCATCGGGCTCGCCTGGATCATCGTCTTCTACGTCAGCCAGGGGCAGTTCCCGGTGGCCGATCTCGGCTCGTGGAACATCCTGGTCGGCTTCGGCATCGCCTTCATCGGCTTCCTGATGACCACGCGCTGGCGCTGACGGCGTCACACCCACCACTTCACGAGCGGGGCGGATGCGACGAGCATCCGCCCCGCTCGATTCGTGCCGATCACGGACTCCCAGTCCCGCGACACGCGGAGCGAACCCGGTCCCCCTTAAAGGTGACAATTACACAGCTGTAACTCTCCCCAGTTGTGGAGAACCCTGTGGATAACCGTGCGGTCGGTGGACAGCGCGGCGCGACCGCGCATCGGGGACAGCACCGAATGCGAGCGGATGCCGCGGGCGGGGCAGTCCCCCAGCCGTCGGGCCGGATCAGATCAGCGGGAACACGAAGTACCGCGCGCTGAGCACCACGAGCACGGCCGACAGCGCGACGAGCAACCCGATCTGCAGGCCGCGCTGCGAGCGCGAGCGGGTCTCCACGAAGATCAGCCCGACGAGCGCGCCCGCGACCAGGCCGCCGAGGTGCGCCTGCCACGCGATGTTGAACCCGGGCACGAACCCGATCACGAGGTTGATGCCGACGAGGATCAGCAGCTGCGTCGCCTGGCCGCCCAGCCTGCGCTGGATCACGAGGAACGCGCCCATCAACCCGAAGATGGCACCGGATGCCCCGACGACGGCCGTGTTCGGGTTCGACAGCCAGATCACGCCCACCGATCCCGCGAAGCCCGAGATGAAGTAGAGCGCGAGGAAGCGCCCTCGGCCCAGCAGCCCCTCGAGCAGCTGCCCGAAGATCCACAGCGTGTACATGTTCAGCAGCACGTGGAAGATCAGGCTCGTCGAGTGCACGAACATGGTCGTGAGCATGCGCCAGGGCTCGAACGCGATCTCGCTCATCGCGAGCGGGGTGAAGTACAGGCGGTTGGTGATGCCGAGGCCGGGGATGAGCTGCAGCACGAACACCGCCACCGTGATGCCGATGAGGGTATACGTCACCACCGGGGCGCCCGAGCTCGGGCGCGTCAGGACGCGCGAACGCACCTTCGGCGCCTGCTGGCGCTGCTCACGCATGCACTCCGGGCAGACGACGCCGACGGCGGCGGGAGTCTGGCACTCACCGCAGATCGTGCGACCGCAGCGCTGGCAGAGCACATAGCTCACGCGATCGGGGTGCCGGTAGCACCGGCTCCCCGTGTCGGCATCCGTCACCGTCGATCAGACCGCTTCGACGGAGATCGTCTCGATCACGACGTCCTCGAGCGGGCGGTCGCGACCATCGGTGGGCACGGCGGCCAGCTTGTCGACGACGGCCTGGCTCGCGGCATCCGTCACCTTGCCGAAGATCGTGTGCTTGCCCTGCAGCCAGGTGGTCGGGCCGACCGTGATGAAGAACTGCGACCCGTTGGTGCCGCGCCCCATCTGCTTGCCGGCGTTGGCCATCGCGAGCACGTACGGCTCGGTGAAGTCGAGCTCCGGGTGGATCTCGTCGTCGAACTGGTAGCCGGGTCCGCCGATGCCCTGGCCGAGCGGATCGCCGCCCTGGATCATGAAGCCCGGGATGATGCGGTGGAACACGACGCCGTCGTACAGCGGGTCGGTGGTCTTCTGGCCCGTCGCGGGGTGCGTCCACTCCTGCTCGCCCGTCGCGAGGCCGATGAAGTTGGCGACGGTCTTGGGCGCGTGGTTGCCGTAGAGCTCGACCGTGATGGGGCCGTGATTGGTCGTGATCGTCGCGACTGCGGTGTGTTGTGGCATGTCCACGATTCTCGCACAGGCCAATCTGTCAACCTGTATGCCCGATTCGACACTCATTCCCTGATATGCGCCATTCTGGTGGCAAGATGGAGGAGTTCGCTGCAGCAGACGATGGAGGGTCGAGATGAGCCTGTCACGCAAGCGCCGTAAGGAACTCAAGCGGCTCCGCGGAAGCGCGGAGGAGCTGTGGGGAGAGCAGCAGGCGGTGCTCGATCGCGCGAACTCAGTCGCGCGCGAGGCCAGCCGGCAGCTCGGCCACCTCACCCGTGAGGAGGTCACGCCGCGTGTGCGCCAGGGGTACGAGACCTACCTTGAGCCGCGGGTGAGCGCGGTCGGCAAGTTCGCCAGCGACACGGGCAAGTCGATCGAGCGCACCATGGTGCCGGTGATCGGCAGCGCGCTCGGCACGGTGATGTCGATCGGCGACATCGCCAAGGACAAGCGCGTGCGTGCCGCCCTGGCACGGGTGAACCCGAAGTACGAGGAGCCGAAGCCGAGCGGCCCGGGCGTCGGGGGCTACATCGCCATCGGCGCCGCGGTGGTCGCCGCCGGTGCGATCGCCTACGCCGTGTGGCAGACGTTCCGCGCCGACGACGAGCTGTGGGTCGCCGAGGACGAGCCGACGCCGGGCCCCGACAAGGAAGCCTGAGACGCCACGCGCCGGCCACGGCCGGTGCATCGGGCCCGATACGCGCGCATGCGCGGGTCGGGCCCGTCCTCGTGCGCGCACGCCTCGACTCTCGGTGTCCCCACCGAGTTCACCCGATTCCCCCTTGCGCATCCGTCGCGCGCAGCGCTACCGTGTGAATCCGTCAGTGGTTCTCGAGCAGAGGAAGGAGTGACCGAACATGATCATCGAACGAACGTATTGCACTGGGGCACGTGAGCTCGTCCTCGGGATGCGTCCCGGGCACATGACGGCCTCCTTCGTCGTCCGCTCCCACTAGGCACCACCGCCCCGCGTCGCCGGCCCGCATCGGGCCTCCCCCTTCGTCGACGCATCGCTCCGGCTCCGCCGCAGCCCGCCACCCACACGTCGTCTCGACGCCGGTGACGCGCCCGCCGGTCCGGATGCTCCGCCTTCGGCGTCCCTCGACGCCCGGCGACCCGGCCGTCCGCATGCTGCGGACCGCCGGGCGACGCGGTGGCGACCATCGACGGAGTGCACTCGCACCACACTCACGCACCACCTGATCAAGGGAACGATCATGAACACCCAGATCCTCACCGCCCATCCGCCCCGACGGAGCCTGCACAGCCCGCAGGATGCCGCGGAGCGCATCGCGCGCAGCATCGGCATCGCGCTGCTGGCCTGGAGCCGGCGTCGCGAGCACCGTCGCAGCATCGACCGCGACGCGCACCGCCTGGCGTTCCGGAACGCACGCGAACGCGAGCAGCGCGAGCTGCGGGCGCAGTCCGCGGCCATCAGTTCGAGGCCGCTCCTGTGACGCCCGGGCGCATCGCAGACCGCGAACGCCGGCGCCACGTCCCATCCGGACACGACGGCCCTCCCCGACGGGAGGGCCGTCGTGGCGTCTCAGGAACGTCGTGACGTCTCAGGACCCCGGAGGGAGCATCCCCTCGGGCGGTTCGGCCGCATCGAGTCGCAGGCCGACGTCGACCAGGCTGACCCGGTGCAGCTCGGGCACCTCGTCGAGCGGGAACCAGCGCGCCTCGTCGCTCGAGCCGTCGACCTCGTTCGTGAGCGTGCCGCCCGTCACCGTTGCGCGGTAGACGACGCGGAGGGCGTAGAGGTCCGCCGCGGTGTCGCTGTGCCGGCGGGCGGCGTCTATCATCATGCGATCGATGCCCAGCAGGCGATCGATACGAGCGTGATAGCCGGTCTCCTCGAGGATCTCGCGGCGCGCAGCGTCGTGCGGATGCTCCTCGCCCTCGATGCCCCCGCCCGGCAGCGTCCAGCCGGAGCGACCGTGCTCGTTCCAGTGCGCGAGCAGGATCTGGCCCTCGCGGATGATGACCCCGTAGGCCGCGATGCGGATGTCCACGATCAACAGGCTAGCCCGGACCGCGGGAAGTGACTGTGGAGCCTAGGAGAATCGAACTCCTGACATCCTGCTTGCAAAGCAGGCGCTCTACCAACTGAGCTAAGGCCCCCTGCGGTGCCGCGTGGACGCGGCACCCGGTGTGCAATTGTGGAGTGGGGCTACGAGGACTTGAACCTCGGACCTCTTCGTTATCAGCGAAGCGCTCTAACCGCCTGAGCTATAGCCCCGAAAATGGCCGAGTGACAGACTACCCGACCGGAGTCGGAATCACGAATCGAGTCAGTTGTTCGTGAACCCGACCAGGATGCCGCCCGTCACCTTCACGCTGAGGTTGTACAGCACCGCGACGATCGCGCCCAGCGCGGTCGTCACGACGAGGTTCAGCAGCGACACGATGATGGCGAATCCCATGATGTTCCCGAGCGACAGGAACGCCGTCAGGTCGCCCGCCGTGCCGGCGATGTCCTGCACGAGGTCGTTCACCATGGTGAAGATGTCGGTCGAGTTCAGCACCGTCCACACGAGGAACGTGGCGACGATGTTGATCACCGCGATGCACACCGCGACCAGGAACGACAGCTTCAGTGCCGACCAGAAGTCGATGTACACCAGCCGCAGGCGCACCTGCTTGGCCGGCGTCCGGCGCGACGACTTCTTCGCGAGCTTGTCCGCGACGCTACTCATCTGCTGCTTCTCCCTTTCCCGGCGAACCCTCGACGCCCTCCCCCTCGTGCTCGGTGAGGTTCCGCTCGGTGTTCCGTGCGATGGCGATGATGCGGTCGTCGTCCGCGAACTTCGCGAACACGACGCCCATCGTGTCCCGACCCTTGGCCGGGACCTCCGCGACGTCAGAGCGTACCACCTTGCCGCTAGCAAGAACCACCAGCACCTCGTCGCCCTGGGAGACGATGAGCGAGCCGACGAGGTCGCCGCGGTCGCCGTTCAGCTTGGCGACCTTGATCCCGAGGCCGCTCCTGCCCTGGATCCGGTACTCCTCGACCGCGGTGCGCTTGGCCCAGCCGCCTTCGGTGACGACGAACACGTAGGTGTCGGTGGGTGAGCGACGCCCCTGCGAGGCATCCGTGCCCTCGCCCTCGACCGTCTCGACGACGAGCCCCTCCGAGTGGGGCACGACGGATGCCTCGAGCAGCTCGTCCCCCTCGCGGAACGCGATGCCCTTGACGCCGGAGGTCGAGCGGCCCATCGGACGGAGGGCCTGGTCGGTCGCCGCGAAGCGCAGCGACATGCCCTTGCGGGAGACCAGGAGGAGCTCGTCGCCCTCGTCCACGAGCATGGCGGAGACGAGCTCGTCGTCCTCGCGGAGGTTGATCGCGATGATGCCGCGCGAGCGGTTGGTGTCGTACTGGGTGAGCTCGGTCTTCTTCACGAGGCCATCGCGCGTCGCGAGCACGAGGTGCTTCGCCACCTCGTAGTCGCGGATGTCGAGGATCTCGGCGATCTGCTCGTCGGGCTGCATCTCGAGCAGGTTCGCCACGTGCTGGCCCTTGGCGTCACGACCGGCCTCGAGGATCTCGTACGCCTTCGCGCGGTAGACCCGGCCCTTGTTCGTGAAGAACAGCAGCCAGTGGTGCGTGGTGGTGACGAAGAAGTGCTCGACCACGTCGTCGGCGCGCAACTGCGCGCCCTTCACGCCCTTGCCGCCGCGATGCTGCGAACGGTAGTTGTCGCTGCGCGTGCGCTTGACGTACCCGCCGCGGGTGACGGTGACCACCATCTCCTCCTCGGGGATGAGGTCCTCGACGCTCATGTCGCCGTCGAAGCCGGGCATGATGTGCGTGCGCCGCTCGTCGCCGAACTTGTCGACGATCGTGGCGAGCTCGTCGCTGATGATCGCGCGCTGGCGGGACTCGTCGGCGAGGATCGCCCGGTACTCGGCGATCTCGCGCTCGAGCTCCTCGAGCCGGTCGATGATCTTCTGGCGCTCGAGGGCCGCGAGGCGGCGCAGCTGCATCGTGAGGATCGCGTCGGCCTGGAGCTGGTCGACGTCGAGCAGCTCCATGAGGCCCGTGCGGGCGGTGTCGACGTCGGGCGACCGGCGGATGAGCGCGATCACCTCGTCGAGCATGTCGAGCGCCTTCACGTAGCCGCGCTGGATGTGCGCGTCGGCCTCGGCCTTGGCGAGACGGAACTTCGTGCGACGCACGATCACGTCGACCTGGTGGTCGACCCAGTGCGCGATGAACCCGTCGATCGAGAGCGTGCGGGGCACGCCGTCGACGATCGCGAGCATGTTCGCGCCGAAGTTCTCCTGCAGCTGGGTGTGCTTGTACAGGTTGTTCAGCACGACCTTCGCGACCGCGTCGCGCTTCAGCACGATCACGAGGCGCTGGCCGGTGCGGCCCGAGGTCTCGTCGCGGATGTCGGCGATGCCGCCGATCTTCCCCTCCTTGACGAGGTCGGCGATCTTGATCGCCAGGTTGTCGGGGTTCACCTGGTACGGCAGCTCGGTGACGACGAGGCAGGTGCGTCCCTGCAGCTCCTCGACCGAGACGACGGCACGCATGGTGATCGACCCGCGACCCGTGCGGTACGCGTCGTGGATGCCCTTCACGCCGAGGATCTGGGCGCCGGTCGGGAAGTCCGGGCCCTTGATGCGCTGGATCAGCGCCTCCTGGAGCTCCTCGCGCGAGGCCTCCGGGTGCTCGAGGTACCACTGGGCACCCGACGCGACCTCGCGGAGGTTGTGCGGCGGGATGTTCGTGGCCATGCCGACCGCGATGCCGACAGAGCCGTTGACCAGCAGGTTCGGGAACCGGCTCGGCAGGATCGACGGCTCCTGGGTGTGGCCGTCGTAGTTGTCCTGGAACTCGACGGTGTCCTCGTCGATGTCGCGCACCATCTCGAGCGCGATCGGGTGCATCTTGGTCTCGGTGTACCGCGGAGCGGCCGCGCCGTCGTTGCCCGGGGAGCCGAAGTTGCCCTGGCCGAGCGCGAGCGGGTACCGCAGCGACCACGGCTGGACGAGGCGGACCAGCGCGTCGTAGATGGCGGTGTCGCCGTGCGGGTGGAACTGGCCCATGACGTCGCCGACCACGCGCGAGCACTTCGAGAACGCCTTGTCGGGACGGTACCCGCCGTCGTACATCGCGTAGATCACGCGGCGGTGCACGGGCTTCAGCCCGTCGCGCACGTCGGGCAGCGCGCGCCCGACGATCACGCTCATCGCGTAGTCGAGGTACGACCGCTGCATCTCGAGCTGCAGGTCGACCTGGTCGATGCGGCCGTGCGGGTCGTGCCCCGCGTTCTCCTCGGGAGTGGTGACGTCTGCCATGTGTGCCGTTCAGTCCTCGTCGTCGCGCTCGATCAGATGTCGAGGAAGCGCACGTCCTTCGCGTTCTTCTGGATGAAGCTGCGGCGCGACTCGACGTCCTCGCCCATGAGGGTCGAGAAGATCTCGTCGGCCGCGGCCGCGTCGTCCATCGAGACCTGCAGCAGGGTGCGGGTCTCGGGGTTCATCGTGGTGTCCCAGAGCTCCTGGTGGTTCATCTCGCCGAGGCCCTTGTAGCGCTGGATGCCGTTCTCCTTCGGGATCCGCTTGCCGGCGGCGGTGCCGTCGGCGAGCAGGGCGTCGCGCTCGCGGTCGGTGTAGACGTACTCGTGGTCGGCGTTGGTCCACTTGAGCCGGTAGAGCGGCGGCTGTGCCAGGTACACGTAGCCGAGGTCGATCAGCGGGCGCATGTAGCGGAACAGCAGCGTGAGCAGCAACGTCGTGATGTGCTGGCCGTCGACATCGGCATCGGCCATCAGCACGATCTTGTGGTACCGGACCTTCGCGGGGTCGAAGTCCTCGCCGATGCCAGCGCCGAACGCCGTGATCATGGCCTGCACCTCGTTGTTGGCGAGCGCCCGGTCGAGGCGCGCCTTCTCGACGTTCAGGATCTTGCCGCGCAACGGCAGGATCGCCTGGGTCTCGGGGTTGCGGCCCTGCACTGCCGAGCCGCCGGCCGAGTCGCCCTCGACGATGAAGATCTCGGAGACGGTCGCGTCCTTCGACGAGCAGTCCTTGAGCTTGCCGGGCATGCCGCCCGACTCGAGCAGGCCCTTGCGACGGGTCGCCTCACGGGCCTTGCGGGCGGCCATGCGCGCGGTCGCCGCCTGGATCGCCTTGCGGATGATGTCGCGGGCCTGGTTCGGGTTGCGGTCGAACCAGTCGCCGAGCTGCTCGGCGGTCACCCGCTGCACGAACGACTTCGCCTCGGTGTTGCCGAGCTTGGTCTTGGTCTGGCCCTCGAACTGCGGCTCCGAGAGCTTGACCGAGATGACCGCGGTCAGGCCCTCGCGCACGTCCTCCCCGGAGAGGTTGTCGTCCTTGTCCTTGAGGATGCCCTTCTCGCGCGCGTACCGGTTGACGAGCGTCGTCAGCGCCGCGCGGAAGCCCTCCTCGTGGGTACCGCCCTCGTGGGTGTTGATCGTGTTCGCGTAGGTGTGGACGGACTCGTTGTACGCGGTCGTCCACTGCATCGCCACCTCGAGCGCGATGTGGCGGTCGGTGTCCTCCGACTCGAACGAGATGATCTCGTCGTTCACCAGGTCGGACTTCTTCGCGTGGTTCAGGTACTCGACGTAGTCGACCAGGCCGCGCTCGTAGAGGAAGGAGTCCGTGCGCGCGGGCTCCGCGACGTCGTCGGCCTCCTCCTCGGTGACCTGCTGGTCGGCGCGGAGGTCCGTCAGCGTGATCCGCAGTCCCTTGTTGAGGAACGCCATCTGCTGGAAGCGCGTCCGCAGCGTCTCGTAGTCGAACTCGACCGTCTCGAAGATCTCGGTGCTCGGCCAGAAGGTGATCGCGGTGCCGGTCTCGTCGCTGGCCGCGCCCTGCGCGAGCGGGGCATCCGGAACACCGGTCGTGTACGACTGGGTCCAGACCGAGCCCTGCCGGCGGACCTCGACGTCGAGCCGGCTCGAGAGCGCGTTGACCACCGAGGAGCCGACGCCGTGCAGGCCGCCCGAGACCGCGTAGCCGCCACCGCCGAACTTGCCGCCCGCGTGCAGCACGGTGAGCACGACCTCGACGGTCGAGCGTCCCTCCGTCTTGTGGAGGTCGACCGGGATGCCGCGGCCGTTGTCGACGACGCGCACGCCGCCGTCCTCCAGGATCGTGACGTCGATGTGGTCGCAGAAGCCCGCGAGCGCCTCGTCGACGGAGTTGTCGACGATCTCGTAGACGAGGTGGTGGAGCCCGCGCGGACCGGTCGACCCGATGTACATGCCGGGACGCTTCCGAACCGCTTCGAGGCCCTCGAGAACCTGGATCGCGTCTGCGCCGTACTCCGGCAACTGCTGGGCCTGCTTCGGTTCGGCTGTCATGTGTGAATGGGGCTCCTGACCGTCGTCCTGGCGACGCTCCAGCCTATCAATCTTCGGGACGTGCCGAGGCGCGACGTGCCCTTCTGCGGGCCTTTCCACAGGAGGGTGACCGAATTTGCCGTGTCAACCGTAGGTATCGCGTGGACCCCGCCCTGGAACCGATCTGGGCCCCTTTTTCCAGGATGGGGCGTCTGGCCCCTGAAAGCGGATCGTCTCGACGCCCGCCTCCGGGTACCGGTCGACGATGCGCGCGGCGATCGTCGTGCGCATCATCCGGAGCTGCGTGGCCCACGCTGTGGAGTCGCACCGCACGGTGAGCACGCCGTGCTCGAGGCCGACCGGCTCGGAGTGCCTCGCGGTCTCGTCGCCGGCGACCTCCGACCACGATGAGAGCAGTTCCTGCTGGGCGAGCGGGGAGCTCCATCCGAGCTCGACCGTGAGGGTGTTGAGCGTGTCACCGAGGGCCCGCGGTTCACGCCCGGCGCCGAACGGCGCGCTCGCACCGCGCGCCGGCTCCTCGCGGCGCTTCCGTCGCGAAGTCGGCGCACCGCCGAACACCTCGCGGAAGTGCTGGTACACCCGCACGGCCTCGTCGGTCGCCTCGGCGGGCGCACGCGTCTCCGCGGCCTCAGGCATCGGCGACCTCCTCGCGCTCGTCTCCGGTACGACCATCCTCCCCCGCGCCACCGACGACCGCACCCCGCTCGATGCGCACGATGCGCCCGGCGAGCACCTCGGGCACGTCCTCGATGACCGCGGCCGTCACGAGCACCTGCTCGAAGTCGCTGATCGACGCCGCGAGCCGATCGCGCCGGCCCCGGTCGAGCTCGGCGAACACGTCGTCGAGGATCAGCACCGGGTCGCCGGTCGTCGAGTCGGTGCGCAGGAGCGAGGCGGATGCGAGCTTGAGTGCGAGCGCGAACGACCACGACTCCCCGTGCGAGGCGTAGCCCTTCGCCGGCAGCCCGTTGAGTTCGAGGAGCACGTCGTCGCGGTGCGGGCCGGCCAGCGTGACGCCGCGCTCGAGCTCCTTCGACCGCAGCGCGGCGAGCGCGGCGCGGAATCGGGCGGCGGTGTCGGATGCCGCGGAGTCGAGCGTGGCATCCGGGGCCGCGCGATCGGGCTGCGGGTCCTCGTCCTCGCCCGCACCGTCGATCGAGAGCCGTGGATCGAGCCGGGGTCCGTGGTCGTCGTCGACGATGCCGCGATACGCCTCCCGCAGCGGTTCGCCCAGGTCGGCGACGAGGTCCAGGCGGCGGTCGACGACCTCGGTGCCGAGCTCGACCAGTCGCTCGTCCCAGATCTCGAGGGTCGGCAGCTGCGCATTGCGCAGCCCGCTCGCGCGCGCGGACTTCAGCAGGGAGTTCCGCTGCCGGAGCACGCGGTCGTAGTCGGCGAGCACGCCGGCCATCCGGGGCATCCGCTGCACCAGCAGGTCGTCGAGGAACCGCCGGCGCACGCCCGGGTCGCCGCGCACGATCGCGAGGTCCTCCGGCGCGAACAGCACCGAGTGCGTGTAGCGCGGGAGCTCGCGGGTGCGCACGCCGTTCCGATTCACCTGCGCCCGGTTCGCGGCACCGCGGTTGAGCTGCACCTCGACGAGGATCTCGCGGCCCGCGTGCGCGAGGAGTGCCCGGATGATCGCGGCATCCGCCCCCGCGCGGATCAGCGCGTGCTCCGACGACACCCGGTGCGAACCGAGCGTGGAGAGGTAGCCGACCGCCTCGACCAGGTTGGTCTTGCCGTGCCCGTTCCGGCCGGCGAACACGGTGGCTCCGGGTCCGAGCTCGAGCTCGGCATGCGCGTAGTTGCGGTAGTCGGTGAGTGAGAGACGCGAGATGTGCATGCGGCGGCGGGCTACTCCTCGGCCGGCTTCACGGCGTGGCCGCCGAACTGGTTGCGCAGCGACGCCACCGCGCGCATGGCGGGCGAGTCGTCCTGCCGCGACACGAATCGCGCGAAGATCGCGGCGGCGATGGTGGGAACGGGCACGGCCTGGTCGATCGCCTCGTCGACCGTCCACCGCCCCTCGCCGGAGTCCTCGACGTAGCCCTTGATCTCGTCCAGCTCGGGATCCTGCTGGAGCGCGCGCACGAGGAGCTCGAGCAGCCAGGAACGCACCACCGTGCCGCGCTGCCATCCTGCGAAGGTCGCCTCGACGTCGGTGACCAGATCCGTGCGCTTCGCGAGCAGCTCGTAGCCCTCGGCGTAGGCCTGCATGAGTGCGTACTCGACCCCGTTGTGCACCATCTTTGCGTAGTGGCCGGCCGCGACCGGACCCACGTGCGAGAAGCCCTCCTCGCGCGGGCCCTCCGGGCGGAGCGCGTCGAAGACCGGCATGGCGCGCTCGACGTCCTCGTCGGCGCCGCCGACCATGAGGCCGTAGCCGTAGCGATCGCCCCAGACCCCGCCGGAGACGCCCGCGTCGACGAATCGCACGCCGCCCGCACCGAGCGTCTCGCCGTAGGCGAGGTCGTCCGTGTACCGGGAGTTGCCGCCGTTGATCACGAGGTCGCCGGCGTCGAGGAGGTCGGCGAGGTCCGCGACCACGCCGTCGGTGACCGGCCCCGACGGCACCATGACCCAGACGACGCGCGGTGCGGGAAGGACCTCGACCAGTTCGGCGAGGCTTCCGACGTCGCTCACCGCCGGATTCGTGTCGTAGCCCGTGACGTCGATGTCGTGCTGCCGGAGCCGCGAGCGCATGTTCGCGCCCATACGCCCCAGGCCGATGATTCCGATGTGCATGATCGCTCCCCTGGTCACTGTGCACGCCGCCGCGACCCCCGTGCGGCGACGTGCCGAACTCAGCGCAGCAGCAGGTTGGGCTGCAGGAGGTAGCGGTAGCTGTCGGACCCCGCCTGCTCGCGGGACGTCTGGCTCGTGATGAGCACGGGCCCGGGCTTGTTGGGGTTGTCGGTCTTGGTGAAGGCGATGCGGACGAACTCGGAGTGCACCGCGCCGAGTCCGTCGAGGAGGAACTGCGGCTTGAGGGACACCACGGTCGGGTCGCCGGTCAGCACCGCGTCGATGGTCTCCGAGGCCTGCGCCTGCTCGCTGCCGATCGCCTCGAGCGTGAGCCCGTCCTCACCGAAGGTGTAGCGCAGGGCCGCCTCGCGCTCGAGCACCAGCGCAACGCGCCGGGTGGCCTCGATGAGGTCGGCGGTGTTCATCACCGCGTAGTTCTGCACGTCGTCCGGGAAAAGCCTTCTGACCGGGGGGAAATTGCCCTTGATCAGGAGTGAGGTGACGGTCTTCCGGTCCGCGGTGAAGGCGATCAGCTCACGGTCGTCGCGGCTCGTGATGGACACGGAGATGTTGCCCGAGTGTCCGAAGGTCTTGCCGACCTCCTGCAGGGTGCGCGCCGGAACCAGTGCCGTGAGCGACTCCCCGGCCGATGCGACGGAACCGCCGTCCCACTCGACCTGGCGCACCGCCACGCGATAGCGGTCGGTCGCGACGAGGCCGAGGCTCGTCTCGGCGACTTCGAGCTGGACTCCGGTGATGACGGGCGTGACGTCGTCGCGCGAGGCGGCCACGGCGACCTGGGCGACCGCGGCCGCGAACTCCTCGGCGGGGACGAGCCCGGACTGCTCGCCGACCTCGGGGATGCTCGGGTACTCCTCGACGGGCATCGAGAGCAGCGTGAAGCTGGCGGAGCCGCAGCTGACGGTGATGCGCCCGTCCTCGGTGACGAAGCGCACGGGGGCGTTCGGGAGCCGGCTGGCGATCTCGGCGAGGAGCCGACCGGAGACGAGGACCGTGCCCGGCTCCTCGACGTCCGCGGAGATCTCGGTCTTGGAGGAGACCTCGTAGTCGAAGGAGGACAGCACGAGGCCGTCATCGCCGGCCTCGATGAGCACGCCGCTGAGGATCGGGAGGGTCGTGCGCTGCGGCAGCAGCTTCACGGCGAACGAGACGGCTTCGCTGAAGACGTCTCTGTTGACCTGGAACTTCACGCGCTCTCCCGTCGGTGGTCGGTTCGCTGGTGGCTCCAATGCTAGTGGGAGAGCCACTGGTGGCGGTGGAACAGGGCGTCGCTTCGCTCGTCCTCAGTCCTGTGCACTGATCGTTGTCGGAGGTGGACGAGGAGAAGAGGAGTTCTTAACAGCGTTAACCGATGTGGAAACTGTGGATAACCCTGTGAGAGCCCCGGAACTCCGCGGAACTACATTCGTGTGATTTGTGAGTGGCCTGTGCGATGCGCGTGATTCCGGGGATCTGTCGGCTCAGGGCATCCGGTCGCATTCCACAGGCGTCATGCATCCGTCCACAGTGGCGGGGTGTGCTGTCCGCACGTTTCCACAGGTTATCCACATGTGAAAAGCGTGCGACGAAGCGACCTGCACGTCCGCAGGAGGAGCGGAAGCGGGTGTTCGCGGGTGCCTGCCGGGTCGTACGCCGGCGGAGGATCAGCGGTAGCGGCTGTTCTGCTTGATGCGCGCGGTCAGCTCGGTGACCTGGTTGTAGATCGAACGACGCTCCTTCATGAGCTCGCTGATCTTCTTGTTGGCGTACATGACGGTCGTGTGGTCGCGGTTGCCGAAGAGCTGGCCGATCTTGGGCAGCGAGAGGTTGGTCAGCTCGCGGCAGAGGTACATCGCGATCTGGCGCGCCGTGGCGACCGCCTGCGAGCGGCTCGATCCGTACAGGTCGTCCACGGTGAGCTTGAAGTAGTCGGCGGTGTTCGTGATGATGTCGACCGGCGCGATGACGTTGTCCTCGTCGTCGGTGATGAGGTCCTTCAGCACCGTCTGCACGAGCGGCAGGTCCACCGGGGTGCGGTTGAGGCTCGCGAACGCCGTGACGCGGATGAGCGTGCCCTCGAGCTCGCGGATGTTGCTCGACACCTTCGACGCCATGTACTCGAGGATCTCGTCGGGCACCTGCAGGCGCTCGGACTGCGCCTTCTTGCGGAGGATCGCGATGCGGGTCTCGAGGTCGGGCGCCTGCACGTCGGTGATGAGGCCCCACTCGAACCGGCTGCGCATGCGGTCCTCGAAGCCGGTCAGGTGCTTCGGCGGGACATCGCTCGTGATGACGACCTGCTTGTTGTGGTCGTGCAGCGTGTTGAAGGTGTGGAAGAACGCCTCCTGCGTCTCCGCCTTGCCCTGGAGGAACTGGATGTCGTCGATCAGCAGGATGTCGATGTTGCGGTACCGCTGCTGGAAGAGCGAGCCGCGGTTGTTCGCGATCGAGTTGATGAAGTCGTTCGTGAACTCCTCGCTCGAGACGTACCGCACGCGGATTCCCGGGTAGAGGCTGAGCGCGTAGTGGCCGATCGCGTGGAGGAGGTGGGTCTTGCCCAGCCCGGACTCGCCGTAGACGAAGAGCGGGTTGTAGGCCTTCGCGGGCGCCTCGGCGACGGCCACCGCTGCGGCATGGGCGAAGCGGTTCGACTGGCCGATGACGAAGTTGTCGAAGCTGTACTTCGGGTTGAGGCGCGCGTCGCGCGGGCGCTCGGCCGTGGTGTCGAAGACCGACTGCGGCGATGCCGGCAGCTCGACGACGTTGCCGTCCCCCGTCGGCGGGAGCGGTGCGGCACTCGGGTCGCGACCGTCTGCGCCCGCCTGGCGCGCGCCCGCCAGCACCGGCTGGGGGGTGATGGGGGTGTCCTGCTCGAGTTCGGGGTTGACCACGACGTAGAAGGACGTGACCGCCGACGGCGTCTCGATGGCGCCCATCGCGGTGAGCAGTGAGACCCGCATGCGCTGGTTGAGCATGCTCGCGGTGAAGTCGTTGGGCACCTCGAGGTAGAAGGTGCCGGCGGCGATCCCCTTCGGCTCGACGAGATTCAGGAACCCCTGGAGCATCGGGGTGATCGCCTCGTCCGCATCGAGTCGGTCCATGACCGTGGCCCATGTGTCGGATATGGGCTGCTCGGTCATAATTCCCCGCAATCGGTCGGTGGCCTCGGGCGTCGTTCGTCGATCCCCGGTCGACATGCTGAACGAAGCGAGGTGGACAACTCACAGTCTCATCCACAGCCTGTGGGCAGATCCGGCCTGATTCCCATGGTCATGCGCCCGGGGCTGGGGATAACTTGGTTGTTTACGGTACCCAATCGGACCCGGTGCGACAAATGCGATTTCGCGCACCGATGGTGCTCTCGGCGTGTCGTTCCATGCCGTAACCTGAGTGATCGGCGATAATTGACGGTTCGCGGTGCGTTCTGGTTTGACCAGCGGCCTGCGAGGCCGTAGTTTTAATCAGTTGACCGCGAGGCCCGATGGGCCGCCCCAGCTTTCCCGGTCGCACCCCTGGGTCGCGACTGCGGACTCGAATCACCAATCGGAGCACAGAATGAGCAAGCGTACGTTCCAGCCCAACAACCGTCGCCGCGCCAAGGTGCACGGCTTCCGCCTGCGCATGCGCACCCGCGCCGGCCGTTCGATCATCTCGGCGCGCCGCCGCAAGGGTCGTACCGAACTCTCCGCGTAAGCACCCGGTGCTCGCTCCCGCGCATCGCATCACGAGCGCCGACGACTATCGGTCCGTGGTGCGGCGTGGTGCGAAGCGCGTGGGAGCGCACACGGTGAGCTACGTCCGGCGCACGCCGGGCGATGCTCAGCCACGGTTCGGATTCATCGTGTCGAAGAAGGTCGGCTCCGCCGTTCGGCGGAACCTCGTGCGGCGACGCCTCAAGGCGGCCAGTCGTGAACTCGTCGACGGAGGCGTGCGTGGAGTGGATGTCGTGATCCGCGCGCTGCCCTCGGCAGCCGACGCCGGCTGGCCCGCCCTTCGCGGCGACGTCGCCGCCGCGGTCCAGGGACCCGGGAGCCGTTGATGCGTGCGACCCTCATGTGGATCCTGCTCCTCCCCCGCAACATCCTCGTCCTGCTCCTCCGCGCGTATCGAGCGGTGATCTCGCCGCTCTACGGTGACGTCTGCAGGTACTATCCCTCGTGTTCCGCGTACTCGCTCGGTGCGATGCAGGAGCACGGAGTGGTCGTGGGCACGGCCCTGACCGCCCGCCGTCTCGCACGCTGTCATCCGTGGGCGGAGGGCGGCATCGACGACGTCCCCACCTCCCGCCGCCAGCGGTACCGCACCACCCGATTCGGTTTCGTCGTCGCAGCCCCCGGAAAGGACTGATCCACCCCCATGGACATCATCGGCACCATACTCTGGCCCATCAAGTGGGCCATCGAGCTCATCCTGGTCGGGTTCCACAGCCTGTTCACGTTCTTCGGCATGGATGCCGATGCGGGCCTCACCTGGGTGCTCTCGATCGTCGGCCTCGTGGTCGTCGTGCGTGCCGCGCTGATTCCGGTGTTCGTCCGGCAGATCAAGAACCAGCGGCGCATGCTCGAGGTGGCGCCGCACCTGAAGAAGATCCAGGACAAGTACAAGGGCAAGAAGGACCAGTTCTCGCGCGAGGCGATGTCGCGCGAGACGATGGAGCTCTACAAGCGCACCGGCACGAACCCGCTGTCGTCGTGCCTCCCGCTCCTGCTGCAGATGCCGATCTTCTTCGGCCTCTTCTCCGTGCTGAACGACGCGGCCCGGAACGACGCGGCGGGCGTCGGCCTGCTCAACCAGGACCTCGCCGACTCGCTGAACCAGGCCGAGCTGTTCGGCGCCCCGCTGAGCTCGACCTTCATCGAAGCGCTGAACGCCGGCGGACCGTGGCAGACGATGGTGATCGCCGTCGTCATGATCGTGCTGATGACCGCCTCGCAGTTCATCACGCAGCTCCAGATCGTCTCGAAGAACATGTCGCCCGAGACCAAGGCGAGCCCGATGTTCCGCCAGCAGCGCATCCTGCTCTACCTGCTCCCCCTCGTCTTCGCGGTGTCCGGCGTCGCGTTCCCCATCGGCGTGATGTTCTACTGGCTCACCTCGAACTTCTGGACCATGGGCCAGCAGTTCCTCGTGATCCGCAACATGCCGACGCCCGGCAGTGAAGCCGCCAAGGCGCGCGAGGCGCGTCTCGCGCGGCGTGGGAAGCTCCCCGCTTCGGATGACGCGAGCCCGACCCCCGAGGTCGAGGCCCCGAAGCCGACGCAGCGGCAGCAGCCGATCAGCAAGGCGCGGTCGAAGAAGAAGCCTGGAAACCGGAAGTAGGACCATGACCGACGTGCAGCACGAACAGCCCCAGGCGGAGCCGTTCGCCGACGAGGGTGAGATCGCGGCGGACTACATCGAGGAGCTCCTCGACATCTGCGACATCGACGGTGACATCGACATCGACGTGACCGACCAGCGGGCGATGGTCTCGGTGACGGCGAGCGAGGGCTCCAACCTCTCACTGCTGTCCAAGCCTGATGTCGTCGCATCGCTCCAGGAGCTCGCACGGCTCGCGGTGCAGTCGAAGACCGGCGGCTTCTCCCGCATGATCCTCGACATCGGCGGTTCCCGCGATCAGCGCAAGGCCGAGCTGTCGCAGCTGGTGTCCCGCGCCATCGAGCGGATCGAGGCGGGTTCGGCCGACGCCGCGCTGCCGGCGATGTCGTCGTACGAGCGCAAGATCGTGCACGACCTCGTGGCCGAGCGTGGCTTCCACTCCGAGTCCAGCGGTGAGGGCAAGGATCGCCACACCGTGATCACCCGGGCCTGAGCGTTTCACGCGAAACGATGACCCTCGAGATCGAGCCGGCAGATGCCGCGGTCGTCTTCGGCGATCGCCTCGATGCCGTGCGTGCGTTCACCCGCAACCTCGCCGATCGCGGCGAGGAACTCGGGCTCATCGGACCGCTGGAACTCCCCCGGCTCTGGTCTCGACACATCGTGAACAGCGGGCTCGTCGCGCCGCTGCTGCGGCCTGGTCGTGTGGGCGACGTGGGAAGCGGGGCGGGCCTCCCGGGGTTGGTGCTCGCACTCGCCAGGCCGGATGTCGACTTCGTGCTGATCGAGCCGATGGAGCGCCGGGTCGCCTGGCTGCGTGATCAGGTGTCTGCGCTCGGCCTGCGCAACGTCGAAGTCGTTCGAGCTCGCGCCGAGGAGTCGAAGCTCGAGGGGACGCTCGACCAGGTCACCGCCCGTGCCGTGAGCGCGCTCCGCACCCTCATTCCGGTCACCGCTCCCCTGCTGCGCGACGGCGGGGAGCTGGTGCTGATGAAGGGTGCGAACGCGCCGAAGGAGATCGAGGCGGCCGCCAAGCAGATCCGTCGTTTCGGACTGAGCGATGTCGAGGTCCTGCTGCTCGGTGAGGGCGTGGTGGCGGAGCCCACTCGCGTCGTCCGCGCTCGTCGCGGCTGAGGATGCGCCCACGGCGTGATTCGTCGCCGGGTGCCGACCGATGGACCGCTGGTGCATGCGGCGACCACCGTTCCTCCGACCCTCGGGTCGCGTGACTGAAGAGCTGCACCCGGTCCGAGTCGTGAGTCAGTGTGCTCGTGGACTGTGCCGACGTCGACGGGACCGTCTGGTTCCCGTGTGTTTCACGTGAAACGCAACACGTGGAGTCGTCATTCGCGGGAGTGTACGGCGGTGGGTGGCGAGTGGCGTGCGGGACTCCCCCGTCGTTCGTGAGGAGTGCGTGTCGCCGGCGCCCGGTGTGCATGCGGCCTCGCGGTGATGACGGGACCGGAGCACCCGGCCCCAGGGGTCTGCTGGTCTGCACGAGCGACGGCGACGCAGTCCGCCCGCGCGCGCGTGGAGATTCCATGCTCGTGCCCGGGCGGTCGGACGAGTTCCGTGCAGGTGGGCCGTGCCGGACGTGCCCACCCGGCGAACCGCGCTTGGCGAGTGCACACCTCGGTCCAGGTCGCCCCTCGTGTCGCATCGTCGCGCGAGGGTACGCTGTTCCACTCAGTCATCCCGGCCGCTCCAAGGGCACCTCGGATGGCGTGATACCCAGCTGGCCCGGAGTCGTAGTATCGCGGGATGCGTGATCTGCTCTGGGACGGCTACGTGAACTGCCGAGACCTCGGTGATCTGCCCACGCCCGCCTCCTCGACCGGGTACACCGCACGACACCGGGTGGCTCGTGGGCCCCGCCGGGAGCGTCTCACTGCCCGGGGATGGGACCAGGCGCGGATGTGGGGGCTCCGAACGGTCGTCGACCTGCGCGCCGAGTGCGAGGTCGGACCCCGTGACGGTGATCCGTCGGTGGACGAGACGGTCGTCTCGGCGACGGTGTTGCGCACACCGACCGAGGATCAGTCCGATCCGGAGTTCATGCGCCGCTGTCTCCCGATCCTCGACTCCCCCGAGTACTGGGAGCACAACTGGGAGCTGCAGCCAGAACTGGTGGGAGCGGCGATCTCGGCGATCGCCTCGTCCGGGCCCGGAACGCTGATCCACTGCAGCGCGGGCCGTGACCGAACGGGGATGGTCTCGGCCCTGCTGCTCGGCAACGCGGAGGTCGCGCCGGAGGCGGTCGTCGATGACTACGCCGCGTCCGTGCACGCGATGGCGTCCACGCCGTCGCACGCAGCACAGCCGATGTCCGGTTGGACCGGGGCGAGGATCGCGGGCTGGGTTCAGGAGCGCGCACCGATCGTGCATGCGACAGCGGCCGACGCTCCTGCGATCCTTGCTCGACTCGGCGTCGATCCGGATACGCGCGAGAGCCTGCGCCACCTGCTCCTTCCCTGAGGCCGATGCCTCCGCTCTCGATGCGAGGTCCGAAGACGCCGAGCGTGATCCAGCCGGACCAGCGCGTCAGGGCGCGGGTCGCGCTTCCGGGTTGGCCCGCCCGCCGGTGATGGACAAGGAATCCCGAGGTAGTGCCCCGGGATACCGGCAGAGGTCGACGGCGGTGCCGGCGGTGAAAAGGCCGTCTGGGCACGTGTGTGTGGGAGCAGGCGACTGCTCCCGGCAACGGGAGATGGACTCGATGCAGCCTGGGTCAAGCACCGAAGTTCGCACGTCGCCGCTGCCGTCGATCGCGGGTCCGTCGGGGCCCGATCGGGAGGGCGGTGGATGGGCGAATGCGTGGGATGTGATCGAGCGGGTGCTCGTGGGGATCCGTCGCCGCGCCGATCCCGTACTCGATCGCATCGTCGGCCGCGAGGTTCGGGCCGTGCGTGGACCGGCCATCGGCCGATCCGGCCACTGTGCGACGGCGACGCGGCCGCCGACGACTGCGTGACCCCCGTGTGCCGGTGGGGTCGGCGCGGGTACGCCGTCGCTCCTGAGCCCGCGAGGGTCGTGCGCCGTGAGCGTCAGGACGCGAGGGTGTGCTCATGCTGCGCCAGGGCGTCGACCCGTGGGTGGAAGCGCGGTCGGAGGCACCACGGGTTGAGCCACACCGCCAGTTGGACGTGCCCGCCGTGATCGCCGACACCGCGCAGTGCCGCGGCTCGTGACGAGTCCCGGTGGGACGTTCGCTGTGAACGGTACGTGGGAGGCTGCTGTAACCACGGCAGGGGACTTCTCCGCGCGCGGACGCGCGCTGCTGTCACGGGGAGGTGGGGTGACACGCCGGCACAGCGAACCGCTCACCGCGATCGCCGGGTACCCACGGGCTGCGACGCGGCGGGTGACGTTTCACGTGAAACGGTCGCCGACAATGCCGTCCCGGGCTTCGCGGTGATGGTGCCCGCCGTGCGCGCTCCGTCCTACCGTTGTGCTGCCGACGTGGATGCTCCCGCGAATGTGCCTGTGCGAGGGCCGTGCGCTTCGCGTGCTGCACACGCGCTCCGAACCACAGCCCCTCGAGCTGGTCGGGATCCAGGTCCCGGCGTGCGCGTGTACTCGTCCGCCGCCGAGTCCTCCGACGGCACGGGGATGCCCTCACGTCGTGCGTCATCGCGCTGCACCGGATGCTGACGCGAGCGCAGACCCCGCCGCGTCCGGCGTCCGGTCCACCCCGAGTCCCGACCGGTCGAGCACGCGGTCGCGACCGTGCTCCTCGCAGATGGGCTCCACCCATGCCATTCGCACGGATGGCACGCCGATGGTCCGGGCGATGCTGCGCTGCCCGGACTCCCAGTCACACCGATCCCCGTGGTGATGCGGTGCGTCGGCCTCCCCGGCAGAATCGGTCGCGCTCATTCGGGAGAGCAGACGAGGACCGGTGGCCCGGATGAGACTGGCCAGGCGCCGATGCGGTGGCGCCGACTCGGAGGCTCCGGGGACCTCTCGGCCTCGACACTCACCCGAGGGACGACTGACTTCGTGCCGTGATGGGCAGCGCGCACACCGCCAAGCGCGTAGACGGGGCTGCTCCCCCGATCAGGACCGTGTGGTTCCCTGAGCCGCCGCGAGAGGTCCTCCCGCATGGGTGGGCGGTGGGGTCGACCGCTGCACGGCCCGCATGAGTCGGAGACTGCGTTCCTCGCTGCCGCGGCGCGCGGCGGCAGCAGGTCTCGGGGTGTCCCGGTTTCCGATGTTTCACGTGAAACGCACGACGGGTGGCTACATGACCGAGCGCGTCGCTGCTGGGCTACCCACCGGACGTCTCCTGGCGAAGTCGAGGGAACCTGGACTCGACCGCGCGCTCGATCGCTCGACCGCCCGTCGTTTCCGTGGCCCGGAAGAAGAGACCGCTCCGTTCCACGTGAAACATTCGGCGATCTGTCCCGAATGTTGTGGATCTCCGACCCTCCACACCGCGGATCCCAAAGGAGTTTCGGAGACAGGCGAAATCGATCGGCGGACCCGTGAACCGGCGGTTAGTCTGTGTGCCTAGCAGCGTCACGTCAGTGCTCACCACAGACGGGGTAGGAGTGAGAATGGCACAGGGTTCCGGTCGGGGTTGGTTCCGCAGGCGGCAGAGCGGGTCGGTGGAACCGGACGCGAGTCCCGCCACCTCGGATGCGGCGCCCAGCAACGTGCCGCCGCCGCCCGCCCCGTCGTTCTCCTCCGCAGAGGCCAGCCAGAGCTCGCCGCACCAGGCGGCCGCATCCGTTGCCGTCGCCGACGATGAACGCCCCGAGGCCGTGGATACCCCGGCGGTCACCGCCGCGGACGACTACGCGCGCTACGCGCCCTCCCCACCGCAGACGGAGCCAGCGCCCGAGGCCGCCACGCAGCCCCCCGTCTCGGCGACCAGCGTGGAATCGGGCGACGCTGAGGACCTCGGTGCCGCCGACACGGTGCCCGATACCGACGGCGCGGTCACGCAGGCGGACGCCGCCGCCGACTCCGATCGTCCCGCCGAGATCGACGGCGATGCGGCCGCCGAGTCGCCTCCGGCGGATGTCTCCACGGGCGCAGGGCCTGCGGAGTCGGGTGGTCCTTCCGAAGAGGTAGCATCGGATGCTGGCGCGACGGACCCGACCGTCGCGGCCACTCCCCCGTCGTCCGAGCTCCCCACCCGGCGCGTGATCGATTGGGATGCAGCTACGGCAGCCGCACTGCACGAGGAACCGCTGCCGACGTTGCACGACAACTACCCTGCCCGACCGCCCGAGACCGGAGCCGAGATCAGCACGAACGACCTGACGCAGCGCATCCTCGCTGCGCGAGCCGAACAGCCGTCGACCGTTTCACGTGGAACATCGGCGGGCGCCCCCCTCGCAGAGCAGCTCGCGGAGGAGACGCGCCGTCGTGCCGCACTCGAGTCCCAGGTGCTGCCGAAGCCGGATCGAACTCGCGTCATCACCATCTCGAACCAGAAGGGCGGCGTGGGCAAGACCACCACCGCGGTGAACATCGCCGCGGCGCTCGCCCGCACGGGATCCCGGGTACTGGTCGTCGATTTGGACCCCCAGGGCAACGCATCGACCGCACTGGGAGTCGAGCACCAGCCGGGAACCGCCAGCGTCTACGACGCACTCGTGAACGATGCGTCGCTCGAGGAGGTCGTGCAGCAGACGACCGAGCACGACAATCTCCAGTGCGTCCCGGCGACGATCGACCTCGCCGGCGCGGAGATCGAGCTCGTCTCGCTCGTCGCCCGCGAGCAGCGCCTCCAGCGCGCACTTCAGGCGTTCCTCGGGTCCGTCGACGACCACTACGACTACGTCTTCATCGATTGCCCGCCGTCGCTCGGACTCCTCACGATCAACGCGTTCGTCGCGGCGAGCGAGGTGCTCATCCCCATCCAGTGCGAGTACTACGCCCTCGAGGGGCTCTCGCAGCTGCTGCGGAACATCGAGCTCATCGAGCGTCACCTCAACCCCGCGCTCCGGGTCTCGACCATCCTGCTGACGATGTACGACTCGCGGACGAACCTCGCACAGCAGGTCGCACAGGACGTGCGCGACCACTTCCCCACCCAGGTCCTGAGCACGATCATCCCGCGCTCGGTGCGCGTCTCCGAGGCTCCGAGCTACGGCCAGAGCGTCATCGCGTACGACTACTCGTCGACGGGATCGCTCTCGTATCGTGAAGCGGCAGCAGAGATGGCTGTCCGCGGGGCACCCGTCATCGAGAGGGCGAACTAGTGGCCACGAAGCGTACCGGGCTCGGCCGCGGCATCGGCGCCCTGATCCCCACCGGTGACGACGCACCCCGCGAGCAGCGTCCCGTCGATGTCTTCTTCCCCGGTGAGGCACAGGCCACCACCGGACCCGCTTCTGTGGATCAGTCGGTTCCGGCGACGGACGGGCTCGTCTCGGTTCCCGGCGCACGGCTCGTGCAGCTTGATCCGAGCAGCATCGTGCCGAACGCGAGTCAGCCGCGCAGCGTCTTCGACCCGGACGACCTGGCCGAACTCGTGCACAGCGTTCGCGAGTTCGGCGTGCTCCAGCCGATCGTCGTGCGTCCGCATCCGGACACCCCGGGCACCTACGAACTGGTCATGGGTGAACGTCGACTCCGCGCGACCAAGGAGGCCGGGCTCGACACGATCCCGGCGGTGGTCAAGGACACGGCGAATGACGCGATGCTCCGCGACGCGCTGCTCGAGAACCTCCACCGCTCCGAGCTGAACCCCCTCGAGGAGGCGTCGGCGTACCAGCAGCTGCTGGCTGACTTCGGCATCACCCAGGAGGAGCTCGCCAGCCGGATCGGTCGCTCGCGTCCGCAGATCTCCAACACGCTCCGGCTGCTGAAGCTGCCGGAGCAGGTCCAGGTTCGCGTCGCCTCCGGGGTGCTCTCGGCCGGGCACGCCCGTGCCATCCTCTCGGTGGGTGATCCCGAGGGGATGGAACGTCTCGCGGAGAAGATCGTCAACGAGGACCTCTCGGTCCGTGCCGCCGAGGCCGCGGCGTCGACGTCGCCGAAGCCGTCCCGGGCCAAGCCGTCCGCGGGCCGCCGCCAGCACTACCTCGACGAGGTCGCCGGCCGGCTGGGTGACCGGCTGAACACCCGCGTGAAGGTGTCGCTCGGTGCACGAAAAGGCCAGATCAGCATAGATTTCGCGACCATCCAGGATCTCAACAGGATTCTCGCGGAACTCGGCGACGACGACGGGTTCAGCGCGAACGGCTGACCGAGTGCGGCTGTCGCGCGTCGCCCGTGAGTGGCCTCCACCGCGCGGCAGCCGGAGCGCGTGAGACCGGTGCTCCGTGAGCCCGGGGCCGGTGGACCCGGCTCGACTCAGTCGGTCCCGTCGGCCATCGCCTTCCGCGCGAGATCGGCGTAGACCGTTCCCGGGCGCAGCCCGGCCGCATCGATGGCCTGCGGGAGCAGCGACGTCTCGGTGAGACCGGGCAGCACGTTCGCCTCGAGGAACCACGGGGTGCCGGCCTCGTCGACGATGAAGTCGACGCGCGAGATGTGCCGCAGGCCGAGCACGGCGTGGGCGGCGAGGCCAGCATCGGCCACCGTCGCCGCGAGGGACTCCTCGAGCCGTGCGGGCGTATAGAACACCGTCTCCCCCGCGTTGTACCGCGCCTCGAAGCTGTAGTCGCCCGAGATCGGCTCGATCTCGACGAGCGGCAGGGCCACCGGGCCGTCGCCGGTGTCGACCACGCTCACCGACACCTCGGTGCCGATGATGCGACGCTCGATGATCGCCAGTTCCGAGTACGTGAACGCGTCGACGAGCGCCCGCGGCAGCGAGCCGCGCTCGTCGACGAGGGAGACACCCTGGGCGGAGCCGCCCGACGCGGGCTTGACGACCACGGGAGTGGCGAGCCGGTGCAGTACCGCGTCGAGCACGCTCGATGCCCCGAGTTCCCGGAACGCATCGCGCGTGACGGTGATCCAGTCCGGGGTCGCGACGCCCGCCGCCTGCACGACGGTCTTCGCGACCGGCTTCTGCCAGGCGAGTCCGGATGCGTTCGACCGGGCACCCACGTACGGCAGCCCGAGCGCGTCGAGCAGCCCGCGAAGCGCGCCGTCCTCACCGCTCGCGCCATGCAGGGCGGGCCACACCACGTCGGGACGGTGCTCGGCGAGGAACGGCAGCAGGGTGGCATCCGGCTCTCGCAGGGTCACGCGGTGTCCCTCCGAGGCGAGTCCGTCGGCGACCCTCCGGCCCGAGCGCAGCGAGACGTCGCGTTCGTGGGAGATGCCGCCGGCGAGGACGACGATGTCGAGTGCGGGTGCGTCGGGCATGGTCGTGTGGTTCTCCCGTCGGGTCAGGCGAGGTTGGATGGCGGGGTCGAGGTGCGGCGCACGCGATCGTCGAACTGCAGCGAGCCGGTGCCGGCGAAGGTGGTGAGCAGGTCGAGCTCGCCGCCGACGACGTTCGCGAGTCGTCGGACTCCGAGCCGGATGCTCTCGGGGGTCGGATAGCAGAACGACAGCCGGATGTTGTGGCGACCGCCCCCGTCGTCGAAGAACGCGGTACCGGGCGTGTAGGCGACGAGCTCACGCACGGCGCGGGGCAGCATCGCCTTGGAGTCGAGTTCCGGCGGCAGGTCGAGCCAGACGAAGAAGCCGCCGTTGGGATTGGTCCAGCTCAGCTCGGGCAGGTGGTCCTCGAGTGCCTCGAGCATCGCCTCCTTCCGCTCGCGGTAGAGCCCGCGGAAGGTGTCGATCTGCGTGCGCCAGTCGACCTGCTCGAGGTACTCGGCGATCACGAGCTGGCTGAAGACGCTCGGCGAGAGGATCGCCGACTCGTTCGCGAGGATCAGCTTCTCGCGGATGGCGTGCGGTGCGAGCGCCCACCCGACCCTGAACCCGGGAGCCAGCGTCTTGGAGAAGGACCCGAGGTAGATCACGCCGTCCTCGTCGAGCGAACGGATCGCATCCGGCGCGGGCCGGTCGAACCAGAGCAGGCCGTACGGGTTGTCCTCGACGACGAGGATCTCGTTCGCACGGCAGATCTGAAGCACCTCGGCGCGACGCTCGGCGGACATCGTGACGCCCGACGGGTTCTGGAAGTTCGGGATCGTGTACAGCAGCTTGATCCGTCGTCCCTCGGCGGTGAGCCGATCGATCGTCTCCTGCAGCGCCGCGGGGACGAGCCCGTGCTCGTCCACGGCCATATGCACGGTCTCCGCCTCGTACGAACGGAAGACTCCCAGCGCGCCGACGTAGCTCGGCGCCTCCGCCAGCACCACGTCGCCCGGGTCGAGGAACAGCTTGGCCACCAGGTCGAGCGCCTGCTGCGAACCCGTGGTGACCACGAGGTTGTCGAGCGTCGCCTCGATTCCCTCGATGGCCATGATCTCGAGGATGTGCTCGCGGATCGACTCGGTGCCCTGGCCGGATCCGTACTGCAGCGCGACGGGTCCGCGTTCGCGCATCACGCGTTCGAGCGAACCCATGACGAACTCGTCGGGCAGTGCCGACACGAACGGCATGCCGCCGGCGAGTGAGACGACCTCGGGGCGCGAGGCCACGGCGAAGAGCGCGCGCACCTCCGAGGCGCTGAGCCCGGCGGCTCGGGCCGCGTAGTGGTGGTACCACGGGTCCAGGTTGTTGCCGGTGCGCTTCGGGAGGCCCTCGGGAGTCACAGTCTCGTCTTCCATTCCTACTCGTCGAGTTCATCGTATTCGGGCGTGGTGGCCGGATGACACGGCCGATCCGGCGCCGGTGGCCCGCGCCGGTGCCGAGACGCGAACGACCCGCCCGGTCGGTGCCGGGCGGGTCGTGGGTTCGCGAACGGGCCGGCTACGCGATGTAGGCGGCGAGGTCGGCCTCGAGCACGGGCTTCGGCTTGGCGCCGATGACGGTCTTCACGACCTCGCCCTGCTGGAACACCTTCATCGCGGGGATGGAGGTGATCTGGTACTTCATCGCCAGCTCGGGGTTCTCGTCGACGTTGAGCTTGACGATGTCGAGCTTCTCGGCGTGCTCGGTGGCGATCTGGTCGAGGATCGGGCTGACGGCACGGCACGGACCGCACCACTCCGCCCAGAAGTCGACCATGACGGTCTTCTCGTTGTTGATGACCTCCTGCTCGAAGCTGGACTGGTCGACCGAACGTGCAGTCATGGGGGAACTCCTCAGATGGTGAAGAACGGCGGGCGGATGCCTCGCCGAGGTCAGTTGGCGACGGCGAACGCCGTCTCGGGGTCGGACTCGCCCGCCGCATCGGCGCGTGCGGCGAGGTAGTGCTCGGCGTCGAGCGCCGCCACGGTGCCGGAGCCGGCCGCGGTGACCGCCTGGCGGTAGGTGGGGTCGAGCACGTCACCGGCGGCGAACACGCCGGGGACCGACGTCTTCGACGAGCGGCCCTGCACCGCGACGGTGCCCTCGGTGGTGAGGTCGAGCTGGCCGTGCACCAGGTGGACGCGCGGGTCGTTGCCGATCGCGACGAAGAGGCCCTGCAGGGGCAGCTCGCGCTCGTCGCCCGACACGGTGTCGCGAAGGGTCACGCCGGTCACGGCGTCGGTGCCCTGGATCGCGGCGATCTCCGCGTTCCAGATGAACTCGATCTTCGGGTCGTCGAAGGCACGCTGCTGCATGATCTTCGACGCGCGCAGCTCCTCGCGGCGGTGGATGATGTACACCTTCGAGGCGAAGCGGGTGAGGAAGGTCGCCTCCTCCATCGCCGAGTCGCCGCCGCCGACCACGGCGATCTCCTTCTCCTTGAAGAAGAAGCCGTCGCAGGTCGCGCACCACGAGAGTCCGTGACCGGAGAGTCGGTCCTCCTCGGGGAGGCCGAGCTTGCGGTACGCGGAACCCGTCGCGTAGATGACGGTGCGCGCCTCGTGCACGTCGCCGGTTCCCAGCGTCACGCGCTTGACGTCGCCGTCGAGCTCGAGCTTCACGACGTCGTCGTAGACGACCTCGGTGCCGAACCGCTCGGCCTGGGCCTGCATCTTGCCCATCAGCTCCGGGCCCATGATGCCCTCGGGGAAGCCCGGGAAGTTCTCGACCTCGGTCGTGTTCATGAGCTCGCCGCCCACCTCGACCGAGCTGGCGACCAGCATCGGCTTCAGTTCCGCACGCGCGGCGTAGATCGCCGCGGTGAATCCGGCTGGGCCGGAGCCGATGATGATGACGTCGCGCACTCGTTGCTCCTCGGTTCGCTGCTCATGGTGCTGCGGCCCGATCTGAGCCGCTCCACCGTCAACACGGTGTCGGTACAGGGTATTCCGTGCGGCTGTACGGACGGTGAACAGCGCCCGGGCGGGTCAGCGACGACGCAGGCGTGAGATCACCGGCGCGGCGAACGTGCGGAGCTCCGGCGAGCGCAGCACCCAGAGCCCGGCGAGGTACAGCAGGCCCATCGCGAGCCCGATCGCGACCATCGAGACGATCGCGCCCAGTCGGCTGTCGACGGCGAACCCGCCGTCGGTGGTGCCGCCGAGCCAGATCAGCAGGACGACGCCGAGGAGCACCGCGGGCACGATGGCGACGGAGTCGCGGATGAAGCTCACCACCACAGCGCGGAAGCCGAGCTGGCCCAGGCGCCGCCGGAGCAGGACGAGTGCGAGCACCAGCTGGGCCGTGCCGGCGATCGAGGTCGACACGGCGATGCCGACGGCGATGAGGTCGACGGGGAGGGCCGCGCAGGAGATCGCGAGCCCGACGAACAGCACGACCTGGAACAGCGTGAAGAAGAAGGGCGTGCGGGTGTCGCCGAGCGCGTAGAACGAGCGTTGCACGAGGAACAGCGTGCTGAAGGGCACGAGGCCGATGAGGTAGCCGATGATCACGTTGCCGAACGCGGAGACGCTGGCGAAGTTCCCGGGCGCGAACACCGCGGCCATGGGATAGGCGCAGACGATCATGATCCCGGCGGAGACGACCATGAGCAGCCCGACGCCCCGGATCGCACTGCCGATGTCATCGCGCAGGCGCACGGTGTCCCCTGCCGCCGCGTGCTCGCTCATGCGGGTGAAGTAGGCGGTGCCGATCGACACGGCGATGACCGAGTGCGGCAGCATGAAGATGAGCCACGCGGGCGCGAGGGTGGCGACGGATGCCGCGGAGTCGGACGCGATGCCCGCGACGTTCGTCTGCACGATGCCGGCGAACGTCGTGAGCAGCAGCATCCCGAACGTCCAGCTCGCCATGCGCCCCGCGTCGCCGAGCCCGACGCCGCGCCAGCGGAAGTCGGGCCGGTACCGCAGGCCCACGCGGCGCCAGAACCAGAACAGCACCAGCGCCTGGGCGGCGACGCCGAGCGTCGCGGTGCCGCCGAGCAGCGCGATCATGTCGGGCGTCCACGAGCCGGGGTCGCGGGTGCCGTCGGGGTCGGCGCCGTACACGATCATGACGGCGGCGAGCCCCGCCAGCGCGACGACGTTGTTCAGCACCGGCGACCAGGTGTACGGGCCGAAGCTCTTCCGCGCGTTGAGCACCTCGCCGAGCAGCGTGTACAGGCCGTAGAAGAAGATCTGCGGCAGGCACCACCAGGCGAACGCGGTCGCGAGGGCGAGCGTGTCGGGATCGAGCTGCGTGCCGTAGAGCAAGGTCAGCAGCGGCGCGGCGAGCGTGGCGACGAGGGTCGCCGCGGCCAGGATCACGAGCGCGATCGTGAGCAGCTTGTTGATGTACGCGGCGCCGCCGTCGGCCTGGAGCCCCGCGCGCACGATCTGCGGCACGAGCACGGCCGTCAGCACGCCCCCGGCCACGATCGTGTAGACGGTGTTGGGGAGCTGGTTGGCAACCGCGAACGCGTCGGCGCTCGCCGACCCGACCAGGCCGATCGCCGCAGCGAGCACGATCGAGCGCACGAACCCGAGGAGCCGCGAGACCACAGTCCCGGACGCGAGGAACATGCTCGCGCGCCCGATGTCACCGCCCGCCATCGGTGCCTCCGTCCGAATCCATGCCACCCGGGGCATCCGTCGCCGAACCGGCGGGGTCGGCGTCGACCGAGGACGGCTCGTCGCCGCGGGATGCGCCCCCGGCCCCGGTCGCGTCGTCCGCCGCCGTGTCATCGCCGCCCGCCGCGGCGGCCCGCTCGTGCCGACGTCGCCGGACGATGCGCCAGAAGCCGAGTGCGAACAGCACGAACAGCGCGCCGCCCAGGACGGCGGCCCCGATGCCCTCCCAGTCGGCCTGCACGTTGGCGCCGTAGCGCACGGTCGTGCCGACCGGCACGCCGGTCGGCGACGCGAGCGAGACCAGCAGGGCCACCGCGCCGTTGCCGACGCCCGCCTGCACGGGGATCGTGTACGTGCCGCGCGAGTCCGGCTCCACCGTCGCCTCCACCGGACCGTCCACCAGCAGGCGGCCGTTCGACGGGTCGACAGAGATGACCACGTTCACCGGGTGCGGCAGGTCGTTCTCGATGGTGACGAGGATGCCCGACTCGCGCGAGATGACGGTGAACTCGCTGCTGGGCACGATGCTCACCGCGTCGAGCACCTCGTTCGTGAACCGGATGAACTCCGTCGACGAGGCATCCCATCCGGTCGGTTCGTACAGCCATCCCGCAGACAGTTGGGCGAGCAGGTCGCGACGGTGCCCCGACGTGAGCTGCGCGGGGTCATCCAGCACGGAGGCGAACTCGGCGATCTCGCCGTCCTCGGCGGCCATGGATCGCACCCGGTCGACGCGCTCCGCCGCTTCGGGCGTGGCAGCGAGGGTGCGCGTGGAGCGGGGGGCGCCGATCGCCTCCGACAGCGTCGCCTGTTCCGTCCACGGGAGGTCGGCGATCGTGGTGAGCGCGGTGCGGACCCGGTCGGCCGCGACCGGCTGCGTGCGGTCGAACGTGGCCAGGAGCGTGCGCTCCGACGACCCGCCGTCCGCGGCGACGAGCGCGAGCACCGCTGCGAGGCGGGCATTCGCGGCCGACCACTCCGCACCGGACGTCGCCGACTCGGCGGCGCGCAGCGCGTCGGTCACGCCGGCCTCGGACACGACGGCCGCCGACCCGCTGATCGAGGCCGCAGCGCCGGGAGCGGGCCCATCGCCCGCCCGCACGTTGGTGCCGGCGACGATCGCGGTGGTGAGGCCCGCGTCGTCGAGGAACGCGAGGTCGCCCTCGGCGAGCGTGTCGTCGGCCGGCCACGCGATGTCGGTGCGCGTGTACGGGAAGTCGAGCACCGCGGAGGTGACGTCACCGCCCGCCGTGGCGTCGTCCTCCGTCTCCGGCTCCTCGGTCGCCGCGGGCTCCTCGGTGGCCGCGGGCGTCCCGGCGGCATCGGATGCCTCGGGCGTCGCGGTCTCGTTCGGCAGGAGGGAATCCGCGTCGGCCACGTCGTCGAACGTCAGCGGCTGCAGCGGCGAGGAGAGCCCCGCCTGCGACTGGACCGCGAGGTCGGCGTCCGCATACGCGAGCGGGAATGTCTCGTTCGTCAGGCTCGCCAGGCGGTCGAGCCAGGCGACCGCGCTCTCCGGTGCATCCGCCCCCAGCACCCTGATCGAGGCGATGATCGCCGGATCGATCGCGAGCGCGACCTCGCTGCCGGCGAGCCCGTCGAGGCGGCGGGTCAGCATGCCCAGCGGGCTGGTCCACGCCTCCAGGAGTTCGGCCGAGTACAGGCCGGAATCCTGCGACGGCACGGTGATCGGGGCGGCCATGGCGAGGGAGACCGAGCCGATGTCGTCGCCCGCGCCCCAGACCGCCACGCCGGTCGCCCACGAGATGGTCTCGCCCTCGTCCTCGAGCTCGACGAAGACGGGAAGCACGGTCGTCGCGGAGCGCTCGAGGTCCGCGGTGTCGACGTCGACCCGGGTCGTGACGGTGCCGCCGGTCGACAGGGAGCCGATGGCCGCCCGGCCGAGCTCGGTGCCCGACGGCACCGCGGACGGACCGGCCAGCCACTCCTCGAGCGCATCGGTGGACCCGACCGAGCGGACGCCGACGCTCACGACGACCTCCACGTCATCGAGGAACCGGCCCGAGGCGTTCGAGGTCTCCACCGTGAACGAGGTGGTGTCGCCCACATCGGTGATCAGCGGCGAACCCGAGGGACCGACGATCATCGTGACGCCCTCGACCTCCGCCGCATGGGCGGGCGCTGTGGCGGATGCACCCGCGAACAGCCCGGCCGTCAGTGCGGCGACGGAACTGACGGCGAGGAGTCGGCGCAGGCGTCGCTCAGGAATCGCCTCGGCCGCCATGCACGAGATTCTACGGTGTCGGCCTCCGCGACCCGTGCGCGCTCGTGGAACACCGGCCGGGACCCGCGCCGCCCCGAGACCGCGCGGGTGCTGCGCCTCCCGAGCCGTACGATGGTGCCCATGCAGAGTGTCGCGGCAGCCCTCGCCAGGCTGGGCGACCTGGCCGCGTCGCCGACCGTCTCGCGCCTCTCGGCGGCGTTCGACGCCGCCGGGCACGAACTCGCCCTGGTGGGCGGGCCGGTGCGCGACGCGTTCCTCGACCGGGGCACGAACGACCTCGACTTCACGACGGATGCCACCCCCGACCAGATCCTCGGGATCATCGCGCCGATCGCCCAGGCGCACTGGGACATCGGTCGGCGCTTCGGCACGATCGGCGCGAAGATCGCCGGCGAGCAGGTCGAGATCACGACCTACCGCACGGACGCCTACGACGGGGAGAGCCGCAAGCCCGAGGTCGTGTTCGGCGACTCGCTCGAGGATGACCTCGCGCGCCGGGACTTCACGGTGAACGCGCTCGCGCTGCGGCTGCCGAAGCTCGAGCTGGTGGACCCGTCGGGCGGCGTCGAGGACCTCCTCGCGCAGACCCTGCGCACGCCGTCCGCGCCGGAGCGGTCGTTCGGCGACGATCCGCTGCGGATGCTCCGGGCGGCGAGATTCGCGTCGCAACTCGGGTTTCACGTGGAACCCGGCACGCTCGCGGCCATGAGCGAGCTCGCCGGGGCGATCGAGCGCATCTCGGCCGAGCGCGTGCGCGACGAGCTCGCGAAGCTGCTGCTCACGGATGCGCCGCGGCCGGGCATCCGCCTGCTCGTCGACACCGGCCTGGCCGACCGTGTGCTGCCCGAGGTGCCGGCACTGCGACTCGAGGTGGACGAGCACCACCATCACAAGGACGTCTACGAGCATTCGCTCACCGTGCTCGACCAGGCGATCGACTACGAGGTCGCGCGCGGCAACCTCGACTCCCCCGATCTGGTCATGCGGCTCGCGGCACTGCTGCACGACATCGGCAAGCCCAAGACCCGCCGGCTGGAGCCGGGCGGCGCGGTCTCCTTCCACCACCACGACGTGATCGGTGCGAAGCTCGCGCGCAAGCGACTGCGCGCCCTGCGGTTCGACAACGACACCATCGACGCGGTCGGCCGGCTGATCGAGCTGCACCTGCGGTTCTTCGGGTACGCGGATGCCGCCTGGACGGACTCGGCCGTGCGCCGGTACGTGCGCGACGCCGGCGACCAGCTCGAGCGCCTGCACATCCTGACCCGCGCCGACGTCACCACGCGCAACCGCCGCAAGGCCGATCGGCTCGGCTTCGCCTACGACGACCTCGAGGAGCGCATCGCCGTGCTCGCCGAGGAGGAGGAGCTCGCCGCGGTGCGCCCCGAGCTCGACGGCAACGAGATCCAGGCCGCGCTCGGCATCCCTCCGGGCCGCGAGGTCGGCGAGGCGTACCGCTTCCTGCTCGAGCTGCGGCTCGACGAGGGACCCATCGGCCCGGATGCCGCGCGCGAACGCCTGCTCGAGTGGTGGGCCGCCCGCAGCGCGGGCTGACGCCCCGTCGCATCCGCTTCCCCGGCCGAATGGCGGCACGACCGGGCATCCGTTACACTAGACCGGTTGTCTGCGCGCCCGATTCCGGGCCTCCGCACGATGACGCATGTACACCCTCCTGTCACAGAACGTCTGTGACCGCTGAGTCCGAAGGAGGTGGGTCTGTCATGCACCAGTACGAGTTGATGGTGATCCTCGATCCCGCGATCGACGAGCGCACCGTTGCTCCCAGCCTCGACAAGTTCCTCAACGTCATCCGCGCGGATGGCGGCACCGTCGACAACGTCGACATCTGGGGCAAGCGTCGCCTGGCCTACGAGATCGACAAGAAGTCGGAGGGCATCTACGCCGTCGTCGACTTCACCGCCGAGTCGGCCACGACCAACGAGCTCGACCGCCAGCTGAACCTCAGCGAGGCCGTCATGCGCACCAAGGTCCTCCGCGCGGAGGAGGCGATCGCACAGGTCGCCGCCGCGAAGAAGGCCGACGAGGAGCGCGCCGCCAAGAAGGCAGCTCGGGCAGCGAAGAAGGACGCCTAGTCCCATGGCAGGCGACACGATCATCACCGTTGTGGGCAACCTCACGGCTGACCCGGAGCTGCGCTACACGCAGTCTGGCCTCGCGGTCGCCAACTTCACCATCGCATCAACCCCCCGCACGTTCGACCGACAGGCGAACGAGTGGAAGGACGGTGAAGCACTGTTCCTGCGTGCGAGCTGCTGGCGAGACTTCGCCGAGCACGTCGCGGGTTCGCTGACCAAGGGTTCCCGGGTCATCGCCCAGGGCCGTCTCAAGCAGCGCTCGTACGAGACCCGCGAGGGTGAGAAGCGCACCGCCATCGAGCTCGAGATCGACGAGATCGGCCCGAGCCTGCGCTACGCGACCGCACAGGTCACGCGCGCGCAGTCGAGCGGTGGCGGTCGCGGCGGCAGCTACGGCGGCGGGGGCGGCAACTCCTCCTCCTCCGACGACGCGTGGGCGCCGAGCGCGCCTGCCGCATCCTCGGGTGACGTCTGGAACACGCCGGGCACCAACTACGGCGACGAGACGCCCTTCTAGGCCGCACGGCCGGTCGGATGCCCCGCCACGAGGCATCCGCTCAACACAACGTATTTCTCCCAGGTAAGGAAACAGCAATGGCTGGAAAGAGCAGCGGCGACCGCCGCAAGCGCGGGAAGGGCCCGAAGAACGCGGCCCCCGCGAAGTCGATCAAGGTCGGCGTCATCGACTACAAGGATGTCGCCACCCTCCGCAAGTTCGTCTCGGAGCGCGGCAAGATCCGCGCCCGTCGTATCACCGGTGTCTCCGTGCAGGAGCAGCGCCTCATCGCCCGTGCCGTGAAGAACGCACGCGAGATGGCCCTGCTGCCGTACGCGGGCTCGGGTCGCTGAGAAGGAGGCCGGGAACAATGGCAAAGGTCATCCTGACGCACGAGGTCAACGGCCTCGGTACCGCTGGTGACGTGGTCGAGGTCAAGAACGGCTACGCACGCAACTACCTCGTCCCGAAGGGCTACGCGACGCCGTGGACCCGTGGTGGCGAGAAGCAGGTCGAGCAGATCAAGGCCGCGCGCGCCGCGCACGAGCTGCACTCGCTCGAGGACGCGCAGGCCCTCAAGGCCTCGCTCGAGTCGACCAAGGTGAAGCTGGCCGTCAAGGCCGGCAACGGTGGTCGTCTGTTCGGCTCCGTGAAGTCCGCCGACGTCGCTGCCGCCGTGTCGGCTGCCGGCCTCGGCGAGGTCGACAAGCGCAAGGTCACGCTCCCGACGATCAAGTCGATCGGCGAGTACGAGGCCAGCGTGAAGCTGCGCGACGAGGTCTTCGCGACCGTCACCCTCCAGGTGATCGCCGCGAAGTAGCGCGAACGCACGATACGAACGAGGCGGCGGGCCGGGTGATCCGGCTCGCCGCCTCGTCGTCTGCGCGCGCGTGCGCGCACGTGCGCGCGGTGGTCGATACGGGCCCGGTATCGAGGCGGTGCGGGCGCGCGAAGGTCGTCATACCTACACCTCGAAAGCGCTCTCCACAAGAGCGCTCGGACGTATTCGCGCGCGCATTTGTGCACAGCCCACCAACAGTTCGTAACCCTCAAGTCACAGTCCAGACATTTCTTCTCCACACAGGTGTGGGAAATCAAAAGCGCTGGTCAAGGCAGATTTAGTCGCCCAAATTTTCTCGTTCTCCACAGGTTTCCCCACACCCTTTGCACACGACGCCCGGCGTTTCGCCCAAGTTCTCCCCAGCGTTATCCACAGGGCGGCTTGTGGCCGGCGTGAGTGCGTCCCTAGGGTGAATCTCCGTCGCCGGATGGGGGACCGGCCGCACTGCTTGGCCCCCTATGTCGGCGGTCGCCGCTACCACTGGAAGTGACGCATCACCCGCGTCACCCGGACACAACACGACATCGAGGAGGGCCGGGAGTGACGATCGCTCACCTGGACATCGCCGAACCCCGTGATCAGGGTGCGGCCCGTCCGGCTCCCGAGCGCACTCCCCCGCACGACCTCCTCGCCGAGCAGAGCGCGCTCGGCGGCATGATGCTCTCGAAGGACGCGGTCGCCGACGTCATCGAGACCCTCCGCGGCCCCGACTTCTACGTGCCGAAGCACGAGGTCGTCTTCGACGCGATCCTCTCGCTCTACTCGCACGGCGAGCCGACCGACGTCATCGCGGTCACCGACGAGCTCACCAAGACGGGCGAGCTCGGCCGCGCCGGCGGCGCCGAGTACCTCCACACCCTCACCAGCCTCGTGCCGACCGCCGCGAACGCCGGCTTCTACGCCGAGATCGTCGCCGAGCGCGCGATGCTGCGCCGTCTCGTCGAGGCCGGCACCCGAATCGTGCAGATGGGCTACGCCGGCGAGGGCGAGGTCACCGATCTGGTGAACGTCGCCCAGTCGGAGATCTACTCGGTCACCGGCAGCGTCGAGAGCGAGGACTACGTGCCGCTCACGGAGGCGGTCACGGTCGCGATCGACGAGATCGAGGCGGCCAAGCACACCGACGGCAAGATGACCGGCGTGCCCACCGGCTTCGCCGACCTCGACGACCTGACGAACGGCTTCCACCCCGGCCAGATGATCATCGTCGCCGCGCGTCCCGCGCTCGGCAAGTCGACGCTCGCGCTCGACTTCGCCCGGTCGGCATCGATCCACAACGACCTGCCCACGATCTTCTTCTCACTCGAGATGGGCAAGTCGGAGATCGCCATGCGACTGCTCTCGGCCGAGGCATCCGTGCCCCTGCAGTCCATGCGCAAGGGCACCGTCGACAGCCGCGACTGGACCACCATCGCCTCGACCCGCGGCCGCATCAACGACGCGCCGCTCTACATCGACGACTCCCCCAACATGACGCTGGTCGAGATCCGCGCGAAGTGCCGGCGCCTGAAGCAGCGCGTCGGCCTCAAGATGGTCGTGATCGACTACCTGCAGCTCATGACGAGCGGCAAGCGCGTCGAGAGCCGCCAGCAGGAGGTCTCGGAGTTCTCGCGCGCGCTGAAGCTGCTCGCCAAGGAGCTCCAGGTGCCCGTCATCGCGCTCTCGCAGCTCAACCGTGGTCCCGAGCAGCGCGCCGACAAGCTGCCGGCGCTGAGCGACCTGCGCGAGTCGGGCTCGATCGAGCAGGACGCCGACATGGTGATCCTGCTCCACCGCGAGAGCGCCTACGAGCGCGACAACCCTCGCGCCGGCGAGGCCGACCTCATCGTCGCCAAGCACCGCAACGGTCCGACCCGCACCGTGACCGTGGCCTTCCACGGCCACTTCTCGCGCTTCGCGGACATGGTGCAGGCGTAGCGCGGTACGGGTCGTCCGATGCTGTGGAATCGCGGCATGCCCAGTCATCCTCCGTGGGAAGCTTCAGTACTCACGAGCGAAATCGGAGGACCTGATGACGGAGTACGAAGGCCTACCGCCGGCAGCCCCGGCGTTCGCGGCTCACTTCACGGACCCGATCTACGACGACCCCGCCGGTGAATTCGCTCCCTTCGGAACCGACGAGGGCTGGGACCTCCTCGCCGAGTGGGCCGAGCGACGCGGTGAACTCGACACCGGCACCACCCTCGCCGACCTGGCAGAGCAGAGCGGCTTCGCAGACATCGTCGCCGAGCTCGATGCCGAAGCGCGGCCGGGCATCCCTGAACCTGGAGGACCGATTGACGCAGCGACGATCGTCGTCGGCGCCGGCTTCACCGTCCTGCGCCTGACCGGCAACATCGACGAGGCGGGTCGCCGGCAGACCCTGCGAGCCCTCGAGGTCCTCATTCACGAGTACGGATCGCGCCGTGAACTGCTCCGCCAGCGGGAAGACCTCGAGTCGTGGGCCGGATGACGCGCACCACGACCGTTTAGGAGGAGAGCAGCGCCCGCCGCACCACGGCGGCGCTCCACCGCCCCAGCACGGCACCCGCCACCGTGTCCGAGATGTGGTGCTGGCCGCGGTAGACCCGCGAGAACGCGATCGCTCCGGGAATGACGTACCGGAGGAGCGGCCCGAAAAGCCGCGCGCCACAGATGCCGTGGCGATCGAGCAGGTCGGCGAGCGTGCCGTGGAGCGCGAAGGCCGCCGCCGTATGGCCCGACGGGAACGACGACGTCGCGTGCGGCTGCTCCGGGCGCCACACCCCCTCGGGTCGCGGCCGTCCCACGAGCGCAGCGGATGCGACGAAGCACGCGGTCTCGAGGGCGAGCACCGCCGCCGGGGCCACCGCGGAGCGCCGGTCGCGCGTCGCCAACCAGGTGACGCCGCACCACATCAACCCGTTCGTGATGGTCTGTGGCACGCCGGAGTACCACGAGAGCGGCGCGGTGACCCGGTCGATCGGCTCGCTTGACTCAGTCGGGCCGGCGGCGTCGGTCACGGCGGCAGCGCCGTCGTCCGGCCGGTGGCCGAGCGCGTCCTGGAGCGCACGCACGACCCGGTCCTCACGCGGGTCGTCGCCGTCGAGCATCCGCACCGCCCGCCCCGCTACGGCGAGACCGGCGATCGCGCCGAGCCCCGGCAGCACGACGGTTCGGAGCAACGCCATGCCCGGAGCCTAGTCGTGCAGCGGCCGAGCACCCGAGGCGATTCGTGGACGGGGCGACAAGCACCGTGCGGCAGCGATACAGTCGGGCGCCATGGAGGACAGAAGCATCCCGTCGTGGATCGGTGCGTCGACCATCGTCATCGCGGTGCTCGTGGTGGCGTCCAGTCTGCTCGGGCTGCTCCTGCCGTCCGTCTACGCGCGGGAGGTCGAGGACTGGAGGCTGCAGGCGTGGGGGCAGGACGTCGGGAACCTGGCATCCGTCGTCGTCCTGATCGTCGGGATGCGCCTGCTGAAGACGCGCCGTTCGATCGGCGTGCCGCTCTGGCTCGGCGCGCTGTTCTACGTGCTGTACGCGTTCGTCATCTACGTCTTCGGCGTCCACTTCAACGAACTCTTCCTGCTCTACACGGCGATTCTCGGGCTCTCCGTCTTCACGGTCGTGTTCGCGATCCCCGTACTTCGGAATCAACCGAAAGTCCCGAAGGGTCCCCGCGTGCTCGCAGGCTGGGCGCTCGTCACTCTCGGCATCCTGTTCGCGCTGCTGTGGCTCGGCGAGATCGTGCCCGCACTGCTGTCGGGACAGACGCCGGCGAGCATCACCGACGCGGGCCTGATCAGCAACCCCGTCCATGTCATCGACCTCGCGGTGGTGCTGCCCGCACTCACCGCGACGGGGTGGTTGACGCTCAAGGACCGCTCGTGGGGGCTCTTCCTCGCCGGGCCATGGCTCGTCTTCGCGGTGCTGATGGCAGCGAGCGTCGTCGCGGGCTCGCTGTTCCTCCTCGCAGACGGAGCGACCGAGGCCGTCGTGCCCGCCGTGGCGCTGTCAGTCGTCGCGATCGCGGGCGCCGTGGTAGCAGTACGCCTGATCCGAGCCCTCGACCGGTCAGCCCGTTCGGCATAGCTGCCGGCGACCGCCCTTCCATTCACGCCGACAGGCGATCACACTGGAGGAGTCATCATCGAGTGACGAGGGGGTCACGATGAGCGTCTATCGAGTGATCGATGTCGTCGGCACGAGCGCGACGTCATGGGAGGAAGCGGCCAGGGAGGCCATCACCACCGCCGAAGGATCGCTGCACGATCTGCGCGTGGCGGAGGTGGCGAAGCAGGATGTGGTGATCGGCGAGGACGGCACGCTGGTGTTCCGCACGCGGATCCAGCTGTCCTTCAAGTACACGCCGGAGTAGGCCGACCCGGGTTCGCCGGCCGAGGGTTCGGTGACGGCGCTCAGTCGTAGGCTGAGCGCATGATGGCGCGCGCGGCGGACATGCGAGCGTGCCCGACGTGCGGCGACCCACTGCGATTCGAGATCCTCGACGACGAGCGATTCCTCGTCCCCTGGTCGTGCGTGCACTGCGGGCTGATCCGCACGACAGAACCGGCGTAGCGGGCTGCGAACTCCGGCAGCGTCCGGGCGCCGGAGCAACTCGGAGCGCCCTTCGGCACAGATGCCCCCTGTTCAGGGGACCCCTCGATGGAGTACGTTCAGGCCCAAGTGCAACATCCGAACCGAGGGGTCCGTAGCCGCAATGGAGCGGCGTAGGAGGGGAAGCACCGATGAGCACGCGTTCGCGGGTAAAGGTTCTTGCAGTCGCAGCAGTCGCAGTACTGGGCCTGGCGGTGGTGCCGACCAGTGCATTCGCCGATCCGCCGGAGTCGTCGCCGCCCGAGCAGTCGCAGGCGGGTGGCCGCCTCGACCTCTACGAGTTCGACGCTCCCCCGGAGGTCGTCGCAGCGCTCATCGCGGACGGCTACGACATCGTCGGCACCGAGCCGAACGAGGATGACACGCTGCATGTCGAGGCGGTCATGTCCCGGTCCGAGGCCAACAAGGCGCACAAGGCCTACGACCTCGACATCGACCTGACCCGCAACAAGGACGGCGTGCCCACGGTGGATGCCGCTTTCGAGGAGGCCGACGACGGCTTCGACGTCTTCCGCAAGTGGTCCAGCCCGGGTGGCCACAAGGCCGAGATGGAGTACCTCGCCGATCAGTACGACGACCTGACGGAACTCATCACCATCGGTCAGTCGGTGGAGGGCCAGGACATCTACGCCATGCGCGTGACCGAGAAGGCCGACACCAAGAAGGCGGGCTCGCGCCCGGCAGTGCTCTACATCTCCACCCAGCACGCACGCGAGTGGATCGCGCCCGAGGTGAACAGCCGCCTGCTGAAGCACGTCCTGTCGAACTACGGCAGCGACCCACAGATCACCGAGATCGTCGACACGAGGGAGCTGTGGTTCGTGATCGTGGCGAACCCCGACGGCTACGACTGGACGTTCGAGGAGGGCCAGCGCCTGTGGCGCAAGAACCTCGCCGACAACAACGGCGACGGCGAGATCACGACGATCGACGGCGTGGACCTCAACCGCAACTTCGCCACGAACTGGGGCTACGACAACGAGGGGTCGAGCGACAACCCGAGCGGCCAGACGTACCGCGGCACGGCGCCGCAGTCCGAGCCCGAGACGCAGGCGATGGACGCCCTGATGGGTTCAATCGACTTCGCATTCATGGTCAACTACCACTCCGCTGCCGAGCTGATCCTCTACGGCACCGGCTGGCAGGTCGACAGCCCGAGCCCGGACGACATCGTGAACATCGCCCTCGCGGGCGACGACGCGAACCCGGCGATCGAGGGCTACGACCCGGACCTCTCGGCCGAGCTCTACATCACGAACGGCGACACCACTGATCACGCAGGTGATGCGCACGGGATCATGGCGTACACGCCCGAGCTGGCGACCTGCCAGACCGCGCTGAGCTACCCCGAGAGCACGCTCCCGAGCGACTACTGCGACGGTCGCTCGCAGTTCGAGTTCCCCGACGACGAGACCCTCGTGCAGGTCGAGTTCGAGCACAACCTTGACTACGCGCTCTCGCTCGCCGAGTCGGCCGCCGACCCGGCGAACCCGGTCTCGTCGCTCGGCCTCGAGGCCGCGGACTTCGAGGTGCAGGAGTTCGAGGAGAGCTGGGGCGACTCGCAGGAGGTCGCGGTCTGGGCCAAGCGCGAGTTCAAGCAGCTGCGCATGCACAGCTCCGTCAACGGCGGACCCGTGGCCACGAAGGCGGCCGGCGAATGGGCCGGCGGCGAGGTCTACGGCGACGAGGGCAACCTCTGGTACGGCGAGTATCGCGCAACGGTGACGGGGCTCTCAGCGGGCGATTCCGTCGAGGTGTGGTTCAGCGCCCTGGACACGCCGTCCGGCGGCGGCGCCGCGAATGCGAGCAAGGTCGAGAGCGACCACTTCACGTTCGACGTCTCGGCTGAAGCGACCGGTGCCGACGTGCTGATTGTCTCCGACAACAGCCCGGGCACCGGTCTGGGCGGCGGCGCACCGCTCCAGTACCTCGACTACTACACCGACGCGCTCGACGCCAACGGCGTGAGCTACGACGTGTACGACGTGGGGGTCACCGGTCCGGCGCCGAGTGCCATGGGCATCCTCAACCACTACGACGCGGTGATCTGGTACGAGGGTGACAAGCTCGTCACCGACTACCAGGGCGCGACCGACACCACCCTCCTCGCGCACGAGATGAACATGGTCATGCGCGCCTACCTGAACGAGGGCGGCAAGGTGCTCGCCACCGGCAAGAACCACGGGTTCGAGGAGTTCTTCCCGCTGGACTACGGCACCAACGGCGCACCCGACCAGGTGTGCCACGGCGGTGACTGCCTCGTGCTGACCGACGACGTCTACCAGTACTGGTTCGGCGCGAACAGCCGGGCACGACGAGGAGGTCTCGCGGCCGACGGCTCGGCGCTCGACGTCAGCGGCAACGGCGGAGTGTTCGACGGCTACACGTTCGGGCTCGACGGCGGCGACAGCGCCGACAACCAGGGCGCTCCGGGCGCCGCCTCCACCGGCACGGCGTCGTTCATCGTCACCTCGAGCGTGCTCCCCGAGAGCGAGTTCCCGCAGTTCGCCTCCGAGCGGTTCGCCAGCTGGGACGTCGGGGGCCTCACCCCGTACGAACCGGTCACCGGCGACTGGCAGATGGCGACGGATCATGCGGATGCCGCGTACAAGCGACTCGCACGCACGATCGATCTCACGGCAGCGTCCGCCGCGACCCTCGAGTTCTCGACGTCCTACGGCATCGAGGCGAACTGGGACTACATGTTCGTCGAGGTCCACACCGTGGGCCAGGACGACTGGACCACGCTGCCCGATTTGAACGGCCACACCGGCACCGGAACCGGCGACTCGTGCGACTCGGGTTGGGCCACCGAGCTGCATCCGTTCCTGTTCCACTACCAGGACCTCGCCTGCAACCCGGTCGGCACGACCGGCGAGTGGAACGCGGCGACCGGCGCCTCCGACGGCGTCGAAACCTGGTCGATCGACCTGTCCGCCTACGCGGGCAGCGAGATCGAGGTGTCGATCAGCTACGCGACCGACTGGGCAACGGGCGACCTCGGTGTCTTCGTCGACGACGTGGTCGTGGACATCGACGGCAGCCCGACGACCGAGAGCTTCGAGACCGATCTGGGTGCATGGTCGGTTCCCGGGGCGCCCGACGGCAGCGCCGGCAACGCGAACGACTGGGAGCGCGTGGGCGTCCTCTTCGAGGTCGCCGCGATCGTCGCCACGGAGGACACGCTGCTGTTCGGCTTCGGCTTCGAGGGCATCTCGACCGAGGCGGAGCGCAACGAGGTGATGTCCCGCTCGCTGGACCACCTGCTCGGCTGAGGGTCGACCATCGCCTGATCGGGCGGATCCATCTCGGACTCCGAGTGGATCCGCCCCGATCGGCCGTCGGCGCGTGATTCAGTCGTCGTCGGTCACGGTGACGAGCGTGCGCTGCCATCCGGTCGACCCGTCGGGCGCGATGGCGGCGGGTTCCTCGATCTGGAGCCGGCCGGCGCGGTCGGTGGCGCGCACGGTGAGGTAGTGCGTGCCGGGCTCGGCGTCCCACTCGAGCACCCACTGCACCCAGGTGTCGGCGTTGATCGCCTCGGCGAGCCTGGCCTCCTGCCACGCGCCGTCGTCGATGCGCACCTCCACGCGCTCGATGCCGACCGTCTGCGCCCAGGCGACCCCGGCGATCGGTACGCGGCCGGCCGGCACGCTGGTGCCGAGCTTCGGGGTGTCGACCCGCGAGGAGAACTTGATCGGTGCGCGGGCGCTGTAGCCGCGCGGCGTCCAGTATGCCTCGTCGTCGGCGAACGTGGTGACGCGCAGCTCGGTGAGCCACTTCGTCGCGGAGACGTAGCCATAGAGGCCGGGGACGACCATGCGCACGGGGAAGCCATGCTCGAGCGGCAGCGGCTCGCCGTTCATGCCGACGGCGAGGATCGCGTCGAGCCCATCGTCGGTCAGCGACGAGAGCGGGGTGCTCGCGGTGAACCCGTCCACGCTGCGGGAGAGGACCATGTCGGCACTCGCGCGCGGACGCGCGAGACGGAGCACGTCGCGCACCGGCACGCCGAGCCAGACGGCGTTGCCGACGAGGTCGCCGCCGACCTCGTTCGAGACGCAGGTGAGCGTGATCGCGTACTCGTCGAGCCCCATCGCCACGAGGTCGTCGAAGCCGAGCTCCATCCGCTCCTCGACGAGGCCGTCGATCGACAGGCGCCAGGTCGACGGGTCGACCGTCGGCACGGAGAGTGCGGTGTCGACGCGGTAGAAGTCGGCGTTGGGCGTGATGACGGGGCTCAGGCCCGGGATACCGAGCTCGGCTGCCGCCGGAACGGCGACGCGCGACCGCGGCGACGGGAGTAGCAACGCTTCGCGAACCGCGCCGATCGTGCTCGTCCCTGCACGGACCACCGCGGCGCCGGCGCCGGCGAGCACCGCCCCGACCGAGGCGATCGCGGCAACCCGGAAGAAGGAGCGTCGCGCCATCGACTGCGGTGCATCCGATGCGATAGACGGGCGGTCGGATGCCGCGGCCGGCGCCGCATCCGTCGCGGGCCCCCGCCCCTCGTGCCGCGCCCAGCCGCGGAGCCGACTCGTGAGCAGCACGAGCACCCCAGCTCCCGCGACCCCGCCAGCGACCGGCGGAATCCAGGCGAGGGCGCCGGTGCCGGAACGGGTGAGCACCGCCGCCGTCGCCACCACGGTGGCCGCGGCGAACACGAGCACCCCGAGGCCGCGTCGACGGATTTCGAGGATGCCCGCCACCGCGGCCACCACGAGCGCGGCGACCGCGAGCCCGCCGAGCAGCACTGGCTTGTCGGCCTCGCCGAACGCGGAGATCGCGAACTCCTTGATCGGCCGCGGCACGACGTCGACGACGAACGAACCGACTGCCAGGAGCGGCGTCGAGGCCCGCGCGAACAGCACCGCGAGCAGCTCGCTCACCGCGAGGAACGCGGCGGCGGCGACAACGCCCGACGCTGCGGGCCAGATGATGCGCCCGCTCGGGGCATCCGTGCTCATGACGGTCTCCTCGGAGTACTCGACGGGCGACCGCCGTGCCGTGTCGGCGCGACGGTCGCCCGTGTGGTGCGGCGTACGCGACTCAGGAGGTCGGCAGCAGCACCTGGTCGATGAGGTAGACCGTCGCGTTGGCGGTCTGGACGCCGCCGCAGATGACGGTCGCGTCGTTCACCATGAGGTCGTCGCCCCCGCCGGTGACCTCGACGTCGGAGCCCTGGACCGTCGTCTGCGTGCCGACGATCTCATCGGGCGTGATCTGTCCGGCGACCACGTGGTACGTCAGGATCGACGTCAGCAGGTCGGAGTCGGTCTGCAGGGTCGCGAGCGTGTCGTCGTCGATCATGGCGAACGCGTCGTCGACCGGTGCGAAGACCGTGAACTCATCGCCGTTAAGCGTGTCGACGAGGTCGACGTCGGGGTTGAGCTGGCCGCTGACCGCCGCGACGAGCGTCGTGAGCAGCGGGTTGTTGGATGCGGCCGTCGCGACCGGGTCCTGCGCCATGCCGGCGACCGAGCCGTCGCCGTCGGGCACGGCCTCCGCGTACGCGGCGCAACCGGGGCCGACCAGGTTCGCCGCCGGGTCCATCTCCTCCATGGTGGGCTCGCTCGACTCCATCGTGTCGTCGGTGCCCTCCTCCATGGAGTCGGAGCTCGAGTCCATGGAACAGCCCGTCAGTGCGAGCAGCGAGATCGTCAGGGCGGCGAGGCCGCCGGTGATGGTGCGCGTGGTGCTGGGCATGATGTCCTCCGAGGTCTCGAGCGCGAAGCTCTGCCGTGTCCGCCGCCGGTTCGGGGCGGTTGCGCTCTGTGCGCTGGAGGGGGTTCGGTGCGGTCCTCGATCCGGATTGGCGGGTGCGCCTGTCGGCCTCAGCCGCGCGTCCCGTCCGCCTCGAGCAACGCCGCACTGCTGACGATCGCGTGCGTGTCGGCGATGCGCGCGCTGTGAGTTCGACCGCGTCAGCGGCGGTCGCACACTACGGTGAGCGGATGCCTCCTGCCGAACCGCTCACCGCACTGCATCGACGCATCCACGAGTCGGCAGCAGAGGCAGTGCGTGCGGGGCGGCCCGCGGTGGACCCCGTCCCCGTCGACGGCGACGCGCGGTGGGGGCTGAGCCTGGTCGCGCTGCCCGACGCGGACACGCGCGCCGCGCTGCAGGCGGCGGCAGCGGGCCTGGCGTCGACCACGGCCAACCCGCACGTCGCGTACGACGCCGGCGACCTGCACATGACCGTCCGCAGCCTGGAGGGCTTCGCCGACGAGGTGCCCGAGGCCGTGATCGACCGGTACTGCGAGCGGCTGACGAGCGCCCTCCGCGGGGTGGGTCCGCTCACGGTCCGGTTCGAGGGGATGTTCCTCACCTCGACGGGCGTCGTCGCCTGCGGTCACCCCGATCCCGTGCTCCCGCTGGCCCGGGAACGCCTCGCCGCCGACGCCGCCGCGCACGGCTGGAATCAGGTGCGGGGCGGCGATGCCGCACGCATCCGCGACACCGCGCACGTGTCGCTCATGGTGTTCCGCGACGCGGCAGCACGGGACGACCGACTGGTCGACCACGTCGAGGCGTCGCACGGCACCGCGCTGGGCACCATGACCGTCGATCGCCTCGCGTTGGTCACGTACACGGTGTCGGGCGACGGCGTGAAGCTGCACCGGCGAGGATGGGTGCCGTTGTGAGCGAGCCGCCCGCGCTGCCACCGTCCGACACCCGCAGCAACCGGGCCGTTGCCTTGGTGCAGCGCCACGAACCGGAGGTCGCCGCGATCTCGGATCCACCCTGCCCGCAGGTCAGGTCGACGGAGAGCCGTCCCCCCGGTCGAGCAGCGCCGCCGCGAGCGTGTCGGCGAGCCAGGTCTCGTAGTCGGAGTCGCTCCAGCCGCACTCGCGCGTGAACGCGTCGTAGTTCGCGAGGCCGCAGACGGTGAACACGATGTCGCCTGCGCGATCCGGGGTGAGGCCTGCCCGAAGCACTCCGCGCGCATCGAGCATGCGGCCGAGGCCGTTGCGCAGCCCGTCGAGGCGTTCGGCGGCGAGGCGGTCGCGGAGTTGCTGCAGGGCGTCGTCGCTCGTCGCCGCGGCGTCGAGCACCCGCAGGAGCGGGCCCACGCGCGACCAGATTCCCGGTTGCGTCGCGGCGTAGAGCGCGAGCGCGCGCACCGGGTCGGGCTCTTCGCGGATGCGGCGGATCGCCGGCCGCTCGGCGACGGCGACGTCGGCGCGCTCGACCCCACCGGCGACGGCAGAGCGCACCGCGTCGGCGAGGAGGCCCGCCTTGCCGCTCGCCGACCGGTAGACGGTCTCGACCGCGACATCGGCGGCGGCGGCGATCGCCGGGATGGTGGTGCCCGCGTACCCGCGCTCGACGAAGAGGGCCTGTGCGGCCTCGATGATGCGCACCCGCGTGCGCGCCGCCTGGGCGCGCCGGCGGGACGAATCGTACGTACGTCTTGTGTTTTCGGACATTCAGGAGAATGATACTGGCATGAAATAGGGGACGGCACCGACACGCCGGTGCCGAAGGGGGTTGTCATGAACGTCATCACATCGGACACGACCATCACTCGCCCACCCGACCAGGTGTTCGAGTACCTCGCCGACGCGAGCCGGTTGCCGGAGTGGCAACCGTCCGTGGAGGAGGCATCCGCCGAGCCGGCGGGAGTGTTCGAGGTCGGGGTCAAGGGAAGCGAGCGTCGGCGGACGCCCGGAGGGGTGCAGACCATCCACTGGGAGGTCACCGAGTGCGAGCCCGGCGCGCTCTGGGCGGTGCAGGGCACCGACGGACCCGTGCGTGCGCACACCGCGATCGCGCTCACCGCCGTCGACGGCGGCACCCGTGTCGACTACCGCATCTGGTTCGAGGGCCGCGGCATCGGCAAGGTCATCGCGAAGCTCGCGACCCGGGGGGCGCGCACCGAGGTTCCCGAGAGCCTCGCGCTGCTGAAGCAGCACCTGGAGGTCGCGGGCGGATAAGGACTGCGTCGACGAGCAACAGGTTCGGGAGGTGATCGTGGACGGCGTGGCGGGCACGTTCGGAGCCATCGCGACGGTCATGTTCGCGACGAGCCACGTGCCCATGGTGGCCAAGGCGGTGCGCACGCGCGACGTGCGCTCGTACAGCCTCCCGAACCTGCTGCTCGTCAACGCGGGGAACGCGCTCTGGACCTTCTACGTGCTCGCGTTGCCGATCGGCCCCATCTGGGCGCTGCACAGCGTGTACCTCGTGGCCGGCGCCATCATGCTGGCGCTCGCACTGCGGCAGCGCACTCGCGACGCGCGAGTGCGGCGTCAGTCGCCCACGGTCTCCGACCAGAGTGGAGACCGGGCGGCGATGATCGCGGCGGCCACGAAGGCGAGCACGACCGCCAGGAGCACCGGCCACTCGCCGACGAGGCCTGCGGCGAGGCCCGCGAGCACGGCGCCGCCGGCGGCCGCGGTGCGGTTGACCGAGCGCCTGGTGGCATTCGTGCGGCCGAGCAACTCGTCGGGGGTGAGCGCCTGCCAGAACCCCATCTCGTTGGCGTTCTCGATGCCCACGGCCAGCCCGAGCAGCGCGAGCGCGACGAAGACGAGGGCGTCGCCGGCGGCCGGCGCGCCGAGCACGATCAGCCACGCGGCCGGGTAGGCGGCGCGGGCGAGCACGACGGTGCGCCCCGACCCGAGTCGGGCACCCACGCGCGGCGCGAGCGTCGCGCCGAGGAGGCTCGTCACGCCGAAGACGGCGAGCAGTACGCCGAACCAGAACGCCGGGAACCCGAGCGAGCGCAGCGCGATGAGCGAGAGCAGCGTCATCGCGGCGCCGTTGGCGAGGAACCAGACGTGGGTCGACCACGCCATGGGGCCGAGGGTCGGATGCCGGTAGGTCCAGCGCAGACCGCCGCGGATCTCCGCCCGGAGATCGCGTGGACGCGGTTCGGATCGAGGCTCGTCGACCGGGATGCTCGCCGACAGCGCGGCCTCGACGAGGTAGCTCACCGCGTCGACCGCGATCGCCACGGGCGCGCCGAGGAGGCCGACCAGCCCGCCGCCGGCCGCGGGGCCGAGCGTCTGCGCTGCGGCATCCGTCTGGTCGAGCCGGGCGTTCGCGTGCACCAGGCGCGTGCGCGGCACGAGACGCGGCAGCAGGGACTGGGTCGCGGCGAAGCCGAACACGGCGAACGTGCCGAAGGCGAGCAGCGCGATGACGAGCATCCAGATCTCGAGCGCGCCGAGCAGCCAGAGCACCACGATCGCGCCCAGCGAGACCGCGCGGCCGACGCTCGCCCAGACGAGCAGCGGTTTGCGCCGCCAGCGGTCGGCGTAGACGCCGGCGATCAGCCCGACGATCGCGTACGGCACGAACTGGGCGGCGTTCACGATGCCGACCTCGAAGGGCGTCGCGCCGAGCACCTGAACGACGAGCACGGGCATGGCGACCGCGGTCACCGCCGTGCCGAACGAGCTGATCGCGGCAGCGCCCCAGAATCGGGCGAACGCCCCGCGCCCGGGTGGAGTCGGGCCGTCCGTCATCCGCCCTCCCCGGTCGCTGCACTCGACAGTAGTGGGCAGCCACGACGCCGAACGGGCCGGTGCACAGGACGCGCCGGACGGACGCCTCGCCGGGCTAGCCTCGAGCGATGGCCGACTACGACCCGCGACTCGTCGAGCTCTACGACGAGGACAACCCCGACGGGCCGGACCACGACTTCTACCGGGCGCTCGCCGACTCGGTAGGGGCGCGCTCGGTGCTCGACATCGGATGCGGCACGGGCATGCTCACCGTCACGCTGGCGCGCCCCGGGCGGAGCGTCGTCGGCGTCGACCCGTCGGCGCACATGCTCGAGTTCGCGCGTGCGCGCAGCGGGGCATCCGATGTCGCGTGGGTGCTCGGCGACAGCCGCGCCGCGCCCGCCGGGCCGCACGACTACGTCGTGATGACGGGCAACGTCGCCCAGCACATCGGCGACGCGGAGTGGGTGCGCACGCTCGCCGACATCCGATCGCGCATGCGGCCCGGCGGCGTGCTCGCGTTCGAGAGCCGCAACCCGGCGGTGCGTGCGTGGGAGGAGTGGGCGTCTGCGCCGACGAGCACCCGCGAGACGCGACACGGGCCGCTCACCGAGTGGATGGACGTCGCTGAGCACTCCCCCGGCGTCGTCGAACTCGTCGCGCACAACCGGTTCGAACGCAGCGGCGAAACCGTCGTCGAGCGGCTGGTGCTGCACTTCCGCGACCGCGCCGAGCTCGAGCGGCAGCTGGATGCCGCGGGGTTCGACGTCGAGGCGGTCCACGGCGACTGGTCCGGCGAGGCGCTCGCCGAGGGATCTCGCGTCATGGTGTTCGTCGCACGCGCGCGCTGACGGCACGGTGATTGCAGCCGCGCTACCGGTCAACGGTGCCGTCGGTCCGGAGGCGACGGCCGGTGTGCTTCAGCGGCAGGAGCACGAGTGATCGGTCGGCGATGCGCGAGCGGCTGAAGGCTGCGCTCAGTGCGCTCTCGAAGCGGTTGATGTCGGTGATCGAGCGCAGGCTCGCAGCGAGCACGAGGTTGGTACGCCCGGTCGACGTGAAGGCGAAGCGGACCTCCCTGACCGAGCGGATGCCGGTGCGCAGCGCGTCGATCTCACGGGCATCCGCTTCGATGAAGTACCAGGTGTGCACTGGCCAGCGCGAGTACGGGGCCGCGAGGTCGGTGCGCATCACGATGGCGCCCTCATCGCGGAGGCGTGCGATCGCATCGGTGACGGTCTGGGCGCTCACGCCGGCTTGCTCGGCGATCGCGCCGACGGGTGCGCGGCCGTCCTTCCAGAGCTCCTGCTCGACGACCGCGCGGACCGCGGGTGACACGGTGCGGGCGGCACGGGGACGCGGGCGCGGAACGGCGGGGAGGAGTGCGATCTCGGCGTCGGTCAGCACACCGAGTCGCCAGCGCGTCGCCTCGGTCAGGCCGTCGGTGAGCACGTGAACCCGGGTGCGGCGCACGCCCGGCACCGCGCCGAGGCCGGCGACGAGGTAGCGGGTGAGCTCCGCCTGGTCGGCGGCGGAGACGAACGCGACGAGGTCGCGGTCGCCCGCGGTGCGCTCGAGGGTGCGCACGGCCGGGTCCCGGATCAGGTGCTCGGCGACGAGCGCCGACTCGGAGGGCGCCGACTCGATCTCGATGAGCGCGTGGCTGCCGGTCGTCGGCGCACCGGTGACCCAGGCGAGGCCCTCGGAGTGCAGGCGATCCCAGCGGCGCGCGAGCGTGACGGCACTCGCGCCGAGCGCCGGGGCGAGGTGCTCCCAGCGCGCTCGCGGGTCGAACTGCAGGGCGTTGACGATGCGGAGATCGAGCGCGTCGAGTCTCGAATCCGACATCGGGCGCCTCCTGTCGCAGGTTTCCTTCAACTTCACCGCTCGGAAACAATCATCGCGCATGCTCGCTCCACGCACCCGCGGACCCCGGAAACACCGTGTCCCCCACCCCTGGAGCACTCGCATGCAGACGCAGACCATCGACGCCGAGCAGGTCGACCGCACGACCGATCCGAACATCGACGATCTCAAGTCGCGTGCCGGTGCCGGCATCGCCGCCGCCGAGGGCACGATCCTCGACCTGAGCCACCGCATCCACGCGCACCCGGAGGTCGCCTGGGAGGAGCACTACGCCGCCGCGAGCGTCGCCGACGTGCTCGAGGCCGCGGGCTTCCGCACCACCCGCGGGGCATACGGCGTCGAGACCGCGGTGGAGGCCATCGCGGGCTCGGGCGACCTCGTGATCGCGATCTGCTCCGAGTACGACGCCCTGCCCGGCATCGGGCACGCGTGCGGGCACAACATCATCGCGAGCTCCGGCGTCGGGGCGGCCCTCGCCCTCGCCCCCTTGGCGGACGAGCTCGGAATCACCGTCAAGCTCCTCGGCACGCCGGCCGAGGAGACCGGTGGCGGCAAGGTCGAGCTGCTGAAGGCCGGCGCGTTCGAGGGGGTCGGGGCGATGCTCATCATGCATCCGTCATCGGGCCCCGACCTGGGCTCCGCCGGCATCTCCACCACCGCCATCGGGCGGTTCGAGGTCGTGTTCACCGGAGTCGAGGGCCACGCCGGCGGCGGCCCGCAGCACTCCCGCAACGCACTCTCGGCGGCGACCGTCATGCTCACCGCGGTCGGGATGCTCCGACAGCACCTGCCCACCGGCGCCACCGTCAACGCGATCGTCACCGAGGGTGGCACCGTCAGCAACGTGGTCCCCGCCCGCGCAGTCGTGCAGGTGGAAGCGCGCGCCTATGACCTCGCCGAGTGGCGCGACCTCGTGCAGCGAGTGCTGAAGTGCGCCGAGGGCGCCGCGATCGCGACCGGATGCGGCTGGGCGCACGAGCTCGTCGGCAACCCGTACGCGCCGTACAACCCCGACACCGACCTGTGCGCCCGCTCCGACGCGAACCTCGCCCGCACCGGTCGCCAGCCGATGCAGGTGAAGTTCCCCGGCGGCGGGTCGAGCGACCTCGGCAACGTGTCGCAGGTCATCCCCACGACGAACGTGCTGGTGAGCGTGCTCGACACGCCCGGCATGGCGCATCACCCGGAGTGGACCGAGCACACTGCCGGGGCGCAGGCCGACCGCACCACCCTCGACGCCGCGAAGGTGCTCGCGTGGACGGCGATCGACGCCGCTGCGGACCCGGAGCTGCGCGCGCGGCTCGTCGCCGAGGCCGAGCAGCGCGAGCCGGGTGCCACCCGCGCCGCCACCCTCGACCCCACCGCGGAGTAGGGCGCCCACTGTCGGCCGGCCCGCCCGGTCCCCCTCCGGGGCGGGTCGGCCGCCGGCGTACCTGCGCGGCTATCGTCGAGTGGTGAGCACGTCGTACCCCGGCACCATCGCGGCCGCCGTGGAGCGCGAACTGGTCGTGCGGAAGTCGCGCTTCATCGCGCGCGTCGAGCCCGTGGCATCCGTCGCCGAAGCCGACGCCGTCATCGCGGCGGTGCGCAAGCGATACTGGGACGCCGGCCACAACTGCACCGCGATGGTCACCGGGCTGCGCGCCGACCAGGCGCGCTCGTCGGACGACGGCGAGCCGTCGGGCACGGCCGGCGTCCCGATGCTCGAGGTGCTGCGCCGCCGAGGACTCACCGACCTCGTCGCCGTCGTGACGCGCTACTTCGGCGGCGTGAAGCTCGGGGCCGGCGGCTTGGTGCGCGCGTACTCGACGGCCGTGTCCGGCGCGCTCGACGAGGCCCGACTGGTGCGGCGCCTGGCGCTGACGCAGGTGCGCGTCGCGGTGCCGCACGCAGATGCCGGCCGTTTCGACCACCTGCTGCGCGACCTGGCGCAGCGCACCGGCGCGAGGCTCGGCGAGACGACGTACTCGGCGGAGGCCACGCTCGAGCTCTGGGTGCCGGCCGAGTCGCTGGCGCGCGTGCGCGACGAGGTCGCCTCCGCATCCGGCGGTGCGATCGAGGCGGTCATCGGCCGGGAGCGTGTCGTCGACGTGACCGACTGAGCGCGCACCCGCCTCCGCTCAGCTCGCGATCGGCGCGACCACCAGCTCGTCCCACTCGAACAGGGTGAGGTGCCAGAGGCCCGGCTGCCTGCGCGACGGATCGATCAGCCCGTGGGCACCGAGCTCGACCAGGCGATCGCGCACGCCCCAGGACGACGGGGTGCCGCCCGCGGCGACGATCTCCTGCCACGGTGCCGCCGCGTCGGCCGGGTCGATGCCGAGGTCGGCGAGCAGGGTGCGGTCGCGCAGATCGATGATGTGCGTCGCCGTCACCCGGAACGCGAGCACTTCGAGTTCCGCAGACCGGGCCGAACGGTGCGCGATCATCGCGGCGGCGACCCCCTCGGGCGAGGAGCTGAGGTAGAGCGTGCGAACCCCGGGTGGTGAGAACCGACCCGCAGCGCGCGAGCCGTCGAGCGCGGCAGCGCGGTGGCGGGGGTCGACGGCGCGGTAGCAGGTGCCGGTCACCGTGCTGAACGGGAACTCGCTCCGGGCGACGAGCGGCAACGAGGCATCCGTCATCGACATGAACCGGACGATAGCAGCAGGCTCTCCCCAGCCCGCGACGAGCGTGGACGGCTCGTGGAAGAATCTCGACGTCGAGACATCTCGGGAGGGTGGAATGCGACTGCATCACGTGCAGGTGTCGATGCCGCGGGGCGAGGAGGAGGTCGCGCGGCGGTTCTACGCGGACGCGCTCGGACTCGTCGAGGTCGACAAGCCCGCGGAGCTCGCAGGGCGGGGCGGATGCTGGTTCCGGGCGTTCGACGGGGAGACCGTCGTCGCCGAGATCCACCTCGGCGTCGACGACCCGTTCATCGCGGCGAAGAAGGCGCACCCGGCGCTCGTGCTGGACTCTGTGGGTGAGCTCGAGGCGCTCGGCGAGCGGGTGGCGCGCATGGGGTTCGAGGTCTCGTGGTCCGAACGCACGACCTTCGGCGGGTACGAGCGCTTCCACGCGAGGGACGGCTTCGGCAACCGCGTCGAGGTGCTGACGCCGCTGGCTTCAGCGTAAGGTGTATCCTTGGTGTATGACGCGCACAAATATCGACATCGATGATGAGCTCATCGCCGAAGCGATGAATCGGTTCGATCTGTCGACGAAGCGAGAAGCCGTCGACTTCGCGCTGCGCCGACTGGTCGGGGTGCAGCTCACCCCGGAGGCGCTGCTGGGGTTGCGTGGGAGCGGCTGGGGCGGGGACGTCGACGAGATCCGCGACGACAACGACCCCTGGCGCGAGCAGTGATCCTCGTCGACACGTCGGCTTGGATCGAGTTCCTTCGCGATACCGACGACCCTGTCGTCGCGGAGCTCGCCGAAGCGATCGGGTCCGGTACCGAGGTGGCGATCACCGAGCCGATCGTCATGGAGTTGCTCGCCGGCGCGACCTCGCCGCAATTGGAACGGAGCATCGGGGCGCTCGTGAACGGCCTGCCGGTCGTGCCGGTGGACGGTCCGCTCGACTACCGTGCGGCGGCGCAGCTCTCCGTCGCCTCGCGCCGGAACGGCCATCCGATTCGAAGCCTCGTCGACTGCCTCATCGCGGCGGTTGCGCTCCGTCGAGGGTTGACTGTGCTGCACCGGGACCGCGACTTCGAGTTCCTTGCCCAGATCAGCCCATTGCGCACGCGAACTGCGTGAATGAGCATTCACTTATCGCCGATCCGGTGTTAGCGTCGAACGTGCCACGACGCCACCGGAGGGCGACCTGATGACGATCGAAGACACGAACGCGCCGACACGGCGCGCCGAGCGCGAGTGGCTCGACGCACTCCCCACGCCGACGCTGCAGAAGGCGGCGACGCCGTTCATCGCCGTCGGCAGCGCGGCGAACATCATCATGCAGCTGTCGTGGCCGGCGGTCGGGTACGGCGTGAAGGACAGCAAGGTCGAGTCCGCCCTCTTCCGCGACCCCGAGCGGCGGCGGCGCACGACCGTCGGGTTGCTCGCGGTCGCGGTGTTCGGCAACGCCGAGGAGCGCGCCGCGTTCCGCCGCGCGACGAACCGCTCGCACGCCCAGGTGCGCTCCCCCGAGGGCGCCGAGCCCGCCTACAACGCCTTCGACCCCGAACTGCAGCGCTGGGTCGCCGCGTGCCTCTACATCGGATTCGAGGACGCCTACGAGGCCGTGTGGGGCGGGCTCGACGACGCCACCCGCGCCGCGATGTACGCCGAGAGCGTGGTGCTCGGCGGCATGCTGCAGATGCCCGCCGAGATGTGGCCCGACGACCGAGCGGCCTTCCAGAATTACTGGGAGGACGGCCTCGAGCGCGCGCACATCGACGACTCGGTGCGCGCCTACCTCACCAGCGTGATGCGCCTGGAGTACCTGCCGAAGCCGCCGCGGCGCGCGATCGTGCGGTTGCGCGAGCTGATCACGGCCGGAAGCCTCCCCCCGCAGCTCCGCGAGCAGATGCACCTGCCCTGGACCGAGAAGCACGCCCGGAAGTTCCGCCGCTTCTCGCGCACGGTCGCCTGGGTGATCCGACGGATGCCCGAGCGGCGACGCGCCGCCCTGTTCACCAACGTGCTCGACGACGTGAGGCTCCGCATGGCCGAAGGGCGCCCGCTCTTCGAGTGACCCGTCAACGCCGCCCGACGCCGGCGGAGCGGCATCCGCTCACTCGAGATTTCTCGCAACTGATGCGTCAACCCTGTCCATCTGGTCGACTGGTGTTCGTCATGTGGGTGAGGGGTCGCAACAGGCGAGCCCACGAGGGGAAGGACACTCCCATGCAGTACATGCTCCTGCTCACCAGCGCTCCCGACGCCGGCCCGCAGCCCGGCAGCCCCGAGGAGGCGGCCGAGATGGGCGAGTGGTTCGCCTATGACGACATGCTCAAGGAGGCCGGCGTCTACGTCGGCGGCGAGGCGCTGCAGCCGGTCGACACCGCGACCACCGTGCGCGTGCGCGACGGCGGCACGGTCGTGACCGACGGCCCGTTCGCCGAGACGAAGGAGTACCTGGGCGGGTACTACGTGATCGACGTCGACGACCTCGACGCCGCCATCTCGTACGCCGAGAAGGTGCCGAACATCGGGTACGGGTCGGTCGAGATCCGCGCGATCTTCGACGTGACGGCGTTCGCCGGCTAACGGTGCCCGCCGACGTCGCCGAGGTGTTCGGCACGCAGTGGCCGCGCCTGGTCGCGACCCTGCGTGCCGACCTCGGCGACCTCGACCTCGCGGAGGACGCGGCGCAGCACGCGTTCGCCATGGCCACCGAGCGCTGGCCGGTCGACGGCACGCCCGACTCCCCCGGCGCGTGGCTCGTGACGGTCGCCCGCCGCTGGGCGATCGACCAGGCGCGCCGCGACCTGCGCTGGGCCCGCAGGGTCGACGACGTGCGCGCGGCGCTCGAGCTGCCGCAACGCGAGCGCGGCGCGATCACCGACGACCTGCTCGCGATGATCTTCGGATGCTGCCATCGGGCGCTCGACGAGCCCGCGCGCGTCGCGCTGACCCTGCGCTACGTGGTCGGCCTGCCGACGGCCGACATCGCGAGGTCGTTCCTCGTGGCCGAGGCGACCATGGCGAAGCGCCTGGTGCGCGCGAAGAAGAAGATCGCGGCCGCGAAGATCCCGTTCGAGGTGCCCGAGCGCGAGCACCTCGCCGATTCGCTGCACGACGTGCTGAAGGTCGTCTACGTCGTGTTCACGCAGGGGCACGCCTCGCCGACCGGCGAGCTGATCCGCGGCGACCTGTGCGACGAGGCCCGCTGGCTCGCCGGCACGCTCTGCGACCTCATGCCCGACGAACCCGAGACCTGGGGGCTCGCCGCCCTGCTCGCGTTCACCGACGCGCGCCGGCCCGCACGGCTCGACGCCGACGGCGAGATCGTGCTGCTCAGCGACCAGGACCGGTCGCTGTGGAGCGCCGACGCCCTCGACGAGGGGCGGCGTCTGTTCCAGCGCGCGCTGCGGTCGCGCCGGGTCGGACCGTACGCCCTCCAGGCGGCCATCGCCGCCGCGCACGCGGAAGCGCCCACCTTCGAGGACACCGACTGGGCGACCATCCGCAGGTTGTATGCCGTGCTCGGCACGCTCGAGCCGTCACCGGTCGTGACGCTCAACGAGGCGGTCGCCGCATTCCTCGCCGAGGGCGGCGATGCGGGGCTCGAGATGCTCGAGCCCGTGGCATCCGACCTCGAGCAGTACCACTACTTCCACCTGGCCCGCGCCGACATGCTCGCGCAGACTGGGCGAGCGGATGCCGCGCGCGAGGCGTTCGACCGCGCACTCGAGACCTGCGACAGCGAGGCCGAACGACGCGCGATCCGGCGCGTCGCCGCCGAGCGGCTCGCGGGCCCGAGCGCCTAAGGGGTTGCCGCGTCCCACCAGTCGAGCACGCGCGTGCCGATGAGCGTGAGCCACTTCGAGGGCTCGCCCTCGGGCACGTCGATGTCGAACCACGTGCGACCCGCCAGGCGCTTGGCCTGCAGCCACGTGCCGTCGGGCTGCCGGGCGGCGCGCACCGAGTCGATGGCATCCGACATGCGCGGGTCGGGTGCCCGCCCCTGCAGCTCGGCGGCATCGCGGAAGTAGTCGAGCGCGGCCAGCGCGCTGTACCGCCACCGGTTCGGGTACAGGAACTCGGTGACGAACGGCGCGACCTGCTCGCCCGTGGACTCGCGGAACATCAGCCGCCGGGTCAGCAGGTACTCCTCGCCGCCGTGCCGCGCCTCGCGCGTCGACGCGTCGCCGGTGATGCGCTCGTACGCGAGCATGCCGCGCAGGGCATTCAACGTGGAGTGGAACGACGAGCGCACCGAGTCGCCCTCCTCCGCCTGGCAGTTCCAGCCGCCGTCGGCGAGGCGGTGGTCGACGAACCAGCGAGCGAGCGCAGACATGTCGACGCCCAGCCAGGCGCCGTTCGCGAGCGTGAAGGAGTTGATGCACACGTCGACCTCGCCGCCCCAGTACGGCAGGTCCTCGTACTCCCACCGGCTGTTCGCCGCGAGCCGCTCGGCGGTGCCGTCGAGCAGCGACGCGTCGACGCCGAACTCGCGCAGGTCCTTCAGCGACCAGGTGGTCGCGACCCACGGCTGCCCCGGCTCGTCGGCCTCCGGGCTGCCGAAGAAGCCGGCGGGGAAGTACGCGCCGCCGGCCCACTGACCATCGAGGTCCTGGTGGCCCAGCAGCTCTGCCCCGAACCCCTCGGTCGCCACCCTCGCCCGCGTCGCCTCCCACACCTCGGGGGGCGCGCCCGCGAGATCGCGCTCGACCCGCCAGCGTAGGGCGGGGTCGGAGTCGAGGAGCCAGTCGAGCAGGGCCGCATCCGTCGCCATGCGCGCACACTACTCCCGCCCGGCGACGCCCGACCCGTACACACGAAGCCCACACGAGAGTGTGCGCGAGCTGTGCGGTGACCGCCACGTCGATGAAACATCCCGCGCCTACGCTGGCCCCTTCTCGAACGAACAGAAGGAGGGCCCCGTGCTCGATTGGGAACCTTGGCTCGGCTTCGGGCTGTCCATCGTCGTCGCGCTGATCATCGCGCTCGCGGCCATCGTCGTCGTGGCGGTGGTGGCCCGTGGAATCGCCGCGCGCAATCCGGCCGCGGGGGCGCTCATCAGGGGCATCCGCCACCCGTTCCGCGTACTCGTCGTCATCGTCGCGCTCTGGATCGCGACGGTCGTCGTGCGCATCCCCGAGGTCGACTGGCGGCAGGGGCTCTGGCACCTCATGCTCATCGCCACGATCGCGGCGGGCGCGTGGTTCGTGAACGCGCTGCTGTCGTTCGCGTTCGAGCGCGTGATCGGCCGCTACGACATCGACGTGGCCGACAACCGGCTCGCCCGCCGGGTGCGCACGCAGCTCACGATCGTGCGGCGCCTGCTCTACGTGCTCGTCTGGGTGATCGCGGTCGCGTCGATCCTGCTCACCTTCGACGGCGTCCGCGCCGTGGGCGCGAGCCTGCTCGCATCCGCCGGCCTCGCCTCGATCGTCGCCGGCCTCGCCGCCCAGTCGACGCTCGCGAACATCTTCGCCGGCGTGCAGCTCGCCTTCACCGATGCGATCCGCGTCGACGACGTGGTCATCGTCGAGGGCGAGTGGGGCAAGATCGAGGAGATCACGCTGACCTATGTGGTCGTGCACATCTGGGACGACCGCCGGCTGGTGCTGCCGTCGACGTACTTCACGACCACCCCGTTCGAGAACTGGACGAGGCGGTCGAGCGAGCTGCTCGGCGCCATCGAGTTCGACCTCGACTGGAGGGTCTCCCCCGGCGAGATGCGGCGGCACCTCGACGACGTGCTCGGTCGCACCGAACTCTGGGACGGCCGCGCGTCGGTGCTGCAGGTGACGGATGCCGTGAACGGCTACGTGCGCATCCGCATCCTGGTCACCGCGGTCGACGCCCCGACGCTCTACGACCTGCGGTGCTTCGTGCGCGAGGAGATGGTCGAGTGGTTCCTCGCCCGCGATGTGGCCGCGCTGCCGGTCACGCGCGTGCAGATGGTGGAGGAACCGATGCGCGCCGACCGCGAGCACCGCGCGAACGAGACCGGGCATCTCTTCTCGGGCTCGCCCGAGGCGGAGGAGCGGGCGCACCAGATGACCGGCGCGGTGACGCTGCCGAGCGCCGAGCAGTCAGGGCACGGCACGGATGCCCCGGAAGGCGCCGTCTACGTCGACGGGGAGCGCGTCGAGCGCTGACCTGGCCGCGTCAGGCCCGGTCGAGCAGCTCCTCGAGCACCCGCGCCACGCCCTCCTCGCGGCACGGCGGCGCCACCCGGTCGGCTGCAGCGAGCACGCTCTCGTGCGCGTCGGCGACGGCGACGGCAGTGCCCGCCCAGCCGAGCATCGCCAGGTCGTTGGGCATGTCGCCGAACGCGGTGACGTCGGCCGCGGGCACGCCGAGTCGCTCGCAGAGCGTGGCGAGGGCGCTCGCCTTGGTGACCCCGGCGGCGCTGATCTCGACGAGGCCCGAGACCGACCAGGTCACGGTCGCGCGCTCGCCGACGGCATCCGACACCCGCTCCTGCAGTTCGACGGGCTCCACCTCCGGATGCCGCACGAGCAGCTTCACCGCCGTGCGATCCCACACCTCGGGCAGGGGGCCGCGCGGCACCGGGCCGGACGTGTAGGTCTGCACGTAGTCGGGGTCGAGCCGCACGCCGTCGTCGCATTCGACCGCGAACCACGAGCCGGGAACGGCGGCGGCGATGTCGTCGACGAGCGCGAGGCCCGGGGCCGGCTCGATGCCCGACAGCGACACGATGCGACGCTCGGCAACGTCGAACGTGACCGCACCGTTCGACACGACCGCGAGCCCGTGCGCGCCGACGTGCGGCCAGAATCCGTCCATGCGGCGCAGCGGCCGCCCGGTCACGAACACCACCGGGATGCCGGCCTCGTCGAACCGACGCAGCACGCCCGCCGTGTAGTCGGGAACGACGTCGCCGGCGTCCGGCACCAGGGTGCCGTCGAGGTCGGTCGCTACGAGCATCCCCGTATCTTAGGCACTGTCGGTGATCACCTCATCCGCGACGTCGGCGCCGCGTTCCGCACCGCGGTGGCGGGCCCGCTCGAGATGGGCTGCACCGGCGGCTCCGGTCCCAGGCGAAGTGCACGCGGGCGGAGTGTGGACCTCGCGAGCGAGGGACCACGCGGCCACGCTAGCGTGGGCGCGATACGCTGCCCCGTCGAGTCCGGGCCGTGTCGATGCCCCGCGCCGCAGGTTGACGACAGGAGCCCACATGACGATCGCCTTCGAATCGACGAGACGCATCGCCGTCTCACCGTCCGAGGTGTGGGCGATGCTCACCGACTGGTCGCGCGCGCACGAGTGGATGCCGGGCATCGACGAACTCGTGCCCGACCGGCCGACCGAGGTCGGGACCGTGCTGTCGTTCACCGCGCAGGAGCGGGAGCGCTCCTCGACCATCACGACGCTGCAGGAGAACCGACGCCTCGTGCTGCACAGCGAGGCGTCGGTCGTGATCGCCGACTACGAGTACACGCTCGTGCCCATCGGCGACGTGGCGACCGAGATCACGCTCGTCGCGCGCGTCGAGGTGCGCGGTGCCATGCGGCCGTTCGCGAAGCGCATCCGCACGTCGATCGCGGAGGCCGACCGGGTGCAGCTCGACCGCCTCGCCACGCTGATCACCGACTGACCCCCGTCAGGTTCGAGACCCGTCAGAAAGCTGCGCTCTCGCGCCCGAGAGCGCAGTCTTTCGACGGGTCTCGGCCGGGTGCACCGCTCAGCGGGGCTTCACCGGCAGCGGCGCGCCGGCGCGCTTGAGGTTCGCCAGCATTGCGAGGAGCAGGAACACCGCGAGGGCGACGAAGGCGAACTCCCCGTTGCTGTCCTCGAGCGACTGCCCCACGATCGGGATCACGATGACGGGCAGCACCAGCGAGACGAGGGTGAGCAGGGCGAGCGGCTCGCTCGGGGCATCCGGGAACAGATCCTCCGCCTCCGAGAGCGCTGCGGCATAGGGGATGCCGACACCCGAGCCGAGGAGCACGACGCCGCCGAACGCGACGGCGGTCGTCGGGTCGAAGGCGATCGCGCCGAGTCCGACGGCGGCCAGCAGCAGTGCGCCCGTGAGCCAGGCGTGCCGGACGCCGCGTTGCAGCAGTGCGCCGCCGACGACGCGCAGGGTGGCGGAGAGCCCGAACAGCAGGAACGAGATGGCGCCGGCGATCGCGGCGCGCACGTCGCCGTCGGTGGTCAGGTACTCGATGAGCCACGACCCGAGGATCAGCGGCACCCCGAACAGCGCGGTGAACAGCAGCGCGAGCCGATAGACCCGGAGGTGGCGCACCGCCGTGCCCAGGAAGCCCTTCACGCGCGGGGGTCGTGCCACGCGCGTGCCGTGCCGGCCCGGAACGGTCAGTGCGCCCGCGACCGCGAGCAGCGCGGCGACGACGAAGCCCACGCGCCAGTCGATGCCGAGGTCGTTCAGCCCGCTGCCCAGCAGCAGCGCGCCCGCGATGCCGAGCTGGATCGCCCCGCCGAACACCCCGAGGATGCGCGCGCCGCCGACCTGGCGCGCCCAGACCGCGCCGAGCGTGTTGACCACTGCGAAACCGAGGCCGGGCAGCACGCGACCGACGGCGAGTCCGGCGAAGATCGGCGTGACCGCGAAGACGAGGTTGCCCGCGGCGATGGCCCAGCAGCCGATCTGGATGCCGCGGGTGACGCCGACGCGCTCCCCGATGCGCGCGGCGAACAGCAGGCCGACGATCATCGACCCGAGGAACAGGGTGCCCGAGAGCACGCCGACCGCGGCGAGCGAGACGTCGAAGTCCTTCGCCAGCACGGATGCCACGGGGCCGACGTTGCCCGCATTCCACGCTCCGCAGAATCCGACCAGCGCGACCGCGATGACGAGGCGCGCGGAGCGGGGCCGTCCTTCGGTCGAGGTCATCGCTCCCCCCAGAGCTCGAGCCAGCCGACGCGCACAGCCTACCGAGGGTCGGATGCGGGGGCTACCGTTGGCCCATGCACAGCGCCGACAGCCACGACCTCATCCGCGTGCAGGGTGCGCGCGAGCACAACCTGAAGGACGTGAGCGTCGAGCTGCCGAAGCGCCGGCTCACGGTGTTCACGGGCGTCTCGGGCTCGGGCAAGAGCTCGCTGGTGTTCGGCACCATCGCGGCCGAGTCGCAGCGCATGATCAACGAGACCTACAGTGCGTTCGTGCAGGGGTTCATGCCGACGCTCGCCCGCCCCGACGTCGACGTGCTCGAGGGGCTGACCACCGCGATCATCGTCGACCAGGAGCGCATGGGCGCGAACGCGCGCTCGACGGTCGGCACCGCGACCGACGCGAACGCGATGCTGCGCATCCTCTTCAGCCGGCTCGGTCAGCCGCACGTCGGCTCGCCGCAGGCGTTCTCGTTCAACGTGGCCTCCGTCTCGGGCGCCGGCGCCGTCACCTTCGAGAAGGGCGGGCAGACGACCAAGGAGCGCCGCAGCTTCTCCGTCACGGGCGGCATGTGCCCGCGCTGCGAGGGCATGGGGCAGGTTAACGACATCGACCTCGCGCAGCTGTACGACGACGCGAAATCGCTCGCCGAGGGCGCCCTCACGATCCCCGGGTACAAGGCCGACGGGTGGAACGTGCGCCTCTACTCCGAGTCGGGGTTCCTCGACCCCGACAAGCCGATCCGCGACTACACCAAGCGGGAGCTGAACGACTTCCTGTACAAGGAACCCACGAAGGTGAAGTTCAGCAACATCAACATGACCTACGAGGGGCTCATCCCCCGCGTGCAGAAGTCGTTCCTGTCGAAGGACCGCGAGGCGATGCAGCCGCACATCCGCGCCTTCGTCGACCGGGCCGTGACGTTCACGACGTGCCCCGACTGCGGCGGCACCAGGCTCAGCGAGGCGGCGCGCTCGTCGAAGATCGACGGCGTCAGCATCGCCGACGCGTGCGCCATGCAGATCAGCGACCTCGCCGCATGGGTGCGCGGGCTCGACGAGCCGTCGGTCGGCCCGCTGCTCGCGTCGCTCCGCGAGATCCTCGACTCGTTCGTCGAGATCGGGCTCGGATACCTCAGCCTCGACCGGCCGACCGGCACGCTGTCGGGCGGCGAATCGCAGCGCACCAAGATGATCCGCCATCTCGGCTCGTCGCTCACCGACATCACGTACGTCTTCGACGAGCCGACGATCGGGCTGCACCCGCACGACATCCAGCGCATGAACGAGCTGCTGATCCGTCTGCGCGACAAGGGCAACACCGTGCTCGTCGTCGAGCACAAGCCCGAGGCGATCGCGATCGCCGACCACGTCGTCGACCTCGGCCCGGGGGCCGGTGCGGCGGGCGGCGAGGTCGTCTACGAGGGCACGATCGACGGGCTCCGCGCGAGCGGCACGCGCACCGGCCGACACCTCGACGACCGGGCATCCGTCAAGCAGTCGGTGCGCGAGGCCACGGGTGCGCTCGAGGTGCGCGGCGCCGACGAGCACAACCTGCGCGCGGTCGACGTGGACATCCCGCTCGGGGTGCTCGTGGTGCTCACGGGCGTCGCGGGCTCCGGCAAGAGCTCCCTCGTGCACGGCTCGGTCGCCGGCCGCGACGGCGTCGTGACGATCGACCAGACCGCGATCCGCGGGTCACGCCGCAGCAACCCGGCGACCTACACCGGGCTGCTCGAGCCGATCCGCAAGGCGTTCGCGAAGGCCAACGGGGTGAAGCCGGCGCTGTTCAGCGCGAATTCCGAGGGCGCATGCCCCACCTGCAAGGGTGCCGGCGTCATCTACACCGACCTCGGCGTGATGGCCGGCGTCGAGACCGTGTGCGAGGAGTGCGAGGGCCGTCGCTTCCAGGCCGCGGTGCTCGAGTACCGGCTGGGCGGCCGCGACATCAGCGAGGTGCTCGAGATGCCGGTCGAGGAGGCGCTCGCCTTCTTCGCCGAGGGCGAGGCGCGCATCCCCGTGGCCCACCGGATCCTCGAGCGGCTCGCCGACGTCGGGCTCGGCTACCTCAGCCTCGGCCAGCCACTCACCACGCTCTCGGGCGGCGAGCGGCAGCGCCTGAAGCTCGCCACGCAGATGGGCGAGCCCGGCGACGTCTACGTGCTCGACGAGCCGACGACGGGGCTGCACCTCGCCGACGTCGAGCAGTTGCTGGGGCTGCTCGACCGCCTCGTCGACGGCGGCAAGTCGGTCATCGTGATCGAGCACCACCAGGCCGTCATGGCGCACGCCGACTGGATCATCGACCTCGGTCCGGGCGCCGGGCACGACGGCGGCACGGTCGTCTTCGAGGGCACCCCGGCCGACCTGGTCGCCGCCCGATCGACGGTGACCGGCGAGCACCTCGCCGCGTACGTGGGGGCCTGAGCGAAGCGGATGCGACGCGGCATCCGCTCGCCTCCCGACCCGCGAACGGGGCGATCGGGTCGCGAACCGTTGACCCGCGATGCTCGGGTTGCCATGCTGGCGAGCGTCGCCGGGTACCCGGAGCCGGGCGGAGGGAGTCGATCGCCATGGCCCTGTCGAACCGCGCGAGGCGCGCCCGCGACGCCTCCGAGCCGATGATGACCTTCTTCACCCGGGTGGCGAACGCTGCCGGGCCCGACGCGGTCGACCTCACCTTCGGCAACCCCCACGAGATGGCGCTGCCGGGCCTCGTCGACGCGATCCGCGAGCAGGTCGAGCCCCGCACGGTCGACTGGTTCGCCTACCAGAACAGCCGGCCCGAGGCGCAGGAGGCGATCGCCGACGGGCTGCGCGCGGAGCTCGGGCTCGACTTCGAGCCCGCCGACATCGCGATGACCCAGGGTGCGTTCGGCGCGATCGAGCTGGCGTTCGCGGCGCTGGCGGATGCGGGCGACGAGGTGGTCATCCCGCTGCCGGGCTGGTTCTGCTACGCGCCCATGCTGCGCGCCACCGATCTCGTGCCCGTCGAGGCGCCGCTCGATCCCGAGACGTTCGACCTCGACATCGAGGCGATCGCGCGGGCGATCACGCCGCGCACGCGCATCGTCGTCGTGAACTCCCCTGCCAACCCGACGGGCCGCGTGTACCCGAAGGCGACGTGGGACGCGCTCGCCGAGGTGCTCGACACGGCGTCGGCCGCGCACGGGCGCCGCATCTGGCTGCTGTCGGACGAGCCCTACCGCCGCATCCGCTTCGACGGCATCGGCTTCGCGAGCCCCGCGGGTTCGTACCCCTGGACCCTCATCGACTACAGCTACGGCAAGGTGCTGCTCGCACCCGGCCAGCGGCTCGGGTACCTCGCCGTCGCACCGCTCGTGCCGGCCGTCGAGCGGGCCGAGCTGCGCGAGTCGCTCGGATCGCTCCAGCTCGCGATCGGCTGGGGGTGGCCCGATTCGATCATGCAGCGCGCGGTGCCGGCGCTCGAGCAGGTGTCGATCGACATGACCGAACTCACCCGGCGCCGCGACCGCGTGTACGGCGCCCTCACCGACGCCGGGTACACGATCACCCGGCCCGAGGGCACGTTCTATCTCTGGGGGCGCGCGCCCGGCGGCGACGGCGACGCGTTCTTCGACGCGCTCGTCGAGCGAGGGGTGTACGTCTTCCCCGGGTCGCAGTTCGACCAGCCGCACCACTTCCGCATCACGCTCACCGCGACGATGGACATGCTCGAGCGGGCGATCCCGCACTTCGTCGAGCTCGCGCAGCCCGAGGGCTAGGCGCGTCCCGTCACGGATGCGCCGCCCGGGCGGTTCCTCGGGTCAGTCCGGCAGGCGGAACTTGGACGCCGCGACGATCATCGCGATGCCCGCGCCGATCGCCGAGACCAGCGGCACCGCGGCGATCGCCATCGCGATCGCGTTGGGCCGGAACTGCAGGCCGTCGGGGCCGCCGATGTACGCGCCGAGCGGCACCGAGTATCCGCCGCCTCCCCCGCCGCTGCCTTCTCCCGTGCCGGCGGGGGACGTGCCGCCCTCGGGCATGGAGCCGGACCCCTCGCCGCCGCCGAACCCGAAGGCGACCAGCGCGACGGGGATGATCTCCTGCCCGTCGACGGTCGTCTTCTCGCCGTATGCCACCTTGGCGCCCCACGCAGGCACCGATTCCGCCAGGTTCTCGATGAGCTTCGCCATGGGGCGAACGCTACGCCCGTTCGCGGCCGACGGCTAGGGCTGTCACACAGGGTTCACCCGGTCGTTCCTCCACACCACCGGCGTCGCATGGCGGCCGGCGCATGCGGCGGGCCCTAGCCTGAGTGCGGGCGGCACCGGCGCATCCCCTTTCGAGCGCGCCTCGATCACACGCCCGGGAGGAGTGGCGAGGTGCGACGAATGGCGAGTCCGAGGTTCGGGGGGTCGACATGGTGACCGTGGGCGTGAGGCGAGAGCAGCTGCCCGGCGAGCGCCGCGTCGCGGCGACACCCGAGACCGTGCGGCGACTCGTCGGACTCGGACTCGAGGTCCTCATCGAGGCCGGCGCCGGCGCCCAGGCGGGCTACCCCGACGCGGCGTACGCCGAGGCCGGTGCGCGGGTGGAGCAGACGGCGGATGCCGCGGACATCGACGTGCTCGCGCACGTGCGTCCGCTCGATCCGGCCTCCGCTGCGGCGCTGCGACCCGGCACGGTGACCATCGGGTTCGCCTCACCCGCCGCGGAGACGGCCACGGTCACCGCCCTCCGCGACGCCGGGGTCACCGCCTTCGCGCTCGAGCTCATCCCCCGCATCTCGCGCGCGCAGTCGATGGACGCGCTGACCAGCCAGGCGCTCGTCGCCGGCTACCGGTCGGTGCTCGAGGCCGCGATGCGCCTGCCCCGCTTCTTCCCGCTCTACATGACGGCCGCCGGCACCGTGCCGCCGGCCCGCGTGCTCGTGCTCGGTGCGGGCGTCGCGGGCCTCCAGGCGATCGGCACCGCGAAGCGCCTCGGCGCGCGGGTCTCGGCCAACGACATCCGGCCGTCGTCGGCCGACGAGGTCGCGTCGATGGGCGGCACGTTCATCGCCCTCGACGTCGAGGGCGCTGCCGCCGGCGGCTACGCGCGCGAACTCGGCGAGGACCGCGCCGAGCTGCAGCGGCGCCTCCTCGCCCCGCACGTGGCCGACGCCGACGTGCTCATCACCACGGCCGCCGTGCCCGGTCGCCCCGCGCCGCGGCTCGTGACCGCGCCGATGGTGGCGGCGATGAAGGCCGGGTCGGTCGTGATCGACCTCGCCGCCGAGTCGGGCGGCAACGTCGAGGGCACCGTGCCCGGCGTCGACACGGCCGTGCCGACCGCAGCGGGCGACGGCACGATCACGGTGGTCGGGCTGACGGATGCCCCCTCGGCGATGCCGTACGACGCCTCGCGCCTCTACGCGGCGAACGTCGCCAACCTGCTCGCGCTGCTGGTCGACGAGGGGAACCTCGCGCCGGACTTCGACGATGAGGTCGTCGCGGGGTCGTGCCTCACCCACGCGGGCGAGGTGCGGCACGCGCCGACCGCCGAGGCGCTGGCCGCGGCGGGGATGGCACCGCCCGAGGCGTCCGACCGCCCCGAACCCACCGAACCCACCGAACCGACCGAACCCGAGGGAGGCCGCTGATGGACGGCGTCGCACTGCTCACCATCACCGTGCTCGCGGTGTTCGTCGGCTTCGAGGTGGTCTCGAAGGTCACGAGCACGCTGCACACGCCGCTCATGTCGGGCGCGAACGCGATCCACGGCATCATCCTGATCGGCGCGATCATCGTCGCCGGCCAGGCGGAGGACACCGTGACCCTGGTGGTCGCGCTCGTCGCGGTGGTGCTCGCCACAGCCAACCTCGTCGGCGGGTTCGTCGTGACCGACCGGATGCTCGAGATGTTCCGCGGCCGCAGGAAGGCGCCCGCCGGTGTCGGCGAGGAGGGCGAGCGATGATCCTCCTCGACCCCACCTGGACCGCGGTGCTCTACCTCATCGCCGCCGTCTGCTTCATCCTCGCCCTGAAGGGGCTCAGCTCCCCGAAGACCGCCCGGCGAGGCAACCTCATCGGTGCGGCGGGTGCGCTGCTCGCGGTCGTGACCGTGTTCCTGTCGTCGAAGCTCGAGAACATCCCGTGGATCCTCGCGGCGATCGCCGTCGGCTCCGCGATCGCGGCACCGGTCGCGCGCCGCGTGCAGATGACGCAGATGCCGCAGCTCGTCGCCATGTTCAACGGCGTCGGCGGCGGCGCGGCCGCACTCGTCGCCCTGCTCGAGCTGCCGCACGCGGGCGATGCGTGGGTGCGTCTCGCGATCGCGTTCACGCTCTTCATCGGCGCGGTGTCGTTCGCCGGGTCGATGGTGACGTTCGCGAAGCTGCAGGAGCTCATGACGACTCGGCCGATCGTGTTCCCCGGCCTCGCGGTGCTGACGGTGCTCGTGGCGACGCTGGCGCTCGCCGCGGGTGCCGTGGTGGTCGTGGCGGGGCCGGCCTGGGCGGCGATCGCGCTCGCCGTGATCGGCCTGGCCTCGGGCATCCTGCTGGTCCTGCCCGTCGGCGGCGCCGACGTGCCGATCGTCATCTCGCTGCTGAACGCCTTCACCGGCCTCGCGGTCGCCGCGTCCGGCCTCGTGCTCGGCAACGTGCTGCTCGTCGTCGCGGGCACCCTCGTCGGCGCGTCGGGCACGATCCTCACCCGGGCGATGGCCGCGGCGATGGGGCGGAGCGTGCAGGGCATCCTGTTCGGCGCGTTCCGCGGCGGGTCGACGGCGGGGTCCACCGTGGCATCCGATCGACCCGTGCGCTCGTCGAGCGCCGCCGACATCGCGGTGCTGCTCGGCTACGCGCAGAAGGTCGTGCTCGTGCCCGGGTACGGGCTCGCGGTCGCGCAGGGCCAGCACACGATCGCCGAGCTGCAGGCAGCGCTCGAGGAGCGCGGCATCGAGGTCAGCTACGCCATCCACCCCGTCGCTGGGCGCATGCCCGGACACATGAACGTGCTGCTCGCCGAGGCGGACGTGCCGTACGAGTCGCTCGTCGAGATGGATCGCGCCAACCCGGGGTTCCGCACGACCGACGTGGCGCTCGTCGTGGGCGCGAACGACGTCGTGAACCCCGCGGCGAAGACCACGCCGGGCTCGCCGATCCACGGCATGCCCATCCTCGAGGTGGGCGATGCGAGGCAGGTCGTCTTCCTGAAGCGCTCGATGCGCCCCGGCTTCGCGGGCATCGAGAACGAGCTGCTCTTCGACCCGAAGACCACGCTGCTGTTCGGGGACGCGAAGGCGTCGCTCACCGAGCTGCTGGCCGCGGTGAAGGGGCTCTGAGTCGAGCGGATGCCTCGGGCGGCATGCGTCCCCGTGGCATCCGCTCGCCCCAATGCGTCGGGGGCGGCGCTCAGCTCTCGGGGATCGGCTGCTTCGGGAGCTTCCGCACCTTCGCGCGGCGGCGACGGCGCTCGGGGATCATCGAGCGCATCTCCTCGAGCTTGCCGAAGCAGAGCAGCCGGTCGCCCGGCTCGAGCACGGTGCTGCGGCGCGGGTTCGGCACGACGTTCGAGCCGCGGTGAAGGGTCAGCACCGTGATGTCGCGCTCGGAGAGGCCCGACTCGGCGACCGTGTGGCCGACGATGTCGGCGCCCGCGTTCACGACGAGCTCGGCCACGCCGTAGCCGGTCGAGACCGTGAGGCGCTGGCGCACGTCGATCTCGGGGAACGCGACCTGGTTCGCCATGTAGTCGATGATCGCGCCCGCCACGTCGAGCTTCGTCGCGGTCTCGACGCCCTCGAGGCCGGGCGACGAGTTCACCTCCATGACGAGCGGACCGTCGTTGCCCTCGAGCATGTCGACGCCCGCGACGCGCAGGCCCATGATCTGCGCCGACCGCACGGCCGCCTGCTCGTAGTCGGGGTCGAGTTCGACCGGCTCCACGGTGCCGCCGCGGTGCACGTTCGAGCGGAACTCGTCGCCCGACGCGACCCGCCGCATCGCCGCGACCACGCGGTCGCCGACGACGAGCGCGCGGATGTCGCGGCCCCGGCTCTCCGACGCGAAGCGCTGGATGAGCACGTTCTGCTTCGTCGAGTGCAGGGTCTCGATGATCGCCTCGGCGACCTTGACCTCCGGGGCGAGGATCACGCCGATGCCCTGCGTGCCCTCGAGCAGCTTGATGACGACCGGGGCGCCGCCGACGCGCTCGATCGCGGGCCGCACGTCGGCGCGATTGCGCACGAACGTCGTCTCGGGCATGCCGATGCCGTGGCGGGAGAGGATCTGGCTCGCGCGCAGCTTGTCGCGCGAGTTCGTGATGCCGTTGGCCGTGTTCGGCGTGTAGACGTCCATCTGCTCGAACTGGCGCACCACGGCGGTGCCGAAGTACGTGATCGAGTTGCCGATGCGCGGCAGGATCGCGTCGTAGTCGCTCAGGCGCTTGCCGCGGAACTGCAGGTCGGGTTCGTCGCCCGAGAGGTCGATCGCGAACCGCAGCGTGTTCAGCACCTTCACGTTGTGGCCCCGTTGCTGGGCCGCGGCCCGCAGCCGCTGGGTGGAGTACGAGTGGGGGGCGCGCGACAGGATGGCCAGCTTCATAGGGGGAGCACCTGAAAGGATAGGACGATGGGCGAACCACCTCATTCAAGCACCATCGCCGGCTGGCGCGAATGGGTTGCGCTCCCCGGTATCGGCGTGCCATGGATGAAGGCGAAGCTCGACACCGGCGCGCGCACCTCGGCTCTCCACGCGTTCGACGTGGAGGAGTTCACGCGCGACGGCGAGGAGCAGGTCCGCTTCGGCGTGCACCCCTGGCAGGAGTCCGACTCCGACGCCGTGATCGTCGAGCTGCCGGTGCACGACCGGCGCTCCGTGCGCAGCTCGTCGGGCCACGTCGACGAGCGCGTCGTCGTGCTCCTCGACCTCGTGCTCATGGACCACACCATGCGGGCGGAGGTCACCCTGACCAACCGCGACCAGATGGGGTTCCGGATGCTGGTGGGCCGCGAGGCCCTGCGCCAGGGGTTCCTCGTCGACTCCGATGCCTCGTTCCTCGGCGGCCGCGCGCCGCGCGCGGCGCGACGCCGCAACCGCGGGCGCTGACCCGAGGCATCCGCTCGCCCCGCCCTGCCCGACCGGCACCCAGCGGATCGTCAGGACCGGGGGGCGGCCGCCGGTAGACTCGAGCGGTCGGGAAGCAACAGGGACGGAGCACGCGAGTGACGGATGCCGCCGGGGACGCGCGCGGCGCGGACCGCTCGTGGATCGCACCCCTCGTCCGGTCGGGCCTCGCGCTCGCCGCGGCCGTGGTCATCACGTTCTCGCAGGATCACTCGACGACCTTCGGCCTGCTCGTCTTCGGCGCCTGGGCGCTCGCGACCGGCCTCGTCGTCGGCGCGCTGCAGCTGCGCCTCGAGGCCGATCGCTCCACGCGCACGCTCCTGACCGTGGCATCCGTCGTCACGGTCGTCTCGGGCATCCTGGCGCTCACCGTGCCCGCGGTGCTGCCGATGCTCTATTACGTGATCAGCGTGTGGGCGGCCGTGACCGGCTTCATCGAGCTGTTCGCGGGCCTGCGCACGCGCGGCCGGCACCCCGCGTCGCGCGACCGGGTCGCGGTCGGCGCGTTCACCGCGGTGCTCGCGATCGTGTTCCTGCTGCTGCCGCCCGACAACCCCGTGGTCGCCGTCGGCCTGTTCGGCGCGTACCTCGCCATGATCGGCGTGTTCCTCGGCATCGCCGCGTTCTCGATCCGGTGGGCCGCGCTCGAGCGCGAGTCCGCACCCGAGGCTGCGAACGACGCCTCCCCCGAAGCCCTGAAGGACGACGAATGAGCACCACCGGACCCGACGACGACCAGCCCACCCCGCCCAGCCGGCGCGATGTGCTGCGCCCGGTCGAGCTGGTCGGCGGCTCGGCGCTCGCCGCAGTCTTCGTGGGCGTGATCGTGCTGATGACGACGCGCGAGTGGCAGCTCACCGCGATCTCGGCCGGCGTCGTCTTCATCGTCGTGCTCGTCGCGCTCGCGATGTTCGCGCTGACGTTCAAGGACGACGACGCGATCGACCCCCGCGACGAGGGCCCCGACCCCGAGGCGGAGCCCCCCGCCCACTGACCCGCGCGTCGCAGTCGTCGTCACTTTTCAGGAAGACGCCGTGCGTGGGTCGTGCGCTTTTCAGGAAGCCACCGGCGGCACTCAAGCCTTCAGGCTTGAATGCGCGACAAACTAGCGGGAATCGGACAGGATTCCGGCCTGCACTCCTGAAAAGTGCGAGACACCGAGTCGGGGCGTTCCTGAAAAGCGATGCCGCCGCCGCGGAGGGCGTCAGATGCGGTCGACGAGGTCGCCCGCGAGGCCCGTGTAGCCGCCGGGCGTGAGCGCGAGCAGGCGCTGCTTCGCCTCGTCGCCGATGTCCAGGCCCGACACGAACTCGGCCAGCTCGGCGGCGCCGACGCGGCGGCCCCGCGTGAGCTCCTTGAGCATCGCGTAGGGGTCGCTGATCGACGAGCGCCCCGCGACGACCTCGGCCCGCACGACGGTCTGGATCGCCTCGCCGAGGATCTCCCAGTTCGCGTCGAGGTCGGCGGCGAGCGCGTCCCGGTCGAGGTCGATCTCGCCGAGCCCGCGGCGGATGTTGTCGAGCGCGAGCATCGAGTGCCCGAGCCCCAGCCCGATGTTGCGCTGCGCCGACGAGTCGGTGAGGTCGCGCTGCAGGCGCGAGGTCACGAGCGTCGCGGCGAGCGAGTCGAGCACGGCCGACGAGAGCTCGAGGTTCGCCTCGGCGTTCTCGAAGCGGATCGGGTTGATCTTGTGCGGCATGGTCGACGACCCGGTCGCGCCGGCCTGCGGGATCTGCCGGAAGTACCCGAGCGAGATGTAGGTCCAGATGTCGGTCGCGAGGTTGTGCAGCACCCGGTTCGCGTGCGAGATGCGCGCGTAGAGCTCGGCCTGCCAGTCGTGCGACTCGATCTGCGTGGTGAGCGGGTTCCAGGTCAGCCCGAGCGACTCGACGAACTCGCGCGAGATGTCCGGCCACGAGGCATCCGGTGCCGCCACGAGGTGGGCCGCGAACGTGCCGGTCGCGCCCGAGAACTTGCCCAGGTACTCGGTGTCGATCACCTGCGAGCGGATGCGACGGAGCCGGTGCACGAACACCGCGAGCTCCTTGCCCATGGTCGACGGGGTCGCCGGCTGACCGTGTGTGCGCGAGAGCATCGCGTCGTCGCGGTGGGCGCGGGCGAGGTCGGCCAGCGCGTCGATGACCGCGTCGAACTTCGGCAGCCAGGCATCCGCCACCGCATCGCGCACGGTGACCGCGTAGGAGAGGTTGTTGATGTCCTCGCTCGTGCAGGCGAAGTGGGTGAGCTCGGCGATCGCGTCGAGCCCGAGCGACGAGAGGCGACGGCGCACGTAGTACTCGACGGCCTTCACGTCGTGGCGGGTGGTGGCCTCGAGCTCGGCGAGCTCGTCGATGTCGGCCTGCGCGAAGTCGGTGACGACGGCTCGCAGCGCGGCCTTCTGGTCGTCGGTGAGGGCGGATGCCCCGAAGAAGCCGCGGTCGGTCTGGGCGATCAGCCACTCGACCTCGACGTGCACGCGCGCCCGGTTGAGCCCCGCCTCGGAGAGGTGCTCCCCCAGTTCGACGACCGCCGACCGGTACCGGCCGTCGAGCGGGCTGAGGGGCTGCGGGGGGAGGTTGCTCATCGGGTTCCCTGTCTGAGTGCTGGAGCGAGCTGGCGGAACAGGGCCAGCGACGACCGCTCTATCATCCCAAGAACCCGGTCGAACATCGCATCGTCGGAGTAGTAGGGGTCGGGCACGTCCTGCAGCGGCGCCAGTTCGGGGTCGAAGCTGAGCATCATCCGCACCTTCGCGTGGTCGCGCTCGGTGGGCGCCCAGTTGCGCAGGATGCGGGCCTGCGACCGGTCGAACGCGACCACGAGGTCGAGCTCGCCGAAGCCCGACGCGTCGAACTGCTGCGCGCGGTGCTGCGTGCCGTCGTAGCCGTGCCGCTCGAGGGCGGCGATGGTGCGGAGGTCGGCCTGCTCGCCGACGTGCCAGTCGCCGGTCGCGGCCGAGTCGATGTCGAGACGGTCGCCGAGTCCCGCTCGATCCGCGAGGCTCTTCAGCACGACTTCGGCCATGGGCGACCGGCAGATGTTGCCGGTGCAGACGAAGCAGATGCGGAAGCGCGGCGGGTTGCCCGGCTCCGATTGCAACATGGCTCCCATTCTGGCGCGGATTCGGCTCCTCCACACGGCCGGTTCGGGTGAAGACGGCGCGGATTCCCGGTGACCGGGGCCCGACGCGGGCGAGCGGGCGCGATCGTCGTCGCATGACGAGCGAATCGGATGCCACGGGTCGGCGCCTGGCGGCGCTGCGCGCGCAGTCCGCGGGCATCGCGGGGCTCGCCGCACAGGTCGCCGCCGCGCCGTCGCTGCTGCCCGCCCCCGGGGCGGCCTGCTGGGCGTCGGAGGCGCGCAACCGGTACGAGGAGCGACTCGTGGCCGTGCTGCACCGGCTGAACGCGGTGCGCGTGGTGCTCGACGACGGGGCGGCTGCCTCTGCGGCGCTCGCCGCACGCCTGGAGGAGGAGCGTGCGCACCTGTCGGCCGCGGAGGCGACCACCGCCGAGGCGCTGGCGGCCTTCGGCCTCGGATCCGCTGCCGTGCATGCGGGGGCATGGCCGTGAGCGGGCTGGCGATCTCGGGCGGGGGCACGATCGCGGTCTCGACGGGAGACCTGCTCGCGGACGCGGCCCTCCTCGGGCACGCGGAGCGCGTGCTCGGCGACTGGCAGGTCGAGGCGGCGCGACTGCGGCACCTCGACCCGGTGTGGGCGGCGCCGCTCGCCGACGCGGGCGCGGGCTGGGCGCTGGTGGAGGCCGAGCGCATGCTCGGCGCGGTCGTCGCCGACGTCGTGGAGCTGCGGGCGGCGCTCGTCGAGGCCGCCGAGCGGTACGGCGTCGCCGAGCGCGCGATCGCGGCGAGCTGGGAGGCGGGCGGGCGCCTCGCGGCGTGGACGGTCGGGCGGGCGCTCCCGGCCGCAGGTGCGATCGCCGCGCTGCACGCGCCGGGGATCGCGGTCGCGACGGGACTCGCCGCGATGCTCGGGCTCGACCCCGCCGCTCCCCTGCACGAGCTCGTCGCCGCGATCGGCCGGCACCCCGAGTGGATCTCGGATCCGCGGTTCGTCGCACTCGTGCGCACCGCGGTGGGGTCGGCCGACGAGCTCGCGGTCGCCGCGCTCGGCGGCGTGCCGGTCGTCGATGCCGGGGTCGCCCCCACGGCGGCCGCCGTGCTCACGGTGTTCGCGCTCACGCGCGGCTTCGGCACCGGTGCGCTCGTCGAGACGCCGGTGCGCATCGAGCGGATGCCTCCCCCGCAGGGCGGACTCGTCGCAGGCGGCCGCGCGCCCGACCCCCGGCTCGGGGAGGCCCCGGCCGGCCCGCCGGCGCCCACCGCTCCCATCGGCATCGCCGGCCTCGCCGAACGCGTACCGGCCGACGCCGACGGCGCGCGCATCCGGGTGGAGCGCTACGGCGCGGAGACCGACCCGCGCTGGGTCGTCTACATCGGCGGCACGGTCGACACGGGTCTCGTGCCCGGCGCCGAGCCGTTCGACATGACGTCGAACCTGCACGCCGTGGCGGAGCGCGAGTCGGCGAGCGAGCGGGCGGTGCGGGCCGCGCTCGCCGAGGCGGGCGCGGCGCCCGGCGACCCGGTGGTGCCGGTCGGCTACTCGCAGGGCGGCATCGTCGCGGCCCGGCTCGCGGCGTCGGGCGACCTCGCGGTGCCCGCGGTCGTGAGCCTCGGCGGCCCGATCGGCCAGGTCGACCTGCCCGACGGAGTGCGCGTGCTGTCGCTCGAGCACGACGACGACCTCGTGCCGGCCCTCGGCGGTCCCGCCCGCGACGAGCCGAACCGGGTCACGGTCTCACGTGACGCGTTCGACCCCGGCACCGACGTCGTGCACGCGCCGGGGTCGCTGCCCGCGCACGACCTGGACGCCTATCGGCGAACGGCGGAGCTGGTCGACGTCGACCGCGACCCGAGGCTCGCGGAGTTCACGGCGTGGATGGACGCCTACGTCGGCCGGCAGCCGCCGGAGTCGAGCGTGTGGCGCGCGACGCGCGAGTGATGCCGGGGGTCGGCCCCGGGGCATCCGCTCGCCTACTTGCTCGTGACCGGCCTCAGGATCAGACCGAGGATCCAGGCGATGATCGCGACGACGATCGCGCCGAGCACGCCCCACCAGAACCCGTCGACCACGAGCCCGAAGCCCATCAGGCTGCTGATCCAGCCGACGAGCAGGAAGAGCAGGCCGTTCACGATCAGCGCGAGCAGCCCGAGCGTCAGCACGTACAGCGGGAACGCGATGATGTGCAGCACCGTGCCGATGATCCCGTTCACGAGACCGAAGATCAGGGCGACGAGGAGGTACGTGAGCACCACCGCCAGCGTCGTGTTCTCGTAGGGCTCGACGCTCACGCCGGCGACGATGAGCGTGGTGAGCCACAGGGCGACGGCGTTGACGATGATCTTCAGCAGGAAGCGCATGCCCCCACTATGGCACCGCACCGCCCGCCGCGGCGGGGGTGTTGACAGGCGCGTCGTCGCGCGCGACACGCGGGAGGTACCGTTGGTGCGTGAGCGATGCCCCCGTCCCCGCCGCACCCGTCCGGCTCCGCCCCGAGATCGCCGCGCTCCCCGCGTACCGCCAGGGACGCCCGGCGCCGGCAGCCGGCTACAAGCTGTCGAGCAACGAGAACCCGTTCGACCCGCTGCCCGGCGTGGTCGGCGCCGTCACCGCCGCGGCGGAGTTCAACCGCTACCCCGACGCCACCGCGCTCGCCCTGCGCGAGGCGCTCGCCGCGCGCTTCGGCCGGTCGGTCGACGAGGTGCACGTCGGTGCCGGCTCGGTCGCCCTGCTCAGCCAGCTGATCCTCGCGACCTCCGGCCCGGGCGACGAGGTCGTCTACTCGTGGCGGTCGTTCGAGGCGTACCCGGGGCTCGTGACCGTTGCGGGCGCGACGAGCCGCATGGTGCCCAACCGCGCCGACGCCGGGCACGACATCGACGCGCTCATCGCCGCGGTGACGGATGCCACGCGGATGCTCATCGTCTGCTCCCCCAACAACCCCACCGGCACGATCGTCACGGCCGACGAGTTCGAACGCCTGATGGCCGCCGTGCCGAGCGACCTGCTCGTCGTGCTCGACGAGGCGTACGCCGAGTTCGTGACCGACCCCGACGCGGTCACCGGGCTGCCGCTGCTCGACCGCTACCCGAACCTCGTGGTGCTGCGCACCTTCTCCAAGGCGTACGGGCTCGCGGGCCTGCGGGTCGGCTACGCCCTCGGCGGGGCATCCGTGCTCGACGCCGCCCGCTCCACCGCGATCCCGCTCTCGGTCACAGGCCAGTCGGTCGCCGGCGCGCTCGCCTCGCTCGAGGCCGAGGAGGCGCTGCTCGAGCGGGTGCGTCACATCGCCGTGCGCCGCGATGCGCTCCGGGCCGCGCTCCTGGCCCAGGGCTGGCAGGTTCCGGTCGCGCAGGGCAACTTCGTCTGGCTGCCCACGGGCGAGCGGACGGCCGAGGTCGCGGAGCGCCTGTTCGATGCCGGACTGGTCACCCGGGCGTTCCCGCCCGAGGGCATCCGCGTGTCGATCGGCGAGGAGGAGAGTGTCGACAAGCTCCTAGCGGTTCTCGATGAGCTTGTGGGGATGCCACAAGAGGGGCCCTCCACCTAGCGGGTAGCTTGGAACGGTGGCAGCCCCCGAGACCGACCCCACTGCACCGATGGTGCAGATCCTCACGCCCGACGGCGTGATCGCCCCGAGCGCGGAGGCGGAGCCGTACGCGGAGCTCGTCGAGGGACTCGACGATTCGACGCTGGAGACGTTCTACCGCGACATGGTGCGCTCGCGGCGCCTCGACATCATGGGCGCGAACCTGCAGCGCCAGGGTCAGCTCGCACTCTGGGTGCCGAGCCACGGCCAGGAGGCGGCCCAGGTCGGATCGGCTCGCGCCGCGCGCACGCAGGACCACATCTTCCCCTCCTATCGCGAACACGTCGTCGGCATGATCCGCGGCCTCGACCCCGTGCGCATCATGGCGTTGCTGCGCGGCGCGACGCTCGGCGGGTGGGACCCGGCCGAGACCGGCAACTTCCACCTCTACACGCTGGTGCTCGCGTCGCAGACGCTGCACGCGACCGGGTACGCGATGGGCCTCCGGTTCGACGGGCTGGTCGGCACGGGCGACCCGGAGACCGACACCGCCGTGCTGGTCTACTACGGCGACGGCTCCACGTCGCAGGGCGACGCGAGCGAGGCGCTCGTGTTCGGTTCGAGCTTCCAGACGCCGCAGGTCTACTTCATCCAGAACAACCAGTGGGCGATCTCGGTGCCGGTCCAGCGACAGTCGCGAGTGCCGCTCGCGCAACGAGGACCCGGATTCGGCATGCCCGGCATCCGCATCGACGGCAACGACGTGCTCGCCAGCTACGCGGTCACGCGCACCGCCATGGAGCAGGCCCGTGCCGGCGAGGGCCCCAGCCTGATCGAGGCGCTCACGTACCGCATGGGCGCCCACACGACCGCCGACGACCCGACCAAGTACCGCCCCGAGGGCGAGCTCGAGTCGTGGATCGCGCGCGACCCGATCTCGCGGTACCGCACCTGGCTCGAGGGCCGGGGTGCGTCGGAGGCGTTCTTCGACCAGGCCGACGCCGACGCAGACGACTACGCGGCCGACGTGCGCCGCCGCACGCTCGAGCTGCAGGCGCCGTCACGCCCGGCGATCTTCGAGCACGTGTACTCCGAGCCGCATCCGCTCATGGCCCAGCAGGCCGAGTGGCTCGAGCGCTACGAGGCCGGCTTCGAGGGAGGCGCCGCATGACCCGCGAGGTACGTGAACGCGACCAGGTCGACGAGGTGCCCCCGGTGGTCGCCGCGCCGCCCGCTCCCCCGGCCCCGGGCACCCCGGGCGAGAGCCGAGCGGATGCCTCCGAGGCGGCCGAGGCCGACGCGCCTGCGCCCGAGCTGCTCGGGGTGCAGTCGATGCCCATGGGCAAGGCGATCAACGCCGGGCTCCGCAAGGCGCTCGCCGACGACCCGAAGGTGCTCCTCATGGGCGAGGACATCGGACCGCTCGGCGGCGTCTTCCGCGTGACCGAGGGGCTCCACGCCGAGTTCGGCGGCGACCGCGTGATCGACTCGCCGCTCGCCGAGTCGGGCATCGTCGGCACGGCCATCGGCCTCGCGATGCGCGGCTACCGCCCGGTGCTCGAGATCCAGTTCGACGGGTTCGTCTTCCCCGCATTCGACCAGATCACCACGCAGCTCGGCCGCCAGAACCTGCGCCACGACGGCCGCATGCCGATGCCGGTCGTCATCCGTATCCCCTACGGCGGTCACATCGGCTCGATCGAGCACCACCAGGAGAGCCCCGAGGCGTACTTCACGCACACCCCCGGCATCCGGGTCGTGAGCCCCTCGTCGCCGCACGACGCGTACTGGATGATCCAGGAGGCCATCGCCTCGAACGACCCCGTGATCTTCTTCGAGCCCAAGAGCCGCTACTGGCCGAAGGGCCCGGTCGACCTCGACCACGCGGGCATCGCACTGCATTCCTCACGGGTCATGCGTCGCGGCACGGACGTCACGGTGGTCGGCCACGGCGCCATGGTCGCCACGCTGCTGCAGGCCGCCGACATCGCCGAGCAGGAGGGGCGCAGCCTCGAGGTCGTCGACCTCCGGTCGCTCTCCCCCATCGACTACGGCCCGCTCGTCGACTCGGTGCAGCGCACCGGGCGCCTCGTGGTCGCCCAGGAGGCGGTCGGCTTCACGAGCCTCGGCTCCGAGGTCGCCGCGACCATCGCCGAGCGCTGCTTCTACTCGCTCGAGGCACCCGTGCTGCGGGTCTCGAGCTTCGACACGCCCTTCCCGCCCGCCGCGCTCGAGGCGGACTACCTGCCGAGCCCCGACCGCGTGCTCGAAGCCGTCGACCGCGCGCTCGCCTACTGAGTGCCACGCACCGAAGCGCACCGAGGAGCACGATGACCGAGATGCAGTTCCCCCTCCCCGACGTCGGCGAGGGACTGACCGAGGCCGAGATCGTCTCGTGGCGCGTCGCGCCGGGCGACCGCATCGAGCTCGACCAGGTGTTCGTCGAGATCGAGACCGCGAAGTCGCTCGTCGAGCTGCCGAGCCCCACCGAGGGCGTCGTGAGCAAGCTGCTCGTCGAGGTCGGGCAGACGGTCGACGTGGGCACCCCGATCGTGGCGGTGCAGACGGATGCCGCGGGCGGCATGGATTCCCCGAGCGAGGCGCCGGCACCGTCGGAGGCGGCCCAGGTCGCCGCGGACACCGCGTCGACCGTCGCGTCGGAGCCCGAGCCCGAGGCATCCGGTGCCGTGCTCGTCGGCCACGGCAGCTCCGGGCCCGCCTCGAGCCGCCGCAAGCGCCACCCCGCTCCCCCGGTCGCGCACGAGCACTTCGCCGAGCCGGCTCCCGCGCCGTCGGCCGGCGTGCCGACCAAGGTGGCGGGCGCGCGCACCGAGTCGGACGTGCCGGTGATCGCGAAGCCGCCGATCCGCAAGCTCGCGAAGGACCTCGGGGTCGACCTCAACCGGGTCACCGCGACCGGTCCGATCGGCGAGATCACGCGCGACGACGTGATCCGCGAGGCCTCGCAGGCCAGCGTGTTCCGCAACATCCAGACGCCCGAGACGCCGTCGGACCGCGAGCACCGCGTGCCGGTGAAGGGCGTGCGCAAGGCGATCGCCGCGGCGATGGTCGAGAGCGCATACTCCGCGCCGCATGTGAGCGTGTTCGTCGACGTGGACGCCACCCGCACGATGGAGTACGTGAAGCGCCTGAAGGCCTCCCCCGACTTCGCGGGCGTGAAGGTCTCGCCGCTGCTGATCATGGCCAAGGCGATGATCTGGGCGGTGCGGCGCAACCCGACCGCGAACGCGCAGTGGACCGACCGCGAGATCGTGGTCAAGCACTACGTGAACCTCGGCGTGGCGGCGGCGACGCCGCGCGGTCTGATCGTGCCGAACGTGAAGGAGGCGCAGGCCATGAGCATGGTCGAGCTCGCCACGGCGCTCGAGCAGCTCACCCTGACCGCGCGTGAGGGCAAGACGCAGCCGGCCGAGATGCAGGGCGGCACGATCACCATCACGAACATCGGGGTCTTCGGCATGGACACCGGCACGCCGATCCTGAACCCCGGCGAGGTCGCGATCGTGGCGCTCGGCACGATCAAGCAGAAGCCGTGGGTGGTCGACGGCGAGGTCCGCCCGCGGTTCGTGACCACGATCGGTGCGTCGTTCGACCACCGCGTGGTCGACGGCGACGTGGCGTCGCGGTTCCTCGCCGACGTGGCGGCGATCATCGAGGAACCCGCGCTGCTGCTGGAGTAGCGCGGCCGCTCCGGCGGGACTCCCCTACTCGGCCTGCGGCTGCTCGGGGTGGTCGGCTGCGGGACCGGTGGCCGGGGTCTCGGCGACGATCGCCTGCAGCGCACCGGTCGTCGGCAGGTGCCGCTCGTACCGGCGCATGTTCGCGTCGCGCGCGATCTCGTGCATGCCCGCCGCGCGCATCGCGCGCGTGGCCGGCACGTTGGTCGCCTCCGCGTCGGCTCGGGCGCGCGCCGCACCGTTGGCGGCGGCGACGCCCAGGGCGAGCTTCACGGCCTCGGTGGCGAGGCCCTGCCCGCGCACCGCCGGGACGAGGGCGAAGGCGAACTCGACCGTGCCGGTGGCATCCGGGGGGCCGTAGAAGATGACAGCGCCGACCGCGGCGCCGGTGCCGCCGCGGCGCACCAGGTACGGACCGAACGGGGCGGGGTCGCCCTCCTTCTCGACGATGTCGAGGAATGCGCGCACGAGTTCGATCTCGTCGGCGAAGGCGTATCCGCCCTCCCACCCCTCACCGGGTGCGCGATCGCCGTCCAGGACGCGGTGGGCTTCGGCGACGGTGAACGGGTGCAGCGTGAGCTGGGTGGTCGTCGTCGTATCCACGTCATTCACTCTTTCACGCCACGACGGCGACACGCCAGAACGTTCCACAATGCGTCACTCCTCGTGCACTCGACGGACACACCACCGTAGGCACAACGCATGAGTTTGACAATCATTATCAATAAGCCTACGCTCGCTGTCATGCGCCCCGTCACGCTTCCATTCCTCGCTGCCCTCGCGACCGGTGCGGTCGTCCTCTCCGGCTGCTCGGCCGCATCGACCGACACCGCCGGCTCGACGCCCTCCGTCGTCGCCACGACCACCCAGGTCGCCGACTTCACCCGCGAGCTCGCGGGGGAGCAGGTGGAGCTCACGCAGCTCGTCAGCCCGAACCAGAGCGCGCACGACTTCGACCCGTCGGCCGCGCAGCTGCTCGCGCTCACGAACGCCGATGCGCTCGTCATCAACGGAGGAGGCCTGGAGACCTGGCTCGACGACGCGATCGACGCCTCGGGCTTCGACGGCGTCGTGATCGACGCGAGCACCGGCATCGAGCTCGTCGCGGGCGGTCACGACCACGACCACGATGACGAGGACCACGCGGACGAGGACGAGCACTCGGACGACGAGGAGCACGCCGAGGACGAGCACTCCGACGAGGAGCACGCCGACGACGAGCACACGGACGAGGACGAGCACGCCCACGAGGAGGGCAACCCGCACATCTGGACCGATCCCGTGCTCGCCGCCGAGATGGTGGAGAACATCGCGGCCGGCCTCGCCGACCTGGACGCCATCGACTCGGGCGCGCTCGACGCCTCGGAGGCCGAGTACCTCGCCGAGCTCGATGCGCTCGACGCCTGGATCCACGACAGCGTCGACCAGGTGCCCGCGGAGGAGCGCCTGCTCGTCACCAACCACGACGCCTTCACCTACTTCGTCGCCGCGTACGACATCACCTACGTCGGCAGCGTCATCCCCGGATTCGACGACAACGCCGAGCCGAGCGCGGCGGAGCTCGACGAGCTGATCGCCGCGATCATCGAGACCGGCGTGCAGGCCGTCTTCTCGGAGCAGTCGATCGCGCCCGATGCGGCCGAGACGATCGCCCGGGAGGCCGGCGTGGAGGTGTACACCGGCGACGACGCGCTGTACGGCGACTCCCTCGGCGTCGCGGGGAGCGACGGCGAGACCTACCTCGGCAGCCAGGTGCACAACGTGCGACTGATCGTGAGCTCGTGGGGCGTCGAGGCGGCCGACCTGCCGTCGATCCTGCAAGACTGATCGCATGAACGCTCCCGTCCTGCACCTCGACCGGGCCGCCTTCGCGTACGGCGCCACGGTCGGGGTGCAGGGCGTCACGATCGACGTGGCACCGGGCGAGGCGGTCGCGCTCATCGGCCCGAACGGTGCGGGCAAGTCCACGGTGCTGAAGGGCATCCTCGGGCTCGTGCCCCTCACTGCGGGTGATATGCAGCGCGCGGCATCCGTCGCCTCGCTGCCGCAGTCCGCCGAGCTCGACCCCGAGTTCCCCATCACGCTCCGCCAGGTCGTGATGCAGGGCCGCTACCGCTCGATGGGGTGGCTGCGGATGCCGGGCGGGCGCGATCGCGCGGCCGTCGCGGCGGCCCTCGAGGCCGTCGGGCTCGCGGACCGCGCAGGCACCCGCTTCGGCGACCTCTCCGGCGGGCAGCGACAGCGCGGACTCCTCGCACGCGCACTCGCATCCGAGCCCGGGCTGCTGCTGCTCGACGAGCCCTTCAACGGCCTCGACCAGCCCAATCGCGACGCCCTGCTCCAGACCGTGCACGACCTGAAGTCCCGCGGCATCGCGGTGCTCATCTCGACGCACGATCTCGACCTGGCCCGTGAGACCTGCGACACCGCGCTGTTCCTGAACCGATCGCAGCTCGCCTGCGGACCCGTCGCCGAGACCCTCACCCTCGAGACCGTGCAGGAGTGCTTCGGCGACGTCGGCGTCGAGGTCGACGAGCACACGCTCGTCGTGCCCGACCACGAGGGGCGCGAGTGACCGTGCGCCACCGCGCACGGCGGGGGAGTGGCGCATGACGCTCGACCAGATGCTGTTCGGGGCATATGCGCTGCCGTTCATGTCGCGAGCGCTCATCGCGATGCTCGCGCTCGCGATCGTGGCGGGCCTCATCGGCGTGCTCGTGAACCTCCGCGGGCTCGAGTTCATCAGCGACGGCCTCACCCACGCGGTCTTCCCCGGGCTCGCGATCGGCTTCATCGCCGGCGGTGAGCCGGGCCTCGTGATCGGCGCCACGATCGCCGCCGTCGCCGCGGCGGTCGTGCTGACGCTCGTCTCGCGCGCCGGGGTGGCCTCCGACTCCGCCATCGCCATCGTGCTGACCGGTGCGTTCAGCGTCGGCGTGATCGCGGTGTCGGGCGGGTCGGACTTCGCCGGGCAGCTGGAGACGCTGCTCTTCGGGCGCCTGCTCACCATCGATGCGGCGACCGTGCCGCTGCTGCTCGTGGTGTGCGGCATCGCGCTGGCGCTCACGTGGGGAACGCGTTCGCGCCAGCTGTTCCGTGCCTTCGACCCGGTCGGCAGCGAGGCGGCGGGCGTGCGTCCGCTCGCGACCGACCTCGTGCTCAACACGTCGATCGCTCTGGTGGTCGTCGCGGCCTCGAGCACGGTGGGCAGCCTGCTCGTGCTCGCCGTGCTGATCGTGCCGGGCGCCGTCGCGCGGCTCGTGACGACGAGCCTGCTCGCGCTCTTCCCCGTGGCCGGTGCGTTCGCCGCGCTCGCGTCGTGGCTCGGGCTCTCGATCGGGTTCGGCGTCTCCGTCGGCGCGGGCATCGACCTGCCGGGCGGTTCCACCGTGGTGGCCGTGTTCGTGGCGGGCTACGCACTCGTGCTCGTCGCACGGCTGCTCGTCGACCGCGTCCGCGCTCGGGGACGAGGGCGCGCGGGCGCGCCGTCCGGCACCGCCGACCGGGCCGGGGGAGTGGCGGAGCAGGCCGGGGGAGTGGTCGCATGAGCTACTTCGAGCGCGCACTCGTCGCGGCGATCGTGATCGGCGCGGTCTGCGGCCTGGTCGGTTCGCTGGTCGTGCTGCGCCGGCGCGTGTTCTTCGCGCAGGCGCTCACGCACGGCACCTTCCCCGGTGCGGTGGCCGCCGCGGCGCTCGGCGTCGCCGTGCCGATCGGCGCCGCCGTGGCATCCGTCGTGCTCGTCGGCGTGATGCTGCTGGTCTCGCGCGTGCGCTCCCAGGGCGCGCAGGTGGCTGCCGGCATCGTCCTGACCGGCGGCTTCGCCCTCGGCGCGATGCTGCAGGCGGTGCTCCCCGACCTGCCGATCCGTGCGGAGTCCTTCCTCATCGGCTCGATCCTCACCGTCACCGAGGCCGACCTGCTGGTCTCGGGCGGGGTGCTGCTCGTGGCGGTCGTCGTGTTCGCCGCGTTCGGCAAGGAGTTCGTCTTCTCGACGTTCGACCCCGGCGGGTACCGTGCGGCCGGGTACCGTGGATGGCCCATGGAGACCCTCGTGCTCGCCCTCATCGCGGCCGCGGTCGTGTCGTCGCTGCCCGCGGTCGGGGCGATCCTCGCGATCGCGCTCATCGCCGCGCCCGCCGCCGCAGCCCGGCTGCTCATGCCCACCGTCGGCTGGATCGTGGCGACCGCGCCGCTCATCGGTGCCGCGTCCGGGGTCGTCGGCCTGCTGATCTCGCGCGAGCTGGGCGTCGCCGCCGGCCCGGCGATCGCCCTCGTGGCCTGCGGGTTCTTCCTGGTCGCGCTCGCGGCGCGCGGCATCCGCCGCCGCTCCCCGCGCCCGCTGCACGTGCCGGTCGAGACCGCCGAGGAGGCGATCGCGCGATGAAGCGGCAGACCTGGCAGCGCGAGGCGGTGCGCGACGCACTCGATCGCACCGAGGGGTTCATCAGCGCGCAGGCGCTGCACGCCGCGCTGCACGAGGGCGGCTCGCCCATCGGCCTCGCCACGGTGTATCGGGCGCTCGCCGACCTCGCGACGACCGGCGACGCCGACTCGCTGCAGTCGCCCGAGGGCGAGGCGCTCTACCGCGCGTGCTCGACGACCGGCCACCACCACCACCTCATCTGCCGGTCGTGCGGGCGCACCGTGGAGATCGCCGCCGACGAGGTCGAGCAGTGGGCGAAGCAGGTCGCGGCGCAGCACGGCTTCACCGACGCCGCCCACGTCGTCGACGTGTTCGGGCTCTGTGCCGAGTGCACGCGCCGCGCGGCGGGCGACTCCCCCGGATAACGAAACGATAACGACCCATGATCCGCATGCTGGCGGGGATGGCGTGAGCCGGCGACCCGTCCAGACGGACGTGAGCGGCCGCCTGAGGCGGCATCCGACTTGCCCTCGACCGCGTGATCGCTAGGGTTGGTGCGGCCCTCCGGGGCCACCCGCCCAGCCCACGGCCCCGAGCGAGAGCGAGGGGACGAGGTCGAGCAGCGTTCCGCGCCCCAGATGGTCGCGGGTCGCGATCTCGGATGACTCGCGAGCATCTCGGAGCACAGGTCTGCGTTCCACTCGCTCGAGTCGAGAGATCGTGCACGCCGTCGACCCCGGGCGCAAGCAATGACGCGTGCCCTCCAGCCACGAGCATCACCGGCGTCGGGGCGCGCACGGAGACGCAACGTGACGCACACCCCTGCAGCGAACGCCCCCATCCCCACCACCGAACCCCCCGCACTCGAGGTGCGGAACCTCTTCAAGTTCTTCGGCCGCCGCGCCGGCGAGGCGGTCTCCCGCCTCCGCGCCGGCGCCACCCGCGACGAGCTCGCCGGCCTCGGCACCGCCGCGGTCATCGACGCCGACTTCGACGTGCGCCGCGGCGAGATCTTCGTCGTCATGGGGCTCTCGGGCTCCGGCAAGTCCACGCTCATCCGCACGCTCAACGGGCTGCTCGAGCCGACCAGCGGCACGATCACCGTCGCGGGGGAGCGCATCAGCGGCATCTCGCCCAAGCGCCTGCGCGACGTGCGCCGTCGCCGCATCTCGATGGTGTTCCAGCACTTCGCGCTGCTGCCCCACCGCACGGTGCTCGACAACGCCGCTTACGCGCTCGAGGTGCAGGGCGTGCCACTCGCCGAACGCACCGAGCGCGCCCGCACCGTGCTCGAGCGCGTCGGCCTCGCCGGCTGGGAGGACAAGCTCCCCGACGAACTCTCCGGCGGCATGAAGCAGCGCGTCGGCCTCGCCCGTGCGCTCGCCGCCGACACCGACATCCTGCTCATGGACGAGGCGTTCTCGGCGCTCGACCCGCTCATCCGCCGCGAGATGCAGGAGCAGCTCATCGAGCTGCAGCAGGAGCTCGGCAAGACCATCGTCTTCATCACCCACGACCTCAACGAGGCGATGTTCCTCGGCGACCGCATCGCGGTCATGCGCGACGGGCGCATCGTGCAGCTCGGCACCGCCGAGGAGATCCTCACCGACCCGGCCGACGACTACGTCGCCCAGTTCGTGCAGGACGTCGACCGCGCCCGCGTGCTCACCGCATCGAACGTCGTCGAGCAGGCGCGCGCCGTCATGAGCGCCTCGGCCGGCCCGCGCGCCGCGCTGCGCATCATGCGCGACCTGCAGACCTCGGTCGTCTACGTCGTCGGCGGCGGCCGGCGCCTCCTCGGCGTCGTGCGCGACCGCGACGTGCTGAAGCTCGTGCGCAACGGCGTCACGACGCTCGACTCCGCGATCGGCGACGACCACCCCGTCGTCGGTCCCGACGAGCTGCTCTCCGACCTGCTCGGCACCTCGGTCGAGTCCGACCTGCCGATCGCGGTCGTCGACGACCAGCAGCGCCTGCTCGGCGTCGTGCCGCGCGTCACCCTGCTCGCCGCCCTCGGCAACGTCTCGACCGACACCGGCGGGCAGCCCGTGATCGAGCTGCCGCACACGACGATCCCGATGGACGTCTTCACCGAGACCCTGCACTCGACCGCGGACGGCGACGCGGAGTCGTCGGCCGGGCACGAGGCATCCGTCACCGTCCCCGCCACCGGCGCCGCCGAACTCGACGAAGCGGATGCCACGAGCGAGAGGAGCCACGCATGACCGAGTTCCGCCTGCCCCTCGGCCAGTGGGTCGAGGACTTCATCGACGTGCTGACCGAGGTGCTCTCCGGCTTCTTCGCCGTGGTGCGCGCCGTCTTCCTCGGCTTCTACGACGGCGTCGACTGGGTGCTCTCCACCCCGCCGTTCTGGCTGATCATCGTGCTCGTCGCCGCGCTCGCCTGGTGGGCCCGCGGCTGGAAGCTCGCGCTCGGCTCGGTCGTCGGACTCCTGGTGATCCTCGGCGTCGACCAGTGGGACAACGCCATGGACACCCTGGCGCTCGTGCTGGTCGCGTCGACGATCGCGGTCGTCATCGCGATCCCGCTCGGCATCCTCGCCGCGCGCAGCGACCTGGCGTCGAAGATCATCAAGCCGATCCTCGACTTCATGCAGACGATGCCGGCGTTCGTCTACCTGATCCCCGCGCTCATCCTGTTCCGCGTCGGCGTCGTGCCCGGCATCGTCGCGACCATCGTGTTCGCGATGGCGCCCGGCGTGCGGCTCACCGAGCTCGGTATCCGCGGCGTCGACAAGGAGGTCGTCGAGGCCGGCCAGGCGTTCGGCTCGTCCCCCGGCCGCATCCTCCGGCAGATCCAGCTGCCGCTCGCGATGCCGTCGATCATGGCGGGCGTCAACCAGGTGATCATGCTGTCGCTCTCGATGGTCGTGATCGCCGGAATGGTCGGCGCGGGCGGACTCGGCGGCGACGTCGTGGCGAGCCTCAACCGCATCGACGTCGCGCTCGGCTTCGAGGCCGGCCTGTCGGTCGTGATCCTCGCGGTCATCCTCGACCGCATCACGGGCGCGTTCGGCGGCGGGCTGCGCAAGCGCCCGCCCGTGCGGGCGAAGCAGACGGCGAAGGCGGATGCCGCCGAGCCGGCGCCCGTCGCCGCCTGAGCCGCATCCGGACACCACCACCCCCAAGACCACCGGCCGGACCCCCGGCCGGATCGGACGGGGCGAGCTGGTGCGCGCGCTCTGCGCCGCATCCGCCCGCCCATCATCCGTGCGCACCCGCGCGGACCCCCAACACCCGTGACGCGACCGCGGCGCGGGAGGAAAGGAACACCATGCAGAAGCGACACCTCACCGGAGCCCTCGCGCTCGGTGCCGCCGGCGCCCTCGCGCTCACCGGCTGCGCCACGGCCGGCGACGCCGGCTCGGCCGACGAGGCGAACAACGAGATCACCATCGCCGTGTTCAACGGCTGGGACGAGGGCATCGCGGCCAGCGAGCTCTGGAACGCGATCCTCACCGAGCAGGGCTACGACGTGACCCTCGAGTACGCCGACGTCGCTCCCGTCTTCTCGGGCCTGTCGACCGGCGACTACGACGCCACGTTCGACGTGTGGCTGCCGCAGACCCACGCCTCGTACCTCGAGGAGTACGGCGACGACATCGCCGACCTGGGCGCCTGGAACGAGGAGGCCGCCCTCACCATCGCGGTGAACGAGGACGCCCCGATCGACTCGCTCGCCGACCTCGCCGACAACGCGGACGCGTTCGGCAACCGCATCGTCGGCATCGAGCCGGGCGCCGGCCTCACCGGCGCCGTCGAGGACTCGGTCATCCCGACCTACGGCCTGGAGGACATGGAGTTCCTCACCTCGTCGACCCCGGCCATGCTCGCCGAGCTGACCGCGGCCACCGACGCGGGCGAGAACGTCATCGTCACCCTGTGGCGTCCGCACTGGGCCTACGACGCGTTCCCGATCAAGGACCTCGAGGACCCCGAGGGCACCCTGGGCACCGCCGAGGGCATCCACACCTACGCCAAGGCGTCGTTCGAGGACGAGTTCCCCGAGGTCGCCGAGTGGTTCTCGAACTTCCAGATGGACAGCGAGCTGCTGTACTCGCTCGAGAACGCCATGTTCAACGAGAACGACACCGACGACTACCAGCCCATCGTGGCCGAGTGGATCGCCGACAACCAGGAGTGGGTCGACTCGCTCACCCAGTGAGACTCGGCTGACACCTGAACGGATGCCGCGGGCGGCGAGTGCCACCCGCGGCATCCGCGCGTCCGGGCCGCTTGCCTACCCGTACCGGCACGTGCCGTTCGCACGGGCCCGCGCTGCAGCACGTGCCGCTGTGATTCCGGCGGGCCGCTTTGATTCCGGCGGGGGGTGCGCACGCGCGACGCACGGGAGTAGGGTCGGCGGCGGGAGCCGGGGCGGGGGCCCGGGCCGGAGGGGGAACTCCGATGACCGACCAGCGCACCGACCGGGATGACGATTCCGGCCTGATGGAACCGCGGTTCCTCAGGCCCGGCGAGTCGACGCTCTCCGACCACGACGTCTTCCCCGAGCACGAGGAACTCCCGCAGACGGCGTACCAGATCGTGCACGACGAGATCATGCTCGACGGCAACGCGCGGCTGAACCTCGCGACCTTCGTCGGCACGTGGATGAACGACGAGTCGAAGAAGCTGGTCGTCGACGCCGCCGACAAGAACATGGTCGACAAGGACGAGTACCCGCGCACCGCGGCCATCGAGGAGCACTGCTGGAAGATGCTCGCCGGGCTGTGGAACGCGCCCGACCCGAAGCACACGATCGGCACGTCGACCATCGGCTCGTCCGAGGGCGCGATGCTCGGCGGCCTGGCGCTGAAGCGCCGCTGGCAGCAGGCCCGCCGCGCGGCCGGGAAGTCGACCGAGCAGCCGAACCTCGTCATGTCGAGCGCCGTGCAGGTGTGCTGGGAGAAGTTCTGCAACTACTTCGAGGTCGAGATGCGGCTGGTGCCCATCAGCGAGGAGCATCCGTGCCTCGACGGCAGCCAGGTCGCCGACTACGTGGACGAGCACACGATCGGCGTCGTGGCCATCATGGGGGTGACGTACACGGGCGCCTACGAGCCCGTGCAGGAGATCGCCGAGGCGCTCGACGCGCTGCAGGCCGAGACCGGCCTCGACGTGCCGATCCACGTCGACGGCGCCTCGGGCGGCATGGTCGCGCCGTTCATCCAGCCCGACATCGTCTGGGACTTCCGCCTCGAGCGCGTGCACTCGATCAACACGTCGGGCCACAAGTACGGGCTCGTCTACCCCGGCGTCGGCTGGGTCGTCTGGCGCAGCCGCGACCTGCTGCCCGACGACCTCATCTTCGAGGTCAGCTACCTCGGCGGCTCGATGCCCACGCTCGCGCTGAACTTCTCGCGGCCGGGTGCGCCCATCCTGCTGCAGTACTTCATGTTCCTGCGGCTCGGCCGCGAGGGGTACCGCGCCGTGCAGCAGGACTCGCAGGACGTGGCCAAGTACCTCTCGGCGGGCATCGCGGCGCTCGGGCCGTTCGAGCTGTGGAACGACGGCAGCGACATCCCGGTCTTCGCCTGGCGCCTGAAGGACGCGGACTCGCACAACTGGACGCTCTACGACCTGCAGGACCGCCTGCGCATGAAGGGGTGGCTGGTGCCGGCCTATCCGATGCCCGACGACCTCGCGGACGTGACGGTGCAGCGCATCGTCGTGCGCAACGGGCTCACGATGGACCTCGCCGACGAGCTCCTCGACGACATCCGCACGGCCACCGAGTACCTCGAGCAGCTGCAGACGCCGATGCCCGACACCGGCAACCGCGCCGCCTTCCACCACTGAACGGGCGGATGACTCGGGCCTGCGCCCGCGCCGATTCGGTCGTGACCGGCCGGTCTGGTATTCTGGCTCGTTGGCTGGGTACTTCCACTGCCCAGGCCGCGACAATCCCCCTCGAATCCATGCGATCCGTCGTGTGCGTTCGGTGGGGTGCGTCAGCAGACAAGAGACCTTGGGAGGGGCATCCGCCCCTCGGTATTGGAGGAAAGACCAATGGCAGCAGTGTGCCAGGTGACCGGAGCCGTTCCCGGCTTCGGCCACAACATCTCGCACTCGCACCGCCGGACGAAGCGCCGCTTCGACCCGAACGTGCAGAAGAAGACGTACTACGTGCCGTCGCTGCGTCGTAACGTCACCCTGAACGTGTCCGCCAAGGGCATCAAGGTGATCGACGCTCGTGGCATTGAGGCCGTCGTCAAGGACATCCAGGCTCGTGGGGTGAAGCTCTAATGGCGAAGCAGCAGGACATCCGCCCGATCATCAAGCTTCGGTCGACCGCGGGCACCGGGTACACCTACGTGACCCGCAAGAACCGTCGCAACAACCCCGACCGCCTCGTGCTCAAGAAGTACGACCCCGTGGTGCGCAAGCACGTCGACTTCCGAGAGGAGCGCTAGACAATGGCCAAGAAGAGCAAGATCGCGCGCAACGAGCAGCGCAAGGTGATCGTCGACCGGTACGCCGAGAAGCGCGCCGAGCTGAAGAAGACCCTCGTCGACCCGAACGCGACCGACGAGGCCCGTGAGGCCGCTCGCGTCGGCCTGCAGAAGCTCCCGCGCAACGCCTCGCCGGTGCGCGTGCGCTCGCGTGACGCCATCGACGGCCGCCCCCGCGGCGTGCTGACGAAGTTCGGCATCTCGCGTGTGCGCTTCCGCGACATGGCGCACCGTGGCGAGCTGCCCGGCATCACCAAGTCGAGCTGGTAGCCACTCCACGCATCCACGAAGGGCCGTCCCGATCTCGGGGCGGCCCTTCGTCGTCCCCGCGCCCGAGCGTTCCTCCTCTGCTCGCCACGCCGTGTGGAATTCTCGCGAACCCCCGGAAATCCGCGTGTTTCCGGGGATCTCTGTTACATTCGAGGCGGCCGATCGGCCACGGGGGATACCCATTCAGGGCGCCTCCGACACAACTGAAACAGCTGTACCGAAACAGTGAAGGTCCGAGGAGGACATCCAATGGCTGACAAGTCGCTGAACAAGACCGACCTCGTCGCGAAGATCGCGGCGGACACGGACTTGAGCCAGGCCGCCGTCGACAAGGTGCTCGGCAGCCTCTTCGACGTGATCGCGGAGTCGGTCGCATCCGACACCAAGGTCTCGATCCCCGGCTGGCTCGCCGTCGAGCGCACGCACCGTGCGGCGCGCACCGGCCGCAACCCGCAGACCGGCGCCGAGATCACCATCCCCGCCGGCTACTCCGTCAAGGTGAGCGCGGGCTCGAAGCTGAAGGCCGCCGCCAAGTAGGCGACACGCGACCTCGAGGGAGGGCGTCGGCTCCGGCCGGCGCCCTCCCTTCCGCATTCGGGCGGATGCGGCGGAAATCCGCGCCCTGTCCAGCGCTTAGGCTGGTCTGGTGCCCCGCTCCGCCCGCGTGTTCGGCCCCGCCGTACTGCTGACCGTCGCCGTCCTGGCGACGCTCGCGGGCCTCGTCGTCGGCGGCGGCGCCGAGCCGCTCCCCCTCCAGGACGCCGGCCCCGTGGTGCGCTGGGGCCTCCCGATCGCGAAGCTCTTCGTCAACCTCGGCGTCGCGGGCACGCTCGGCGGGCTCATCATGGCCGTCTGGGCGCTGACGCCGAAGCAGCGCGAGTTCGGCGCCGCGCTCGACGTCGCGGCAGCATCGGCGGCGGTCTTCACCGTGGCGGCCGCGACCACCACCCTCTTCACGTTCCTCAGCGTGAGCGGCGCCGCGCTCACCTTCGACGACCGCTTCGGCGCGGCGCTCGGGCAGTTCCTCACGACCATCGAGCTCGGCCAGGCGTGGCTCACCACGACGCTGGTCGCCGCCGCGGTGACCGTGCTCTGCTTCGCGGTGCGCAACCACACCGCACTGGTGTTCGTCACCGCGCTCGCGCTCGTCTCGCTGCTGCCGATGGCCGAGCAGGGGCACGCCGCGGGCACGTCGGGCCACGACCAGGCCGTCACCGGGCTCGGCCTGCACCTGGTCTTCGCCGGCGTCTGGCTCGGCGGGCTCCTCGTGATCGTGCTGCTGCGGGGCATCATCGAGCCGGGCCGCCTCCCGGTCGTCGTCGCACGCTACTCCACCGTCGCGCTCATCTCGTTCATCGTCGTCGCGTTCTCGGGGTACGTCAGCGCCGCGCTCCGGGTCGGCACGCTCGACCAGCTCGCGACGCCCTACGGGCTGCTCATCGTCGTGAAGCTCGTCGCGCTGCTCGCACTCGGCGGCTTCGGCGCCCTGCAGCGGCGCTGGCTGATCGGGCGGATGCAGCGGGCCGGCGCTTCCGGCACCGGCTCCGCCCGCACTCCCGGCGCGTTCTGGTGGCTCGTCGTCGGCGAGCTCGCCTTCATGGGCCTCGCCTCGGGCGCCGCAGCCGCCCTCGCACGCACCGCGACGCCCGTCGAGCAGGTGCCCGCGACCGACCTCGCGCAGCCGACCCCGGCCGAACTGCTCACCGGCGAGCCGCTGCCGCCGCCCCCGTCGATCGAGAACTACCTGACGCTCTGGAACTTCGACCCGCTCTGGGTGCTCGCCTGCGGATTCGGCATCTTCTTCTACGTCGCGGGCGTCGTGCGCCTCCGCCGTCGCGGCGACCGCTGGCCGATCTACCGCGCCGTGCTCTGGGTGGCCGGCATGCTGCTGCTCTTCTGGGTGACCAACGGCGGCGTGAACGCCTACCAGGAGACCCTGTTCTCGGCGCACATGCTCGCGCACATGCTGCTGACGATGGCGGTGCCGGTCATGCTCGTGCCGGGCGCCCCGGTCACGCTCGCCGCGCGCGCGATCCACGCCCGCAAGGACGGCAGCCGCGGCGGCCGCGAGTGGATCCTGCTCGCGGTGCACTCGCGGTTCGCCGGCGTCATCGCCAACCCGATCGTCGCCGCGGTGCTCTTCGCCGGGTCGCTCTGGGTCTTCTACTACTCGGGCCTGCTGCGCTGGGCGATGGAGGACCACATCGGCCACGAGTGGATGATCGTCCACTTCCTCATCACCGGCTACCTCTTCGCGCAGTCGCTCATCGGCATCGACCCGGTGCCGTACCGCCTGCCGTACCCGTTCCGGCTGCTGCTGCTGCTCGCCACGATGGCGTTCCACGCGTTCTTCGGCGTCGCGCTCATGATGGGCACGGGCCTGCTGGCCGCGGACTGGTACGGCGCGATGGGGTGGGGCACGGATGCCCTCGCCGACCAGGTGCTCGGCGGCGGCATCGCGTGGTCGATCGGCGAGATCCCGACGCTCGCGCTGGCGATCACCGTCGCGGTCCAGTGGTCGCGCAGCGACGAGCGCGAGTCGCGCCGCCGCGACCGGCACGCCGACCGCACGGGCGACGCCGAGCTCGAGGAGTACAACGCGCGGCTCGCGGCCATCGCCGAGCGCGACGCGCGCCGCTGACGGAAGCGCCTCGCAGCACGGATGCCGAGGGAGGCGCCAGGCCTCAGCGCAGCTCGATGGCGAGCGACCCGTCGGGCTTGATCCAGGTGGTGAGCGAGAGCACGATCGGCCGGTCCTCCTCGAGCTGCGAGAAGCTGCCGTCGAACAGCGACTGCACCTCGACCGAGATGTGCGCGGTGCCCTCGGTGCGCGGCATCTCGAAGGCGTCCTCTCCGGGCGTCAGCGTCACGACCGGGTACTCGACGATCGACCACTGCGGGGACGAGACGACGCGGTCGTCGATCACGATGCCGAAGGGGCATCCGCTCGGCTGCAGCACCGGCTGGGTCGCACAGGTCTCGGAGAGGTACTCGTCGACCTCCTCCTGCACGCGCTGCACGAACACGTCGGTCGGCGCGGTCACGACCACGACCTCGTTCTCGCCGTCGCGCACCACGGGCAGCTCGACCGGGGGCGCCGTGAGCAGCTGCGAGTCGTAGGCGAATTCGTACGCCGCCGGCGCCACGGTCAGGTACGGCGCCGACTGCGTGAACGCGGCGAGGTCGTCGCCGCTCTTGCCCACGCGCGTGTCGAGGGTGAGCGAGCCGACCTGGAAGAGGGCGCCGTTCTCGACGGTGACGTCGATCACCGCGAGCGGGCTCTCGGCGAACTCCCACCGGTTGAGCACGCCGTACAGCGGCTCGAGCGGGCGCACCACGTACGCCGACTCGCTGATCACGGTGCCGATGCGGTAGCTCGCGGTCACGACGTGCACGCCGTCGTCGCCCTCCACGTCGCTCAGGATCCGCACGTCCTCGGGGCCGTGGTCGATCACGCCCGAGCGCAGCAGCGCGGTCGACGTCGACGGGTCGATGCCGCGCTCCTCGAGCTCGGCGCTCGACAGCTCGACGCCCGGGGTGGCCATGACCTGCGAGATGTCGTCGTCGGCGATCGCCTGCAGGTAGCGCTCGACGAACGTCGACGAGCCGTACACGGTGCGGTTCAGCCCGCCCACGGCGGCCACGAACGCCACCACGAGCAGCACGGCGAGCAGCGACCAGCCGAGTACCGCCCAGACCGACACGCCGGGGGGTCGGTCGGTCTCGGTCGCCATCGCCCCAGTCTAGGGAGACGTGGTCACGCGATCCTGAGTGCCCGCGCGCGCCAGCTCGACGCGCAGCGCACGCACCTCGCGCGTCAGCTCGTCGACCTGGGCGCGCGTCGCGGCCTGCTCCGAGGCGTCGTGCTGGGCCACCCGGTCGACGATCCAGGAGGCGAACGACGCGGTGACCACCCCGAGCAGCGCGATGCCCGCGAACATGACGGCCGCGGCGACGAGCTGCCCGGTGGTCGTGACCGGCGTCATGTCGCCGTAGCCGACGGTCGTGATGGTGACGAGCGCCCACCAGAGCCCCTCGCCGAGGGTGTCGATGTCTCCGTGCCCCCGCTCGGCGTCGACCATCGCGAGCGCGCCGAGGTAGACGATGAGCACCGATGCGCCGATGGCGTACTGCACCACGCGCCCGCGGAACGCGCCGCCCGTCGTGCGCTGGAGGATCGCGAACAGCGCGACGAGCCGGATGAGCCGCAGCGGCCGGAGGAAGGGCAGCAGCACGATCGCGAGGTCGGGCAGGTGCGCACGGAACCACGGCCACCGCGGCGAGGCGAGCGAGAGGCGGACCACGTAGTCGACGAGGAAGGCGACCCAGATCACCGCCATGACCGACTCCGCGGCGGCGCGCTCGGTGCCCCGCAGGTCGGCGAGCACCTCCCACGAGTACGCGACGAGGAACACGACCGCGCACGCGAGCAGGGGCCAGTCGGTCAGCTTCCGCCAGCGCGCTTCGTCCACCGGGCGAGTGTAGCCACGCCCCGGCGCCGGCCGGCACCGCGTGCGGCGCGGGCCTGTGGAGAAGGCGGGGGCGGATGCCACGGGGCGCCCGCGGGCCCGGGGCCGCGAGACGCGGTTACAGTGGGGGCGTCCGTCACCAGTCGCCGGGAGCCGTCAGCTCGTGTCATCCGTCACCCTCACCCGCGAGCAGCAGGCCGTGTTCGCGATGATCGAGGGCACCCGCGACCACGTGTTCGTCACCGGGCGCGCGGGCACGGGCAAGTCGACCCTGCTGAACCACCTGAACTGGCACACCTCGAAGCAGATCGTGATCTGCGCGCCGACCGGGGTGGCGGCGCTGAACGTCGGCGGGCAGACGATCCACTCGCTGTTCCGCCTGCCGATCGGGGTCATCGCCGACCACGAGATCGAGCAGAACGACACGGTGCGCAAGCTCCTGAACGCGATGGACACGCTCGTGATCGACGAGGTGTCGATGGTCAACGCCGACCTCATGGACGCGATGGACCGGTCGCTGCGGCAGGCCAGGCAGCGGCCGCACGAGCCGTTCGGCGGGGTGCAGGTGGTGCTCTTCGGCGACCCGTACCAGCTCGCGCCGGTGCCGGGCGGCGACCGCGACGAGCGGTCGTACTTCGCCGACACGTACCGCTCGATCTGGTTCTTCGACGCGAAGGTGTGGCGCGAGGCCGACCTGCGCATCGTCGAGCTCGGCGAGATCCACCGCCAGCACGACGACGAGTTCAAGCACATGCTGAACGCGGTGCGGCACGGCATGGTCACCGCCGAGATCGCCGGCGTGCTGAACGACGTGGGCGCCCGCCGGCCGCTGCCGGAGGACGGGGCGATCACGCTCGCGACCCGAAACGACACGGTCAATCGGATCAACGCGGCGCGGCTGCACCGGCTGCCGGGCACGTCGAAGGGCAACCCGGCCGAGGTGAACGGCGACTTCGGCGGGCGGGCCTACCCCGCCGACGAGCTGCTCGAGCTGAAGGTCGGCGCGCAGGTCATGTTCCTGCGCAACGACGTGTCGATGGCGGGCGAGCCGCCGCGGTGGGTGAACGGCACCATCGGCACGGTCACCAACCTGAAGCGCGAACTGCGCGTCGAGATCGACGGCGACGAGGTCGAGGTCGAGCCGGCCACCTGGGAGAAGTTCAAGTACACGTGGGATCCGGTGCGCAAGCGCCTCGAGAAGGACATCGTGGCGGAGTTCACGCAGTTCCCGCTGCGGCTCGCGTGGGCCGTGACGATCCACAAGTCGCAGGGCGCGAGCTACGACACCGCGATCGTCGACCTCGGGCAGCGCGCGTTCAGCCCGGGGCAGACGTACGTGGCGCTCAGCCGGCTCACCGCGCTCGACGGGCTGTACCTGCAGCGACCGTTGCGCCCGAGCGACGTGATGGTCGACGAGCACGTCGAGCGGTTCATGGCCGGGGCGCTGCGGCAACTCGCGGGCTGACGGCCGCGACTGCACCTGCGGTCGTGAGACGGATGCCGCGAGCTCCCGTCGATCCCCATGGAGGGGGCCCGCGGCATCCGTGCCTAGTGGCCCGCGTGCTCCGAGTGGAGCTGCCCGTGCGGCACCGCGAGCTCCCCGGCCGCGGTGGCCGCGAGCGCGGGGGTGGCGAGCGCGGCGGTGAGGACCGCGCCCGCGAGCATGCCGACCAGCGCGGGCCAGCGGTCGATCGTTCCCTGCCGAGGCGATCGCTCGCCGGGCACGCGCAGCGGTGCACGCAGTCGGAGCGCCGCCGCCGTGGCCGGCACGACGAGGAAGGCGCACGCCGCCAGCAACGGCCCGCCCGGGATGCCGAGCGCCGGCAGCAGGCCGGAGGACGCCGCGGCGGCGGCCGCGAGCAGCAGGACCACGACGACGGCGAGCGTCGTGCGCGGGAGCACGACGCGCCCGGCGCGCAGCGCGGCCACGCCCGCGCCGAGCGCGGCGACGCCGAGCCCGGCCAGGGCGAGCCCCGTGCCGCCCACCGCGCCGGCCGCGAGCGCCGCCAGCACCAGTCCCGCGCCGATTCCGGCGAGACCGGGCCAGCTGCGGAACACGCCGGTCGCGGTCCGGGCGCGCGAGGGCGCGCCCGGGGTCCGCGTCGGTGCGGCCGTCATGGTCATGCGGTCGCGACCCGGGCGGAGCGCTCCGCGCCGAGACCCGCGCCGACGAGCACGATGGCGCTGGCGAGGTGGAGGAAGTGGTCCGCCGTGTTGAGCGCCAGCACGTTCGCCGCCGTCCCGGCGAGGAAGAAGCCGGCGATCCCGAGCAGCAGGTAGGCCCCGCCGACCGTGGTGTTCGTCGCCTTCGCGGCGGGGACGCCGGCGAGACCGGCGATGAGCAGCGCCGCGCCGATCAGGATGTGGGCGATGTTGTGCAGCGGGTTCACCTCGAAGATGCCGAGGAGCAGCCCGCCCTCGGTGGCGAACAGCCCGACCCCGCCGGTGACGGCGAATCCGAGCAGCCCGACCAGTACGTAGACGGCGCCGAAGACGGTGCCGACGAGTCGGTTCGGTGACGTGATCATGAGCGGTGCCTCCTGTTCGGCGCCCGGCGTGCCCGGGCGTTGCGAGGGATTCGGTGCGGGGCGCCCATCGGATTGGGTTCGGCGGGCGCCGGATCGCGCTGCTCGCGACGTCAACCCCGGCCGCCGGCCGCCCGGCCCGGGATAGAATCCGCAGGAGCAGGTCTGAGGGGGCTGGATGGCTGTTCGTTCTGGAGCACTACGTGCCGTCGTGGCGACCGTCACGACGGTCGCGCTGCTGCTCATCGCGGGGTGCACGGGGGCTCGCGGGGCGGCGGAGTCGCCATTCGACCAGGTCGACGGGCTCATCGGCGGCGACGTCGCGGACGAGCTCCGGTCGACGCTGACCGAGGCGATGGAGCGCTCGGGTTCGAGCGGTGCGATCGCGGGCGTCTGGGCTCCCTGGTCGGGGTCGTGGGAGGTCGCGGTCGGCACCACGACCCCCGACGGCGACACCCCGGTGAGCACCGACATGTCCTTCCGGGCGGGGCTCATCACCACCGGCATGGCGTGCACGGTGCTGCTGCGGCTCGTCGACGAGGGCAAGGTCCAGCTCAACCAGCAGGTCGGGCCGGTCGTGGGCGTGCCCGGGCTCGACGGCATCACCTTCGCCCAGCTCTGCCAGCAGACCAGCGGGCTCGGCGACTACTACGGGCCGATCCGCCGGTACCTCATCAGCAACCCCGAGCGGGTGTGGCCCGCCGCGGAGCTGCTCGCGAGCGGGCTCGCGCGCGACCGCGCGGGAGAGCCCGGCGAGAAGTGGTCGTACTCGCGCACCGCGACCATCCTGCTCGGCATCGCACTCGAGGAGGCCACCAACACCGAGTTCGCGGAGCTGCTGGCCCGCTACGTGTCCGGCCCGCTCGACCTGGGGGGCACCGCCCTGCCGTCGCCGACCGACGTGGAGCTGCCCGGCGCTGCCGCGGCGGGACTCGTCGCCACCCCGGGCGGCGAGTCGAGGTGCACGACGCTCAGCGACGTGAGCAACCTGTCGTCGTCGGCCGGCTACGCCGCCTTCGGCGCGATCTCCAACCTCGAGGACCTGCGCGTGTGGTCGCGGGCGCTCGCCACCGGCGTGCTCCTCTCCGAGCAGAGCGCGTCGGCCCAGTGGGCGACGGTGCCGAGGGGCACCTCGGCCGAGTCGTGGGAGTCGTACGGGCTCGGCGCGAGCGAGTTCGGCCCGATGCGCGGCATCGCGTCGGAGATCCCCGGGTCGCTCACCGCGGCCTACGCCGACCCCGAGACCGGCCTCACGGTCGTCGTGGCCCTGAACAACTCGACCGCCGGCGTCGACTTCGTGCGCAGGACGGCGCTCGCGCTCGCCTCGATCGGCTCGAAGGCGGATGCCGCCGAGGGGCGCGAGATGCCGCTGGTGGAGCTGCCGTGGTCGGTGGAGCAGATGCTCGAGGCGATGCGCGAGCAGGGTGTCTGCGAGCCGTCGGCCGCGGACGAGTCGGACGAGTCCGAGGGCTGACCCCGAGGCATCCGCCCCGCCGGTCGTGTAGACCGGAGTCGTCCGAACGAGGGGAACGGGCGACATGACGATCGACTACAGCGGGGTGGCGCGCACCAAGGACCCGGCCCGCACGAGCGAACGGCTGCTGCGGATGCGACACCGGCTGCGCGAGCTGCACGACAAGCGCACCGAGGGGTCGCTGATGCTCGCGACCTGGAACATCCGCGACTTCGACGGCAACCGCTTCGGGTGGGGTCCGCGGCTCGACGAGACCTTCTACTACCTGGCCGAGGTGTGCGCGTGCTTCGACCTGGTCGCCGTGCAGGAGGTGAACGACGACCTCGCGCCGCTCGAGCGCCTCGTCGAGATCCTCGGCCCGGCCGAGTGGGACTGGCTGGTCACCGACCTGACCGAGGGCAGGGCGGGCAACGGGGAGCGGATGGCGTTCCTGTACCGGCGCTCCCGGGTCTCCTTCCGCCACATCGCCGGCGAGGTGGTGCTGCCCGAGGGGCAGCTGATCGTGGGGGCGAAGCAGCTGTCGGAGGCGTCGGAGGCCGTCGCGGAGGGCGAGGCGCCCGCGGCGGTGGGCGAGGTCGCGGGCCGGCAGCAGTTCGCGCGCAGCCCGTTCCTCGTCGCGTTCCAGGCCGGCTGGTTCAAGTTCAGCCTCTGCACGGTGCACATCTACTACGGCGACGAGTCGGGCGACCAGCTCGAGCACCGGGTGAACGAGATCAGGGGGCTGGTCGACTTCTTCGCCGACCGGCAGGACGACGAGGCGAAGGAGCGTCGGCGCCGCGCGGAGGCCGCGGGCACGCCCGGGCACGACACGCGGCTCGACGTCGAGAACTACATCCTGCTCGGCGACTTCAACGTGGTCTCCCCTGGCCATCGCACGATGGAGGCGCTCGAGCGTCGCGGGTTCACGGTGCCGCCCCAGATCAACGGCGACGCGATCCCCGACCGCGACCACTTCTACGACCAGATCGCGGTGCGCACGAAGGACGAGCGCTTCCAGGTGCTCGAGGGCGGCATCGTCGACATGTTCGCCGACGTGTTCGGCGACGACGACGGCGACGTCTGGGCCGACGACGTGACCAAGCGCGACGACGACTCCGACGACCCCGACGAGGTGCGCAAGCGCTACGCGAAGTGGCGCAGCTGGCAGATGTCGGATCACAGCCCGCTGTGGATCCGCATCGACACCGACTTCGCCGACGAGTACCTCGAGTCGGTCGGCGCGCGCGGCTGAGGCGGGTCAGCCGACGCCGGCGGATGCCGCCGCCAGGCGCCCCTGGAGGCGGCGGATCGCGGCCAGCGACTCGGCCAGTTCCGCGTCGTCGCCGAGCAGTCGGCGCAGGATGTCGCGGGTGGCCGCCTCGGCGGAAGCGAGCGCCGCGCGGCCCGGGTCGGTGAGCACCACGAGCGACGAGCGGCGGTCGGCGGGGTTGGGCCTGCGCTCGGCGACGCCTGCCCGTTCGAGCCGGTCGACCTGCTTGCTCGCGGCGCCGATGGTGACGCCCAGTTCGTCGCTCAGCTCCTGCACGCGGCCGGCGCCGTCGTGCCGGTCGAGCACGCGCAGCGCGAGCAGGGTGCCGAGCCCGACGTCGCCGCCGCGCACGAGTTCATGCTCGACCGCGTTCCAGAGGTCGGTCTCGAATCGGACCACGGTGTCGAGGAAGTCCATGTCGGTGGCAACGCGGTCGTCACTCAGAACATTCCCCGGAATATACTTCCCGTTCGTGCAGTTGACTCGAGCGACGGGGCGACCGCCCCGGAGACGAGAGGGGACCGACATGGACGCGAGCAGCGCAGAGCAGCGCAAGGCCGACGTGATGGCGTTCTACGACCAGATGTTCAACCGTTCGGAGCCGCGCGAGGCGATCGAGCGCTACGCGGGCGCCGAGTACATCCAGCACAACCCGGAGGTGGGCGACGGGAAGGAGGCGTTCATCGAGTACTTCGAGCGCATGGCGCGCGAGTACCCGGGCAAGCACGTCGAGTTCAAGCGCGCGTTCGTCGACGGCGACCACGTCGTGCTGCACTGCCACCAGACCTGGCCGGGCGACCTCGAGTACGCGGGCATCGACATCTTCCGCCTCGACGCCGACGGCAGGGTCGTGGAGCACTGGGACGTGCTGCAGGTGATCCCCGCGACCTCGAAGAACGACAACGGCATGTTCTGACCGGCCCTGTGGGCGGCTGACGGATGCGGGCGGGTCGACCCGTCGCATCCGCTCGTCTGTCACCGGACTGTAATCCCCGTCGCAGCAGAGGACCGGGTGGATGAGCGAGGCTTGAGGCATGCGTAGAGCCATCGCCGCCGCAGCCCTGCTCGTCGTCGCCCTCACCGGGTGCGCGGCCACCACCGCCGCGCCCGAGCCGGTCACGACCGGCGAGGTCGTCGACTACGGGTTCGAGGGCGTCACGCTCGACGGCGCCGCGTTCGACGGCGCCGAGCTGCAGGGCGCGCCCGCCGTGCTCTGGTTCTGGGCGCCGTGGTGCCCCACCTGCCGGGCGCAGAGCGGCAACGTGTCGGCGCTCGCCGAGCAGTACGCGGGCGAGGTCGCCGTCGTCGGCGTCGGCGGGCTCGACGACGGCCCGGCGATCACCGAGTACGCGAACGGCGTGCCGCACGTGACGCACCTGCTCGACCCCGAGGGCGAGGTGTGGCGCCACTTCGAGGTCGCGCGGCAGAGCACCTACACCGTGCTCGACGCCGACGGGGCGATCGTGTTCGAGGGGTACCTCGCCGACGACGCGCTCAACGAACTCGTCGCGGGCCTGGCCGAGGGGTAGTCCGTGGACGCCGGAACGGTGGGGCTCGCGCTCGGCGCCGGCATGCTCGCCGCGCTCAACCCGTGCGGGTTCGTGCTGCTGCCCGCCTACCTCTCCCTCTTCGTGCTCGACGGCCGGGAGCGCACCCGCCGCGTCGCCGCGCTGCGCGCGCTGCGCGCCACGGCCGCGCTGACCCTCGGGTTCGCCGTGGTCTTTGCCGTGTTCGGCCTGGCCGTTGCGCCGGTCGCCGCCTCGGCGCAGGCGTACCTGCCGTGGTTCACCGTGGTGCTCGGCGTGGCCGTCGCGGGCGCCGGCCTCTGGGTGCTGTTCGGCGGGAAGCTGCCCGCACTCCGGATCGGCCGGTTCGGCGGCCGCGACCGCCCGATCACGGCGAGCTGGCTCTCGATGACGCTGTTCGGGATGAGCTACGCGGTGGCCTCGCTCACCTGCACCATCGCGCCGTTCCTCGCCGTGGTCGTCGCCGCCTTCCGCTCCGGCTCGATCGGCGCGGGCGTCGCGCTGTTCGTCGCCTACGCGCTCGGCATGGGCGTCGTGGTGGGCGCCGCGGCGCTGGCGGTCGCGCTGGCGCGCGACGGGCTGATCACCCGGATGCGGGGGGCCGGCGCCTGGCTGCCGCGCGTCGGCGGTGCGGTGCTGCTGCTCGCCGGCGCCTACGTGGCCTGGTACGGGGCGTGGGAGCTGCGCGTGCTGTCGGGCGGCGAGGCCGCCGACGTGATCGTGGCGGGTGCGGCGGCCGTGCAGCAGTGGCTCGCGGCGCAGGCGGAGTTCATCGGGGTGGCGGGCATCGCGGTCGTGCTCGCGCTGCTCGTGTTCGTCGCGGTCGTGCCGCGGCGGCGCCGGCGTGCCGCGGAACAGGCGGATGCCGCGGAGCGGGCGGATGCGGCGGAGCGGGCGGATGCCCCGGAGGCGTCCGACGCCCCCGCCGAGCTCGTGCAGGAGGACGAACCCCGGGCGTGACGCCCGGTCAGGCCAGGATCTCGTCGAGGTGGCGGCCCGCGGCCGCGACGTCGAGACCGCCCGCGCGGAACGCCACGTAGCCGTCGGGGCGGAGCAGGTACACCGCGCCACCGCGGGCCCGCCCGAACACCCCCGCGCTGCCCGGCCTGCGCATCCCGGAGACCGTGCGGTGCAGCACGATCGGGTCGGGGTGCAGGGCGAGCGGATGCCGCGCGGCGACCTCGCGGCAGGCGGTGCGCGCGCTCGCCGGGACGTCGCCGACGAGCAGCAGCCGGAAGCGCGCCGGGTCGAGCAGGCGGTGCAGCGAGACGGGTTCGCCGCCGACCACGACCGGCAGGTCGGGCACGCGGTCGCCGGGTGCGGGACCACCCGCGATCGGCGCGCCGCCCGAGGCGCCGAGCGGTCCGCCGGGGTAGCCGATCACGAGCTCGGAGACCGCGCGGAACGCGAGCCGCCGCAGCGGGCGCAGCCGGGTCACGACGGGCGCCGCCCGGCCGATCACGCGCGAGCGCAGGAAGCCCGCCACCGGCGCCCGCGACGTGGCGGCGCCGAACGCACGACCGGTCGCCTCGAGCACCGCGCGTGCCACCGGCATCCGCTCGCTCGCATAGCTGTCGAGAAGGCCGGGACCGGATGCCCCGTGGTGCACGAGCCCGAGCTTCCAGGCCAGGTTCACGGCGTCCTGGATGCCGGTGTTCATGCCCTGGCCGCCCGCCGGCGTGTGGATGTGCGCGGCGTCGCCGGCGAGGAAGACGCGACCCGAGCGGAACGACCCGGCCTCGCGGTTCGCGACCTGGAAGTCGGTGAGCCAGACCGGGTCGCGCAGCACGATCGACTCGTCGCTGTAGCGCGCGATCACCCGCTGCAGCGTCGCCAGGGTGAGCCCACCCTCGTCGACGCCGTCGGGCAGCAGGGTGAGCATGCGCCAGGTCGCGGGGTGCTCGAGCGGGAAGAAGAACGCGAGCCCGTCCTCGGCGAGGAAGAGGTGCGCGCGCCCGCGCTCGAGCCCGTCGGCCTCGAGGTCGGCGAGCGCGAACGCCTGCGGGAACGGGCTGCCGGTGAACGGGATGCCCATCGCGTCGCGCACGGCGCTGTGCGCCCCGTCGCATCCGATCACCCAGCTCGCCGTCACCAGCTCGTCGCCAGCGGGCCCGCGCAGTCGCGCGTCGGCCGCATCGCCGCGATCGACCAGGCCGAGGAGGGTCGTCTCGCGCTCGACCGTCACGCCGAGCGCGGTGAGTCGTTCGAGCAGCAGGCGCTCCGAGTCGCCCTGCGCGAGGAAGAGGATGAACGGGTAGCGCGTCATGCCCGGCCCGGCCTCGAAGATGCCGATCGGCCCGCCGCCGGCGGGGGAGTGCAGCTCGAACATGACGTTCGGGTTGCCCGCGGCGACGAGGTCGTCGGCCACGCCGAACGCATCGAGCACCTCGAGCGTGCGCGCCTGCACGGCGAGGGCGCGGGACTCGTGCACGTGGTCGGGCGCCCGATCGATGATGCGGAACGGGACGCCCGCGGCGTGCAGCGCGAGCGCGGCGGCGAGGCCGGTGGGGCCGGCGCCGACGATCAGCGCTGGCGTGTCGGCAGGGGCATCCGTCTCGGTGGCGTCATCGGCGACCATGCCGCCAGACTACGGCCCCGCCGCCCTGCGGTTCCGGGCGCCATGCACCACATGAGGGTGGGATGGCAACCCCGGGCGGTGGAACGGACGCCCGTCGTAGGGTGAGTGCTTCGCACCCGACGCGGGTGCGGGGGGAGGTGCAGGCAGTGGGCGGATCGGGTTCCGGGCGCTGGGGGCGGTTCCACGAGCGGTTCATCGTCGAGGTCCGGTACCTCCCGGCCGGAGGGCGCACGGCGTTGCTGGTCACCGCCGCCGCGCTCGTCGTCGCGGGCGTCGCAGGATTCCTCGTGGTGCTCGACTCGGTGCTGGAGGCCGACGACCTCTCCGCCATCGACGCCCCGGTCGAGGCGTGGCTCGACTCGGGACGCGACGAGTGGCTCACGACGTTCATGATCGTGCTGGCGATCGTGTTCGGACCCGTGGCGATGCCGATCGTGATCCTCGTGACCACGGTGACGTGGGGGCTGCTCGCGAAGCACGCGTGGCGGCCGCTGCTGCTCGCCGGCGGCATGATCCTCGGGGTGGTCATCGTGCAGGTGCTCGCGCCCGTCATCGGCCGTGATCGCCCGCCCGCCGAGGACATGGTGCTCGAGTTCGACCCGACCTCGTCGTTCCCGTCGGGGCACGTCATGGGGACCGCCGACTTCCTCTTCCTCAGCACCTACCTCGTGTTCTCCCGCCACCGGAGGCCGCTCGTCACGGGGCTCGCGTTCGCGGCATCGGCGTTCATCGTGGCCCTCACCGCGGCCTGCCGGATCTACCTCGGCTACCACTGGGCGACCGACGCACTCGCCTCGATCATGCTGTCGCTCGTGGTGCTCGGCGTCGTGATCGCGGTCGACACGTTCCGCACGGTGCGGACGGGCACGCCCGAGCAGGTCGCCGAGGCGGACCGTCGACCCGAGGCCTGGGGGCGCGATGAGCGCGGATGAGGACGGCGGCGGCGCGCACGCCCCGGCCCCGGTCCGCGTCGGGCGGCATCCGTGGCTCATCGCCGGTGTCCTCGCCCTGCTCGCGGTGGCGCTGCTCGGCGTGGTGATCGTGGTCGCAGAGGGGCGCGCGCCGTTCCCGTTCGAGGTCGACCTCATGTCCGCGCTCGCCGCGGCCCGCACGCCCGCGGTCACGCAGGCGGCGCTGCTGCTCGACCTGCTCGGCAGCGGCCGGCTGTCGAACGTGATCTTCCCCATCGCCATCGGCGTCGCGCTGCTGCTGTGGCGCCGACCGTGGGCCGCGCTCTACTTCGGCATCGCCGTGCTCGCGAGCGCCGGCGTCACGCGGCTCGTGAAGGTGCTGGTCGGCCGCGTGCGCCCCGAGGACATCCTGGTCACGCCCGACTTCGGCTCGTTCCCGTCCGGGCACAGCTCCGCGGCCGCGGTCATCGCGACGGCGCTCGGGCTGGTGTTCCTCCGCACCTGGGTGTGGGTCGCCGGCGTCGCCTGGACGGTGCTCATGATGCTCAGCCGCATGTACCTCGGCGCGCACTGGCTCAGCGACACCATCGGCGGTCTGCTCATCGGCGCGGGCGTGGCGCTCATCGCCTGGGCACCGCTCGCGGAGCGGCTCTACCGCGAGGACCGGATGCCGCATCCACCCGTGTGGCGGAGGGCGGGCGCGCGTCCGGAGTGACGGGGCCGGCTACGCGTCGACGGCCGACCCGCGCAGGATCGACGTCATCTTCTTGCCGCGGGCGACCTCGTCGACGAGCTTGTCCATCCAGCGGATCTGCTGCATCAGCGGGTCCTCGATCTCCTCGACGCGCATGCCGCAGATCACGCCGGTGATCTGGTCGACGTTCGGGTGCATGCGCGGGGCCTCGGCGAAGAACGTGCGCATGTCGACCTCGTCGTCGATCGCCTTCGCGAGGCCGGCGTCGTCGTAGCCGGTGAGCCACGTGATGACCTGGTCCACCTCGGCCTTCGTGTGGTCCTTGCGCTCGACCTTCGTGACGTAGAGCGGGTAGATGCTCGCGAAGCTCATGCCGTAGATGCGGTGTTCGCTGGCCATGGGGTCCTCCTCGCGTCGGGAATGCTGCATCGATGGTCGCACAGTCCGGCGACCCCGACGTCTTCGTCGGCGGCCCGACGCCGCGTCGACCGCGACCTACTCGTCGGCCGCCAGGTCGGCGAGATGCTGTTCGTACGCCCGCCGGTGCTGCCAGCTCTGGCTCATGCCCGCGAACATCGCGGGCGGCATCTGGTCGGCGGGTATCACGAGGTCGCCGTCCACGGGCCATCGTCGCAGCAACTCGGGATGGTAGCCCTCGGGGTAGTACTCGGCCGGGTCGATCTCCTGCTCGCGCACGAACGGCTCCTGGATCTCCTCGCGCGAGGTCGGCGGGTGGGGCACGACCAGCTGGCCGTCGTCGAAGTCGAACTGCGGGGCGCGGCTGTTCGGGTAGTCCGGGAGGATGCCCTCGCGCACCCAGATGTCGTCCGCGTTCACGTTGACGACGATGCCGTCGGGTGCTCCGAAGTGGAACGGACCCTTCCAGTGGTGGCGGATCTCGGCGACGGTCTCCTCGTTGACATACGGGTCGAACGGCATGTGGGTGGTCATGAACAGCCGGGGCTGCACCTTGCTGGCCAGGTAGCCGGCCGCGTATCCCGGCGTGTGGTGCGTGTCGATGGTGTAGCGCCCGAGGAACGGCGGCACCCCCTGCACGCCGGAGGAGATCGCCACCAGCTCGGTCTGCGTCTCGGTGATGTAGACGTCCGCGCCGGCGGCGTACTGCTCGTCGAGGCGGCTGGGCCTGCCGTCGCCGGTCCAGACGACGCTGAGCCCGTTCCAGTCGAGCCGGTACCCGGAGGCGCCGTCCTTCGCGTGGGACCGCTGCCAGTGGATCACCCGGACGCCGTTCTCGTCGTACACGACGCCGCCGTTGTCCCGGAAGTCGAACTCGTTCACCTCGATGTCGTGGCCCTGGCCGACCGGGAACACGCTGAACGCGTCGCGGTGCCAGCCCAGCATCCGCTGCATCCCGTCCACCATCGCCGCCGTGCCGTACTCGGGGTCGCGACCGGAGGGCCCGAACACCCGCAGCTTCTTGTGCCAGCGACCCGCCCAGCCGCCGAACATGTAGAGGTAGGGCAGCGAGCCGAAGTGGTCGACGTGCAGGTGGGTGATGAACACCTTGTCGAGCTCGTTCAGCGCGAACCCGGCGGCGATGTAGTTGGCGACCGCCCCCTCGCCGAAGTCGAAGATGAAGTTCTCGCCGTTGCCGAGCTGCACCAGGATCGAGGTGTTCATCTGGCCGGGGCGGATGAACGGCGCGGTGCCCATGAAGATGATCCGCATCTCGTCCGGCTGCACCTCCTCGGTGCGGGGGAACCAGTTCGACGCGCTGGCGATGCCCGGCGTCGGGTTGATGCCGTCGAACATCAGGCCCTCGCGCCAGCGCCCCATCGGGACGCCGCCGGTGAGGGCGGCCCGGATCTGGTCGGGGGATGAGGATTCGCTCATGTCGCACCTCCGCGGACGACGTCGGCCGGTGCGCCCCATTATCCTCGCGTGCGGTCCGCGGTGCCAGACGCAAAAGGGCCGGTCAGGGCCGAAGTTCAGCGGGCATCGCGTGGGAAGGGTCACCACTGCGGAGCGGGCGCGGAGATCGGCTGTCGATGACGCGTCTCGATGTCGGAGCCGATGACGGGAATCGAACCCGCGCTGTCTGCTTGGGAAGCAGAAGTTCCTAAGTGGCGGTTCATAGTGGCTCACTCGGGCTCACGAGCCGCGGAATCCCGCGGAACGTGAAACGCAGTGAGTTCCGGTGAACTCGGCAAAACCGTGAGTTAACCGTGAGCGCCCGTCGCCGTGGAGCGATCCGCAGTGTCGAGACGGTCCTCCTGCTCGTTCTATTCAGGGGAGCCGTTATCCTCAGCACCTGCCCTCTGCCCTCTGCCCTCGGGTCTGGTGCACGAGCCTTTGCGCGCGATCCAAAGTTGAGCAGCACTCGGATAACGATCTCCGTTTCGTAACGTCTTGCGGACAGATCCTGGGCTCGGGTCTCCGGGCGAATAGGTTTCTCTCGCGCTGTCCGGCTCGTGACAGTTGGATCGGGTGGAGTGGTTGTGCGGCCTATCTGGCGTCATGGCGTTCGTTGTGTGCTTTCCGTTGCTATTGTCGGGGTGTTGACGGGCTCGCTGGTGCAGCCGGCATTCGCAGAGGAGCCCACTTCAGATCCGGTGGCAGCGCCGTCCGTGGAGCAACTCGTGGAGTTGCCGCCCGCGCAATCGGCGGAGTCGGCCGAGGACGCGGTAGCTGCGACTTCGCTGGAACCAACGCTTGACGTGGGCGATTTCGAGCCGGACGTTGCGGCCGGTTCCGCGGCCGAGGAGCCGGAGGCTGCGCCCGGTGAGGTGGAGACGTCGACCGACGCGGAGGTGCCATCGCCGGGCGATGCGGGGTTCCCTGGCGAGTCGCAGATCCTCTCCCGGTCGGAGTTCTCGAACACCTATGACATGGGTCAGGGGGAGCGATTCACACAGGTGTCGCTGGCACCGGTGAATGTCCGAGTCGGTGGGAAGTGGTTGCCGATCCAGACCGCGGTGGCTGGGACGGGGTTCTGGTCGTTTCTCGGGATTGGTGGCGGTGAGGTGTGATTCGGCCTGGGTTTCGTTCCGTCCTCTAATTCAGGATGGATGACGATGCCGAAGAAGTTTGAACCCGAGATGCGCGAGCGAGCGTTGCGGATGCTCGCTGAGGCGATGCCGTCGCATGTGAACAAGACCGCCGCGGTGCGGCATGTCGCCGATCTGCTCGGGATGAGCCCCGAAACGCTGCGGACCTGGGCGCGCCGGGTTGAGGTGGACGAGGGCCGCGCCGCTGGCACGCCGACGGACGTGCTCGAGGAGAATCGTCGCCTGAAGCGCGAGGTCGCTGAACTGCGCAGGGCGAACGAGGTGCTCAAAGCGGCGAGCGTGTTTTTCGCGAAGGAGCTCGACCGACCCTCGACGAGATGATCCGGTTCATCGACGAGCACCGGGATCGTTTCGGGGTCGAGCTCATCTGCCGGGTGCTGCGCCCGGCCGTGCGAGGGTTCGTCACCGCCCGCGGGTACCGGGCGGCGAGGGCCCGTGTGCCCTCGGCCAGGGCGTTGCGCGATGAGTTGCTCATACCGGAAGTCGCTCGACTGCATGCGGAGAACTACGGCGTGTACGGGCGCCGCAAGATGCACGCCCTGCTGTGCCGGCAGGGCTGGGATGTCGGCCGGGACCAGACCGAGCGGCTGATGCGGCTGGCCGGAGTCCGTGGAGTGCGGCGGTCGAAGAAGATTTTCACGACGAAGCCCGATCAGGCGCAAGCCAAGCCGAAGGATCTCGTCCAGCGACGGTTCACCGCACCCGGTCCGCGGCGGCTATGGGTGGCCGACGTCACCTACGTCGCCACCTGGTCCGGGTTCGCGTACGTCGCGTTCGTGACCGACGTGTACTCGCGCCGGATCGTCGGCTGGAACGTCGCCGCCACGTTGAAGGCAGACATCCTGCCGTTGCAGGCGCTGAACATGGCCGCGTGGGCCGCCGGCGGGAACCTGGACGGGCTGGTCCATCATGCCGATCACGGGTCGAACTACCTCGCCGTGGTGTACACCGACCGGATCGCCGAGCTCGGCGCGCAACCGTCCACCGGAACCGTCGGCGACTCGTACGACAACGCCCTCGCCGAAGCCGTCAATGGGCTCTACAAGACCGAGCTGATCCGCCGCCGCGGGCCATGGCGGACCGTCGAGCAGGTCGAACTGGCCACCCTCGAGTACGTGTGGTGGTGGAACAACCAGCGGCTGCACGGCGAACTCGACCTGCGCACCCCGATCGAGGTCGAGCAGGCCTACTACGCTGACCAAGAATCAGGCCTGCCGGCAACCGCCGGACAGGGAAACCGATAGGAACGAAACCCAGGCCGAATCACAGTCTCCCGCGGTTCTGTGCACCCCGTTCACGGGCTGTCGACCCGATTCACGGGGCGGACCAGCGTGGTCAACGTGGGCAACAGCTCACGTGTCCTGACGACTGTCTGGCGCACATCCCGCGGTGGAAAGCCATGGTGGAATCGAGGCATGAGGTGACCCGAGAGAACTCTGGCGCGAACCCCGCTGACGTCGAGGCGGTTCTTCGGCGAGTAGCACGGTCGCTAGATCTGAAACTCGGGCGGGTGACAATCGATGTCGATGAACCAGACGTCACCTTGCTCAAGTACACGCTTGCGCAGGTCGAGGTAGCGCTTGTGGAGTCGGGTCGGAGATCCGAGCTAATCCTCATCCAGTTCTCGGTCGGTCAACGTTTGTTCCGATGCATATGCTCCAGAGCGGACTTCCTCAGACGAGGGCAGCGAGCCCTTCGACGCCTCGGCCGTATGCGCTCACGGCCTGCTGACGGTGCGGGACCCGAGGCGCGAGTCTTCGCTGGCCTCGGTCGCACATGGGTGGTGCATCAGACCAATGAGCCTGAGCCGATAGTGCGCACATGGAAGCGGTTGGAAGCTGCGAGGGAGGCCGTGTGGGCGGAGGATCTCATTAGCGTGAAGGACGTCAGGGATCAGATTCCGGACGAGTACGACGATCTCGCGCTCCTCATGGTCCGCGCCCAGGACGATGGCTGGGACGAATCAAAGATTCTCGAGGTGGTCACACAGCGAGTCATTGGTGAGTACTCGATTGATACGCCAGGGACAGCTGCGGCAGTCGCTTTTGCGGACTCGGCGAAACGGATCGTTTCGGACTACTTCTCACGGCAACGACGTTGGGAATAGCTGTCGCGCGTCGCCTCGAGCTTCCATCGGGCGGGTGAGCGGTGGCTCATTGAACCGTCACCCGTCTGGTGGAGGCAGGGATCTCACGCGACGGTGATGTCGTGCCGGCGCAGAGAGTATACGAGAGCCATCCTAGAACGGGGCTGCAGGGATGACCGTGTCTGGACAACCCGGCCGGAAACCGGCCGGCGAGCACGGTCGTGCCGGTGTGTCGGAGGAGGATCAGCGGACCCGTCGCGGGCGCGGACGTGTGAGGGTCTGGACCCATGGAAGATAGGTGCGCGTTCATCCCTCGTGCGCGCCGGCGGGGCCCTTCCACAGGGTTGAGTGCGGTGTACTCAATAAAACAAGTTGAATCAATAACCGTGAGTAAACCGTGACGCGACGGAAACGAATTGAATTGACGAACATCGATATGCCGACGAAAACATGCGCTGATCAGGCCAAATTCACGAAGAGCCGATGACGGGAATCGAACCCGCGCCGTCTGCTTGGGAAGCAGAAGTTCTACCATTGAACTACATCGGCACGTGGCATCCGCCGGCTTGTGGCCACTCGGATGCGACTGGGACATCCTAGCAACCGCGCGCGGCGGTTCGGGCCGCTAGGCGGCGTTCACCTCGATGCCGGCCGAGTCGGCCACGTCGCGTCGGGCGCGCCGGGTGACCAGGCGCCCGGCCATGCCGTAGCGCGCGGCGAGGGCCTCGAGCGTGCCGCGGGTGTCGTCGTCGTCGAGCAGCACGGCATGCGCCTCGACCGCCGCCCCGGTCGGCACGCCCCGCATGGAGCAGGGTGCGACGGTGACCCGCGACCCGTTGCGGATGCGCTTGACCTTGCCGGTGTTCCGGGCGGTCCAGATGCGGATGCCCGTGCCGCGATCGGTCTCGACGGGCACCGCCCAGACGGGCGTGCCGACTCCGGTGCCGTCGCGCTTGAACGTGGTCAGCAGCACGTACTTCGCGTCGCGCACCGCCTGGAAGTCGCGGTCGGTGGTGCTGGGGGCATCCGGACGCTCGGCTTCGGTCATGCGAGGCAGACTAGCGGCCGAGCAGCTCCAGCGCGCGGTTCTTCAGGAAGCGCGCGAGCGCGCGCGGCCCATGCGTGGCGGACTCGATGAGCCAGTACCGCCGGATCGCGCGCTGCATCGGCCGCGCGTAGCGTGCGAAGTCGCCCGCCTCGCGCGCCTCGGCGAATCGCTCGAGCGAGAGCGCCGACATGCGGCGGCGCTGCCGGATCAGGGCGGCCCGTCGCCGGGTCACGACCGTGCGATCCGGCGCGACCCGCTTGCGCGGCACGCTGCGGCCGCGCCGCAGGTCGTCCGCCAGGCGCACCGCGAGCCCGATCCTGCGGTGGCGATAGTTGCCGCCCTGCGAGGCTGCGGCGTCGTCGGCCGTCAGCGGCTCGAGGTCGGCATCGCCGCGCGCCGCCGCACGCTGGAGCAGCTCCCCGACCTGCTCGTCGCGGACCAGCACGACGTTCGTTCCGCGACTGTCGGGCTCGTACTGCGGCAGCCAGGCATCGGCGAACGCGACGTCGGCCGACTCGGCGAAGACGTCGTCGCAGAAGTTGCACGCCTCGGGCTGGAAGGCGCCGAAGCCCCAGGACGTGTCGAACGCCGAGCCGGTCCGCCGTCGGATCGGCTCGTGCACGCCGCGGGCGGTCACCTCGTAGTCGTAGTTCCCCGACGAGCGCTCCGGGTCCTTCACGCGGAAGTCGATGCGCTCGAGGTCCTGCGGCGCCACGCCCGCCTGCCAGGCGAGGGACTCGGCGTAGAACGTCGACTTGAGGTGCCCGCAGACGAGGCCGACGAACACCGCGAGCTGCTCGCCGAGGTCCGGCAGCTCCCGGGCGAGGTGGCGCGCGGCGGTGATGAAGCACGGCACCCCGACGACCGCGTAGCGCCGCCCGTCGCCACGGACCCGTTCGAGCACGTCGGCGAGCGTCGTCGCCGCGTACATCGACTTCCGCGACGCGAGCACCTCCTCCTCGGTGGTGGAGATCGTGTAGCCGAATCGCTGGTCGCCCTCGGGGCGGCCGACGTGGAGGACGCCGTCGACCCGGCCCTCGCGCAGGAGCTCGACGAGCAGCAGCGACGTCAGCCCGCCCGAGCTGCTCTGCATGACCTCGGTGTCGGAGGAGATCCGGCCGGCGACGACGTCGCGGACCGCCCCGAGCCGGTCGTCCGTCGGCAGGTCGGGGAAGCGCTCGCGCGTCAGCTCGTCCTCGTCGACCGAGTCGTCGGAGAACGGGCAGACGCGGCTCGCCGCACGCACCGCGCCGGCGTCGGCGTCGCCGAGCCGGGCCTCGTACACGCCTCGGCGCCCGATCGTGACCGGGATCGCTCCCGACGTGCGCACCGAGCAGGCGCCGCACCCCACGCACATCCCACGCGCGATGACTTCCTCGATGCCGTGCGTCATGCCGCTCCTCAGCTGCTGCGATCGGGCCGACGGGGGTGCTGGTAGCTTCTCCCCGTGACTCGCAGAGTACTGATCAAGACCCTGCCGCTCCACACCAACTACGGCGGGATCCTCCAGGCCTACGCGCTGCAGCGAGTCATCCGCGAGCTCGGCTTCGACGTCGTCACCGACACCACCGTCACGATGCCGTGGCGCCGTCGCATGCGCTGGCGGTACTTCGCGGTGCGCCGGGCGCTGCGGATGCTGCTGCCGCTGCGCGTCGACTGGAGCTGGCGCGCGCGCCACCAGGTGATGGCGGCGCAGGCGCGGTTCGCAGCGCGGCACCTGCGGCGGGTGCGGCGCGTCGAGCGGGCCTCGACGCCTCGGGCGGGCGCCGAGCTCGCGCGGAGGTTCGACACGTTCCTCGTCGGGAGCGACCAGGTCTGGCGCGCCTACTACGCCGACGTGCCCGAGTACCTGTTCGGCATGCTGCCCGCGACGCCGGGCGGGCCGCGCCGCGTGTCGTACGCGGCCTCGTTCGGCGTCGAGGACGTCGGCGAGTACCGGGGGACCACGCTCGAGCGTGCGCGCGAACTGATCCGGAGGTTCGACGCGGTCTCCGTCCGCGAACGATCGGGCGTGCGGATCTGCCGCGACGCGTTCGGGATCGATGCCGAGCAGCACGTCGACCCCACCATGCTGCTCGACGCCGACGCCTACCGCGCGCTCGCGAAGGGGGCGGATGCCGCGGAGCCGGAGGGTTCCGCGCTGCTCGTGTTCCGCCTGGACGAGCACGACGCCCTCGACGGGGTCGAGGCGGCGGTCGCGGATCGCCTGGGACTCGAGCCGCGGTCGCTGCTGCCGAGCCCGCCCCCGCCCACGTACCGCGAGTACGCGGCCGATCCAACGCGCTATGACCTCCCGACCGTCGAGGCGTGGCTCGCCGGATTCGCCGCCGCCGGCTTCGTCGTCACGGACTCGTTCCACGGCTGCGTCTTCGCGATCCTGTTCAACCGGCCGTTCCTCGCGGTGGCGAACGCCCGGCGGGGTCGCGCCCGCTTCGAGTCGCTGCTCGAGCTGTTCGACCTCGGCCACCACCTCGTCGACCCCGGCGCCGGGGCGGTCGACGAGCGGGTGTTCGCCCCGGACTGGGCGGCGGTGAACCGCATCCTCGACGCGGAGCGCGCTCGCGCGCGGGAGTACCTGGCCCGCGTGCTCTGACGCCGCGGGACGTCGCTACGCTGAACGCATGCTGCTCTCGGATCGCGACATCAGGGCCGAGCTCGACGCCGGCCGCATCGGACTCGACCCGTACGAGCCCGGCATGATCCAGCCGTCGTCGATCGACGTGCGGCTCGACCGCTACTTCCGGTTGTTCGACAACCACAAGTACCCGTTCATCGATCCGGCCGAGGACCAGCCCGACCTCACGCACCTCGTCGAGGTGGAGGCCGACGAGCCGTTCATCCTGCACCCGGGCGAGTTCGTGCTCGGCTCGACGTTCGAGGCCGTGCGGCTGCCCGACGACGTCGCCGCCCGCCTCGAGGGCAAGAGCTCCCTCGGCCGCCTCGGGCTGCTCACCCACTCCACGGCGGGGTTCATCGACCCCGGTTTCGGCGGCCACGTCACGCTCGAGCTGTCGAACGTCGCCACGCTGCCGATCAAGCTCTGGCCCGGCATGAAGATCGGCCAGCTCTGCTTCTTCCGCCTCTCATCGCCGAGCGAGCGGCCCTACGGCTCTGCGGAGTACGCCAACCGCTACCAGGGGCAGCGCGGCCCGACCGCGTCGCGCTCGTTCCAGCGCTTCCACCGCACGGACGTCACGGTGACCGAGGCGGGGTCGGTCGGCGGATGACGGATCCGGTGTCGACGGGGGCGGTGCCGGGTTCACGCGCACCCCGTCCCGACATCGTGCTGGCCCACGACTACCTCGTGCAGTCGGGCGGCGCCGAGCGCGTGGTCGCGCACTGGGCGGAGGCGCTCGAGCCGGCCGCGCTGGTCACCCTCGCGTACCGGCCGGAGACGACGTTCGACGCGTTCGACGCGGTCGACGTGCGCGCAACGATCCCGCGCTCCCTCGCGGGACAGGTCGAGCGGATGCTGCCGGCGCTGCCGTCGATCGCGGCCCGCACCCGTGTCACGGGCGGCGACGTCGCCCTCGTCTCGAGCAGCGGATGGGCGCACCGGTTCGCGTTCGACATGCCGCACGTCGTCTACGTGCACAGCCCGGCCCGGTGGCTCTACGCGGCCGACGACTACCGCATGCGGCTGAGCCGCGTGCGTCGCGCGGGCCTGACCGTGAGCACGCCGATGCTCCGGCGCGGCGACGCGGACGCGATGCGGCGGGCCGACGCGATCGTCGCGAACTCCGCGGTCACGCGCGACCGCATCCGCGACGCCTACGGGGTGGACGCCGAGGTGGTGCATCCGCCCGTCTCTCCCGTCGCGACCGAGGCCGTCGCGCCGTCCCGCGAGCTGCCCGACGAGTTCGCGGTGGTCGTCGCGCGCGACCGGGGCTACAAGAACGTGGCGCTCGCGGTCGAGTCGGCGCTCGCCGCAGGGCTCCCGGTCGTGGTCGTCGGTGCGGGCTCCGAGGAGCTGGATGCGCCGGACGACCGCGTGCACGGGCTCGGTCGCGTGAGCGACGCGGAGCTCTGCTGGACGTACCGCAACGCGCGCGTCGTGGTCGGTGCGGCTCGGGAGGACTTCGGGCTGACGGTGCTCGAGGCGTCCTTCGAGGGCACTCCGGCGGCCGTCGTCCCTGCGGGCGGCTACCTCGAGACCGTCCGCGACGGTGCGAACGGCTTCCACGCGGCGGATGCCACGAGCGCGGCGCTCGCCGAGGCGATCGTCCGTGCGCGCGACGTCGGTCCCGACGAGTGCCGAGCGTGGGCCGAGCGGTTCGGCGTCGACCGGCATCTCGACGCGGTCGTCGAGCTGCTGGAGGTCGCGGCGGGCGGATCGGGCGGCCGTTAGGATGTCGCGGAGCGGTGCGGAGACCCCGGGCGCGTGATACGGAGGAGGACGATGGCGCGTGCGGAGGAGCGTCCCGGCCTGACCGGGCAGATCCGGATGCTGCTGTCGCTCGCCGGCGCCAGCGGCAAGCGCTGGCTGGTCGGCACGGTCGGCGCATCCGTGGTGCTCGCCGCCCTGGACACGCTCGGTGTCGCGGCGATGGTGCCGCTCACGCAGCTCGCGACCGGAGCCGACACCGACGAGGGCACCCTCGGGACGATCTCCGACTTCTTCGGCACCGACGACCCGGGCACCCTCATCCCCATCGTGGCCGGGTTCGTGGCGCTGTTCTTCATCGCCAAGTCCATCGGCTCGCTCGCGTTCCGCTGGTGGCTGCTCGGGCGGACCACCCGGGTCGCGGCGCTCACCGCGGCCGAGATGGCCCGGCGCTACATGCTCTCGCCGTTCGCCGCCCATCGCACCCGCAAGATGAGCGAGATCTACCGCAGCATCGGCGAGGCCACGAACCAGTCCGCGAGCGTCCTGCTCGCGCTCGTCACCATCAGCACCGACGCGCTCGTGCTGATCGCGATCACCGGGGTGCTCGCGGTCGCCTCCCCGGTGGTGACGATCTTCGCCGTGGTCCTGTTCGGGGTGCTCGTCTACGGATCGCAGGTCGCGCTGAAGCGCACGCAGCACCGTCTCGGCGAGGAGTTCGCCGCCGCCAGCCTGCAGGCCTGGCAGTACCTGCTGCCCGGGCTCGACGGCTTCCGCGAGGCGCGGCTGACCTCGAGCTCCGGGTCGTTCGTCGACGGCTACCGCGGCGCCAAGCTGCGCCAGGCACGGGCGTCCCGCCTCGTCGGCATCGTCTCCGACGCGCCGCGCTACCTGCTCGAGATCGGGTTCGTCGTCGCGATCATGGGCATCTCGGCGATCCTGTTCGCGACCGGCACGCCCGAGCACGCCATCACGGTGCTGGGCGTGTTCGCGGCGGCGTCGCTCCGCGCGCTGCCGACCATGACCAGGATCTCGGCGAACATCGCCACCATCCGCATCGGGCGGGCGGGCCTGCGGATCCTGACCGACGCGGCCGACGAGCTCGCGTCGCAGCCGAGCCATGACGAGGAGCGCCGCTCGGCCGAGCGGTACGAGGGGGACATCGAGCTCCGTGACGTGACGTTCCGCTATCCCGACTCCGACCAGCCGGTCGTGCACGGCCTCGACCTGCGCATCGCGGAGAACCGCACCACCGCCTTCGTCGGCTCGAGTGGTGCCGGCAAGAGCACGCTGGTCGACCTCGTGCTCGGACTGCTCACCCCCACGGAGGGGACCGTCGAGTGCGGCGGGCGCTCCATCGGCGACGACCCCGCGTCCTGGTACGCCGAGCTCGGCGTCGTGCCGCAGGACGTGTTCCTGCTGAACGACACGCTCGCCGCCAACATCGCGTTCGGCGTGGCCCCCGAGGGCATCGACGCGGACCGCATCGCGCAGGTGATCGCGATGGCGCAGCTGGACGCGCTCGTCGCCGAGCTGCCCGAGGGGCTCGAGACCGTGGTGGGCGAGCGCGGCGTCCGCCTCTCCGGGGGCCAGCGGCAGCGCATCGGCCTCGCCCGCGCGCTCTACCGGCGACCGCGGGTGCTCGTGCTCGACGAGGCGACGTCGGCGCTCGACAACGCCACCGAGTACGAGATCTCGTCCACGCTCGCCCGCCTCCAGGGGAGCATGACGATCCTCATCGTCGCCCACCGGCTCTCCACGGTGCGCCGGGCCGACACGCTCGTGTTCCTGAAGTCGGGCTCGGTCGAGGCATCCGGCACCTTCGACCAGGTGCGCGACGAGAACCCCGAGTTCGCCCGCCTCGTCGAGCTCGGCGACCTGAGCTGACGGGAGGAGCGGGCATGGGCGATCTCGAGAAGGACATCCCGCTCCCGGTGCGCCTCGAACTCGCCCATGCGGCCGCGCAGCGCGTGGCGTCGGGCGTGGGCGTCGACCTCCTGCACATCAAGGGCGTTGCGGTCGCCGACGAGCTCCGGCCGTTCGGTCGCCGCGGCAGCGACGTCGACGTGCTGGTGCGACCCTCGCAGGTCGAGCGGCTGGATCTGGCGATGCGCGCGTCGGGGTGGACGCTCTACAGCACCTTCGTGTCGGGCTCGCCGTTCGGGCACGCGCAGACCTACCTGCACGACACGTGGGGGTACATCGACGTCCACCGGTTCTTCCCCGGCATCGGGGCGGAACCCGAGCGGGCGTTCGAGGCACTGTGGCGCGGGCGCGACGAGCGCGCGCTCGCCGGCGCGCGCTGCGCCGTGCCGAGCGTTCCCGCCCAGGCGCTCATCCTCGTGCTGAACGATGCGCGGTCGAGGGCCGATGCCCGGCGTGACCTGGCCGCGGCGTGGACGGACGCGCCGGAGGAGCGCCGGGCCCAGGTCGCCTCCCTGGTCGACGACCTCGACGCGCACGTCGGGTTCGCCGCCGCGACGGGCGGGCTCGACCGCTACCGCGACAGCCGCGAATACCGCATGTGGAAGGTCGCGTCGGAGGGCGGCACCCGCAGCCAGGAGTGGGCCGCCAGGGTGCGGTCCGCCCCGACGGTCGGGGGTGCGGCCCGCGTGCTGGTGCGCGCCCCGCTCGTGAACGTCGACCGGCTCACGCATCGGCTCGGTCGGCAGCCCAGCCGTCGCGAGGTCGCCGCCGAGTTCGCCGACCGCGTCCGACGCGCCGTCCGCGAGGCCCTGTCCGGCGGCCGGCGAGGGGGCGCGACGTGAGCGGACCGCTGCGGTGCGCCGACGCGGTCGGCGTGGTCGAGCACGCCGACGTGCTCTACGTCGCCGCGCTCCCGCACGGTCCGATCCTCGTGCTGGAGGGGGTCGCGCCGGGCATCTGGCACGCGGCGATCGGTTCGGAGCGGGGAGCGGTCGCCGACGCGGTGGCCGACGCGATCGGCGCCGAGGCGGCGGAGATCCGCGCCGACGTGGACGCGTTCGTCGACGACCTGGTCGAGCGCGGGCTGCTGCGGGAGGACGGGGCGGGGTGACGCGGACCCGACTCCTGCGATACTGGACCGAACCTCCGGAGGAGCAGCGGTCATGAGTCCGACGAGCATGCGCGCCAGGTCGTGGCGAGGCAGGATCGCGGACTGGTGGGCGCCCACGTGGCAGTGGGTGCTGCTGGCGGCCGGCGCCGCGGTCGCCGTCTACATCCTGCTCGACGAGCGGGCCCGGAACGCTCCCATGCTCGCGTTCGCGGTGGCCGCACTCGTGATCGCGGCGGCCGTCACGAGCTCGACGCCGATGGCGATCGCACTCATGGCGATGCCCGGACTCCTGATCATCCAGCGCGTCGGCATCGGGGGGACCGACCTCTCGGTGTCGGACGTGTCGCTGGCGGCGGCGTTCGGCGCCGCGGTCCTGCTCGGTCAGCGGCCGTACAGCAGTTCGCTGCGGTGGATGCTCTGGCTCAACTTCGTCTACCAGTTCACGTCGTTCATCACCGTGATCGTGAATCCGTACACCGCCAACACGGTCGAGTGGTTCCACGCCTGGCTGCTCATCTCGGGCGCGCTGATCGTGGGGTGGGCGGTCGGATGCGCCGGCTACGCGAGGCTCGCATTCGGCCTCATGCTCGCGACGGCATGCATCATCGCGGTGATCACGATCGCGCACGCGATACCGCAGTACGCGACGGGGGACTTCGGGGCGATCTACCTCGAGTGGCCGTTCGCGATGCACAAGAACTTCGTCGGCACGACCCTCGCGATCGTCGCCGTCATCGCGTACATCAACCCGGACTGGGTCGGCTGGTCACGCCGGCTGAGCGGGTCCGCGTTCCTCCTGCTCGCGACCGCGATCCTCATGAGCCAGTCGCGCCAGGCCATCATCGGGCTCATCGCCGCCGTCCTCGTGGGCGTCATCCGCCGTCAGGTCACGGGGCGGTCGCGGAGCGTCGTGTTCCTGCTCGTGATCCCCGCGGCCTGGATCGTCATCGGCATGGTCATCGAGCAGATCGAGTCGCAGAACGAGTTCAACTCGGTCTACCAGCGACTCACCTGGTTCCGCGACGTGTACCACCTGTGGCAGGAGTCGCCGTTCTTCGGGCACGGCCTCCGCTACTGGTACCAGCTCCCCGGGGAGTTCCAGCCGCCACAGGCGGAGCTCGAGATCGTCGCGAGCACCGGGCTCCTCGGCCTGTTCGGGTTCGGCGTCATGTGGCTGGGCATGCTGATCGTGCTGTGGAGGATCGACCCCAGGTTCGGCACGCTCGCCTTCGCCGTGGCCCTGTCGCGCATCGTGCAGGCGCAGTTCGACCTCTTCTGGGTCGCCGCGGCCGTCTCGATCCCGTTCGTCATCGTCGGCATCAGCCTCGGCGCGATGGAGCGCGAGCGATTGTCGGCGTCGAAGGCGGAGTCGGATGCCAGGGGAGCACCGGACGGCGAACCCGGGTCGCCCGTGCGCGCGACCCGGCCCGAGGCGACCGCTACGGTCGCTGCGACAGCAGCCCGGCGTCCACCAGGTCGCTGATCGCGCCCGCCACGACCGCGGACGGGTCGACGCCCTCGGGCGGCTCGGGCAGCTGGCTGAGTGCGGTCTCCCGCAGCTCGTCCTCCGACGAGTCCTCGGCGCCGAGCCACACGATGGGGCCGACGCCCTCGAGGAGCAGGACGTCCTGCTCCTTCAGCACGAACAGGCTGTCGTCGACCATGAGCGCGTCGGCGTGCGACGTGCGCCGGTACGACCCCGAGGGGGCCTCCTCCAGCGGGGTGTTGGTCGTGATCGGCTCGCCCTGCACGAGGTCCTGCACGCACCCGCAGTCGCGCTTGGAACGGCTGTCCACGTCGACCAGCATGGGCGGCTCGGGGTCGACGGTCGCCAGGATGTCGTCGACGATGGCCGGAAGGGTCTCGGCTTCGCCGTAGACGACCCGCCGGACCCCGCCGGTCGCGACCAGCCGATCCGCGATCGTGCGGAGCGGGCGGTGCATGAGGGTGAGGAAGCTGGTCTGACGGACGAGTTCGGGCAGGCCCTCTGCGAGCGGGACCTGCTCCACCCACGGCATCGTCACCTCCGGTCGCCGGTCGAGCAGCACGACCGCCGCCAGCTCGAGCCCGGCGTCGCCGGCGACACGCAGTCCCATGCCCGACGCGGGGATGTGCTGCTTCGACCCGGGCCGCGACCCGATCGACAGCGGCTTGCGGTAGCTGACGACGGTGCCGTCGCGCTCGATCGCGACCGTCTCGTCGGTCACGTACCCGAACTCCTTCGCGAGCGCCTGGGCGGCGGTGGTCTTGCCCCGGCCCGACGGTCCCACGAACGCGATCACGCGGCCGTCGCCGACGTCGACCGCGGCGGCGTGGAGCATGAGTGCACGCCCCTGCAGCGAGCGCATGCCGGTGACCGTGACCTCCGTCGCGAGCCGGTCCGCGAGGAACTCGAACGACTCGGCCACGAGGCGGCGCTCGTCGACCGAGCGGATCTCGAGCTCGTTCGGGCCGATGCCCACCCGGATCGTGGTGTCCACCCGGGCGGGTTCGTCGACCCGCAGGTCGCTCCACTGCACCGCGAGCGCGTTGCGATGGAACTCGTCGAGGGTGTCGTCGGGGGCGATGCACACGGTCGCGTCGAGGGCGCGCACGGTGAATTCGGATGGCATAGCATGGAGCCTACTCGTCCCGGGTACCGCCGCACCGCGGATGGTGTCACGAACGCGACCGGAGGTGCCATGGAGCTCCGCGACTACATCCGAGGCCTGCGCAGGCACTGGCTCGCCATCCTGCTCATGACCCTGGTCGGCGCGGGCACCGGGTACGGATGGACGCTCCTGCAGACGCCGGTCTACACCGCGTACTCGAGCGGGTACATCGCCTCGACCCAGAGCAGCGACGTCGGCATCTCGACGATCGGCGACAACCTGGCTCGCGGTCGCGTGCCCTCCTACCTCGAGATCGCCGGCTGGCGCGCGGTCGCGCAGAACGCGATCGACACCCTCGAGCTCCAGACGACACCCGAGGCGATCGTGAACCGCGTGGAGGTCACGAACCCCGCCAACACGGTGATCCTCCGGATCAGCGCGACCGGGTCCACGCCGGAGAGCGCCCGCGCGCTCGCGGAGGCGTGGATCGACGCGATGATCACCGAGATCGACGACATCGAGGGCGACGGGTCCGAGGGCTCCGCGCCCGTGACCGTGATCCCTGCCGACATCGCCTCGCTCCCGTCGTCGCCGTCGTTCCCGAACGTGCAGACCGCGGTGATCGTCGGCGCCATCCTCGGCTTCGGGTTCGGCGTGGCGTTCGCGCTCATCCGCACCGTGTCCGACCGCCGCATCCGCACCGCCGAGGACGTGGAGTCGAAGACCGGGATCGCCGTGGTCGGGACGATCCCGCTCGTGCCCGGGCTCACCGACGAGCAGCGCCTGGTCGGCCTCTCCGAGCATCACGGCGGCAAGGGCGAGAACTTCGCCGTCGCCGAGGCGCTCCGGTCCCTGCGCACGAACCTCCAGTTCATGGACGTCGACCACCCGCCCCGCACCATCGTGGTCACGAGCCCGCTGCCCGGCGACGGGAAGTCGACCATCGCCTGCAACCTCGCACTCACCCTCGCTGCTGCGGGGACCGCCGTGGTGCTGGTCGACGGCGACATGCGGCGCTCGATGGTCGCCAAGACCATGGGCCTGCCCGGCGGGGCGGGCCTCAGCGACGTGCTCGCCGGTCGTGCGGAGCTCACTGACGTCCTGCAGCGCACGCCGAAGTCGGTGAACCTGATCGTGCTCGCCGCCGGCAGCGTGCCCCCGAACCCCAGCGAGGTGCTCGGCTCGGAGCGCATGCGCACGCTCATCGCGGAACTCGCCAGGCACGCGACCGTCATCATCGACGCGCCCCCGCTGCTTCCCGTCACCGACGGCGCGGTGCTCACCCATCAGGCCGATGGTGCGCTGGTCGTCACGAGCGTCGGCAAGACCACGCACGACCTGCTCGACAAGGCGCTCGACACGCTTCGGAAGGCGCGCGGACGCGCCCTGGGCGTCGTGCTCAACAAGGCGCCGCTGCGCGGGGTCGACGCGTCGCCGTACTCGTACGAGTACCGCCGCGAGTACGTCTCCAACTCCAAGGAGGCCGCCGAGCCGGTGCCCGCCGCCGATCGCGTCACCGTTCCGGCCGACCTCAGCGATCTCGCCGAGGCCGACGCCGGTGCCCGCCGCGGTCGCCGCGGACCGACCCCGACGTGATGGGCGGGTCGCCCGAGGCATCCCACCGGGATGCCGACGGGGTCGCGCCCGTCGTCTCGGTGGTCGTCCCCCTCTACAACGGGGCCGCGTGGATCGCGGAGACGCTGACGTCGATCGAGCGGCAGACCGCGGGCGACCTCGAGGTGATCGTCGTCGACGACGGGTCGTCGGACGACGGCAGGGAGATCGCGCGGGCGCACCCGGTCGGGGCCCGGCTGCTCGAGCAGTCGCACCTGGGCGTCGCGGTCGCGCGCAACCGGGGCCTCGCCGAGGCCCGGGGGCGATGGGTCGCGTTCCTCGACCAGGACGACCTGTGGCATCCGACCCATCTCGAGCGCGCGCTCGCCTGGCTCGCGAGGCACCCCGGGGAGCGCATCGTGTTCCTGCGGGAGCTCGTGTTCACGGCGGCCGACGAACGCGAGCGGCTCGCGCGCATGGACCAGGGCGTCGGCGGCTGGGCCGGGCTGCTGGTCAGCAGCGACGACACGCTCGGCGAGCTCGTCGCGGCGGCCGACGTGACGGGCTCGGACGCGGTCGAGGTGCACGATCTCGAGGCGATGCTCCGCGGTCCGGTGTCGACGACCACGAGCTTCCTCGCCGACCCCGGCCTGCTCCGCCTCGCCGGGGGGTTCGCCCCGCACGCGCTCGCGATGGACGACTACTGGCTGCTCGTCAACGTCGCGCGCCTCCAGCCCATCCCGCAGGTGCACCAGCCGACGGTGTTCTACCGCGTGCACCTCGGCGCGACGTCGCGGACCACCAGGCTCGGGCTGCCGTTCCTCTCCTCGGCCGTGGCGCTCCGCCTCGGCGGCGGCCTGGTCGACCTGGAGACGGGCCTCTCGGGGCGCCTCGACGGGTCGCTGCACCGGCACCTGCTCAGGGAGCTGCTCGGCGCCCCGGAGTACCGCGAGCCGCGGTTCCGCGGCGCGGTGGGCCACCTCGCCGCGCTGCTCTGGCCGCCGGACGGGCGGCGGCGCGAGCGGCGCCGTGCGACCCTCGCCGCGAGGCTGCCGTGGCTGCGCGACGCGGTGCGCGCGGTGCGTCGGCGCGGCGCATAGGTCGCACGGGCCCGCGAGGCTCCGTCAGCCTGCCTCGGAACGCCCCACGGAGGCATCCGCCTCGACCCGGTTGCGCCGCAGGCGCCGCGACCAGCCGATCGCGGGCACCTCGACCCAGCGGTGCAGCGCCTCCGCGGCGAGGATCGCGAGGCCGCCGGACGCCAGCACGATGAGCAGCTGGGCCCACGGGGCGTCCGGGAACGCCTTGAACCCCGCCCCGGCGACCACGGCGATCACCGGCAGGTGCACGAGGTAGAGCGGGTACGAGATGCGCCCGAAGTAGAGCAGGACCCTGCCCGGCGAGGCGGCGAGGCGGTCGCGTTCGATGAGCAGCCAGATGAGCAGCCCCGTGCCGATGGCGAACCACTCTCCGCCCCACGCATCCGCTTGCCCGAGCACGAACTGCCGCAGCGCGCCCCATGCCAGGAGCACGGCGAACGCCGCGGCGACGTGCCAGGTGCGCACCGTGCCGATCGTGTGCCACGCGAGCAGCATGCCGATCGCGAACATCCACCAGACCCCGAGCACCCACGGCCCGCTGCTCACGCCGACGAGCGGCATCGTGAGCGAGGCGAGCGCGAGCGCCGCCGCGCTCCAGACGACGACGCGACCGCGCCAGGCCTCGGACCGGGTGGTGCGCGCGGCGACGATCGCCAGCAGCACCACGACGAGGTAGAACTGCACCTCCAGGCACAGTGTCCAGGCGACCGCCAGCACAGACGGCACCCCGAGGATGTCCTGCAGGTAGACCATGTTCACGAGCACGTCGAGCGCGGTGAACTCGCGACCGACCAGCCCCGGCACGAGCGTCTGCGCGAACTCGATGAGCAGCACCGCCGCGATCACGACGTAGTACGGCGGGTCGAGGCGCACCTGCCGCCGCAGGGCGAAGCGGCCGCCCTCGCGCAGCGTGCGCATCTTCGCGGTCGTGTAGGCGATCACGAATCCCGAGATCACGAAGAAGATGGCCACGCCGCTGCGCATGAGTCCGGTGGCGTCGATCACGGGCGCCGGCATCCATTCCGCGAGCGTGCCCGCGCTCGCCGAGTTCCAGAACATGTGGAACACGAGCACGGCGAGGGCGGCGACCCCGCGCAGGCCGTCGAGCGCGAGGAATCGACCGGGGGGCGGCGGCTTCATGCGACGAACCTACTCGATCGGAGGAGACAGTATGATGCTGCGTGCTCGCACCCGAACGACGACGACTGGCGGTACGCGTGACCGAGACGCCACCCGAGGCACCCGATCACCGGGGGCCCGAGGGCGCCCCCGCGGCTTCGCCCCGTGCCCGCGCGCTCGCGTTCTACCTGCCCCAGTTCTTCCCGATCCCGGAGAACGACGAGTGGTGGGGTCCCGGATTCACCGAGTGGACCAACACCGCCAGGGCGCGCCGGCTCTATCCGGGGCACCGGCAGCCGACCCTGCCGGCCGACCTCGGGTTCTACGACCTGCGCGTGCCCGAGACGCGGCAGGCGCAGAGCGACCTGGCCCGCGCGTACGGGGTCGAGGCGTTCGTCTACTGGCACTACTGGTTCGGCGACGGTGACCGCATCCTCGAGCGCCCGTTCGCGGAGGTGCTCGAGCGCGGCGACCCGGAGATCGGGTTCGCGCTGGCCTGGGCGAACCAGTCGTGGACGGGCATCTGGCACGCCGCGGCCGACACGATCCTGAAGCAGCAGCGCTACCTCGGCGCCGAGGACGACCGACGGCACTTCGAGACGATCCTTCCGGCGTTCCGCGACGAGCGGTACGTCCGCGTGAACGGCCGGCCGCTGTTCTACGTGTTCCGGCCGGAGGAGCTGCCGGATGCCGCCGAGTTCGTCGACCGCTGGCAGGCGATGGCCCGCGAGGCCGGCCTGGAGGGGCTCTACCTCGTCGCGGAGGCCAGCGACCTGCTCGGGGCGGGCGCCCGCTACGCGAACGCGGAGGCCGACGGCTTCGACGCGAGCGTGTACATGCGCCTGCCCGCCGAGGTGAACCGTGCGACCCGCCTGCGCATGCGCGCGGGCCGGAAGCTCATGGGCGGGCCCGAGATCTGGCCCTACTCCGACACCATCGTCGCCGACTACCCGCGCGACCCGCACGTGCAGCCATGCGTGTACCCGAACTGGGACAACACGCCGCGTGCCGGCCGCCGTGGGCTCGTCGTGCGCGACGCGACGCCCGAGCGGTTCCGCCGGAACGTGGCCGACGCGGTCGACCTGCTCGCCGATCGGCCCGCCCAGGAGCGGCTGCTCTGGGTGAAGTCGTGGAACGAGTGGGCCGAGGGCAACCACCTGGAGCCCGACCTGCGCGAGGGCCATGCGTGGCTCGAGGCGCTGCGGGCCGGGCTGTCGTGACGGGTTCCCCGCGGCATCCGCTCGACGACCCGGACCGGCCGCTGCGCATCGCGATGATCTCGTACTACCTGCCGAGCGAGAGCAAGATCGGCGTGGGCTACCAGGTGCACGCGCTCGCCAACGAGCTCGCCGACCGCGGCCACCACGTCGACGTGTTCAGCCCGTGCGGGCCGGTCGAGGGCGCGCGGTACGGGCACGTGCACGTGCCGCTCGACGGGTCGATGCGCACCTTCCGCTTCGCGTTCGCCATGCGGCGCATGGACCTCTCGTCGTACGACGTGCTGCACGCGCACGGCGAGGACTACTGGATGTGGCGCCGGCGCGTGCCCGCGCACGTGCGCACGCTGCACGGCTCCTGCTTCGAGGAGGCGCTGCGCATCCGCGGGGCCAAGGAGAAGGCGCGCATGGTGCTGCTCGGCTGCACCGAGGTGCTCGCGAGCGTCGTCGCCGACCGCACGGTGCTCATCTCGCCGGCCACGCGCCGGTGGACGCCGTGGGTCGACACCGTGATCCCGAACGGGGTGGACGCGGAGGCGTTCGCGCCCGGCGGGACGAGGCGTGCCGCGCCGACCGTGCTGTTCGTCGGCACCTGGCGCGGACGCAAGCGCGGCGCCGAGCTCGCCCGGATCTTCGCCGACGAGGTGCGACCCCGGGTGCCCGACGCCGAGCTGCGCATGGTCACCCAGGATGCACCCGACGAGCTGCCCGACGGCGTCGTCGCGCTCGGGCGCCTGAGCGACGCGGAGCTCGCGGAGGAGTACCGGAGCGCCTGGGCCTTCTGCCTGCCCTCGACGTACGAGGGGTTCGGCATCCCCTACGCCGAGGCGATGACGGCGGGCCTGCCCGTGATCGCCACCCCCAACGTCGGATCGCGCTACGTGACCGATGAGGGCCGCTTCGGCGTGCTCGCCGAGCTCGACGGGCTCGGTGATGCGCTCGTCGGGGTGCTGACGGATGCCGGGCGGCGGGCCGAGCTCGCCGAGGCGTCGCTCGCGCGCGCCGTCGAGTTCGACCTGCGCGCCGTCGCCGACCACTACGAGCGGGTGTACCGGGCCGAGCAGCACGCCCGCCCCACGAAGGAGCAGACCACGTGACCACCCCCAGCGTCGCGGTCGTGATCGCCACGTACAACCGCCCCGACTACGTGCGGACCTGTCTGGAGCACCTCGACCGCCAGACCGTTCGGCCCGACCGCATCGTCGTCGTCGACGCGTCCCCCGACGAGCGCACGTGGGAGGTCGTCGCCGAGCGCCCCGAGGTGGAGTACCGGCGCAACGAACGCGGCATCGGGACCACGGCGACCTCCCGGGCGATCGGGGTGGAGGGCGTGCGCCAGGACGTGGTCGCGTTCATCGACGACGACGCCTTCGCCGAGCCGGAGTGGCTCGAGGAGCTGCTGAAGCCGTACGCCGACCCCGCCGTCGCCGCGGTCGGCGGTCGCGCGCGCAACGAGCAGCCCGGCGAGGAGGACGAGGGCATCGGGGAGATCGGGCTCCTGCTGCCGGACGGGCGGCTCACCGGCTGGTTCGCCGCCGACCCGGGCAGGGACGTCGACGTCGACCACATGCTCGGCGCCAACATGTCCGTGCGCATGAGCGTGGTGCGCGAGCTCGGGGGCATCCGCGACCTCTACCCGGGGACCTGCCTGCGCGAGGAGACCGACATCGCGCTCCGCATGCGCCGAGCCGGCTGGCGCATCGTGTACGCGCCGCGCTCGGTCGTGCTGCACGTCGCCGGCACCTACGCGCGAGGCCGCCGGTTCGACGCACGCTATCGGTACTACGGCGCGCGCAATCATGTCGTGCTGCTCGCCAGCACGCTCGGCACGTCGGACCCGCACTTCCGCAGGTACCTGCGCACCGCCGCGGCGGAGGCCGGGCACCAGGTGGTCAGCGGCCTCCGCGCGATCCGCGACCCGAAGCGCAGCGGCGCGAAGGCGAAGCTGCGCGGCGTGGTCGGCGGCGGGTGGCGCGCCGCCGTCGATGTCGTCGGGACCGCGGCGGGGCTCGCCGCCAGCGCCGCTCCCGGGGTGCGGGCGAAGCCCGCCGACGGGGCCGCGATATGAGGCTGCACGCGTACGTGCTCGCCGGCGATCCCGCCTGGATCGCGCAGAGCATCGGGTCGTACTACGGCATCGTCGACCGCATCGTCGTCTCCTACGACGCGGGAGGCGGCTCGTGGGGCGGCGCGCCGCTCTCGGTCGACGAGTCGCTGGCGCGGATGCGCGCCGCGGACCCCGACGGAAAGATGGTGTTCGCTCCCGGCGACCACTCGGACGCCTCCCGGCCCGTCATGACCGTCGAGACCGAGCACCGGCAGGCCGCACTCGACGCCGCCTCGGAGGGCGCCGACTGGGTCGTGCAGCTCGACACCGACGAGATCGTCCCGTCGACGGAGGTGCTCCTCGCGCAGCTCCGCGAGACCGAGCGACGCGCCGCCGGCGCGCTCGCGTTCCCGATGCGCAACTTCCACGCGCGCACGCCGTCGGGCGCCTTCCTCGAGCACTGCGGGCGATTCTGGACCACCCAGTCGGGCTACCCCGGCCCGGTGGTCGTGCGGGCGGGCACCCGGCTCACCCTCGCGCGCCAAGCCGCGGACACGCCCGTGCACCGGGTGGACGTCTCGCCGCGCAACACCGACCCCGCCCACCCGTTCGGCACGCCGGTGCACGCCGTGATCCCGCCCTCCGACGCGATCGTGCACATGAGCTGGGTGCGCACCGAGGCGCAGATGGCCGAGAAGCGCGTCGTCTCGGGGTACGCGCCCGAGCGCGACTGGGACCGCGACCTGCGGCGGTGGCGCCGTCGCGCCGCGCACCCGCTCGGCACGGCGCTCGTCGCCCCGTTCGCGAGGAACCCGTTCGGCCGGTTCCGGATCACGCGGCTTCCCGAGTTCGCCGAGGTCGAGCCGTGACGAGCCCGGCGGATGCCCCGGGCGCTGCTCCGCTCGTCGACGTCGTCGTCCCGACCAACCGGGTCAGCCCGTACCTCGGCGCGGCGCTGGCGTCGGTCGCGGCGCAGACCCACGCCCGGTGGGACCTGATCGTCGTCGACGACGGCTCCGGTCGAGGGGACGACCTGGCGCGGATCGTCGCGGGCGTGGCCGGCGCGCGGATCGTCCACCGCGAGAACGGCGGGGCGGCGGCGGCGCGGAACACCGGGATCGCCGCCGGCTCGGGCGAGATCGTCGCCTTCCTCGACGACGACGACGTCTGGCCGCCCGACCGGCTCGAGCGGCTCGTCGCGGCGCTGGGCGCGGATGCGGGTGCCCTCGGTGCGTTCGGCGACGGCATCGACATCGACGCCGAGGGGGTCGCATTCGACTCGTGGCATACGCCGCAGGCGACGAGCGACGAGTACCTGCGGGGCGACACGCCGATCCCGCGCATCACGACCCTCGCCGTGCGGCGCCGCGCGTTCGAGCTCGCGGGCACGTTCGATGAGGACTTCGGGCTCTCCCAGGACACGGAGTTCACGCTGCGGGTGCTGCGGCGCGGTCGCCTGGTGACCTCCGGGGCCGTCGTCGTCGAGTACCGGCGCCACGACCGCAACGCGACCGCCGCCGACTGGCGGCGGCGGCACGCCGCGGGTTCGCGCGCCGTGCGGGCGAACCTCGAGGACGCCGAGCGCCGTGGGGACGCGCACCACGTCGCCGCCCTGCGCCGGAACGCGCGCCTGCTCGACCGCGCCTACGCGTCGTGGTCGGCCGGCAGGGTCATCGGCCTGCTGCGGCAGCGCCGGGCGGGGGACGCGGGGGCGGACCTGTGGGACTCGCTGCGCCTGTCGCCGTGGGGCGTGCTCACGGGGTGGGCCTCGACGCTCGCGTCCAAGCTGGGGGCGCGCTCGCGGCGCTCGGGCGCCTAGGCCGACCGCAGCCGGCCCAGCACCGCGGCCATCGCCTCGACGCGCAGGGCCCACGCGGGCACGGGCCCGCTCGCGCCGTGCGGGAAGGGGCGCGCGGACGCGATCGCGGTGACGACGGCGTCGGCGAACGCCGCTCCGCTCGCGATGGCGATGCGCGGGTCGTCCGCGTCCCGGAACCCGGCCACGGGCGTCGAGACGACCGGGCGGCCCACGGCCTGGTACTCGTAGAGCTTGATCGGGTCGAGGCTGTCGGTGAACTCCGTCACGACGTGCGGCACCACGAGGGCGTCCGCGTGCTGGAGGTAGCCGACGACCTGGTCGGACGGCCGCGCCCCGAGCAGCACCGCGCCGGCCTGCTCGAGGCGCGCGGTCGTCTCCGGCCCGAGGAGGTTCGGGCCGACGAGCACGAGGGTGGCCCGGTCGCCGAGCTCGCGCGCGGTGGCCTCGCAGAGGTCGATGTCGATGCGGTGCGGATGCAGCGTGCCGAGGTACACCGCGGTCGAGCCCTCGGGCAGGTCGGCGGGGCGGTCGGCCGGGCGGCGGTAGGCGGCGACGTCGACCGCGTTCGGGATGAGGGTCACGTCGCGCGCGGCGCCCTTGCGCCTGGCGAGCTCGGGCGAGCACACCACGACCTCCCGGGCCGTGTCGAGCAGCCGCGCCTCGTTCTCCGCGGAGCGTGCGCGCTCGGCCGCCGGGCGGTCGGCGGAGAGCCAGTCGTCGGTGATGTCGTAGACGACGGGCCAGCCCGACGCGTCGGCGACGCCCACCGCGCCCGGGTCGTTGATCCAGAGCAGCGGTCGCTCCATGCCGAGCCTCGCCGCGGCGCGCAGCACGGCGTCGGCCACGCGCGCGTCGGCGCGGGGGTCGACGCGGCGGGGCAGCCACTTGACCGGGCGGTACGTCCAGAGCCGCCCGGGCGCGGGCTCGCCGACCTCGACCGTCCCGTGGCCGAGGTCGGGACGGCGGGCCGATCGCACGTCGTGGGTCGGGTCGGCGGGCGGTTCGACGAACAGCACGCGCAACTCCGGATCGGACCGCAGGAGCCCGGCCACGAGGTGCTGGTTGCGACGCCAGACGTCGTCCCAGCGCTCCAGGGACATCACCACGAGATCGGTCATCGCACGCTCCGGTAGACGGCCTCGGTGGCATCCACCTGGGCCCGCATCGAGAAGTCCCTGCGCTGGCGCTCCCGTTCCGCAGTGCCGAGCGCAGCGCGTCCCTCGGCGTCGCCGGCGAGCGAGCGCAGGGCGGATGCCGCGGCGCCGATGTCGTCCGGTGCGAACAGCGCGCGGGGGTCGAGTCCGTCGAGCATGTCGAGGTGCCCCGCCGCCCCGGCGGCCACGACGGGCAGCCCGCTCGCCATGGACTCGAGCACGGTGAGCCCGAAGTGCTCGAACGGACAGGACGCGACGAGCATGCCCGACCGGTCCATGAGTTCCGGCAGGTCGGTGCGGAAGCCCAGGAACTCGACGGCGTCGGCGATGCCGAGCGACGCGGCGAGCCGCTCGAGCGCGTCGCGTTCGGGGCCGGTGCCGGCCACCTGCATCCGCCACCCCTCGCTCGCGATGCCCGACTCGGCGAAGGCGCGGATGCCGACCTCGGTGTGCTTCTCGGGCTGGAGCCGCTGGGCCATGAGCACGATGCGCTCGCGGTCGGCGGCGTCGACGTCGGGCCGTGGGTCGAGGCCCGGGTGGACGACCGTGCTGTCGCCGTCCACGGCGTCGGCGACGACATCGCTGATCGCGAGCTGCGCGTCGATGACGCGACCGACCAGCGCGGCGATCGGCACCGGGCCGATGCTGCCGCGGGCCTTGGCGAAGTGGCGGGTCGCCACGACGACCGGTCGCCGCGGGCGCAGGACGAGGGCGAGGGCGGCGACCGCGCCGACGTCCGCGGCGGTCATGTGGGTGTTCACCACGTCGGCGCCCCGTGCGTGGCGCAGCAGCGCGCGCGTCACGTCGACCGTGCGCACCGCGGGCACGTGGGCGACGCCGGACCCTGCCAGCGCGCCACGCATGCGCGCGGTGTCGCCGCCGACGACCAGGACCCTGTGGCCGTCCGCCGCCTGGGCGCGGGCGAGGCGCAGCACGAACTGCTCGACGCCCGAGAACCCGTCGGAGCGGATGGCGTGCACGATGCGGAGCGGGCCGCGGGGGTGGGGCTCGGGTGCCGATCGGAGCTCGTCCACCAGCGCGAGGTACTCGCGCGCGATCGCGGGCCACGAGTAGCGCTCCGCGGTGGCGCGCGCCCGCGCGTGCCAGTCGGCCACCGTGCGGGGACCGCGCCAGTCGAGCGCATCGAGTCGCGCGGCGACGGAGGCGGGGTCGCGGTCGACCAGGTAGCCGTTCTCCCCGTCGACCAGGATGTCCGGAGCGAACCCCACGCGCGTCGAGACCACGGGGAGGCCGCAGGCGAGCGCCTCGAGCACCACGAGCGCGTTGGCCTCGTAGGCGCTCGGGAGTACGAGCGCATCGGCGGCCCACAGGAACGGGACCGGGTCGGGGTGCGTGCCGACGAACACGACGCGGTCGGCGACCCCGACGCGGCGGGCCCGCGCACGCGCGCGACGGATCATGTCGTCGGTGCCGCCCACCACGAGCAGCGTCACGCTCGGCGCTCCGCCGAGCGCCTCGATGGCGATCGGCAGGCCCTTGCGGTCGAACTCGTGGCCGACGAAGACCGCGACCGTGCGGTCGTCGGGGATGTCGACGGCGGCCCTGGCGCTCGCCCGCTCCTCGGCGGTCGGCGGACGGAAGCGCTCGACGTCGACCCCGTTCGGGATGACGCGGATGGGCGCCCGGACCCGGCCGTACTCCTCGACCAGCAGCTCCGACTCGCGCGAGGTGAGCGCGACGACGGCCCGGTGCCGTCGGCTCCGGTAGCGGATGCGGTCGCGCAGCGCCGTGTAGAGGTGCACGGGGTTCCGGAGCATCCGCCACGCGAAGTTGCCGCGTGCGCGCATCGCCTCCTGGAGCAGGCCGTGGTTCACGTAGACGTCGCCGGTCATGACGTCGTTGTGGCAGATCGAGATCGCGTCGGGCCTCGCGGCGAGGAAGCTCCGCGCCCGGCGCGTGCCGACCGTGCTGAACCACACGACGTTGCGCGCGCGCTCGAGGTGGGTCACGATCGCGGGCCCGCCACCGGAGCCCCCGAGCGGCCGGCCGGCGTCGGCGGACGTGTACCGCTCGACCTCGACGCCGGCGGCGCGGAACTCGCGCTCGAGATTGAACGCCACGCCCGCGACGCCGCTGCCGGGCTCGATCGTCGGTGCGATCTGCACGATCCGGGTCATCCGCCCGCCCGCCGTTCCGCCGCGAGCTCGTCGGCGAGGGCGAGGTAGCGCTGCGCGACCGCCGACCACGAGTGCCCTGCCACGCTCGCCCGAGCCCGGGTGCGCCACTCGGCCGGGTCCGCCTCGGCGAGCTGCGCGAGACGTGCGCCGATCTCGACCTCGTCGCGCGCGACGAGGAACCCGTTGCTGCCGTCCATGATGATCTCCGGTGCGTATCCGACGCGCGTGGCCACCACCGGAAGGCCGCTGGCGAGGGCCTCGAGCACCACGAGGGCATTGGCCTCGTAGGCGCTCGGTAGCACGAACATATCGGATGCGGCGAGGAACGGACGCGGGTCCAGGCGCGGACCCGTGAAGTGCACGCGCCGGGCGATGCCCGCTGCCTCGGCCTCGGCCTGCGCCTGCGCGATCAGCTCGCCGTTGCCCCCCACAACCAGCAGCAGCACGCCGGGCGCGTGCGGCAGCGCGCGGATCGCGTGCGAGAGGCCCTTGCGGGCGAACTCGTGGCCGATGAACAGCGCGACGCGCTCGTCGGCGCCGAGGCCGAGCGCCTCGCGGGCGGCGCGGCGCTCGTCCGCCGACGGCGGGTGGAAGCGCTCGAGGTCGACGCCGTTGGGGATCACCACCACGCGGGGTCGCACCCGCCGGTAGACCGCCCGGAGCTCGGCGGCGGCGGCGGCCGACAGCGCGACGACCGCCCGATGCGTGCGGCCGCGGTACCGGATGGCGTCGCGCGCGTAGCTGAAGACCTGGAACGGGTTGCGGAACACGCGCCACCCGGAGTGGCCTCGTGCGCGCATGTGGGTGAGCGCGAGGCCGTGGTTCACGTACACGTCGCCCACCATGGCGTTGTTGTGGCAGATCGCGACGGCGTCCGGACGCTCGGCGAGGAACGCGCGCGCCCGGCGCGTGCCGACGGTGCTGAACCACACGATGCGCCACCCGTGGGCGAACCGCCGGGCGAGCCGGCGCTTCGGCCACGGCGCGGCGGGCCGCCGGCGCGCGTCGTCGTAGGTGAACCGCTCGACCGTCGCGCCGAGCGCGCCCAGTTCCTGCTCGAGGTGCCAGGCGACCCCCGGGATTCCCGCCCCGGGGCCGATGCGCGGGACGATCTGGACGATCCGGGTCACGCGGCGTGCTCGCTCTGCGCGTCGCCCGGGTCGTCGCCCGCCGCGTTCCGAGGCGGCGGCGCGGACGGGAAGCGCGCCTCCACCCGCACCGGGCCGAGCCGGTACAGCGCGGCCCGCCTGCGGGCATCGAGGCCGCGCTCGCCGGGGAGGGCGATCGCACGGGCCATCGCTCCGAGCCACTGCCCGGTACGCGCCCACTGCCAGCCGGCCGCGCCGAAGTGCTTGCGCAGGTAGCGCTCCTGCGAGGCGTGGAAATGCGCCTCGCGGCGGGCGGAGTCGCTGCTCGTGCCGGCGCCGACGTGCAGCGCGCGCACCTCGGGCACGGCCGCGTGCCGCCAGCCGAGGCGGTGCGCGCGGAACGCCCAGTCGGTCTCCTCGGCGTAGAGGAAGAAGCGCTCGTCGAGCCCGCCCACCTGGTAGAGCGCCTCGGCGCGCAGCAGCAGCACGGACCCGATCACGAACCGCGGCCCGTCGGCGAGGCGGCCGAGGCCGAGCGCCTCGAGCCAGGTGCGGCCCGGCGACGGGAAGGGCCACTCGACGCGGGCGGCACGGCCGTTCGGGTCGACCTGCACCGGGCCGACGCTGGCGAGGTCCTCGTCCGCGCGCAGCGCGGCCTGCAGGGCGGCCACGTCGGCGGCGGAGACGACCGCGTCGGGGTTCAGCAGGAGCACGTCGGCGCCGGGCACCAACCGGTCGGCGAGTGCGGCGTTCACGCCGGCCGCGAACCCGCCGTTGCGGCCGGGATCGAGGTACCGCACGCCGAGCTCGTCGCAGAGCCGCGCGATCTCGGGCAGCGAGGAGTTGTCGACGACGGTGGCCGGCAGCCCCGCGACGGGTTCGAGCGCGCGCCGCAGCAGTTCGGTCGAGCCGTAGGCGACGACGATCACCTCGACGGGCGGAGCGGGGGCGGCGGATGCCTCGTGCAGGATCGATCGGTACAGGTCGAGGTAGTCGCGCCCGACGGCGTCCCAGCCGCACTCCGCGGCGCGCACGGCGCCCGCGGCGCGGAGCTCGTCGCCGCGTGGCCCCGCGGCCTCGACGAGCGCGTCCGCGAGCGCGGCGGCGTCGCCGGCCGGGACGACGAGGCCCGCCCCGCCGACCACGTCGGGCAGTGCTCCGGCGTCGCTCGACACGACCGGCACCCCGCAGGCCATCGCCTCGACGGCGACACGGCCGAACTGCTCGGTCCAGCTCGGCGTCGGGAGCGACGGCATCGTCACCGCGTCGAGCCCGGCGTAGAAGTCGACCACGTCGTCGGGGTCGACAGGCCCGACGAGTTCCACGCGTTCGGCGAGGTCGCCCGGGCCGGCGCGTTCGGCGAGGTCGGCCGCCATCGGGCCGGAGCCACCGATGCGCAGGTGGAGGCGGGGCTCGCGTGCGGCCGCCTCGAGCAGCACGCCGAGTCCCTTCTCCGGCACGAGCCGGCCGAGGAAGCCGACGATGATGGGGGCGTCGTCTCCGGTCGCCGCGGCGGTGCGCCCAGGGGCATCCGCCTGGCCCTCGGCCCGCCGGAAGCGATCGAGGTCGACGCCCAGCGGGATGACCCGGGCGCGGCCCGCGAAGCCCTTCTCCTGCACGATGCGCGCGGCCTCGGCGTTGCACGCCGAGATGCCCGACGCGGTGCGCAGGGCCCAGCGCTCGAGCCAGCGGAACGGCACGGGGTAGCGCTTGCGCAGGTTCTGCGCGGTGTACAGCACGACGGGCGCGCGCTGCCCGCGGAGCATCCGGAGCAGCAGGACCTCGGCCGTCGCGAGGGCGAACGGCTCCTCGTGCAGGTCGATCACGTCCCACCGCTCGCCGAGCGCGCGCCAGATCGGTCGCGGGTCGTAGGCGAAGAGCGCGGGGTGGCGACCGAGCGTGGCCACGCCGGTCACCGCCTCGCCCGGGTCGGGACGGAGCTCCACCTCGGTGCCGCCCGCGTGCCAGCGGCGGGCGCTGAGGAGGACGACGTCGACGCCGAGGTCCCCGAGGGCCCGCTCGCGCCCGCGCCACTCGTCCACGACGGCGCTGTGAGACACCCTCAGTACGCGCACCGCATCTCCTCGTAGACTCCTTGCGAGCAACCATATCCGCGGGAGGGCGGGGCCCGAACCCCCCCTGTGCAGGTCCGGATCGACGGGGGTGACATGGCCGGAGACACGTTCGACGTGCTCGTCGTCTGCACCGGCAACGTGCACCGGTCGCCGCTCGGAGCGATGCTGCTCGGCAGCTGGGCGAACCGGTACCTCCCCCCGTCGGCCTCGGGGAGCGTGCGGGTCGCCAGTGCGGGCACGCGAGCACCCGAGGGGGCCTCGATGGGACGCCGAGCGCGCGCGATCGCCGTCGCCCTCGGCGGCGACGGACGCGACCACCGCGCGACGCAGGTCACCGAGGCGCACCTGCGCGCGGCCGATCTCGTGCTCGTCGCCTCGTCGCGCCACCGGGAGCGGGTGATCCAACTCGTGCCGGCCACCCTGCGCACCGCGTTCACGATCCGCGAGGCGGGCCGGATCGCCGCGAACTTCCGGCTGCCCGCCGCACCCCGCTCGGTCGCGGAGCTGCGCGCGGTCGTCGCGGGTCTCGCGGCGAACCGCGCACTGGGCTCGGGAGACGACGACATCATCGACCCGCAGGGCGGCGGCGACGAGGACTACCTGCGGATGGCCGCGGAGGAGGTGCCCGCGCTCGCATCGCTGGCGGGACTGCTGCTGGGGATGCCGCAGGCCGAGGTGGCGGCGTACCGGAACGCGTCGTACGGGCCCGACCTGATCGCCGACCGTGGATCCGCCCCGCCCAGGGGCGGGTCGGGCAGGCGCCGCGCGTGAGCGTCGCACCGGCTCGGCCGGACGGCCCTCGGGCGGGGTCCCGACTGCGCGTGCTGCACCTCGACCACACGACGGCCCGAGGCGGTGCCGAGTACGCGCTGGTGCGGATGCTCGCTGCGAACCCGGCATGGACGCCGACGGTGCTGCTGGCGCCGACCGATGACCGGGGGAACGGCGTCTACGACGAGCTGCCCGCCCGCGTACCGGTCCGCGTCGCCGGGGTGCGCCAGCCCGCCGGCGTGAGTGCCGGCGGTGCGCTGCGGCAGGCGACGGCGCTCGCGCGGCTGGTCGCCCAGTCGCTGGCGACGAGACTGCAGCCCGCGTTCCGCACCGCCGACCTGGTCGACGCGAATACGGCGCGCGCCGCCGCTTACGGGGCGCTGGCGGCCCGGACGTCGGGCGTGCCGTTCGTGGTGCACCTGCGGGACATGACGACGCCCGAGGCGATCGGGCGTGCCGGGTACGCCCTGATGACCCGCGAGGTGCTGCCCCGCGCCGACGGGGTGATCGCGAACTCGCGGGCCACGCTCGAGTCGTCGCGGCCGTTCCTCCGCCGCGACGCCCGCACGGCCGTGATCCCGAGCGCCGCGGGCCTGCACCCGGGCTCGGCGTCCACGCCGACGGGCGATGGGCCGCTCACGATCGGGATGCTCGCCCGGATCGACCCCTGGAAGGGACAGGGGCAGCTGCTGCACGCGTTCGCCCGTGCGCTCGGCGACTCCGACGCGAGGCTCGTGCTGCCCGGCGATGCGCCGTTCGGCCACGAGGCGTACGCCCGGTACCTGCGGGCGCTCGCCGCGGACCTCGGCGTCGCCGACCGGGTGGAGTTCCCCGGCCACGTCTCCGACATCGCCGGCACGCTCGCCGGGTGGGACGTCGCCGTGCAGGCGTCGGTGCGCCCCGAGCCGCTCGGCCAGAATGTGCTGCAGTACCTCGCCGCCGGTCGCGCGGTCGTCGTCGCCGGCGAGGGAGGACCCGCGGAGTGGGTGACCGACGGCGTGAACGGGCTCGTCGTCGCCCCGCGCGACATCGACGCGCTCGCCGCCGCGCTCGGCCGGCTCGCGGTCGACGACGCGTTGCGCGCGCGGCTCGCCGCCGGGGCGGCGGCCACGCCCGGCCTGCTCGACGACGAGGCGGTCGCCGCCGCGCACGCGGAGTTCTACGCGGAGGTCGTGGCCGCTCGCGCCGGGACCGCGTCGACGGACGCCGCGGACTGACGGGAGTCGCCGACGAAGCCGAGCATCGCGTCGAGCACGGCATCGTCGCGCAGGATGCGCGTGTGGCCCGCGCCGTCGGCGGACAGGTGACGCGCTCGCGGGTGTGCGGCGAGCAGGCGCTCCGCCTCGCGGGAGGAGACGCGGCGGTCGCCCGGGTCGTGTGCGACCAGCAGGTCGACCGTGTCCGGCAGCGGGTGGTGGATGGCCGAGACGCGCGCGAACGGATCCGCTTCGCCGGCGAAGAGCCGGGCGACGAAGCGCTCGCGCATCGCGTCGAGCGTGCGGGCGTCGAGCCCGAGCGCGCCGCCGAACTCGCTGAACACGGCGTCGGCGTCGGCGGGCGACGAGACGGTCATGACCCGGCGGGTCGTGACGCCCTCCGCGATCGCGGTGAACACGCCCAGCGCGCCGAAGGAGTGCGCGATGATCGCGTCGAAGCGCCCGTAGCGGTGCTGCAGCTCGTGGATCGCGTCGACCCAGTCGATCACGTACGCGCCGCTGCCGTCGGACTCGCCGTGCGCGGGGGCGTCGAACGCGACGACGCGGAAGCCCTCGGCGCGGAGCTCGCGCACCATGGCGCCGAACTGGCTCGCCCGACCCTGCCAGCCGTGCACGAGCAGCACGACGTCGTCGCCCGAGCCCCACTCGTACGCGACCACGTCGGTGCCGCGCCCGTCGATGCCGCGGACGCGCACGGTCGATCGCCGCGCCTGGTCCATGATCGCGCGGTCGCGGTCGGCGAGCGGCATCCGTCGCCCCACGTGCAGGAAGAGGCGCAGGGCGAGAGCGGACCCGGCGGCCGGGGAGACGGCGGCGAGGGAGCGCGTGGCGGTGGCGATGGCGGTGAGGGCGGTCATGGCGACTCCTGAAACAATACGAACGATCGTCCAACTAACTATACGCACGATCGTACGGTAAGATGGGGGCATGACGCAAGGGGTCATCGACGGACGCCGCGCACGCGGCGACGAATCGCGCCGCGCCGCGCTCGCGCACGCGATGGACCTGGCGTCGGTCGAGGGGCTCGACGGGCTCTCGATCGCGCGCATCGCCGACGCGGCCGGCCAGAGCAAGAGCGGGGTGGCGGCGCTGTTCGGCTCGAAGGAGCGGCTGCAGCTCGCCGCGATCGACGCCGCCCAGGCGCTCTTCACCGACGAGGTCATCGCGCCCGCGCGTGCCGCGACCGAACGCGGGCTGGAGCGCGTCGTGGCACTGGTCGACGGATGGATCGCCTACTCGGAACGGCGCGTGTTCAGCGGCGGATGCTTCTTCTCCGCGGCATCCGTCGAGTTCGACTCGAAGCCCGGCGCCGTGCGCGACCGGGTGATGGCCGCGCTCGACGCGTGGGAGGGCTACCTCACCGTGTCGATCGGGTACGCCATGGAGCGCGGCGAGCTGCCCGGGCTCACCGACGCGGGCCAGCTCGCGTTCGAGATCACGGCGCTGCTGGATGCCGCGAACACGCGTTCGCTCCTGCGCGAGACGGACGTGCCCTACCGCCGTGCCGCGGTCGCCGTGGCCGATCGCCTGGTCGCCCTCGGCGCCGCACCCGCGACCGTCGCCCCGCTCCGGCGGTGACGCGCCCGGCCCGGAGACATCGGACCGGGCGCGCGGGGACGCCTACGGAGCCGGGTAGTCGACGATGAACGCCGGCGCGCCGGTGTTCGTGTCGTCCACCTGGCCGCCGACGCCGTTCACGACGTGGTCGATCGTGCCGGCGCTCAGGTTCACCGTCATGATGTGGTGCAGCCGCACGCCGTCGGCCTCGGGCACCGAGAAGCCGTTCTCGGTGACGATCGACGGGGTGTTCTGGTTGAACACGTACACGCCGGCGCCGAACAGCTCGTGGCTCGTGACGTCGTCGCCGACGGTGTACCCGGCGTAGCCGAGCGTGCCGTCGGGCTGCGTCCAGTCCGCCTGCGTCGGCGGGTCGTACGGCAGCTCGTTCTGGTAGAGCACCACGGTGCCGCCGTCGCCGTTCCAGAGCGCGTTGTACCGCTGGAAGTGCTCGACGAAGAGCCCGGTCGCCGTGACGTGGTCGCCCTCGACGACGATGCCGTTCAGGCCCGTGTTCGTGCGCCAGCGATCGGTGTCGCCGTTCACGCCCTCGGTGAAGCCCTCCACGCCGTGGTCGGCCCGCCAGACCCAGGCGTGGTCGATGAGCACGTGATCGCTGTGCACCTCGATGGCGGTGTCGACCCTGCCGATGTGCGGCCCGCCGACGCGCACGTACACGTCGCTGAGCGTCGTCGGGTTCGTCTCGGCCGCCCGCGCCGCGCTGCCCGCGCCGTGCTCGCCGTCCGCCTTGCCGACGCGCAGGAGCGCCGGCGAGAGCTCGGTGCCCGCGTCGAACGTGACGCCCGCGATGACCACGCCCGGCACGTCGGCGACCTGCATCGCGACCGCGCCGCCGGTGGCGGTCAGGGTGGCGTGACCCATGCCGAGCACGACGGTGTCGGCGCGCTTGACCCGGATGGTCTCGCCGATGTCGTACACGCCCGGCGTCAGCAGCAGGTTGCTGCCGCGCGCCAGGGCCGCGTTGATGTCCTGCACCGAGTCGTCAGGCGTCGCGATGAAGAAGTCCGTGATCGGCACGGTGCGGCCGGGGGTCTCGCCCTCGCCCCAGGTGATGCCGCGGGTGTCGCGCTGCGCGGCCGGCACGCGCACGGCGTAGTCGCCGGCCTCGTCGACGAACAGGTACGGCTTCTCGCGGCTGACCGGGGTCTCGTCGAGCGTCGTGTACGGCGGCTCGGGGAAGCCCGCCTCGTCGGGCGCGCCCTCCGTGCCGGCGAACACCTGGTTCCACACGGCGTTGCTCCACCCCGCGGTCACGTCGCTGTTGCGCACGAGCCACTGCTGCTGCGAACCGTTGATGGTGAACGGCAGGCGGGAATCGGCGATGAAGCCGCCCGAGGCGTACTGCGGCCCGTCGGTGCAGTAGTCCATCAGGCTGACGTTCGCGCCCGAGATGTCGAGCCGGCGCATCGACACGGCCTGCGACACCGCCCAGAAGTTCGCGCTCGCGCGGCATCCGTCCTGCCCGGTGCCGTTCACGTCGATCGAGAGGTTCGACAGCGTGCGCCAGAAGTTCACCAGCGCGATGCAGTTGGCGGTGCCGTCGTTCTCGAGGCACCGGTTGTAGACCTCGATCGCCCCGTTGACGGTGACGTCGGTCGGCGCCGCGCCGAGCCCGGCGACCTCGGTGTAGTAGCCGACCTCGAACTGCAGCGGCTGCGCGTCGGTGCCGTACTCGCCGGGGAGGAAGTACACGGCGTGGCGCGCGCTGCTCATCTCGGCGTCGCGCTGTTCGTCGGCGAGCGCGTCGAGCTCCGTGGAGATCTCGGCAAGCGGCATCGACGGGTCGAAGATCGTCACGTTCGGCCCGAAGTCGGGCGCCTGCGGATCGACCTGCTGCGGTGTCGCGGCCTGTGCGGGAGCCGCTGCTGCGGCGCCCGCCACGAGCGCCACGGCGGCGAGGGTGGTCGCCGTGCGACGGCGGAGGGGTGGTGCGTTCCTGCTCATCCGAATCCTCTTCCTTGAGGTGTGGTGGTGGAGACGCGGGCGGATGCCCACTTACTGACAAGACAGTAACCAAATGGGCGCGACGGGCGCAATGGTGCAGGCGGGCGCAGCGGTGCAGCAGGCGAACCACGTGGCGGGTCACACGTGGCGTCGTGCGCACCGCCGGCGCCGGACACGCCGATGGCCGCCCCTCGCGGGACGGCCATCGGCGTGCGGTGCGTGCTCAGATCACAGCGGGAACGGCCCGCCGATCGGTGCCGCGACCGAGATCACCACGGTGTCGGATGCCGTGTTGCCGGCCCCGTCCGTTGCCTCGACCGTCACCGTGTAGGTCGCGCCCATGCGCGCGACGACCTCGACCTGCGCGTCGCCGACGACCCGGATGTCGGCCTTGTGACCGGCGGCCGTGACCTCGACGATCTCCACCGTGGGCTCCTCGCCCGAGTCGTCGGTCGCCTCGATGAGGAGGCCGACCGTCGTCCACTTCGCGTTGGGCGGGAACACCGTGGCCGGGTCGGCCGCGACGCTGAGCTCGGGCGGCGTCGAGTCGAGCACGAGGCCGACGATGACCGGGTCGTGGTCGCTCGAGCGGTACGCGTCCGGCGCGTACAGGGCGTCCTGCGCGTCCTGCTTGAACGACATGTCGTAGTCGATCAGGCTCGGCTCGTCGGCGTTGATCGCCCACGGCGCGGCGCCGGTGACCTCGTCCACGAGGCCGGGGCCGGCCAGCGCGTAGTCGAGGTAGCCGAGCTGGCCGTCGAACACGTACGAGTAGGCGTACTCGCCCTGCTCCTGGAGCAGCAGGTCGGTGTAGCCCCCCGCGACCAGCACGTCGATCGGCTCCTCGTGGTCGTACGAGTTGAGGTCGCCGATGATGAGCGTCCGCTCCTCGGTGCCCTGGTCGGTCGGGTCGGTGTCGATCCAGTCGACCATCGCCTCGGCGGCCGACGTGCGGGTCAGGTTGCAGTTGCCCGCACCGTCCAGCAGGTCGGGGTCGCCGTCGTCCTCGCAGGAGGAGCCCTTCGACTTCAGGTGGTTCACCAGGACCGTGACCTTGCCGCCGGCGGCGTCGGCGAACGTCTGCGCGAGCGCCGGGCGGTTCTTCGAGTCGATGAACCGCGGGTCGACCGACTCGTCGAGCAGCGCGAAGTCGCCCACCGGGGTCGCCGTCGCCGCCTTGTAGACGAACGCCGTGGTGATCACGTCGGTGCCGATCACGCCGGTGTCCACGTAGTCGTACACCTCCGAACCGAGCACGTCGTTCAGGGCGTCGACCAGCGTCGCGACCGCGCTGGCCGCGCCCTCGTCGCCGTTGTTCTCGATCTCGATGAGGCCGAACACGTCGGCGTCGATCTCCGCGAGGGCCGCGACGATCTTCGCCTCCTGGCGCTCGAACTCCTCGGTGGTGTTCGCGCCGCGCGAGTTCAGCGTGGTGAAGTAGTTCAGCACGTTGAAGCTCGCGACGGTGAACTCGCCGCCGACCTCCGGCACGTCCGGCCGCGGGTTGACCGACTCGAAGTCGGCGCCCTGGGTCGGCTGGACCGCCCAGGTGTCGAACCGGTAGTCGAGCACGCCGGTGGCGTTCGTCACCAGGTCGCCGCCGCGGAACAGGTTGTCGAGCGTGAACTCGGCGCCGTTCGGGTGGATCGCCGGGTCGGGGTTCTGCGTGCTGCGGCCGTCGTCGAGCATGATGCGGTTCAGTGCGTTCTCCTCGGCGAGGTCGACCGCCGGCTGGCCCGGCTCGACCACCGCGGTCGGGGTGTACTGCCGCTCGGTGCCGAGCGCGATGAGGCCGTACCGTCCGTAGTTGTAGAACTCGAGGATCGCGAGCTCCTGCGGGAGCGTCACGAGCATGCCCTCGACGGCCTCGCGGTCCGCCTCGGTGAGGGGCAGCTCGAGCTCCGTGGCCGCGGGCGTCGCCGCGCCGGTGGCGCACACGACGACCTCGGTCGGCGTGATCTCCGTGAGGCCGAAGTACTCGCTCACGGCACCGGCGACGATCACCTCGTCGCCCACGTCGACGGATGCTCCGCCCGGCGCGTAGACGAAGATGCCGTCGCTCGTGGCGGCGTCGCCGTCACCGGCGTCCTGGATGTAGTACCCGCCGAAACCGCCGGACTGGAAGTCGCCGACGACCACGCCGGAGACGATCACGTCGCTGCCTGCGACCGGCGAGGCGTCGCCGGATCCCTGCACGGAGCCGATCGTCACGACCTCGTCGGCGCAGCTGAGCGGCGGTGCCACGTAGACGTAGACCTCGTTGGCCGCGCCCGGCGTGTTCCACGCCTCGCCGTCGGCCGGCGTCGCGCCGGGGAAGGCGTCGAGGCCCGCGCCGTTGAACGCGTTGCGCACCCAGTCGGCCGCGGTGTCGGTGTCGGTGCCGTCGGGAATGCGAGACGCACCGCCCACGTCGAACCCGTTGCCGTCGTACCCGCCCGTGAGCACCGTGTCCCCATACGCGAGGTCGCCTGCGTCCCCGTCGGAGACCGCGACCGTGTCGACGATCTCGAAGGCGAACCCGTCGTCGATCATGCCGTCGTTCTCGGCGTCCAGGTCGGCGGTGTCGTCGTACCCGGAGACGAGCACCAGGGTCATGGTGCCGTTCTGGAACTCGTTGCTGAGCGGGCCGACCACGTAGTAGCCGTCGCCGTTCGCGACGCCGAGGCTGGTCGTCCCGACGACCACGCCGCCGAAGTTGCTCGAGCTGGAGTCGCCCTCGAGCTGGAGCAGGTCGTAGTCCGACAGGTCCTCGCCCGGCAGGCCGAGCACCTCGACGTACTCGCTGGTGTCCGACCCGGTGTGGTTCGCCACGAACTCGTTGATCACGGGCCCGGACGGGCCGGTCGAACCGCCGCAGTCCGCCGTATGCGAGCCGAGGCCGTCGAACGTGTTGTTCGCGAAGCCGACCCACTCGACCGCCGGGTCGAAGACGTCGTCGACGACCGTGTCGCCGACGCACACCGACGCCATGCGGCGGAGCGTGTTGTCCTGGGTCGAGGTGAGGTCGGCGCCCCACTGGCTGCCCGGGTCGAACCCGACCTGGCCGATGGAGTCGACCACGGTGCCGGCGTTGCGCAGCAGGATCGCGTCGTCGCCGTTCCAGAGGTTGGCCGAGGTCGTCTGGTCGGCGTACGCGGCGAGGTCCTCGTCGGCGAACACGAACGTCCCGCCCGCCGCGACCGCCCCGATGAGGTCGAACGCGGCCGTCGCGGACCCGCCGTTGAACGAGATCTGGAGGTCGTAGTCGGTGAGGTCGATCTCGCCGTCGGTGGGGTTGTACAGCTCGATCGCCTTGTTGAACGACGATCCCTCGACGTACTCGCTGATGATCAGCTCGGTCGGCACCACCTCCTCCGCCTGCGCTGGGGCGGCGACGCCCACGGCCAGCAGCGATGCTGCGGCCGCGGCGGCGACGGTGGCTCGACGAACGGGATGTCTCATCAGTGCTCCTCCGGATCCGCGTCCGCGGGGCGTCGGTGTCCCCCCGAACGTGGGAGAGACTAGGACGCGGTTCGTGACGCCCGGAAGGCCCTGCCGGTTACGACTGCGTGAATCACGCGGATGCGCAGCTCAGGCGGCATCCGTGCTCATCTGAGCACACGGGGAGCGGATGCCCCTGAGCCGGCCCGACGCCGGCTCAGCGCCGCTGCTGCTCCGACCCCGACAGGCGCTGCGCGATCGCGATCGGGATGATCGAGACGAGCACCAGCACGACCGCGATGACCGCGACGATCGGCGCCTGGTTCGGCCGGAACATGTTGTTCAGGATGAAGATCGGCAGCGTCGTCACCCCCGACCCGGCAGTGAACGTGGTCACGATGATCTCGTCGAACGACAGCGCGAACGCGAGCAGGCCGCCCGCGAGCAGCGCCGAGCGCAGCTGGGGGAAGGTCACCAGCCGGAAGGTGGTCCACACGCCCGCGCCGAGGTCGGCCGAGGCGTCCTCGAGGTTCGTGCCGACCCGCCGCAGCCGCGCGATCACGTTGTTGAACACGGTCACGATGCAGAAGGTCGCGTGCGCGATCACCACCGTCCAGATCGACAGCGGCACGCCCATGATGGTGCGGAAGAAGTTGTTCAGCGCGATGCCCGTGATGATGCCGGGCAGTGCGATCGGCAGGATCACCAGCAGGCTCACCGCGTCGCGCCCGAAGAACGAGAACCGCTGCAGCGCGAGCGAGATGAGCGTGCCGAGCACGAGCGAGACGAGCGTCGCGATCGACGCGACCTGCACGCTCGTCAGCACCGCCTCGAGCGCGCCGGCGCTGGAGAACGCGCGGCGCCACCACTCGAGCGTGAAGCCGGGCGGCGGCCAGCTGAGGCTGGTGCTCGTCGAGAACGAGTTCACGAGCACGACGAACAGCGGCACGTAGACGATCACCAGGATCAGCGCGGTCAGTGCGCCCAGGGTGACGCGGGCGGCGCGGGAGAGTCGCATCCGTCTCGCTCCTAGAGGTTGTCGAGCGCGCCGGTGCGGCGCACGAGGAAGAGGTAGCCGGAGATGATCACGATCGGGATGAGCGCGATCGCCGACGCCAGCGGCAGGTTGTTGGCCGCGCCGACGTTCGTGTAGACGAGGTTGCCGAGCATCTGGCTCGCGCCGCCGACGATGTTCACGGTGATGTAGTCGCCGAGCGAGAGCGAGAAGCTGAAGATCGTGCCGGCGATGATGGCGGGCATGGCCATCGGCAGCACCACGAGCCGCATCGTCTGCCAGGTTGACCCGCCCAGGTCGCCGGATGCCTCGAGCAGCGAGTCGGGCACGCGCTCGAGCCCCGCGTAGATCGGCAGGATCACGTAGGGCAGCCAGAGGTACGAGAGCGTGATGATCGTGGCGGGCAGCCCGTAGCCGGGCGTGTGCAGGCCGAGCGGCGAGATGAGCCACTCCAGGATGCCGTCCTGGGAGAGCACCGAGCGCCAGGCGTAGGCCTTCACGAGGTAGCTCGCCCAGAGCGGCGTGAGCACCGCGACCACGAGGGCGCGCTGCAGGCGCGGCGAGGCGACCTTGGCCATGAAGAACGCGATCGGCAGCGCGAGGGCCACGTCGATGACCGTGACCGCGAGCGCCACGCCGAGGGTGCGCAGGGTCACGGTCTGGTACAGCGAGCCCGTGACGACCGTGATGATGTTGTCGAGCGTGAACTCGGTGGAGATCTGCCCGGTGAAGCTGTCGACGCTCCAGAACGCGGTGATGAGCAGCGCCGCGAGCGCGAAGATGTAGACGAGCCCGAGCCAGAACAGCGGGGCCGACAGCAGCAGCGCCAGGCGCGCACGGGGGTGCGAGCTCAGGTACACGGAGCCGCGGCGGGCGAGCGTGTCGCGCGGCGCGGGCACGGGCGTGCGGCCGGGTGCCGGGGCGGGGGCGTCGGTCGTGGTCATCGCGTTCCTCGGGCGGTTCGGGGGTGAGGGGCGGGGCGGATGCCCCGGGGTGGGGCGGCCCGTCGGGTGACGGGCCGCCCCAGGGGCATCCGTCTAGCCCTTGATCTCCTGCCAGGCCGTCGTCCAGCCCGCGTAGTCGACGCACTCGACGTCGGTGCGGCCGTCGACGCACTCGGCGATCGGCGTGGTCCAGTACCAGATCTGCGCGGCGTACTCGGCGTCACCGGCGTGGAACGCCTCGCACGAGCCCTCCGAGCGGAACTCGCAGGCGGCCTCGTTCGACGGCGCCTCGCCGAAGTACTCGGTCGCTGCGCCGTTCGCCTCGGGGCTGGCGATGTAGTCGAGCCACGCATAGGCGCAGTTCGGGTTCTCGGCCTCCGAGCCGATCATCCAGGTGTCCGACCAGCCGGTCGCGCCCTCCTCGGGCAGCACGACGTCGGTCGTCGCGCCCGACGCGGCGAGCACGTTCTGGATGACCTGCCAGGTCGTGCCGACCACCGAGTCGCCGGTCTCGAACGCCTGGATCTCCTTGAGGTAGTCGCTCCAGTACTCGCCGACGTGCTCGCGCTGGGCCTTGAGCAGGTCGACCGCGGCGGCGAACTGGGTCTCGTCGAGGGCGTACGGGTTCTCGATGCCGAGCTCGGGCTCGTGGGCCATGAGGTACACGGCCGCGTCGGCGATGTAGATCGGCGAGTCGTAGGCGGTGACCTTGCCCGAGTAGTCGCCCGCGGCGTCGAACACGACGTCCCACGAGGTCGGGGCCGGGGTGACCTCGTCCGTGTTGTACATGAGCAGGTTCGCGCCGTAGCCGTGGGGCACGCCGTACGAGACGCCGTCGACCGAGTTCCACTCCTTCTCCTTGAGGAAGTCGTAGATGCCCTCGTAGTTCGGGATGAGGTCGGTGTTGACCGGCGCCACGTCGCCCGCGGCGATGAGGCGCAGGGTCGCGTCGCCCGAGGCGGCGACCACGTCGTACTCGCCCGTCTTCATGAGGTTGAACGCCTCGTCGGAGGTGCCGTAGGTCTTCGAGGTGACCACGCAGCCGGTGGCCTCCTCGAACGGGGTGACCCAGTCGATCGCCGGGTCGTTCGAGCCGTCCTCGACGTAGCCGGGCCACGCGAGCAGCGAGACCTGGCCCTCGTACTCGCCGAGCTCGGTCGCGGCCTCGCCGCCGTCGGTCGACCCGGAGGTCGTGCCGCAGGCGGTGAGCACGGCGACCGAGGCGATCGCCAGTGCGGTGGTGCCGACGCGGGCTGCGCGGCGCGGGATGCGTGTCATGCGTTCTCCTTGGTGTGATGCGGTGGACGGTGCAGGTGGTGCGGGCCGGTGGGGTCAGGGGCGGGCGGATGCCTCGGGTTCGGGCGCGTCCGCGGCCGCGAGCGCCACGACGTCGGCCTCGCGCCAGGCGGCGACCACGCGGTCGCCGCGCGCGTCGGCGTCGCCGCGGTGCTGGTCGTTCTGCTCGAGGACGGTGATGCGCGCGCCCGCGTCGAGGTCGACCACGATGCGGGTCGCGCTGCCGGTGTAGATGAGCTCGGTGATCGTGCCCTCGGCGCGGTGCTCGCCGCTCGGCGGGAGGTCGCCGCGCGCGATCTGCACCTTCTCGGGGCGCACCGAGTGCTCGCCGTCGCGGCCGAGCAGGGCGGCCGACAGCTCGGCGTCGAACAGGTTCGAGGTGCCGACGAAGTCGGCGACGAATCGCGAGGCGGGGCGCTCGTAGAGCTCGGCGGGGGTGCCGAGCTGCTCGATGCGGCCGGCGTTGAACACCGCGATGCGGTCGCTCAGGGTGAGCGCCTCGTCCTGGTCGTGGGTGACGAAGATGAACGTGATGCCGAGCTCGCGCTGGATCTGCTTCAGCTCGACCTGCATCTGCTCGCGCAGCTTCAGGTCGAGCGCGCCGAGCGGCTCGTCGAGCAGGAGCGCCTTCGGCTGCACGACGGTGGCGCGGGCGAGCGCGACGCGCTGCCGCTGGCCGCCGGAGAGCTGGGCCGGTCGGCGGTCGGCGAAGTCCGCGAGCCGCACCGAGGCGAGGGCCTCGCGGGCGCGCCCGAGGCGCTCGCGACGGCCGACCCCGCGCACGCGGAGGCCGTAGGCGACGTTGTCGAGCACCGACATGTGCGGGAAGAGCGCGTAGTCCTGGAACACCGTGTTCACGTCGCGGTCGAACGGGGCGCGGGCGGTCACGTCGGTGCCGAAGAGCTCGATGGTGCCGTCGGTGGGCTGGTCGAAGCCCGCGATGAGCCGCAGCACCGTGGTCTTGCCCGAGCCCGACGGACCGAGCATCGAGAAGAACTCCCCCGGCTGGATCTCGAGGTCGACGTGGTCGACCGCGGTCACGGCACCGAACTCCTTGGTCAGCGCGCGGAGCCGGATTGCGGGCGTGGATGCGTCCACGGTGCCTCCTTCGGATGGGATGAAAAGAATCATATGGATCCAGATGTAAATGCGTGAGGCTTGCGTGTTACGGTCGTGTCACAACTTCCGGATGGGGGTCGGATGCCGCAGCTGACGAGGCTTCCCGACGTGACGCGCGCGGTCGTCTTCGCCCCGCTCGACGCGATCGGACGCGCCGATCGGGTCGAGCAGCGCATCGGCGACGCCATCGTGCTCGGCGTGCTGCGCGACGGGGAGCGGCTGCCGAGCGAGGCCGAGCTCGCACGCCGCCTGGGGGTGGCCGTCGTGACCGCGCGCGAGGCGCTCGAGGCCCTGCGGGCGCGCGGCCTCGTGCAGACCCGGCGCGGGCGCGAGGGCGGCAGCTTCGTGACCTTCGACCCCGCCGCATCCGATCGCGTGGTCGACGAGCGGCTGGCCGCGATCAGCCGCATCGACATCCGCGACCTCGCCGCCCACTACACCGCCATCGCCGGCACCGCGGCGGAGCTCGCGGCCGACCGGGCCACCGACGACGACGTGGCCAGCCTGCGCGCGCTCGCGGCGTCGGTCGACTCGTCGACGGCGGGTGCCGCGCGGCGCGGTCACGGCAGGTTCCGGCTCGACGTGGCCGCGCTCAGCCAGTCCGCCCGCCTCGTGCACGAGGAGCTGCGGCTGCAGGCCGAGTTCGGCCCGCTGCTGTGGATGTGCCTGCGCGACGCCGACTATCGTGAGCGCAGCCGCGTCGTGCGCGACGAGACCGTCGACGCCGTCGAGGCGCTCGACCCCGAGCGCGCCAGGCGCATCACGACGGCCTGGATCGGCGAGGCGACCGGTTGGCTGATCGACGAGAAGACGAGGCGCGAGCGGAGCGGAGGCACCGGGTGACGACGGGAACGACACTGGCGACGGATGCCGCGGCGGCCCGCATCGCCGAGACGGTCGACGGGCTGTTCGCGCTGATCGGCACCTGGCGCGACGACGTGGCCGAGCACGTGGCCGACCGGGTGGCGCCGCTGGCGGCGGGCGTCGACGAGGTCGTCGAGCGCTTCGCCGTGCGGGCGCTCGAGGACCCGGACTCGCTCGTGACGGGCGCCGGGTTCGTGGCCGCGCCCGGGCTCCTCGCCGACGCGCCCTGGCACCTCTCCTGGTGGCTCGGGGACGCGAACACGCTGGGCCTCGACGGCCGCGAGCCCACGATCCGCCGCCTCGAGGCGGTGGTCGACCCCGACGCGGAGAGCTTCCGCGACTACACGACGCTCGAATGGTGGCGGGTGCCGCTCGCGACCGGGCGGCGCCACCTCACCGGGCCGTACGTCGACTACCTGTGCACCGACGCGTACACCGTGACGATCACCGTGCCGGTGCTCGTGGACGGCGAGATGGCGGGCGTGGTCGGCGCCGACGTGTACGTCAGCGAACTCGAGTCGGCGCTCCTCCCGGTGATCGAGGCGACCGGCGGCGCCTGCACGGTCGTGAACGCCCGCGGTCGCGTCGTCGCCTCGACCGACGCCCAGCGCGCGGTCGGCACGGTGCTGCGGATCGACGGGCTGCGGGACGCGCTCGACGGTCCGGCCGACGGGCGGGCGGTCGAGCTCGACGGCGTGGGCCGCGTGCTCGCGTGCGGCGACACCACGCTCGCGCTGGTCGTCGAGGACTGAACGCGGCGCGTCGCGCGGGGTCAGTCCCGGGGCCAGGCCGCGGCGAAGCGCCCGAGGAGTTCCGCGAACCGTTCGCGCTCCTCGTCGCTGAACCCGTCGAGCGCGGCGGCGATCGCCTCGCGGCGCGAGGCGCGTGCGCGTTCGAGCGCCTCGCGCCCGGCATCCGTGATCATGATCGCGCTCCTGCGGGCGTCCACGGGGTCGACCGTGCGGCGCGCGTGCCCTGCCTCCACGAGGGCCTGCACGAGCCGGCTCGCGCGCGGCTGGTCGACGCCCACGAGCTCGCCCACCTCCCCGATGGAGAGCGCGCCGTCGGCCCGGGCGAGCGCGTCGAGCACGCGCCCGCGTGCGATGCCGGCGAGGCGTGCGCGTCGGCCGTGGTGGGGATGCGCGCCCTCGTGACCGCGGTCGTGCGCGTTCGGGGCCCCGTGGCCCGGGCGGCCACCCGGGCCGCCGCGACGCCGCCCGAACGCCCCGATCCGCTCGAGCGCGGACTCGACCGTGCCAACCGGCTCCGCGCCGTCGCCGTCGTGCCCGCCGTCACCGCTGCGCATGATGGATGTCACTGTACATGCACACCCGCGCGGCGGCCACGACGTCCGAGCGAGACGTGCCCGCGGGGCCGCGACCGCGACCCCGCGGAACGTCAGAAGCTCGTGACCAGGTCGCCCAGCACGTCCTCCACCTCGAGCGGGTCGGTCGCGTCGTAGTAGTGCGCGCCGGTCGCGCCCGAGATCGCCTGGAGCGCCTCGACGTCGGCATCGGCGCCGTAGGCGAGCGTGAAGACGAGCAGGGTGTGCGAGACCTCGTCGAGGGTGGAGAGCATCTCCTCCTCGGTCGTGGTCGGGACCGCCGTGTTGTTCGTGCCGTCGCTGAGCAGCACGATCGCGTTGATCCGGTCGGGGTCGTAGGACTGCGACTGCTGCAGCGCGAACTCGTCCACCGCCTCGAAGAGCGGGGTGTACGCGATCGCCTCGAGTCCGTCCAGCGCGGCGAGGAACTCGTCGCGGGAGTCGCCGATGTCCTGCACCGGGCTCACGAGGCCCGGGCGCAGCACGCCGTCGCCGCCCGAGGAGAACGCCGCGAGCCCGACGTCGTCGCCGGCGGCGAAGTGATCGAGCGCCAGGGTGATGGCGTCCTTGGCGCCCTCGAGGCGGGTCTGGCCGCTCTCGAGCACGTCGTCCATCGAACCCGACGCGTCGATGAGGAAGAGCACCTGGGCGCGCTTGCGCACGTCCGGGAACGCCTGGTGCACCGCGACGACGACGTCCTGTTCGGGGAAGTCGAGCACGCCGACGGGTGCGGGATCGAGGTTGCCCGTCTCCGCCACGGCCTCGCTCAGCACGCCGTTGAGGTCGCGGTACCCGTAGTCCCGAACGATCTGCTGACCCTGCTCGGTGCCGGCGTAGCGGATGAAGTCGTCGGCCGCAGCCTGCTGCGCCTCCGAGACCCAGTCCGCGGTGAGCACGACGGCCGGGTTGTCGGCCACGTAGAAGCCGTCGGTCGGGTAGATCGCGACGAGCTTCTCGGCAGGCGGGTCGCTCTCGATGCGCGTGGCGCCGTCGCGGCTCGTGATGCCGCGGTTGTAGTCCCACACCGACTTCTCGTCGACGATCACGGCCGACAGGAACTCGGCCGCCGACCCGCCGCGCTCCTCGGCCTGGCGCGCGTGCCAGAGGAAGTGCTCGGGCGTCGCCATGTAGTGGCTGACGGCGAGTTCGTGGTCGCGGACCGCCTGCGTGACCGCCTCGTCGGCGACATCCGCGGCCGCGAGATCGGCCACCGAGCCCGACGCGCTGCCGTAAGAGACGAACATCGCCGCCTCGCCGGAGCTGGCGATCACCGGGCTCGTCTTCCCGAGCTGGAACCCGCCCCACTCCGGGTGTCCGAGGTCGGCCCAGAGTTGCGTGTCCTCCGATGCGGTGAGCACCTCGTCCCAGGTGGGTGCGTCGTCGTCCCACCCGATCGCGTCGGCGAGCGGCTCGGGCATGGCGAGCACGATGTCGGATGCCCCGAGGCTCGTGCCGGACTCGGGCACGACGTCGCCCGCGCCCGCGTCGCGTGCGACCCCGAGCCACGTCGCCGCGTCGGGGATCCACACGGCGGGGCGCTCGGCCTCGGCGAGGTCCGGGAAGCCCTCGGCGGCGTCCTCCGCGGCGATGCCGGACTTGTCCCGCGTCGCGACGACGTCGACGCACGCGCCGCCCACGTCGCGCGGCTGGGCGTTGTAGCCGTTCGCGAGCTCCTCCACCATCTCGGCGTTCTCGAACGACGAGAGCACGTTGAGCGTCGTGCAGGGGCCGGCGCCGTCCGCTGCGGCCGGCTCGTCCTGCGGGAACACGACGGGTTCCGCGGCGAGCTGCGCCTCGCCGGTCGCCCCGCCGGCGCCCCCGCCCATGAGGGTCACGGCGGCGAACGCGCCGCCGCCGATCAGCAGCAGCGCGGCGATGCTGCCGACGACGACCATGGTGGTGCGCCGCCGACGGCGTCGCTTGAGCTCGCGCTGCGCCCGGCGGTCGCGCCGGGTCGGTGCCGGGCCGCTCACGCGATCGCCTCGGTGCGCAGTCGGGCAGGGGCGACGTGGACGGCGATCGGGTAGGGGGTATCGCCTGCGGGCATCGATCGTCCTCACGAAGGGGGGGTGGGGGCTGAAGGCGAGCATATATGCAGCCCCGGCCATGGCCCAAAGGGAATGGGCCGGTCTCCGCGGATTGTCAGGTGGTGGAGTTCCACATCCCGATGAACACCGCGGTCCACCACGCCAGCTGCGAGGCGATGCCGCTGCCGATGAACCAGGTGCGCAGCCGGAGCGGCATCGAGCCGAACGAGGTCCTCGCGGGCAGGCGCCCGAGCTCCCAGGTCCACCTCGTGAGCGCCACGCCGTTCAGCGACAGCACGAGCACGCAGCCGAGCTTCACGATCGTCAGGGGCGAGTCGAGCTGGGGCTGCAGGAGCGCCCCGCTCGCGAGGAGCCCCGCGAGGCCGACCCAGATCGGGAGGATCAGGGTCTTGTCGGCCTGGACCACCTCGCGCACGGTGCTCCACCCGGTCGCCCAGAGCAGCCCGTGCCACTCGACCATGACGACGGCGCCGAGCCCGATGATGAGCGACCCCAGGTGCACGAACAGCGCCGGGATGCGCACCCACTCGGGCGGCTCGAGCACCACGCCCAGCCCGACGGAGAAGCACCACGCGGCGATCACGCCGAGGTACCCGACCGTGCGGAAGCGGCGGCGCTGCTTTCGCCGGTGCTCGATTTCCGTCACTGAGCTGACCGTGGCCCTCTCACTCGGTGCGGCGGGAGCCGCGGGTGGATCGTGAGTGTTCACAGTACCGAAGGCGGGCGTCGATTCCGTGCCACCTGTGATGACGCCGGAGGTCGGCCCCCGACGCGCCCGATCAGTCGAGCGCGCGCGCCTCCGCCCGCACGGGGATGAGCAGCGCGAGCCCGACCGCGAGCACGAGCACGATGCCGAGGATGCCGAAGTACGGCGCGCCGCCGATCGTGACGAAGAGCGCGAACATCGTGGGCGCGAGGAAGCTGACGGCGCGGCCGGTCGTGGCGTAGAGGCCGAACACCTCGCCCTCGCGGCCGGCGGGGATGAGGCGCGCCAGGAAGGTGCGGCTCGCCGACTGCGCGGGTCCGACGAAGAGGGTGAGCGCGAGCCCGGCCGTCCAGAACACGAGCTGCCCGCCGTCGTGCAGGAAGAACACGATGAGGCCGGATGCCACGAGCCCGGCGAGCGCCGTGATGATCACGGGCTTCGCGCCGAGGCGGTCGTCGAGCACGCCGACCGCGATCGTCGAGGCGCCCGCGGTGACGTTCGCGACGATCGCGAAGATGATCACCTCACCCGCCGAGAACCCGAAGACCGAGGCCGCGAGCACGCCGCCGAACGTGAACACGCCCGCGAGGCCGTCGCGGAAGACCGCGCTGGCGAGCAGGAACCACACGACGTTGCGGCGCTCGCGCCAGAGGCGGGCGATGTCGCGCCCCAGGCGGCTGTACGAGGCGAAGAACCCGATGCGCTCGCGCGCGGCGCCGGCCGGCGGGCGGAACTCGGGCACCCGGAGCAGCACCGGAAGCGCGAACACCGCGAACCACACCGCCGAGACGAGCACCGTGATGCGGATGTCGAGCCCGTTCTCGCCGGTCACGCCGAAGAGGCCGACCTCGGGGGCGATGAAGCCGAAGTACACGATGAGCAGCAGCACGATGCCGCCGACGTACCCCATGCCCCAGCCGAACCCGCTCACGCGGCCGATCGACGCCGGGGTCGACACCTGGTTCAGCATGGCGTTGTAGTTCACGCCCGCGAACTCGAAGAAGACGTTGCCGGCGGCGAGCAGCACGAGGCCCAGCAGCAGGAACTCGGGCGCGGGCTGCACGAAGAACATCGCCGCGGTCAGCGCGACCACGATGTAGGTGTTCACGCCGAGCCAGAGCTTGCGGCGCCCCCGGTTGTCGGAGCGCTGGCCCATCACCGGCGCGAGCACCGCGATGAGCAGGCCGGCCGCGGCCAGCGCCCAGCCGAGCTGCGCCTCGATCGTCCCCGGCTCGCCGAAGCCCGCGCTCGTGATGTAGACCGTGAACACGAACGTCGTGACGACGGCGTTGAACGCGGCCGACCCCCAGTCCCAGAGCGCCCAGGAGAGCGCGCCGCGCGGGCGGTCCCGCTGCTCGGCGCCGGGCTCGGCGGTGGCGACGTCGTTCGGGGGAAGGACCGGGGGCTGGGTCATGGGCGCAAGCCTCGCTGCATCGGGTGAACGGGTGGTGACGCGCGAGCGATGGCACCGGGCATCCGATCGTGCCGTGGGCACCCGCTCGCGGTCATCGCCGACCGTCGTGGGTGCAGGCTAGCGCGGAACCCGCGTCAGCGGCACCAGTTCGACGAGCCGCCCTGCTGGGTCAGCACGAGTTCCGCGGTCACGACGTCGACCACGGTCGTGAGGCGGTCGATCGAGGAGGGCAGGTTGGGGTAGCGGTCGGACTCCGCGTCGGCCTGCGCGGTCTCGACCGCGAGCAGCCGGCCGTTCGGCGAGGCGCAGAACTCGAGCATGCGGCTGGACTCGTCGGTCGAGTACAGCACCGACGTGCCCGCGTCGTCCACCCGGATGACCAGCGCGGTCGCCCTGGTCGACCCGTCCTCGGCGATCGTGGGCAGCAGCACCTGCATGAGGTAGGCGCCCGCTGCGTCGAGCTGCACGACCCGGCCGGGGTACGCGCCGTCGGGCAGGTCGGCGACCGGCAGGTCGTTCGGCGCGCGGTCGCCGGTCTCGAGGTCGATGAGCGTGCCGCCGTCGGGGTCGGCGACGACGAGCGTGCGCGAGCCCGGGAGCACGCCGCGCAGCTCGTCGTGCGCGCCGAGCGCGACCGGGTCGGCGCCCGTGAGCGGGTCGACCAGGAGGAGCGCGCCCTCGAAGTCCTGCACGACGAGCGACGCGGTGCCCGGCACGAACCACCACTCGGTCACCTGCAGCACCTCGCCCGTCGGGCCGGTGACCGGCACCGGCTCGACCGCGCCGCCCGACACGTCGAGTGCGAACAGCGCGCTGCGGTAGTCGTCGTCGGCGTCCTCGGCGGTGCGGGTGCCCGAGTCGAGGGTGAACGCGACGATCGGATGCGTCGTGGAGGCGCCGAGGGTGCGCACCACGCCCGCGGCCGGCAGCGCGACCTGCGCGGGCGTGTCGCCCGCGCCGCCGCCCGCGATCCAGAGGGAGTTCGTGCCGTCGTCCTGCACGGCGGTCGCCGCGATGACCTCGCCGGCGCGGGCGAACTGCTCGAGCACGGGCGCCTCGAGGAGCACCTCGGGGTTCGCGGGGTCGGCGACGCTCGAGCGCACGAGCCGGTCGGGCTCGCCGGCCGGGCTGTTGCGCACCAGCGTGACCACGTCGGCGTCGGCGGTCGTGAACCGGTGCGCGATCGTGCCGGCGTTGGGCTGCGACTCGCCCACCACACCGTTGATCGACAGCTCGACCTCGGTGGCGTACGGGAGCGGCTCGGCGAACTCGACGAACAGCAGGTCGTCCTCGAACGACACGGTCGCGTCGAGCTGCGGATCGACCGCGAGGTCGCCGTCGATCCGCACGATCGGCTGGTTGAGCTCGATGACGACCTGCTGCCCGGCGAGCTCGGTGACCGCGATCGGGTCGACCGACGTCGCGGCGACCTTCGGCCCCTGCAGCGCGCTCGTCACCACGAGGGCGAGGCCGGCCGCGCCGAGCACGACGAGCGTGCCGGTCAGCGCGCGGCGGAAGGCGCCCGGATCAGTAGACATACGGCTCGCTCGGCTGGTCGGTGACGTCGAGCGAGGTCGGCAGCAGCACGAGGCCCTCGCCGCCCGACGGGTCGGCGCCGAAGCGCCCGGTCGCATCCACCCAGTCGTCGGGCGAGAACCGCGCGCGCCAGCCGGGCAGGTGCACCGGCACGCCGATCGGCTGGGCGTCGACGGCGCAGCACGTGATCGTGAACCGCGCGAGCACGAACGTGTCGTCGGGGTCGGCGGGCGCCGGCATGACGAAGCCGACGAGCTCGACGTCGGTCGTGGTCAGCTCGGCCGCGGCGCCACCCTGGCGCACGACCAGCGCCCAGTCCTTGAACGTGAACTCCGACGGGTCGGTGCCGACGAGCAGCGGCGACTCGTTCGCGAGGTCGGAGGTCGTGCGCTCGACGTCGCGCTGCACCGCGGTCGCCGCGCTGAGGGTCGCCGGGGGCAGCGCGAGCAGGGCGATGCCCGCCCCGACGAGGATCGCCACGGTCGCCCACGCGCCCGCGATCGCGCGCCGGCGGCCGCGGGGCCGGCCGCGCCGCTGCGGGGCATCCGTCTCGCCCTCGTGGTCGTGCTCGTGCTCGTGGTCGTCCTCGCGCTCGCCGACGGCCGGCAGCAGCAGGATCGCCACGATCGCGAGCACCCCGCCGATCACCGCCATGATCGTCGTGAACAGGAAGTAGCGCGGGTGGATGTACAGGCCGAGCTGCCCGCTCAGCGCGAGCCACAGCGTCGCGACGACGCCGACGAGCGTGAGGGCGATGCCCTTCCAGCGTTCGAGGAACCTAGGCCACAACGTTGACCGCCAATCCCAGCGCCGCGCTCGCCAGGGCGACGATCGCGGTCAGCTGCACCAGGGTGCGGGTCGTGAAGGTCGTGCGCAGCAGCGCGAGCATCTTGATGTCGATCATCGGCCCGAAGACGAGGAAGGCGACGATCGCGCCCGGCATGAACGTCGAGCCGAGTGCGAGGGCGAAGAACGCGTCGACGTTGGAGCAGATCGAGACGACGAACGCGAGCACCATGAGCGCGAACACCGAGAGCACCGGGTTCTGGCCGAGGGTGACCAGCAGGTCGCGCGAGATCGCGACCTGGATGAAGCCGGCGATCGCCGAGCCGACGACGAGCGCGGGCAGCATCGCAGCGGTCTCCTCGGCGAACATGGTCGCCGCTCGGCGCGACTTCCGGCCGCCCTGGCCGGGCTCGTGCGCGCAGGCCGCCTGGAACTTCGGCGTGAGCAGCGACATCGGCTCGGGGTGGCGGCTGAATACCCAGCCGACGAGGTTCGCGATCACGAAGCCGCCCGCGATGCGCGCCGCGAGGATGCCGTCGTCCCACCCGAACGCCTGGTACGTCGTGATGATGGTGACGGGGTTCAGGATCGGTGCGGCGAGCAGGAACGTCATCGCCTCGCCGACCGAGAGGCCGCGCACGATGAGTCCGCGCGCGAGCGGCACGTTGCCGCACTCGCAGACCGGCAGCAGCACGCCGAGCAGCGACACGACCGCGCGCCGCAGGCCGGGGTTGCGCGGCAGGCGGCGCACCAGGAAGTCGTCGGGCAGCCACAGCCGCACCGCGATCGACAGCCCGATGCCGAGGAAGACGAACGGCAGGCTCTCGATCAGCACGCTCGCCGAGAGCGTGACGAAGTCCTGCGTGGCATCGGGCAGGTCGAACTCGCCCTGCGAGGTGGTCACGCGCACGGCGATGAGCCCGGCGACGATCGCGGCTGCGATGCCCGCGGCGATCGCGCGGCGACCGGTGAGGCCGCGCGCCGGGCCGGGGTCGCCCGTGGCGGGCGCGTGGTGGGTGTGGGACATCGAGAGACCAGCGTAGGTCGTTCGGGTGGCGGATGCCTCGGAGCCGCGTGGCCCCGAGGCATCCGCCCGCCCTCCCTACCCGAACACGACCGCGACCGCGTCGCCGAACAGCAGCTCGGGGTCGGCGTCGTCGAGCCCGCGGCGCTGGAACCAGGAGCACGCGTTCACGCAGTCGCGGTGCAGCAGGTCGAGCCCGTTCGGGTTGCCGACCACGTCGACGATCTGCGGCAGGTCGATCGCGACCACGCGGCCCTCGTGCACGAGCAGGTTGTACGGCGAGAGGTCGCCGTGCGCGTAGCCCGCCTGCGCGAACGCGAGCACGAGCGTGCGCACCTGCTCGAACCAGTCGTCGAGCTCGTGCGGCTCGGCGTGAGCTTGGGCGAGCCGGGGCGCTGCGCGGCCGTCGGTGCCGACGAACTCCATGAGCAGCTCGGTACCCGCGACCTGCACGGGGTAGGGCACGGGCAGGCCGGCCGCCCAGAGCTCCGAGAGCGCGGCGAACTCCGCGCCCGCCCAGCGACCGGCGGCGAGGGCGCGGCCGTAGGCGGAGCCGCGGGCGAGCGCGCGCGTGTCGCGCGTCTTCTTCTCGCGGCGGCCGGCCGTGTAGACGCCCGAGCGGCGGAAGTCGGAACGGTCGGCGGCCTTGTAGCGCTTCGCCGCGAGCACGACGCGCTGCCTGGGGTCGTCAGGCACGGCGCGCTCGACGAGGAACACGTCGGCCTCCTTGCCCGACTTCACGATGCCGAGCTCGGTGTCGACGGCCGAGGCCGAGGTCACGATCCAGTCGGGGCGCGGCTCGGGGCCGCGCTCGGTGGGGGTGGTCGCCGGCCACGTGGACCAGCGTTGCCCGTCGCCGGGTTCGAACTCATCGAACTCGAGCACGGGCCAGGGTGCGCCGGATGGCGCGAGGTCGTCTCCAGACAATTGGGGTCTCCAGGAACGTGGAGGCCGCCGGTGTCTAGCGGGAGGCCTCCGAGGGAAGGTGGTCGGCGAGGCGCACGACTTCGACGGTCTGCATGAGTCCTCTCCTTCCGTTCCGGTGGCGGATGCCGCTGAGCGGGCATCCGAGCGTGATACTACGCCGGTTCCCTGCGTGCGGCCAGTGTGCGCCGTGCCGGCCGGCCGTGCACCGCTGGCCGACGCGGCGCGGGCCGGCCGGCGCGAACGGCGACCGGGCGCTCAGGCGTCGACGGCCTCGACGCGGCCGCTCGCGATCGCGGCGAGCAGCGCGCGGTGGTCCTCCTCGGTGCGGTCCGCGTACGCGGTCGCGAACTCCGCGAGCGCCCGGGCGAGGCTCCTGCCGCGGCCCACGTACCCGGCGATCGTGGCCGCGTCACCGCCGCGGGCGTGTGCGCGTGCGAGCAGCACGCCGCAGTACTGCGCGTAGAGCCGCATCGTCTCCGGCTCCATGATCGACGGGTCGGCCGAGCCCTTCCAGTCGCGGAACTGGCGCATGTAGAAGTCACGGGGCACCCCGTCGAGCCCCTCGGCCGTGAGCCAGCCGAGCAGCACGTCGCTGAGCGCCTGCATGATGCGCTGGCCGCGCACGACGCGTTCGCCCTGGTGCGCGAACCCGCTCGGGCCTGTCGTCGACTCGAGCACCGAGCGCTGCGCCTCCTTGGCCTGCAGCATCAGGAGGTCGCGGCGGCCGTTGCCGCGCAGCAGCACGACCCATGCCCGGGTGCCGACGCTGCCGACGCCGACGACCTTCATCGCCGCGTCGACGAACGCGTAGCCGTCGAGCACCTGGCGCCGGTCGGGGGCGAGCGACTGCCGGTACCGCTCGAGGACCGCGGAGAGGTACTCCCGCGCCTCGACCTCGTCGAGGTCGCCGTGCTCGGCGATCTCGCGCAGCGGGGTGAGCAGCGGCGGCTGCGAGCGGAAGCGGGGCTCGCCGTCGACGACCTCCATCAGCTTGCGGGCGGCCTGTCGGCTGTCGCGCCGCTGCGCCTTCGCGAGCACCTTCGCCACGCGGTCGGCGGCCGTGGCGTCGAGCGCCTGCCCGGTGGCCTCGATCAGCGTCGACGCGCTGACCGTGGCGGTCGCGAGGCGCAGCCGTGCGGCGCCGGCCAGGCCGTCCATCGCCCCCGCGTAGGCGTGCACCACCTCAGCGACGATGTCGCCGCGCTCGTCGTCGTCGAAGCCCCGCGCGCGGGCAGCGAGTTCGAAGCTCGCCGCCATCCGCTTCAGGTCCCATTCGAAGGGACCGGGCGCGGTTTCGTCGAAGTCGTTGACGTCCATGACGAGTTCGCGCTCGGGCGACGCGTAGAGCCCGACGTTCGACAGGTGCGCGTCGCCGCAGAGCCAGGTGACGATGCCCGAGTCGGGCTCGCGCCGGAGGTCGTGGGCCATGAGCGCCGCCGCGCCGCGGTAGAACGCGAACGGCGACGCGGCCATGCGCCCGTGCCGGATCGCGATGAGGGACGTCACGCGCGACTCGGCCTGCCGTTCGAGCGTCGCGACCGGGTCGCGGTCGGATGCCGCGAGGCGGGCCTGTTCCGAGATCGGCACGTCGTCGCGGGCCGCCCGGCCCGCCTTCCGCCGCGCGCCGCGTCCGTACCGGGCCGCGGACTCCGCGGCCTGCTCGGGGCTGGCGGGGATCGTCATCCCGGTCAGATCACCGGCTTCTCCGGGGTGTACAGCCAGGTCTCGAAGAAGGCGTCGAGGTCGAGCCCGGACACCTCTTCGTAGACCGCCTGGAAGTCGTCGCTCGTCGCGGTGCCGTCGTCGTAGCGCTCCAGCCAGAGCTGGGCGGCGGCGAAGAAGTCGTCGTCGCCGACCTCGAGGCGGAGCGCGTGCAACGTCGCGGCGCCGCGGTCGTAGACGGGGCCCGCGAAGAGCCCGGTCGGCCCGGGGTCTCCGATCACGACGTCCCAGAACGAGCTCGTGTCGGGGATCGACATCACGCCCTCGAACGCGTCCTGGGCGGTCTCGCCGCCCTGCTCCTCGGCCCAGAGCCACTCCGCGTAGCTCGCCCACCCCTCGTTGAGCCAGATGTACTGCCACAGCTCGGGACTCACCGCATTGCCGAACCACTGGTGGGCGAGTTCGTGCGCGACGGTGCTCTCGCGGGCGACGCGCGAGTAGACGGGCCGCGTCTGCGTCTCGAGCGCGTAGCCGACCGAGTCGTCCTCGACGATCGAGCCGTACGCGACGAACGGGTAGTCGCCGAAGACCGACTCGAAGAAGTCGATCATGGCGGGCTGGAGCGCGAGGCTCGCATTCGTCGTCGCGAGGTTGCCGCTCATGAGGTCGGCGTCGACCGCGTCGATGATCGGCACGCCGCTCGACGACGTGTAGGCGTCGCGGAGGTCGTAGTCGCCGACCGACGCGGTGGTGAGGTAGCTCGCCTGCGCGTCGGGCGCGTCCCAGAACCAGGTCGTCCAGCCGTTCGCCGTCTCCTCCGGCTTCGGCTGGGTGCCGTTCGCCACGGCGACCTTGCCCTCGGGCACGGTGATCTCGAACGAGTAGGTCGCCTTGTCGGTGGGCTGGTCGTTCTGCGGGTACCAGGTCATCGAGCCCTCGGGCTCGCTCACGACCATCGCGCCGTCGCGCGTGGTCACCCAACCGTAGAGGAATCCCTCGATGTCGCGCGGTCGCGTCGTGGTGCCTCCGTACTCGACGACGACCTCGACCTCCGAGCCCGCCTTGAGCTTCGGCCGGGGCTGGATCGTCAGCTCCCAGACCCGGGCGGTGTCGTCCTGCACCTGCCAGAAGGCCGCACCGTCGACCTCGTCACCGGCGGCCGGCGGCGCGCTCGAGGTCGCCGGCTTGCCGTTCACCGTCACGGCAGTCACGTCGAGCCCGCGCAGGTCGAGGTTGAAGCGGTCGAGGTCCTGCGTCGGCACCAGGTCGATCGTCGCGACCGCGTCGAGGTCGCCCTCGATCGGAGCGGGCGAGGCCGCCGGCGGCGTGTACGTGAGGTCGAGGTCGTAGTGCAGCACGTCGTAGCCGCCGTTGCCCGAGTACGGGAAGTACGGATCCCCGCCGCCCTCGTCCCCGGCCGTGTACTTCGGCTGTCCCGGGTTCCCCGGAGCGGCCACCGCTCCCGCGGCCCCGAACCCCGCCAGTGCCAGCGATGCGACGGCGATGCCGCCCACCAGTCTCGTGCTCGACCTCATGGTGCGATCCCCCTCGCTCGCGCGCCAGCGCGTAGTCCGCACTCTAGGCCTTCGACAGGTGTTGCGGAAGGGGTCGACGGCCGACGTCGGACGGCGGGGTTAGGCTGCCCGGGTGCAGGGGGAACGATCGGGCTCGGATGCCACGGAGCCGACGGACGACGGCGCGGAAGCGCGCGCCGCGGCAGCGGGCGCCAGGGCGGAGCATCCGGAACCGCCGCCCGGCGGCATGCGCGTGTTCATGCAGGTGCTCGCGAACACGCTCGTGGCGAACGTCACGACGAGCTTCCTCTGGTTCGCACTGACGTTCTGGGTGTACCTCGAGACGCGCTCGGTGCTCGCGACGGGCATCATCGGCGGCGTCTACATGCTCCTCGTCGCCGTGTTCTCGATGGTGTTCGGCACCATCGTCGACCGGCACCGCAAGCACGCGGTCATGGTCTTCTCGAGCATCGTGACGCTCACGGCGTTCGCCGTGTCGGGTGTGCTGTACCTGCTCCAGCCGGAGGCGTCGCTGGTCGACCTCGGCGGGCCGTGGTTCTGGCTGTTCTCGGGCATCATCCTGTTCGGCTCCGTCATCGAGAACATGCGCAACATCGCGCTCTCGACCACCGTGACGCTGCTGGTGCCGGTCGAACGTCACGCGAACGCCAACGGCCTGGTCGGCACGGTGCAGGGCATCGCGTTCATGGTGACGAGCGTGTTCTCGGGGCTCTCCGTGGGCCTGCTCGGCATGGGCTGGACGCTGCTGCTCGCGATCGTCGCGACGGCGGCCGCCCTGGTGCACCTGCTGTTCCTGAAGATTCCGGAGGAGCAGCCGGTCGCGGAAGACGGCCGGGCGCCGGCGATCGACATCCGCGGCAGCATCGCCGCCATCCGCGGCGTGCCCGGCCTGTTCGCGCTCATCATCTTCACCACCTTCAACAACCTCATCGGCGGTGCGTACATCGCCCTCATGGACCCGTACGGCCTGACCCTGTTCCCGGTCGAGGTCTGGGGCATCGTGCTCGGCGTGACCTCCACCGGCTTCATCATCGGCGGGGCGCTGGTGGCGAAGTTCGGGCTGGGGCGCAACCCGATCCGCACCATGTTGCTGGTCGTCGTCGGCATGGGCGTGCTCGGCGCGGCCTTCACGCTGCGCGAGTGGTGGTGGCTGTACGCGGCCGGCATCTGGGTGTACATGGCGATCGTCCCGGTGGTCGAGGCGGCGGAGCAGACCGTCATCCAGAAGGTCGTGACGTTCCGGCGCCAGGGCCGCGTCTTCGGGTTCGCGCAGGCGCTCGAGTCGGCGGCTGCGCCCGTGACCGCGTTCCTGGTCGCGCCGATCGCCGAGTTCTGGGTGATCCCGTACATGGAGGGCTCGGCGGGGCGTGCGACCTGGGGCTGGCTCCTCGGCGAGGGTGACGCGCGCGGCATCGCACTGGTGTTCCTGTTCGCGGGGCTCATCCTCGTCTCCGTCGCGCTGGTCGCGTTCACGACCCGGTCGTACCGGCTGCTGTCGGCGCAGTTCGCGGGCACGACCGGGTCGGTGCCGGCGGCCGAGCCCGCGGAGGAACCCGCGCCGGGGGCGCGGCCCGGTGCCTGAACGCCCGGCCCGTCGCATCCGTTCCTGTGCGTGCGCCGTGAGTTGAGCCGGATCGACTCAACTTTGGCCCGGAAGATTTGACACCCGATTCGGCCGGTGTGAAACTTGATTCGTCGGGGCTCAAGTCTTCCCCGACGCCACGACTTCGACCCGGGCGGACGCCCGGATCACGTCCGAGCGCGGCGGTCACGGGGCATCCGTGCCGTGCGGGTTCGGACACGATAGGAGATGCAACACATGTCACGTGCAGTCGGTATCGACCTCGGCACCACGAACTCCGTGGTCAGCGTCCTCGAGGGTGGCGAGCCCACCGTCATCGCGAACGCCGAGGGCCTGCGCACCACCCCCTCGGTGGTCGCGTTCACCAAGGACGGGGAGGTGCTCGTCGGCGAGACCGCGAAGCGCCAGGCCGTCACCAACGTCGATCGCACCATCTCGTCGGTCAAGCGCCACATGGGCACCGACTGGAACACCGAGATCGACGGCAAGAAGTACACGCCGCAGGAGATCTCGGCCCGCATCCTCCAGAAGCTCAAGCGCGACGCCGAGCAGTACCTGGGCGACACCGTCACCGACGCCGTCATCACGGTGCCGGCGTACTTCAACGACGCCGAGCGCCAGGCCACCAAGGAGGCCGGAGAGATCTCGGGCCTGAACGTGCTGCGCATCATCAACGAGCCGACCGCGGCCGCGCTCGCGTACGGACTCGACAAGGGCAAGGAGGACGAGCTCATCCTCGTCTTCGACCTCGGCGGCGGCACGTTCGACGTCTCCCTCCTCGAGGTGGGCAAGGACGACGACTTCTCGACCATCCAGGTCCGCGCGACCGCAGGTGACAATCGCCTCGGCGGCGACGACTGGGACCAGCGGGTCGTCGAGCACCTCATCAAGCAGTTCAAGTCGTCGACCGGCGTCGATGTCTCGAAGGACAAGATCGCGCTCCAGCGCCTCAAGGAGGCCGCGGAGCAGGCGAAGAAGGAGCTCTCGTCGAGCATGTCGACGAGCATCCAGCTCCCGTACCTGTCGCTCACCGAGAACGGCCCGGCCAACCTCGACGAGACGCTCACCCGCGCCCAGTTCGAGAACATGACCTCCGACCTGCTCGACCGCACGAAGAAGCCGTTCGACGACGTGATCCGCGAAGCCGGCATCAAGGTCGGCGACATCGCGCACGTGGTGCTCGTCGGCGGCTCGACCCGCATGCCCGCCGTCTCGGAGCTCGTGAAGCAGGAGACCGGCGGCAAGGAGCCCAACAAGGGCGTGAACCCCGACGAGGTCGTCGCCGTGGGCGCCGCCCTCCAGGCGGGCGTCCTCAAGGGCGAGCGCAAGGACGTGCTGCTCATCGACGTCACCCCCCTGAGCCTCGGCATCGAGACCAAGGGCGGCATCATGACCAAGCTCATCGAGCGCAACACGGCCATCCCGACCAAGCGCAGCGAGACCTTCACGACCGCCGACGACAACCAGCCGTCGGTCGCGATCCAGGTCTTCCAGGGCGAGCGCGAGTTCACCCGCGACAACAAGCCCCTGGGCACCTTCGAGCTCACCGGCATCGCCCCGGCGCCGCGCGGCATCCCGCAGGTCGAGGTCACCTTCGACATCGACGCCAACGGCATCGTGCACGTGTCCGCCAAGGACAAGGGCACCGGCAAGGAGCAGTCGATGACCATCACCGGCGGCTCGAGCCTGCCGAAGGACGACATCGACCGCATGGTGCGCGAGGCCGAGGAGCACGCTGCCGAGGACAAGCAGCGCCGCGAGTCGGCCGAGACCCGCAACTCGGCCGAGCAGCTCGCCTACTCGACCGACAAGCTCATCAAGGACAACGAGGACAAGCTGCCCTCCGACGTCAAGGACGAGGTGCAGGGCGACGTCGACGCGCTGAAGACCGCGCTCGCGGGCGAGGACGACGAGGCCGTGAAGACGGCGTTCGAGAAGCTCTCGCAGTCGCAGCAGAAGCTCGGCGAGGCGATCTACGCTGGTGCACAGGCGGATGCGGCGGCGGGCGCCGCCGGCGAGCCCGGCGAGGACGCCAACGCGACCGGCGCACAGGCCGACGAGTCCGACGAGGACGTCGTCGACGCCGAGGTCGTCGACGACGAGGACGAGAACGAGAAGAAGTAGGACATGGCTGACGAGAACCACGAACGCGAAGAGCCGATCATCCGCGACAAGCGGCGGATCGACCCCGAGACGGGCGAGGTTCGGCAGCCCGCGGGCTCGTCGGCGTCGGACGCCGGCGCCGACGAGTCCGGCTCCCACTTCGAGCCGCTCGAGGGTCCCGACGTCGAGACGTCGATGCCGCCGGCCGACGACGAGTCGGATGCCGCAGAGGGTCCCGACGACGCATCCGAGGAGCCCGCTGAGGGCGAGGCGGATGCCGCCGGCGACGACGAGCCGCTGACGGTCGACGACATCCTGAACGCCGCGCAGGCGGAGGTCGACGAGCCGAGCAGCGAGCACCTCGCCGACCTGAAGCGCGTCACGGCCGAGTACGCGAACTACCGCAAGCGCACCGAGGCGAACCGCGAGGTCGAGCGCGAGCGCGCGGTCGGCAAGGCCGTTGCCGTGCTGCTGCCGGTGCTCGACGACCTCGACCGGGCCGAGAAGCACGGAGACCTCGAGGGCGACGCGCCCTTCGCGACGATCGCCGCGAAGCTCCGCGGCGCGGTGGAGAAGCTCGGCCTCTCGCCCTTCGGCGAGGCGGGCGAGGCGTTCGACCCGCAGCGCCACGAGGCGATCTTCCAGCAGCCGAGCGACGAGGTCGAGGTCGACACGGTGGCCGACGTCGTCGAGACCGGCTACTACCTGGGCTCCACGCTGCTGCGTGCGGCCAAGGTGGTCGTGAAGACCCCGCAGTAGCCCGAACGGCCGATGGCCCGGGAATCTGACGGACGGCGGGGGCCGCGCGAGTCGCGCGGCCCCCGCTTCCGCATGTTCGCGGTCGCCATGTTCGCGGTCGTCGTGGGCGCGGCGCTCGCCGGGGTGCCGCTGCTCGCCCCCGCGACGCCCGCGTGGGCGCACGCGTACCTGATCGGCACCACGCCCGCCGACGGTGCGACCGTCGACCGGGTCGCCGAGGTCGTGCTCGACTTCGACGAGGAGCTGATCGACTTCGGCCCCGACGTCGACCCGTCGTCGGTGCTCGTGACCGACGAGTCGGGACTGCACTACGAGACCGGCTGCGCCGTGACCGTCGGCCCGCGGATCTCGGTGCCGGTCGCGCTCGGGGAGCCGGGCGAGTACACGGCGTCGTGGCGCTCGGTGACGATCGAGGGCCACGTGATCCGCGGCGACGTCGAGTTCAGCTACGCGCCGCCGGAGTTCGAGATCGCGACCGCCGGCGCCGCCGAGCCGCGGTGCGATGCGGCCGGGGCGGTCGGGGGCGCCGGCGGTGCGGCGGGCACGCTCGGGATCGTCGCGCTCGGGGCATCCGCCCTCATCGCCGTCGGCGTCGCGTCGACGATGTTCGTGGTCCGCACCAGGCCCCCGCGACCGTCATGGCGACGCCGTCGGCGCGGCGCGCTGCCGCCGCCCGGATCCCGCCGGGCCGCACGCCTCGAGCGCGAGCGGGCTCGTGGTAAACTTGAGCGGACTTAACTCAGGTTTGACTGGAGTGCCGACGGCCTCCGCACACAGGGAAGGGAGGCGCCGTTGGCAAGCCAGGACTGGTTCGACAAGGACTTCTACAAGGTGCTGGGCGTCTCGAAGAACGTCAGCGACGCCGACCTGAAGAAGGCGTATCGCAAGCTGGCCCGCAAGTACCACCCCGATTCGAACCCGGGTGACGCGAAGGCCGAGGCGAAGTTCAAGGAGATCAGCGAGGCGAACTCGGTGCTCTCCGACCCGGAGCAGCGCAAGGAGTACGACGCGATCCGCGCGATGGGCGGCGGCGCGCGCTTCACCGCGCCGGGCGCGAGCGGCAACGCCGGCGGCTTCGAGGACGTCTTCGGCGGCATGTTCGGCGGTGGCGGCCGCGGCCAGCAGTACACGTACACGCAGGGCGCACCGGGCGGCGGCGGCTTCGAGGACATCCTGGGCGGCATGTTCGGCAGCGGTCGGTTCGGCCAGCCCTCGGGCGGCTACCGCGGGTACGGTGGGCCGAGCCGCGGCGCCGACATCACCGCGACGACGACGCTCGACTTCGTGACCGCGACGCGCGGCGACCAGGTCACGCTGCACGCCGACGGCGGCAAGCCGATCACCGTGCGCATCCCGGCGGGCGTCGCCGACGGGCAGAAGATCAAGGTGCGCGGCAAGGGCCGGCCCTCGCCCGACGGCGGCGAGCCCGGCGACATCGTACTGACCGTCGAGGTGCGCAAGCACCCGGTGTTCGAGCGCGACGGGCTGAACCTGCGCGTGAACGTGCCGGTCACGTTCGCGGAGGCCGCGCTCGGCGCGACCATCGAGGTGCCCACGCTCGGTGGCGACCCCGTGAAGCTGCGCGTGGCGCCGGGCACGCCGAGCGGACGCGTGCTGCGCGTCAAGGGCCGCGGCGTCGAGACCAAGAAGGGCACGGGCGACCTGCTCGCGGTCGTGCAGGTCGCGGTGCCGTCGCACCTGTCGGGCGAGGCCGAGGCCGCGCTCAAGGAGTTCCGCGACCTGGTGCCCGACGAGAACCCGCGCGCCGACCTGCTGGCGCGCGCCAGGCAGTAGGCTGCCGAGCCACGGGAGGAGCGCGTGATGGACGAGAAGAGCCCCATGTTCGTGATCTCCGTCGCGGCCGAGCTCGCGGGCATGCACCCGCAGACGCTGCGCCAGTACGACCGGCTCGGGCTCGTCTCGCCGTCGCGCACGCCCGGCAAGTCCCGCCGCTACTCGATGCGCGATGTTGTGCAGCTGCGCGAGATCGCGGCGTTGTCGGGCGAGGGCGTGAGCCTCGAGGGCATCCGCCGCGTGCTGCAGCTCGAGAACCGCGTCGCGCACCTCGAGGAGCGCGTGCGCGAGCTCGAGGGGGCGCTCGCCGACGAGATGCTGAACCGTCCGGGCTCCCGCGTGTTCGCGTCGAGCTCGGAGGGCGAGGTCATCTCGCTCAAGACCGGCACGCGCGTGCGCCGGCAGAACCAGGTGGTCGTCTGGCGCCCGCTCGACCAGCGCAGCTGACGCGCCCGGGTAGCCTGCAGGCGTGGACTTCGATGCGCTGCGGCGCGCGCCCGACACCGAGGGCGAGGGGCTGCGGGCGTGGGACGCGGCCGACCGGCTGATCCTCGACGAGGCGGACGCGCTGCTCGCGACCGTGGGCGACGGCGAGGTCGTCGTCATCGGCGACACGCACGGCGCACTCGCCCTGGGAGCCGTCGATCGCGGAGCGCGCGGCGTGCGCGTGCACCAGGACGCGCTGCTCGGGGAGCGCGCCATCGCGGCCAACGCCGCGCGTGCGGGCCTCGCCGACGCGGTGCGGATCGTGGCGCTCGACGCGCGCCTCGTGGCATCCGCCCGCCTGGTGCTGCTGCGGCTGCCCCGCTCGCTCGACGCGCTCGACGAGATCGCCGGCGTCGTCGCCGGGCACGCGGCCGACGACGTCGTGGTCGTCGCCGGCGGACGCATCAAGCACATGGCCCTCGCCATGAACGACGTGCTGCGCCGGCACTTCAACAGGCTGGACGTCAGCCACGCCCGGCAGAAGTCGCGCGTGCTCATCGCCCGCGGGCCGATCCGGCCGGCCGGGCCGTCGCCGTGGCCCGCGCACGCCCGCGATGCCGAGCTCGGCCTGACCGTCGTCGCACACGGCGGCGTCTTCGCGGGCAGCGGCGTCGACATCGGCACGCGCGCGCTGCTCGCGCACCTCGGCGAGGTGGTCGACGCCTCGGCCGCCGAGGAGGCGATCGACCTGGCCTGCGGTAGCGGGGTGATCGCGGCCTGGCTGGCCGAGCGGATGCCACGGGCCCGCGTGCGCGCCCTCGACCAGTCGGCCGCCGCCGTCGCCTCGGCCCGCGAGACCGCGGCGGCGAACGGCGTCGCCGACCGCGTCACGGCGGAGCGCGCCGACGGACTGGAGACCGTGCCCGACGCGAGCGCCCGGCTGGTCGTGCTGAACCCGCCCTTCCACTCCGGGGCCGCGGTCACGACCGCGCTCGCCGAGCGCCTCTTCGCAGACGCGGGCCGCGCCCTCGCGCCCGGGGGCACGCTCGTCGCCGTCTGGAACTCGCACCTGCGCTACCGCCACGCCCTCGAGCGGCTCGTCGGCCCGACGCGCCAGCTCGCCCGCACGCCGAAGTTCACCGTCACGGCATCGACCCGACCCTGAGCACCCCTACCCGGACGGGGCCGGGCGTGCCTAAGGTGAGGCATGACCGTGACGCTTCGGGGGTTGCAGACGGCGGTCCCTCCCACTGTGCTCATCCAGAACGAGGTGCGCGACGTGTTCGCCGCGCAGCCCGGCCTCAACCGGCTCGCCCAGCGCATCGTCGGCACCTCGTTCGACGTGTCGGGCATCGAGACCCGGCACACCGCGATCGCGGAGCTGACGAACGAGTTCCGCCCCGACGTGCCCGAGTTCTTCGACAACGCCTCCGGCGAGCTGCTGCTGCCCGGCACGAAGACCCGCAACGAGCTCTACGCCGAGCAGGCGACGCTGCTCTACGTCGAGGCGGCGAGGCGCGCGATCGCGGCGACGCCCGGCCTCGAGGCATCCGACATCACCCACATCGTGACCGTCTCGTGCACCGGGTTCTACCAGCCCGGCCCCGACTACATGATCGTGCGCGAGCTCGGCCTGCCCACGTCGGTGCAGCGCGTGCACCTCGGGTTCATGGGGTGCTACGCGTCGATGCCCGCCCTGCGGACCGCGAAGCAGTTCTGCGAGGCCGATCCCGACGCGGTCGTGCTGGTCGTGAGCGTCGAGCTGTGCACGCTGCACCTGCGCTCGTCGACCGACCCCGACACGATCGTCGCGTGCTCGCTCTTCGCCGACGGTGCCGGGGCGGGCCTCGTGACGCAGCGCCCGCTCGAGCCGGGCGAGCGCGGGCTCGACCTCGACCGGTTCGAGACCGTGATCACTCCGGTGGGCGAGGGCGACATGGCCTGGAAGATCGGCGACCACGGGTTCGAGATGGTGCTGTCGACGTACGTGCCGAACATCATCGACGACCACATCGTCGGCGCGCTCGAGCCGCTGTTCGCCCACGACGACGCGCTCGCCTCTGCACTCGCCTCCGACACCGCCGGCGACGCGGTCGAGCACTGGGCGATCCACCCCGGGGGCCGCGCCATCCTCGACAAGGTCGGGGCGAAGCTCGAGCTCGCCGAGGCGCAGCTCGTGCCCGCCCGCGAGACGCTGCGCGACTTCGGCAACATGTCCAGCGCGACCGTGCTGTTCGTGCTGCGGAACATCCTCGACGCCGCATCCGCCGGCAATGGCGACCGCGTGGCGGCCATGGCGTTCGGGCCGGGCCTCACCGTCGAGACGGCCCTGATGACGGTGCGCGAGGGGTGACCGGACTGCCCGACCTCCGGGCGAGGGCGACGGATGCCACGGAGCGCATGGAGGCCCCGGACTGCGACACCGAGGCCCTGGAACGCACCTACGGGCGCTTCCGGCTGGTCAACGCGATCGTCTCGGGCTGGCGCACGATCTACCGGCGGCGGGTGCGGCCGCGGCTTCGCACGGACCGCGTGACGACGCTGCTCGACATCGGCACCGGTGGCGGCGACGTGCCGCGCGCACTGCTGCGCTGGGCGCGGCGCGACGGGCTGGGGCTCGCCGTGACCGCGATCGACCCCGACGTGCGCGCGATCCGGTGGGGACTCCGGCAACCCGCGCCGGCCGGGCTCGTGCTGCGCCGGGCGCACAGTTCCGACCTCGTGCGCGTCGGGGAGCGCTACGACCTCGTGGTCTCGAACCACCTGCTGCACCACCTCGACGGTGAGGAGCTGGGCGCGCTGCTCGCCGACTCGGAGCGGCTGCTGCGGCCCGGCGGGCTCGCGCTGCACGCCGACATCGCGCGGTCGCGGTGGGGATATGCCGGATTCGGCATCTGCACGGCGCCGTTCCAGCCGAACCTGCTCGCGGGCTCGTACATCCGGGAGGACGGGCTCACCTCGATCCGCCGCAGCCACACGGTCGCCGAGCTCGCCGCGGCGCTGCCCGGCGACTGGCGCGTGCGCGCGGCGGTGCCGTCGCGCCTGGAGGTGTGGTGGGAGCGGCGCTGACGCCGGAGGACGCGGCGCGCACGCTCGACGTGGCGATCGTGGGCGGCGGTCCGGTCGGGCTGCTGCTCGCGTGCCTGCTCGCGCAGCGCGGGCTGCCGGTCGAGGTGTTCGAGCAGCGCGCGGCGCCGGCGCCGCTGTCGCGGGCGATCGGCGTGCACCCGCCGGGGCTCCGCGCGCTCGACGCCGTCGGGGTGGGCGAGGCGGCGAGGCGGGCCGGTGTCGCGATCCACGACGGGCGGGTCACGTGCCGGGGCAGGGTGCTCGGGGCGCTCGACTTCGCCGAGGCCGACCCCGGCCTGCCGTACGTGCTCGCGCTCCCGCAGGCGGAGACCGAGCGGCTGCTGGTCGAACGGCTCGCGGAACTGCGGCCGGGTGCGCTGCACCCCGGGGCGCGGGTATCGGCGATCCGGCAGCACGACGAGCTCGTGGAGTTCGCGGTCGGGCGCGGCGGGTCGGATGCGGCGGCGACCACGCGCACCGCGCGATACGTGGTCGGTGCCGACGGGGTGCGCAGCGGCGTGCGGGCCGAGGCCGGCATCGCGTGGCGCTCGCGCCGGGGGCGCGCCGAGTACGTGATGGGTGACGTGCCCGACCGCACGGATGCCCCGGGCTCGGCCCTGCTGCACTTCGAGCCGGACGGCGTGGTCGAGTCGTTCCCGCTCCCGGGCGGGATGCGCCGGTGGGTGGCGATAACGGCGTGGGGCGCGAGCGGCGCCGGCCCGCGGGGCGGGCGCTCGCCGGAGGCATCCGCTGCCCTCATCGGCACCGTCGCCGCGCGCACCGGTGCGCGTATCGGGGATCACGTGCCCGACGCCCGCGCCTTCACCGCGCGCCAGCACCTGGCCGAGCGGCTCGTCGCGGGACGCGTCGTGCTCGTGGGCGACGCCGCGCACGAGGTCAGCCCGATCGGCGGACAGGGCATGAACCTCGGCTGGCTCGACGCGCTGCACCTCGACCGGGCGCTCGCCGCGGCCCTCGCGAGCGGCTCGCGCGACGGCGCCGCGCTCGACGGATACGAACGGGCGCGCCGTCGGTCCGCCCGCCGTGCCATCCGGCAGGCCGGGTTCAACATGACGATGGGCGCCCCCGCGCACGGCGTCCGCCTCGCCGCCCGCAACGCCGCCGTTCGCCTGCTCGCCGCCGGCCCGTTCCGTCGTCGCCTCGCCCGCGCGTTCACGATGCGCGGCCTCTGACCCGCCTCCCGAGTTCCGAATTCCGTTGCGTGCGCATCGGGCCGTGACCGGCACGGCCGATTCGTGCGACGCTGGGAGCATGGCGCAGACGATCGAACGACCCGACGTGCGGGAGGAGACGGACGAGGCATCCGTCACCGCATCGCCGTGGGTCACGATCGTCTGGGACGACCCGGTCAACCTCATGACCTACGTGAGCTACGTCTTCCGCAGCTACTTCGGTTTCCCGCGGCACGAGGCCGAGAAGCTCATGCTGCGGGTGCACAACGAGGGGCGCGCGGTCGTCGCGACCGGCGACCGCGAGACGATGGAGCGCCACGTCGCCGCCATGCACGGCTACGGCCTGCAGGCAACGCTGCGGAGGGCCGACGAGTGATCGTCTCGGCGGCGCAGGGGCTCGGCGGGGTGCGCATCGTGCTCGAGAGCGAGGAGGCGATGCTGCTCGCGGAGTTCGCCGGGCAGGTCGTGACCGTGCTCGAGCAGGAGGCGCACACCGACCCCGCGCTCGACCGGCTGTTCCCCGACGCGTACGTCGACGACGACCGGGCCTCCGAGGAGTTCCGCCGCTACACCCGCGAGGACCTCGCGCAGTCCAAGCGCGACGCGGCGGCAGCCGTGCGCGACGCGACGCAGACCGAGGAGGACCGCGGCATCGTCGACATCGAGCTCGACCAGGCCGCGTCGTGGGGCTGGCTGACCTTCCTCACCGACCTGCGGCTGATCCTCGCCGAGCGCACCGGCATCATCGCCGACGAGCCCGACGACGCCGAGCCCGTGACCGAGCCGATCACCGAGCGCGACGGGTACATGCGCGCCGCGTACGAGTGGGTCGGCTTCGTGCAGGGGTCGATGCTCGAGGTGCTCGACCCGACGAACGAGCGCTGAACCCGGGGGCCGAGCGGATGCCTCGGGGCAGCGCCGCAGCCGGCGCCCGCCCCGGTCAGCCCTGCGGACGGAACCCGCGCAGGCGCAGGCTGTTGCCCACGACGAACACGCTCGACGCGGCCATCGCCGCGCCCGCGACGAGCGGGTTGAGCAGCCCGAGCATCGCGATCGGGATCGCCGTGGCGTTGTAGGCGAAGGCCCAGAACAGGTTGCCGCGGATGATGCCGAGCGTGCGGCGCGACAGCCGCACGGCGTCGGCGACGACGCGCAGGTCGCCCGACACGACCGTGAGGTCGGACGCCGCCCTGGCCGCATCCGTGCCCTGGCCCATGGCGATGCCGAGGTCGGATGCCGCGAGCGCGGCCTGGTCGTTGACGCCGTCGCCGACCATCGCGACCGTGCGGCCGGCCGCCTGCAGCTCGCGCACGACCGCGAGCTTGCCCTCGGGGGTCACGCCCGCGTGCACGTCGTCGATGTCGAGGGCCCGCGCGATCGCGCCGGCCGCGCCCGCGTTGTCGCCGGTGAGCAGCACGGGCTCGAGGCCGAGGTCGCGGAACCGGCGCACTGCCTCGGGCGAGCTGGGCTTCAGCGTGTCGGCGACCGCGATGATGCCGCGCGCCGCGCCGTCCCACGCCACCGCCACGACGGTCGCACCGTCGGTCTCGGCGCGCCGCGCCTGCTCGGCGAGGGACTCGGGCAGCTCGATCGCCCACGCGTCGGCGAGCCACGCGGCGCGGCCCACGGTCGTGAGGCGTCCGCCGACGACCGCCTGCACGCCGAGGCCCGCGTGGGCGAGGAACTGCTCGGCCGGTGCGGTGCGCGGGGCGGCCTCGACGACGGCGCGGGCGATCGGATGCTCCGAGCCCGCCTCCGCCGCGGCGGCGACCGCGAGCACGTCGTCGGCCCCGACGCCCTCGACGGGGACGACCTGCTGCACCCGCATCCGACCCGTGGTCACCGTGCCCGTCTTGTCGAGCACGATCGTGTCGACCGCGCGGGTCTGCTCGAGCACCTGCGGCCCGCTGATGAGGATGCCGAGCTGCGCGCCGCGCCCGGTGCCGACGAGCAGCGCGGTGGGGGTGGCGAGTCCGAGCGCGCACGGGCAGGCGATGATGAGCGTCGCGACGGCAGCGCCGAACGCCTGCTCGGGGGTGCCGCCGACGAGCAGCCAGCCGGCGAGGGCGACGAGCGCGAGGCCGATCACGACCGGCACGAAGACGGTCGAGATGCGATCGGCGAGGCGCTGCACCGGCGCCTTGCCGGTCTGCGCCTGCTCGAGGAGGCGCCCGAGGCGTGCCAGCTCGGTGTCGGCGCCGACACGCGTGATCTCGACCACGAGCACGCCGCCGACGTTGAGCGTGGCGCCGGTGACGCGATCGCCGGGGCCGACCTCCACGGGCACGGACTCGCCCGTCAGCATGCTGCGGTCGACGGCGGATGCCCCCTCGACGACGAGGCCGTCGGAGGCGACCTTCTCGCCGGGGCGGACGACGACCCGGTCGCCCGGAACGAGGTCGCGCACGGGCACGCGTCGCTCGGCGCCGTCGACGAGCAGCGCGGCATCCGTCGCCCCCAGCTCGAGCAGCGCACGGAGGGCGGCGCCCGACGCGCGCTTCGCGCGGGCCTCGACGTACCGGCCCGCGAGCAGGAACACCGTGACGGCCGCCGCGACCTCGAGGTAGAGCTCGTCGTGGCCGCCGGGCGCCGGCCCGATCAGGCGGAAGGTCATGTGCATGCCGGGCTCGCCCGCGTCGCCGAGGAACAGCGCGTAGAGCGACCAGCCGAACGCGGCGGCGACGCCCATGCTGATGAGCGTGTCCATCGTGACGGCGCCGTGCCGTGCGTTGACGGCGGCGGCGCGGTGGAACGGCCAGGCGCCCCAGGTCGCCACCGGGATCGTGAGGGCGAGCGCAACCCACTGCCAGTAGGTGAACTGCAGGGCCGGCACCATCGAGAGCACGACCACGGGCGCGGCGAGGGCGGCGCTCGCGATCAGACGCCGTCGCAGCGGGCGGAGTTCCTCGTCGGCATCGGCGGGTTCCGGCTCGGGTTCGGGCACGGTCGCGCCGTAGCCGGCCGCGGCGACCACCTGGAGCAGGTCGTCCGTCGCGACCGTCGCCGGGGCGCGCACGTGCGCCTTCTCGGTCGCGTAGTTGACGGACGCCTCGACGCCCGGGAGCTTGCCGAGCTTGCGCTCGATGCGCATCGCGCACGACGCGCAGGTCATGCCCGTGATGTCGAGTTCGACGTCGACGAGGGCCGGGCCGGGGCCCGGGTTCGAGGCGGTGGTGCTCATGCGCGGGGTCGCCCGGCGGGTGCTGGCGGCGCGGCGCTCAGGCGCCGGTCGAGAGGCGGTAGCCGGCATCCTCGACGGCGGCGCGCACGTCCTGCGCGGCGAGCGGAGCCGAGGACGCGACGGTCACGCGCGAGGCGCCGTCGGGGCGCAGGTCGACCGACACCTGCTCGACGCCCGCGATCTCGGAGAGCTCCTCGGTGACGCTCGAGACGCAGTGCCCGCAGGTCATGCCGTCGACGAGGAACTCGGCCGTGGCCGCCCCGGACGCCGTGCTCGTCGCGGCGGACGCGCCGTGACCGCATCCGCAGCTGCCGCCGCCGCAGCAGCCGCCGGCTGCCGCGCCCGACTGGACGAGGGGGAGTTCGGTGCGGGTGGTCTCGGTCATGGCTGCCTTCCGGATCGCGGTGCGGACGTCGTCCACTATACCCCCATAGGGTATCCGGGAGGCGCCGGACGGCACGCGGAGCGGTCAGCCCTCGCCGAGCGTGCGGGCCTTCAGCTCCTCGTACTCCTCGGGCGTGAGGGTGCCCGCATCGACCATCGACTTCGCCCGCGCGATCTGGTCCGACGGCGACGGCGGCGCGTTCACGTGCGGCGAGTACTCCGCGCGCGGGGGTGCGGTCGCCCGCCGCGATGCCGCCCGCCGCTCGGCCATGCCGTGCCCGCGCGCGATCACGTAGACCAGCCCCGCGACGAACGGCACGAGCACGAGGAAGAGCATCCAGGCGGCCTTCCACCAGCCGTTCAGCGAGTGGTCGCTGAACAGGTCTCCCAGCACCGCCACCAGCACGAACAGGTAGGCCACGAACACGAGGCCCGCCAGCAGGAAGCTGATCAGCGCCCAGAAACCGTAGTCGTCCATCGCGAACACCCCCATCGGTCGCCGTGGCCTCAACCTATCGCCGCCCGGCCGCGCAGGGAAGGCATCCGGTCGGAGCGCCGCGTCGGCGGGGCGCTCGACACGGTGCGGCCGCCGGGCCACGATGGAACCGGGCCGGCACCCGTCGGCGCCTGGACGAAGGGTCGCACCGTGGGTGCAGTGATCGGCTCCATCCTCCCGCTCGCGGTCGGCATCGCGATCAGCCCGATCCCGATCGTCGCCGCCATCCTCATGCTGCTCTCGCCGAGGGCGAAGGGCACGAGCATCGGCTTCCTCGCCGGCTGGATCGTGGGCATCTCACTGGCCACGACGGTCTTCACGCTGCTCTCGGCCGCGCTGCCGGAGCGCGACGAGGATGCCTCGCGCCCGGTCACCGCCGTCGTGCAGCTCGTGCTCGGGCTCGGCCTCCTCGTCGTCGCGCTGCGCCAGTGGCGGGGCAGGCCCGCGGACGGGGAGGAGCCCGACCTGCCGAAGTGGATGGGCGCGATCGACACGATGACCGCCGTGCGGGGTCTCGGGCTCGGCGTGCTGCTCTCGGCGGTGAACCCGAAGAACCTGCTGCTCGCGGCGGGTGGCGGCGTCGAGATCGGCGGGGCGGGCCTCGACGTCGGGGCGGTCGTGGTGTGCGTGGTCGTGTTCACCGCGCTGGCCGCGAGCACGGTGGCGGTGCCGGTGGTGGGCTACCTCGTGGCATCCGCCGCCATGACCGAGCCGCTCGGACGGCTGCGCGAGTGGCTGGTGCAGCACAACGCGTCGATCATGGCGGTGCTGCTGCTCGTGCTCGGCGTCGTGCTGATCGGCAAGGGCGTCGCGAACTTCTAGTCGATCGCGCACCGCCCGCGTTCGCTATCGTCGAGCCATGGATGCCGCTGCGGGGAGCGCCCGATCCGAGCCCGGACCGTCGCGACGGACCAGCCCGATCCTCGTGGCGGCCGCCGCCGTCGTCGTGCTGGCGGGCGTCTCGTTCGCGCGCGAGGTCGCGGCGCCGCTCGCGCTCGCCGCGGTGATCGTCATCATCGTGCATCCGGTGCGTCGCCCGCTCGAGCGCCGGGGGTGGCCGCGCTGGGCCGCCACGACGGTGGTCATCGTGGTCGCCTACCTGATCCTGGCTGTGCTGGCGGCGATGCTCGCCTTCGCGGGCGTCCGCTTCGGCGTGCTCGTCGTCGACTACTTCTCCGAGCTGAACGACACGACCCAGCAGATCATCGCCTGGCTCTCGTCGCTCGGGCTCCAGGACCAGGCGGCCGACGCGCTGGCATCGGTGCTCGACCCGGGGTTCCTGTTCGGCGTCGCCGAGACCGTGTCGGGGTGGGTGCTCGGCATCCTCACGGCGTTCTTCTTCGTGCTCGCCTACGTGATCTTCATGGCCGCGGATGCCGCACGCCTGAGCGACGCGCACGCGGCGTTCCGCGGGATGCGCGACGCCACGCTCGAGCGGTTCGAGCGCTACGCGTCGAACGTGCGCCGGTACTTCGTGGTCAACGCGAGCTTCGGCGCCGTCGTCGCGATCATCGACGGCATCGCGCTGTGGGCCGTGGGCGTGCCGGCGCCGACGGTGTGGGCGATCCTCGCGTTCGTGACGAACTTCATCCCGAACATCGGGTTCGTGCTGGGGCTCGTGCCGCCCGCCATCCTCGCCCTCGTGGTCGGCGGCTGGCCGCTGATGCTCGTCGTCATCGCGATCTACAGCGTCGTGAACGTCGTGCTGCAGGTGCTCGTGCAGCCGAAGTTCGTCGCCGACGCGGTGAGCCTGTCGCTCACGCTGAGCTTCTTCTCGGTCATCTTCTGGACCTTCGTGATCGGGCCGCTCGGCGCGATCCTCGCGATCCCGCTCACGCTGCTCGCACGTGCGCTCCTGCTGGAGGGCGATCCGCGGCTCACCTGGGCGAGGTGGCTGTCGGGCGATCGCGACGTGGCGCCCGCCGGCGACGTCGCCGGATCCGGGGCTGCGGACGACGGGGACGGGACGGATGCCGCGGACGAGCCGCCGCCGACGCCGCGCGCCGGGGCCGGAGCCGAGCCCGAGCCCGCGACCGCGACCGTCGCCGACGGCGACCCGGACGACGAGGAGGCGCGATGAGCGAGCACGAACGAATTCCCCGCGGCCCGCGACGGGGGCGGCCCGACCGGCAGGCGATGGAGGAGCTCGACGCCGACGAGCGGCGCGCGATCACCGCGTACCTGAAGGAGCGCGTCTACGCGACGTTCACGGGCCTCGCCATCACCCTGGTGCTGCTCGGCGAGGCCGAGCACATCGAGCCCGGCCGCGCGTTCGGCAGCCTTGCGCTCGGCGTGCTGGGCATCACGGTCGCCGGCCTGCTCGCCGATATCGTCGCGCACGTCTCGGTGCACGGCGAGCTGCCCGGCCGCCTCGAGTTCCGGCTGCTGCTGCGCATCGCCCTCGGCGCGCTCGGCACCGCCGTGCTCCCGCTGCTGCTCATCGCCGCCGCCTGGATGGACCTGCTCGACCTGCACGACGCGCTGCGCATCGACTCGTTCATCTACCTCGCGACGCTCGGCCTCATCGGCTACCTCGCCGTGCGCCGCTCCAGGCTGAAGCTCTGGGCGAAGCTGGTCGCGCTCTCGGTGTTCGTGCTCTTCGGCGGCGTCGTGATCGGCATCCAGATCCTCGCCCACGGCGGCTGACGCCGGGCGCTACTCGACCGGCGTGAGCACGAAGACCGGGATCTGCCGGTCGGTACGGGTCTGGTACGCGTCGTAGTCGGGCCACACCTCGGCGGCCCGGGCCCACCACGTCTCGCGCTCGTCGTCGGTGACCTCGCGGGCCGTGTAATCGCGCTTGACCGCGCCGTCCTGCAGCTCGACCAGCGGGTGCGCCTTGAGGTTCCAGTACCAGACCGGATGCTTCGGGTCGCCGCCCTTCGAGGCGACGACCGCGTACTCGCCGGCGTGCTCGACGCGCATGAGGGCGGTCTTGCGGAGCTTGCCGCTCTTCGCGCCCTTCGAGGTGAGCACGATCACGGGCACCCCGCGCAGGGTCCCGGCCTCCTGGCCGTCGGTGGCCTCGTAGGTCTCGGCCTGTGTGCGGGCCCACTCGGCGGTGCTGGGTGCGTACTCTCCGGTCAACGGCATCGAGGCATCCTCCTGAAGTCGGTTCCCATGGGCCAACCGCCGCGCGGGCGGGCGCATTCCCTCAGGCGGTCGCCTCGGCGAGCGCGCGGTCGAGGATCTCCAGGCCGAGTGCGAGTTCCGCCTCGGTGCTCGTGAGCGGCGGCGCGATGCGGAAGGTGCCGCCCATGCCGGGCAGCTGCACGACGTTCATGTGCAGGCCGAGCGCGAAGCAGCGGCGCGTGACCTCGGCGCCGAGGGCGTCGGCCCCCTGCTTCGTCTCGCGGTCGGTCACCAGTTCGAGTCCCTGCAGCAGTCCGCGGCCGCGCACGTCGCCGACCACCTCGTGGCGGCGCTGCAGCTCGAGCAGGCCCTCGCGCAGCACCCCGCCGAGGTGGGTCGCCCGCTCGTCCATGCGGTCGCGCTCGAGCACGTCGAACACCGTGTTGCCCACCGCGGCGACGAGCGGGTCGTTCACGTGCGTGGTGAAGAACAGGTAGCCGCGCTCGTGCGCGGTGCGCTCGATCTCGTCGCTCGTCACGACCGCGGCGAGCGGCAGTCCCGCGCCGAGCGTCTTCGACAGGGTGAGGATGTCGGGCACGACGCCGTCGCGCTCGAACGCGTACCAGGTGCCGGTGCGGCAGAGCCCGGTCTGCGCCTCGTCGAGGATGAGCAGCATGCCGCGCTCGCGGCACTTCTGCGCCAGCGCGGCGAAGTACCCGGGCGGCGGCTCGATCACGCCGCCGGAACTCAGGATCGGCTCGACCAGGCACGCCGCGAGCGCACCGGTCGACTGCGCGTCGACGAGGTCGAACGCGAGGTCGAGCTGCCGGCGCCAGTCGAGCCCGCCGCCGGGGCCGACGATGTCGGGTCGGTACGAGTCGGGCGTCGGGATCGCGATGTTGCCGGGCGCGACGGGGCCGTAGCCCTTCCGGCCGGAGCTGTAGGTGGCCGCGGCCGCGGCGCCGGTCATGCCGTGCCAGGAGCGCGCGAACGACACGATCTCGTGCTTGCCGGTCACCAGCTTCGCCATGCGCACGGCCGCCTCGTTCGACTCGGCGCCGGTGGTGAGCAGCAGCACGCGCTCGAGCGGGTCCGGCAGCGAGGCGGCGATGCGCTCGGAGAGCTCGATCACCGGGCGCGAGAGCATGCCGCTGAACAGGTGGTCGAGCGTCGCGACCTGGCGCTGCACGGTCGCGACGATCTCGGGGTGCGAGTGCCCGAGGATCGCGCTCATCTGGCCGGAGGTGAAGTCGAGCACGCGGCGGCCCGACTCGGTGAACACGAAGCTGCCCTCGGCGCGCGCGATGAGCTCCGGGGTGAAGCTGCCGCCGAAGCGGACGAGGTGGCGCTGCAGGTCGTCGGCGAGGAGCGCCTGCGACGGTGCGTCCGTTGCGGTGTGGGTCATGGCACGACGATACGACCCGGCACGTTTCGGAGTCGTGTCGCCGGCTCAGGGGCATCCGCTCGCCTGCAGTGCATTCACAGCTTCTGGAGATGCACGCCGCCACAAAGTTGAGTAGACTCGACTCAAGTTTTAACCATCGAAAGGACTCCCGTGGCGAACATGCAGGGTGCGCCGAGCTCGCAGGAGGAGCAGCAGTCGGCGCTCGAACAGTTCGGCGTGAACCTCACCGCCATCGCGAAGAGCGGCAAGCTCGACCCGGTGATCGGCCGTGACGCCGAGATCCGCCGCGTCAGCCAGGTGCTGACCCGGCGCACCAAGAACAACCCGGTGCTCATCGGCGAGCCCGGCGTCGGCAAGACCGCCGTCGTCGAGGGCCTCGCGCAGCGCATCGTCGCGGGCGACGTCGCCGACTCCCTCAAGGACAAGGAGCTCGTCTCCCTCGACATCTCGGCGCTCGTCGCCGGCGCGATGTACCGCGGCCAGTTCGAGGAGCGCCTGAAGAGCGTGCTCAAGGAGATCAACGAGGCCGAGGGCCGCATCATCACCTTCGTCGACGAGCTGCACCTGCTCATGGGCGCGGGCGGCGGCGAGGGCTCGGTCGCGGCGTCGAACATGCTGAAGCCCATGCTCGCGCGCGGCGAGCTGCGCCTCATCGGCGCGACCACGCTCGACGAGTACCGCGAGTACATCGAGAAGGACGCCGCGCTCGAGCGCCGCTTCCAGCAGGTGTACGTCGGCGAGCCCAGCGTCGAGGACACGGTGGCGATCCTGCGCGGGCTCAAGGGCCGGTACGAGGCCCACCACGGCGTCACGATCACGGATGCCGCGCTGGTCGCGGCCGCCTCGCTCTCGAACCGCTACATCTCTGCACGCCAGCTGCCCGACAAGGCCATCGACCTCGTCGACGAGGCGATGAGCCGGCTGAAGATGGAGATCGAGTCGTCGCCCGTCGAGATCGACGAGCTGCAGCGCCAGGTCGACCGCATGAAGCTCGAGGAGCTCGCGCTCAAGAAGGAGAAGGACGACGCCTCGAAGGAGCGCCTCGCGTCGCTGCGGGAGACGCTCGTCGAGCAGGAGCGCCAGCTCGCGACCCTGCGCGAGCGGTGGGACCGCGAGCGGATGAGCCTCAACCGCGTCGGCGACCTGAAGAAGGCGCTCGACGAGGCGCGCACCGAGCGCGACCTCGCGATGCGCGCGGCCGACTACGCGAAGGCGTCGAAGCTCGAGTACGAGACGATCGCGCGCCTCGAGCGCGACCTGGCCGAGGCCGAGCGCGCCGAGGAGGCGCCCGACGAGCCCCGCATGGTCAACGAGCAGGTCACCGACGAGGACATCGCCGCGGTGATCGCCGCGTGGACCGGCATCCCGGTGGGCCGCCTGCTGCAGGGCGAGACCGAGAAGCTGCTGGCGCTCGAGACCGAGCTCGGCAAGCGGCTCATCGGCCAGCAGACCGCGGTCGCGGCGGTCGCCGACGCGGTGCGCCGCTCCCGCGCCGGCATCAGCGACCCGAACCGCCCGACCGGCTCGTTCCTGTTCCTCGGGCCGACGGGCGTCGGCAAGACCGAGCTCGCCAAGGCGCTCGCCGAGTTCCTCTTCGACGACGAGCACGCCATGGTGCGCATCGACATGTCCGAGTACGGCGAGAAGTTCTCGGTGTCGCGCCTCGTCGGCGCGCCCCCCGGCTACGTCGGGTACGAGCAGGGCGGGCAGCTGACCGAGGCCGTGCGCCGGCGGCCATACTCGGTGATCCTGCTCGACGAGGTCGAGAAGGCCCACCCAGAGGTCTTCGACGTGCTGCTGCAGGTGCTCGACGACGGCCGCCTGACCGACGGCCAGGGGCGCACGGTGGACTTCCGGAACACCATCCTGATCCTCACCTCGAACCTCGGCTCGCAGTTCCTCATCGATCCCGCGCTCTCGTGGGACGAGAAGGAGGCCGCCGTGCGCGATACGGTGCGGCAGGCGTTCAAGCCCGAGTTCGTGAACCGGCTCGACGACATCGTCGTCTTCTCGTCGCTGTCGGAGGCGGAGCTCGGCGAGATCGTGAACCTGTCGATCGACCGGCTCGAGCAGCGGCTGCACGAGCGGCGCCTCGAGCTGGGCGTCACGCCCGACGCGCGGGCCTGGCTCGCCGAGCGCGGGTACGACCCGATCTACGGCGCACGCCCGCTGCGACGCCTCATGCAGCACGAGATCGACGACCGGCTGGCGCGGGCGCTGCTCTCGGGCGAGGTGCGCGACGGCGACACGGTGCGCGTGGAGCTCGCCGAGGACGGCGAGGGCCTCGTCGTCGCGCGAGCCGACGCGGCCGTGCCCGCGGCGTAGGCCGCTAGGCGGAAGGAGGGGTCCGGCTCGCTCGAGCCGGGCCCTTCCCAAGCGACGTTCAGGTTCGCTATCGTCGGCCCTGTCAGAGGCGTCGAACGAGGGGATTCGCCATGGCCGAGACAGGGACCAGTACGATCGCGCTCTCCGGCGGGCAGTCGACCGCCGTCAAGATCTTCGGATGGCTCGGCGTCGTGGGCGGCGCGCTGCTCATCATCGTCGGCATCGTCGCGTGGATCGCGGTGTCGAACCAGCTCCGCGCGGAGAACATCATCGTGCCCGACGACGCCTCCGCGTTCCAGGGCCAGCAGGTCGCCGGGCCGCTCACCGCGTTCGTGCAGGCCGACATCATCAACCACCACGCCCTCGAGGCGAGCGGCGGCGCCACCTACGCCGAGCTCGACCGCGAGGACCCGGTGCGCGACACCATGATGAACGCGTCGTTCCTGCGGGCGTCGCTGTTCACGTCGGTCGTCTCGTTCGGCATCGCGCTGTTCGCGGCCGGGGTCGGCGTGATGTTCATCCTGTTCGGCATCGCGCTGATCATGATCGCACCGTCGCGCAAGACCGCCGCAGCGTGACGAACGGATGCCCCGCCGGGGCGTGACGCGGCTCGCCGAGCGCGGCCGCCCCGGGGCATCCGTCAGTCGCGGTGCAGCACGAGTTCGTCGAGCGGCATGCGCCGGCGCGGGGCGACCTCGCGCTCGCGCAGTCGCTCCGGCAGCGCGTCGGGGCTCGCCAGGGCGCCGATCGCGATGACCGAGACGGGGTCGAACCGCTCGTCGAGCCCGAACGCGCCGCGCACCGCGTCGCGATCGAAGCCGCCCATCTGGTGCGCGTGCAGCCCGTCGTGGTGGGCCTGCGCGGCGAGGTAGGCGACCGACTGGCCGAGGTCGTAGTGGCTCCACGGACGGGGTGATCCGTCGAGGTCTGTCGTCTCGGCGACGTTGACGATGAGCGCGGCCGCCTTGTCGGCCCACGCCTGGTTGCCGCTCGCGAGCGCCGCGTGGATGCGCCCGAACGTGGGGGTGCCGCGACGGCCGACGATGAACCGCCACGGCTGCGAGTTGCTCGCCGAGGGTGCCCAGCGTGCGGCCTCCAGCGCCGCGTCGAGGGCCCTGGCCTCGATCGCCGCGCCGGCGTCGAACGAACGGGGACTCCACCGCTCGGCCAGCACGTCGAGCAGGGGGGTGCGGGTGTCAGCGGTGCGGGGATGCGCGTCCGCGATGCCGGCGTGGTCGATCGTCATGGGTCCTCCGGGTGATGCGTGTGCGTTCAGCGCACTGCATCGTCGGAGGCGCACCCGGTGGGAACGCGGGCCGAGGACGAGGTATTCCATGCTTCCGCATGGGATTCGCAGGCGGGGCTGCGCGCCGGCGAGCGGACGTCGTCAGGCGGGGAGCCACTCCGCCACGGCGATGCCGGCGACCGCCGCGACCGCGCCGACGATCAGGAGCGCGAGCATGATCGTCAGCGCCCGCACGCGGATGCCGGGCTGCTCGACGGTCGTGCGCACGACGAGCATCGCCGCGAACACCGCGACGATGCCGATGATCGCGCCGGTGGCGATGACCGGCTGCCACGCGGCGAGCAGCACCAGGAGCACGATGAGGAACGTCGAGGCCAGGGCGGCGACGATGATGAGCTGGCGCCCCTCGGGCCCCGCTGCCGGTGCGGTCGTCGGATCGACGCCCGGGTCGAGTCGATCGCGTCGTCCGTCGCGTGCGTCCACCAGTGCGATTCCCGTCGTCATGCGTCGCTCCCCCTTGCTTCCGAGCCAGATCACGGGGACCGCCGCGCGGATTCTCCGGCGGCGGTTCGTCTCATGATCACCGGGGGTGCGGACGCGTCGCGCCAGTGCCAGCACCGAGACCTGATCCGTTCTCAGGAACCTCGAAGCCGCAGGGCGGACGGATGGCGCGCCGAACCGGGCGTGGGCGGACGTTCGGCCGGCGTGTCAGGCGCGGGTGAGCTCCGCGCGGATCGCCGACACGAAGGCGTCCACGTCGTCGGCGAGCGTGTCGAACGCGCACATCCAGCGCACCTCGCCGCGCGCGGCATCCCAGTCGTAGAACCGGAACACGTCGCGCAGGCGGTCGGCGACGCCGGCGGGCAGGGTCGCGAACACCGCGTTCGACTGGGTCGGCTGGCTGAACTCCAGGCCCGGCAGCTCGCCCGCCTCGACACCCGCCTCGAGTGCTCCGCGCAGGCGCCTCGCCATGGTGTTCGAGTGCGTCGCGTTGCGCAGCCAGAGGTCACCCTCGAGGAGCGCGATCAGCTGTGCGGAGACGAAGCGCATCTTCGAGGTGAGCTGCATGTTGAGCTTGCGCAGGTACCTGATCGAATCGGGGCCGGTGGTGCCCGCGAGCTCCAGCGCGTCGTCGGAGAGCACCACGACGGCCTCGCCGTAGAGCAGGCCGTTCTTCGTGCCGCCGAAGCTCAGCACGTCGACGCCCGCGTCGGTCGTGAAGGCGCGCAGCGGCGCGTCGAGGGTGGCGGCGGCGTTCGCGATACGCGCGCCGTCCATGTGCAGCTTCATGCCGCGCGCGTGCACGTGGTCGGCGATGGCCCGCACCTCGTCGACCGTGTAGGCCGTGCCGAGTTCGGTGGTCTGCGTGATGGAGACGACCAGCGGCTGGGCGCGGTGCTCGTCGCCCCAGCCCCACGCCTCGCGATCGATGAGCTCGGGAGTGAGCTTGCCGTCGGGAGTGGGCACCGGCAGGAGCTTCAGGCCCGCCACGCGCTCGGGCGCGCCGCCCTCGTCGGTGTGGATGTGCGCCGTGCTCGTGCAGACCACCGCACCCCATCGGGGCAACATCGCCTGCAGGGCGGTGACGTTCGCGCCCGTGCCGTTGAACACCGGGAAGGCGTGCACGCCCTCGCCGAAGTGCTGGGCGAACACCTCCTGCAGGCGGGTCGTGTACACGTCCTCGCCGTAGGCGATCTGGTGGCCGTCGTTCGCGTTCGCGATGGCCTCGAGCACCTCGGGGTGCACGCCGGAGTAGTTGTCGGAGGCGAAGCCCCGGAGGGCGGGGTCGTGCAGTCGTGCGGTCACCCGTCCATCCTCGCATCCGTCGCCCCGCAGGGCTCGCCGTCGGCGGTGGCGGAGAGTAGGCTCCGGACTGTCCGACAAGAAACGAGGGAGTCTCATGTCGCACGTATCGTCCATGACCGCCGTCCTGGCGGCATCCGACCTCGACCGCGCCCGCACCTTCTGGCATGACGTGTTCGGCCTCGACCCGGTGCTCTCCGACGTCACCGGCGACTACTACGCCGTCGGCGGCACGAGCGTGCTCGTCTACCCGACGTCGTTCGCCGGCACCGCGAAGAACACCACGCTGTCGCTGCTCACCGACGACATCGCCGCCGACATGGCCGAGTTCCGCGCGCGCGGCGTGGTCTTCCACGAGTACGACCTGGAGGACGGCCCGCAGACGGTCGACGGCGTCGCCGACTTCGAGGGGTCGCGGGCCGCCTGGTTCGACGACAGCGAGGGCAACATCATCGCGCTCATGCAGCCGTCGGAGGAGATCCTGGCGAAGGTCGCGGCGGGGTCCGCCTGATCCGCGGCCCCTGCCACGCGGCAGCCGGCCGTCAGCGCCCGAGCGCCTCGCGCAGCTTCACCCGCCCGCCCATGCGCAGCAGGGCGTTGCCGTAGATGCGGCTGCCGATGAGGATCGCGAGCGCCGTGGTCGCGACGAGGATCGCGAGCGAGAGGAGCGGCTCCCACCACTCGGCGGTGCCGAGGAACACGCGCACGGGCATGCCGACCGGTGCGGAGAACGGCACGTAGCTCATGACCGCGAGCACCGTCTCGTTGCTGTTGAAGAACACCACGAGGAAGTACGGGATCATCACCAGCATCGTCACCGGGGTGGTCGTGGTGCCGACGTCCTCTGCGCGCGAGACCATGGCCGCCGCGGCCGCGAAGAGGGACGCGAGCATCACGAACCCGAACAGGAAGAAGACGATGAACCAGAGCACGCTCGGACCGAGCTCGCCGAACAGCACGCGTTGCCCGGTGGCGGCCAGGCCGAGCAGCGCGAGCCCCGAGATGACCACGATCTGGGTGAACGCGAGCACGCTGTTGCCCACCACCTTGCCGGTGAGCAGCGTGCGCACCGGGATCGCCGAGAGCAGCACCTCGACCACCCGCGTCTGCTTCTCCTCGACCACGCTCTGCGCGATGATCTGGCCGAACGTCAGCGCTGACATGAAGAACACCAGTCCGAAGCCGAGGGAGACGAAGTAGACGAGCGCCGGATCCTGATCGCCCGGGTCGAGCACCGCCACGTTCGGCGGCACCGAGAGGGCCTGTACGACCGAACCCGGCGGACCCTCGAGCCCGATCACGGTGATGCCGACGGGTGATGCCCCGGGCTCGGCGTCGGGCACGATCTCGGGCACGAGCGCGTCGGGCACGACGATCGCGTCGACCTCCCCGTCGCGCAGCAGACGCTCGGCCTCGGTGGTGTCGTCGGCGTCGACGACCTGCAGCACGTCGGTGCCGGCGAGCGCAGCCCGGGCCTCGCCGACGGCGGCCACGCTCGGCGGTTCGGCGTTCGAGCTCGCGACGCTGCCGATCACCACCGCCGCGAGCGCGGCGAGGACGATGATGGCGGTCGACACGACGAAGGCGACGCTGCGCAGGCGCACCAGGATCTCGCGTACCGCGACGAGCCACGCGCTCGCGGCGAACCCGGGTGCGGTCGGTCGGGCGTCGTGTGCGACCTCGGACTGCCCGGCGACGCGGCTCATCGGACGACCTCGCGGAAGATCTGGGCGAGCGTGGTCTGCTCGCGGGTGAAGCCGACCACCTCGCCGTGCTCGACGGCGCGGCGCAGCACGGCCTGCCTCGTGGCATCCGCATCGACGTCGAACAGCGCCCACCCGCCGTCGCTGTCGACCACCTCGACGCCCGGCACCTCGCGCAGCCAGCCCACGTCGGCGTCGAGCAGCAGCTCGTAGCGCGACGAACGGTGCGACTCGCGGAGCGCGTCCCGCCCGCCCGCCGCGGCGATGCGGCCGCCCGCGATGATCACGAGGTCGTCGCAGAGGCGCTCGACGATGTCGAGCTGGTGCGACGAGAAGAGCACGGGCGCGCCGGCTGCCGCAGCATCCGTCAGCACCTGCTGCACCGCCTCGACCGCGATGGGGTCGAGCCCCGAGAACGGCTCGTCGAGCACGAGCACCTCGGGCCTGTGCACGAGCGCGGCGGCGATCTGGGCGCGCTGCTGGTTGCCGAGCGACAGGGTCTCGAGCTTGTCGTCCCTGCGCTCGCCGAGTGAGAGGCGTTCGAGCAGCTCGAGCGCGTTGCGGCGCGCGGCGGCGGGCGCCCAGCCGTGCAGCCGCGCGAAGTAGACGAGCTGCTCGAGCACCTTCATCTTGGGGTAGAGCCCGCGCTCCTCGGGCATGTACCCGAACCGCTGGCGGTCGGTCCGGGTCAGCCCGCGCCCGTCCAGCGTCACCGTGCCGCCGTCGGCGGCGAGCACGCCGAGCACGATGCGCATGGCCGTGGTCTTGCCGGCGCCGTTGCCGCCGACGAATCCGGTCAGGCGCCCGGGGGCGACGGTGAAGGAGACGTCGTCGAGGGCGAGACGCTCGCCGTACGACTTGGAGACGTGGTCGAGCCGGAGCATGGGCTCCACGCTACGCGTGATCGCCCGGTGCGCCGGACCGGCGACCCGGTCAGCCGAGCGGGTCGGCCGCGAGGTCGCGCACCGTGTAGAACTCGTGGTCCCAGAGGGCGTAGATCACCCAGGTCGGCAGGATGTACGAGGCCGGCATGAAGTCGCGCTGCGAGGCGTGGATCTGCCAGCCCTCGAACTTCTTGCCCACCTCGGCGGGCATCGCGTAGTCGGGGTCGGGCTGGTTCGCGGCGACGAACGCGCCGGTCTCGCCGCCGAACATCGTGAGCGCCTTGGTCGGGCTGATCGTGTACACGATGGTGTCCGGCCCGGTGTAGGGGCCGGCGGATGCCGCGACCTGCCCGATCGCGAGCTCCGTCGCCCGCCCGATCTCCATGTGGTCGGCGTGGCCCGTCGCGCCCGACTCGGGCCAGAACGTCACCACGACGTCGGGGCGGAAGTCGCGCATGGCGTCGGCGATGCGCTCGACCAGCTCCTCCTCGTCGACCTCGGGCACGCCGCCGTCGGGGTAGTGCCACACGTCGTGCTCGTCGACGCCCAGGTTGAAGCTGTTCTTCAGCGCCTCGGCCTCGCGCACGATGCCGAGGTCCTGCTGCCGGGCGACCGTCGGCACCTGGTGCCCGGCCTCGCCGCGGGTCGCGGTGATCAGCGCGGTCTCGGCGCCGTCGTGTTGCTTCGCCCGCCAGAACAGGCCGTTCACGGTCTGCTCGTCGTCGGGGTGGGCGAAGACGCCGAGCACGCGCTCGCCGCCGACCTCGCCGATCACCGAGTCGACGCCGGTCGCGGTGGGCATGTGGAACAGGTCGCGTCCGGCCCAGTACGCGGCGCCCAGGGCGGCGGCGACGACGGCGGAGACGGTGATGAGCGCGACGGTGCGCTTGCGCATGGGGGTGGTGCCTTCGGTTCGGGGGTGCGGATGCCCGTCGCGGCCGTTTCGGGTCGGCGCGCGGGGCGACGGGGCATCGTAACCCGGCGGCATCCGCCCGCCGCAATCGCCTGTGGATGCGCCCGTGGGGTGGGCGCTTCTCCGGAGGTCGGCGCGGGTCAGGCGAGGGTCGTGACGCGACCGTTCAGCTCGCCCGCATCCGCTGCCCACAACCCGACGACCGCGTCGGCGAGCGCGTCCTCGAGCCCCGAGAGCGAGCGCACGCGGAAGATCGTCGCCGCGCCGGTATCGCCGGCCTTCGCGAACCCGTCGGCGAGCGAGCGCATCCACGACTCGCTCGCGGCCTTGACCGCGCTGTAGTTCGCGCTGCCGGCCGTGGGCTGTTCGACCGTGGTGGAGGAGACGATCGCGATGCGCCCGGCATCCGATGCGGTGAGGTCGTCCCAGAGCGTGCGGCTCACGAAGCGCAGCGCCGTGAAGCTCGCCTCGAGCGCGCGGAAGTCGTCGTCGGTCTGCCCCGGGATGCCCCCGCCGCCGCGCCAGCCGCCGACCAGGTGCACGACGCCGTCGACGTCGCCGATGCGCGCGTGCACGCGCATCGACAGCTCGAGCACGTCGTACTTGACGGTCAGGTCGGCGAGCTCCGTGATCACCCCGGGCACGGATGCCTCGAGCTCGTCGAGTCGGCCCCGGTTCGAGCCGACCGCGATGACCCGCGCCCCGTCGGCGAGCAGCGCCTTCGCGACCGCGCGCCCCGAGGCACTCGTCGCGCCCGCGATCAGTACCGTGCGTCCGTCCGTGCTCACGTGCGTCTCCCCTCGCCTGGCGGCCTCGCCCCTACGAGACTGCCGCATCGTCGCCGGGCGGTGCCAGTCCCCTGATCAGGCGTCGGGGGTCGCGCCGGTGATGCCCACGGTCGAGGCGATCACGTCGCGCATCTTCTTCTCGAGCGCCTCGTAGAACATCGACAGCGGGAACTCGTCGTCCATGACCAGGTCGGTGTAGCCGCGCGGCGCGCCCGCGAGCACCTCGTCGGGCAGTCCGCGCGCCCACTGCGAGGCCGGGTTCGGCTCGAGCACGCCCGAGACGAGCTCGTAGGCGGCGAGCCAGTGCGCGGTCTTCGGCCGGTCGATCGAGCGCCAGTACAGCTCGTCGATCGCGTCGCCGAGCGCGACGACCGCGTCGGGCACGCCCTCCCAGTCGAACGCGAGCTTCGTGTCGGTCCAGTGCAGCACGCCGCGCTGGTGCAGCCACGCGAACAGCAACTGCCCGCCGAGGCCGTCGTAGTTGCGCACGCGCGTGCCGGTGATCGCGAAGCGGAAGATGCGGTCGAAGATCACCGCGTACTGCACGAGGCGGGCGAGGTCGAGCACGTACGCCTCGACGTCGGAGAGCGGCTCGGCAGCGGCATCCGCCGCCCTCGCCTCGAGCCGGCGCTGGATGCGCACCGACTCGCGGAACGCGGTCATGTCGCAGCGCAGCTCCTCGAGCGAGTAGAGGAAGAACGGCATGCGCTGCTTGATCATGAACGGGTCGAAGGGCAGGTCGCCGCGCATGTGCGTGCGGTCGTGGATGAGGTCCCACATCACGAACACGCGCTCGGTGAGGCGCTGGTCGTCGAGCATGCGCGCGGCGTCGGCGGGCAGGTCGAGCTTCGTGATGTCGGCGGCGGCGCGCACGACGCGGCGGTAGCGGGCGGCCTCGCGGTCCTGGAAGATCGCGCCCCACGTGAACGGCGGGATCTCGCGCATCGCGACCGTCTCGGGGAACAGCACGGCCGAGTTCGTGTCGTAGCCGGGCGTGAAGTCGACCAGGCGCAGGCTCACGAACAGGGCGTTGCCGTAGTCGGATGCCTCGAGGTGCGCGATCGACTCGGGCCAGATCGTCTCGACGACGAGCGCCTCGAGGTGCCGATCGGCCGAGCCGTTCTGGGTGAGCATCGGGAAGACGACGAGGTGGCGCAGCCCGTCGATGCGGTGACGCTGCGGCTGGAACGCGACGAGCGCCTCGAGGAAGTCGGGCACGCCGAGCCCCTCGTCGCGCCAGCGGCGCAGGTCGCGCGGCAGCTGGGCGAGGTAGTCGGCGTCGTGCGGGAAGCGCGGGGCGAGGGCGTCGACGGCGGCTGCGACGCGGTCGATGAGGGCGGATGCCGCGGGGTGGTCGCCCTCCTCGGGGACGGAGCCGTCCTTCGCCTGGAGCGCCTGGAGGGCCGTGGCCGCCTGCTTCAGGTCGAGCCAGGCCGGGTCGTGCTCGACGCCGTGCGCGAGGGCGATGGCGTCGGCCGGGCTGGGCGCGTCGGCGGTGTCGATGCGGGGGTCGAGCTGGGTCTGCGACACGGGTGCCTCCGATCTCGCGGCCGTCGTCGGCCATGGTGCGTGGCGGCGGAATCGCCGCTTGCAGCAAGGCTAGGCGCAAGATCGCGGCGATTGGTTGCGACCTGACGCACGTATCCTGCGCGTGCGCGGACGGGTGCGGTGAGGATCGCGGGCCCGCGCAGCATTGCGCAGTTCGGCGTTCGGGCGGTCGGCGCCCGTGCTCCGGGCTGGGGGCGTGCGCACTCACAGCGGACGCCGGTGCGAGGCATAGCTCGCGCATGGGATCGCTGCCTACCGTGGCCGCAACATTCCCCGAGAGAGCCGAGGTTCCCGCATGTCCGCCACCCCCGCACGCCCCGTGTCCCCCGCCAAGCTCGCGCTGCCGCTGGTCGGCCTGGCCGGCTCGATCGCCGCGCTGGCGTACGGCGCGCTGATGACCGCGCGCACGATGGGCACCCTCACGACCGCGCTCGACTCGGGTGCCGCGACCGCGGCCGACGTGTACGGCGGGCAGTCGTGGGTCGTCGTCTGGGCGGCCGTGCTCGGCGCCGGCATCATCGGCACCGTCGTCGCGATCTCCGCGCTCGCGGTGCTCGTCGGCCTCGGCGGGTTGCGTCGCTCGGTCGCGGAGCCCGCGCCCGTCGAGGACGAGGCCGACCCGGCCGACGACTACGTCTGGGACGACGACGAGGAGCCCTCGGGCGCGAACGAAGCCGCCGCGCCCGCGGACGGGCAGCACGCGGCGGCAACCGCCGTCGGCGCGGCCGAGGTGGATGCCGCCGAGGAGTTCGTGCCCGCTCGCTAGCGCGAGAGATCGGCCGCCCCTGCCGACCTGGCGAGCGAACTCGTCCACCAGGTCAGCCAGCCGAACACGAGTGCGATGCCGATGAACAGGCGGATGCTCGCGGCGGGGCCGAACGGCAGTGACAGCGCGTAGCCGATCACGGCGACCGCGATCGTCAGGCCCGCCGCGACCCTGCGGTCCTCCGTCGCGAGGCGGCGTCCCACCACCAGCGCGGCGATGACGATGGCGGTGAACGCGATCGGCGGCGCGACAGCGTGCAGCACGGCCGGGAACTCGACCTCCGACGGTATGCCGTCAGGCGTCCCGGGCGGGAAGCCCAGCGCGGCGCCGGCCGGGAACACCCCGCCGATCACGAGCCCCACGCCGAAGACGCCGACCAGGAGCGGCGCCCAGCGTCGTCCCGGCCCGGTCGGGATCGCGCGCGCGATGCCGAACGCGCTCGTGAAGGCCAGCACGCCGGCGAGCACGAAGTTCGCCGCCTGCACCCAGCCGCCGTGGCCGGCGGCGAGCAGGCTGATCGGATGCCTCGCGAGGTCGAATCCCTCCCGAGTCGCCATCTGGATCACGACGACCGCGATGAAGATCGGGCCGGCGAGCGCGCCGCAGCGCAGGAGCGATCGGGTGCGTCGGGTCGCCAGGCGAGCCGCGACGGCATCGGTCGCTGAATCGGTTCGGGGTTCCATGGTGAGGTCCTTCCTGACATCCCGGTGTCCGGGAGCGGAACCCGGAACGGTCCCGTCACGTCTTCGTCGCCCGGCACTGGCGGTTCTCGACATCGCGCGGAAGAATCCGCAGGGGGGCTCAACTCCGCACGCGTGTGTCGAGAACCGTGTCGCGCGGGCGACGTACTGGTGAGCGGGCGGATCGCCCGGCGGGAAGGGGACGAGACCGTGAGGTTCATCGGGATGCTGCGCCACGACGAGGGTGCGGAGGTCACGCCAGCGACCTACGAGCGCATGGCGGAGTTCGCGCGAGAGGGGCGCCTGAACGGCACGCTGGTCGAGCTCGGGGGCCTGCAGCCGAGCGCGGCGGGTGCCCTCGTCTCGCTCGCCGGCGGGCGGATCACCGCGGTCGACGGTCCGTTCACCGAGGCCAAGGAGCTCGTCGGCGGCTACGCGATCTTCGACGTGCGGTCGCGCGTCGAGGCAGTCGAGCTCGGGCGCCGCCTCATGCAGATCCACCTCGACACCGTGCCCGGGTGGGAGGGCGCCGTCGAGTTGCGGGCGCTCCAGGAGTAGCCGCGACCGTGTCGGAGGCGACGGCGGCAGGGCCGGACGGCGTGGGCGACGCCGCCGCGACCCGGCGCGCGATCGAGGGCGTCTGGCGAATCGAGTCCGCCAAGGTCGTGGCCGCCCTCGTGCGCATGGTGCACGACGTCGGGTTCGCCGAGGACCTCGCGCAGGACGCGATCGTCGCTGCGCTCGCCCAGTGGCCCGAGAGCGGGATCCCCGCGAATCCCGCAGCGTGGCTCACGACCACGGCGAAGCGGCGGGCCGTCGACACGTATCGTCGGCACGCCCGCCGGGACCGGGCGCTGCAGCAGCTCGCCCATGAGCTCGCGGAGGAGACCGCGGTGGATCCCGCGGCCGGCGTCGACCACGTCGAGGACGACATGCTGCGGCTCATGTTCATCTGCTGCCATCCGTCGCTCACGCCGGAGGCCCAGGCGACGCTCACGCTCCGGCTCGTCGCGGGCCTGTCGGCCCGGGAGATCGCGCGCGCGTACCTCACGAGCGAGCCGACCGTCGCGCAGCGGATCAGCAGGGCCAAGCGCACTCTCGCGCGATCCGGAGCGGCACTCGAGGAGGTCCCGGCCGACGAGCGAACGGCGCGGCTCGCCACCGTGCTCGGCATCGTCTACCTGATGTTCAACGAGGGCTACACCGCGACCGAGGGAACCGACTGGATGCGGGCGGCCCTCTGCGACGAGGCGACCCGGCTCGCGCGGATCCTCACCGCGCTCGCTCCCGACGACCCCGAGGTACATGGTCTTTCGGCGCTGCTCGAGCTCCAATCGTCGCGCCTCGCGGCACGTCTGGACGACGCGGGGCGTCCCGTGCTGCTGGATGACCAGGACCGCTCGCGCTGGGACGGCGGGCGGATCCGGCACGGCCTCGATGCGCTGGCCCGGTCCGACCGCCTGGTCGCGATCGAGGGCGGGGTACGGGGTCCGTACCACCTGCAGGCGGCGATCGCAGCGTGTCACTCCCGGGCGACGCCGTCGTCGACCGACTGGCCGCGCATCGCCGAACTGTACGCGGAGCTCGCACGCTGCACCGGGTCCCCGGTCGTGGAACTCAACCGCGCCGTCGCCGTGGGACGCGCGTACGGTCCGGACGCCGGGCTCGCGCTGGTCGAGCAATTGGCGGAGCATCCGGCACTCGCCGCGTACCACCTGCTCCCGAGCGTGCAGGGAGACCTGCTGGAGCGCTCCGGGCGCACGGCGGACGCTGCGCTCGCCTACCTGCGCGCGGCGGACCTCGCGACGAACGCCCGGGAGGCGGAGCTGCTGCGCGCCCGCGCCGCCCGTGCCGTCGAGCCGTGATCGGTCTGCGGGTGCTGTTCGGGACGGAGCCCGTCAGGCGCGGAGCAGCTCCGCGATGCGCGCGGGCGCGGCCTCGTCCTGCAGGGACGTGGTGTCGCCGAGCGGGCGACCCTCGGCGAGGTCGACCAGCAGGCGTCGCATGATCTTGCCCGAGCGGGTCTTCGGCAGGTCGGGCACGAGCACGACGTCGCGCGGCTTGGCGATCGGCCCGATCGCGGCGGCCACGTGGGCCCGCAGCGCGGTGATGCGAGCGGATGCCTCGGGCGAGGCATCCGCACCCCCGACCAGCCCGTCAGAGGCGACCACGAAGGCCGCGACCGCCTCGCCGGTGGTGGCATCCGACACCCCGACCACGCCGGCCTCGCCGACCGACGGGTGCGCGACGAGCGCCGACTCGATCTCGATGGTCGAGAGCCGGTGCCCCGAGACGTTGATCACGTCGTCAACCCGGCCGAGCAACCAGATGTCGCCGTCGGCGTCGACCTTCGCACCGTCGCCCGAGAAGAAGTAGCCGCGGTCGGCGAAGCGCGCCCAGTACGAGTCGCGGTACCGCTCGGGGTCGCCCCACACCGTGCGGGCCATGCCCGGCCACGTGCCGTCGATCACGAGGTAGCCGCCCGAGCCGCGGGGCACGTCGTCGCCGCGGTCGTCGACCACGCGGGTGGTGAGGCCCGGCAGGGCGCGCAGCGACGAACCGGGCTTCAGCGTCGAGACGCCGGGCAGCGGCGCCATCACGGCCGCGCCGGTCTCCGACTGCCACCAGGTGTCGACGATCGGGGCCGTGCCCGCGCCGAGCTGCTCGCGGAACCACACCCACGCCTCCGGGTTGATCGCCTCGCCGACCGAGCCGAGCAGGCGGATGCTCGAGAGGTCGTGCTCCGCCGGCACCCCGTCGGGGAACCAGGTCATGAGCGAGCGCACCAGCGTCGGCGCCGTGTAGTACGTCGTGACGCCGTAGCGCTCGATGATCTCGAAGTGGCGGGCCGGATGCGGCGTGTTCGGCGTGCCCTCGTAGATGACGCTCGTGATGCCGTTCGACAGCGGGCCGTAGAGCACGTACGAGTGGGCGGTGACCCACGCGAGGTCGGCGGTGCACCAGTAGACGTCGTCGGGCTTCGCGTCGAACACCGCCCAGTGCGTCGCCGACGCGTGGGTGAGGTAGCCGCCCGAGGTGTGCACGAGCCCCTTCGGCTTGCCGGTCGTGCCCGACGTGTAGATCACGAACAGCGGGGTCTCGGCGTCGAACGCCTCGGCCTCGTGCTCGGGCGACGCGGTGTCGACGACGTCGTGCCACCAGACGTCGCGGCCGGGCGTCCACGGCACATCCGGAGTCTCGTCGCCCGTGCGGCGCACGACCAGCAGGTGCTCGACGGATGCCACGCCGGCGACGGCCTCGTCGGCCGCGTGCTTCACGGGCACGGCGGCCCCGCGGCGGAACTGCCCGTCGGTCGTGACGACGAGCTTCGCGCCCGTGTCCTCGACCCGGAAACGCAGCGCCTCGGCCGAGAACCCGCCGAACACGAGCGAGTGCACCGCGCCGATGCGCGCGATCGCGAGCGTGATGATCACGGTCTCGGGGATCACCGGCAGGTACAGCACGACCCGGTCGCCGCGCTCGACGCCCAGCGCCGTCAGCGCGTTCGCGGCGCGCTTCACCTCGCGCTCGAGGTCGGCGTAGGTCAGGGTGCGGCGGTCGCCGCGCTCGCCCTCGAAGTGGAAGGCGACCCGCTCGCCCCGACCCGCGGCCACGTGGCGGTCGACGCAGTTGACGGCGACGTTCAGTCGCCCGCCGGCGAACCACTCCGCGCGCGGCACGCTCAGTGCGCCGTCGGCGGTGGGAGCGGCCGGATGCCACGTGTGCGTCGTGTGCCAGGGCTCCGCCCACTCGAGGCGGGCGGCCTGCTCGGCCCAGTACGCGACCGGGTCGGCCGCGGCCGCGGCGTGCAGCGCGTCGGCGTGGGCCGCGCTGACGTTGGCGGCCTCGGCGAACGGCGCGGGCGGTGCGAAGCGACGCTCCTCGTGGAGCAGGGCGTCGAGGGTCATGCGGTCGGTCCTGTCAGTGCGGGGTGCGGGTGCGGGTGCGGGGTGCGGGTGGCGTGGCCGGGTCGTGCGGTTCGTAGGAGATTCGGGCCGGCTCGGGCGGGCGACGCGGCGTGTCGCCGCGAAACTCCTACGTTTCGCGCGTGCGGTGTGGGTCGGGGTGTGCGGATCGTAGGAGATTCGGGTCAGGGTGGGCGGCCGAGGCGGCGTGTCGCTGAACAGCTCCTACGGTTCGCACGGCGGATGTCTCAGAGGCATTCGCTCGGTGCGTCGCAACCGGGCCCGCCTCAGCGCGCTCGGTATGTGCACCCGCGTCACGTCCAGCGCCGCACGGCCCAGCGCTCGAACACGCCGATCAGCGAGTCGGAGAGCTTGCCGATCACCGCGAGCAGGATGATCGCGAGGAACGTGCGGTCGAGGCGGCCCGTGTTGGTCGAGTCGGTCAGCAGGAAGCCGAGGCCCATCGACGCGCCGAGCAGCTCGGCGGCGACGAGGAACAGCCACGCCTGGGCGAGCGCGAGGCGCAGGCCCGCGATGGTCTCGGGGATCACGGCGGGCAGCTGCACGGTGCCGAACAGGCGCGTGCCGTGCAGGCCGAAGGCGCGGGCGGCCTCGATGAGCTGGCGGTCGACGTGGCGCAGCGCGCTCGCGACGACGGTGTAGACGGGGAAGAACGAGCCGATGATGATCAGCGTGATCTTCGACTCCTCGCCGAGCTTCAGCCAGAGGATCAGCAGCGGCAGCCACGCGAGGCTGGGCACGGCGCGCAGCGCGCCGAGGGTCGGGGTCAGCAGGATGTCGCCGAGCTTCGAGAGCCCGACGATCGCGCCGAACAGCAGGCCGAGCGTCGCGCCGATCGCGAATCCGATGAGCACGCGCTGGGTCGAGATCGCGACGTACTGCCAGAACAGGCCGCGCTCGATGAGGTCGATCAGGGCGAGCCAGACCATGGTCGGGCTCGGCAGCTGGGAGGTCGGGACGATGCCGTTCTCCGACACGAGGTGCCAGGTGAGCAGCACCGCGACGGGGATGAGCGCCCCGCCGACGATCACGAACCACTTGCGGTCGACGAACCGGCGGCGCGGGGTGGCGGGGGCCGCCGGGCGCGAGGTCGCCGTGGGCGCGGGCCGGCTCGGGGCATCCGTCGTCTGCTGGGTCATGCCGGCGCTCCTCGTGGTCGTGTTGGGTTCGGTGGTGACAGGCGGATGCGCCGAGCGATGACGCTCCCCGTCGCGGTCGTCCGGTCGTGCCCGGTCGGTCGTCGTCGTGGTCGTCATCGCTCGGCGCTCCTGGGACTACTCGGCGCCGAAGCGGCTCGAGTCGGCGGCCTCGGCGAAGGACGCGTCGATCAGCGTGGCGAGCGCCTCGTCGACCTGCTCCTGCGTCGCGACGTCGCCGAGCTCGACGAACACCGGGCCGATCTTCGCGAACAGGTCGAGCTGCGTCTGGCCGGGGATGCCAGAGACGTCGAGGTTCGAGCGCTCGTCGATGACCTTCTGCGCGATCGAGACGTCGAGGCTCGCGACCTCGGCGAGGATCTCGGCGGTCTCCTCCGGGTTCTCCTGCGCCCAGACGCGGGCCGACTCGTACGCGTCGATCACGAGCTGCAGCAGCTCGGGCCGGTTCTCGATGAAGTCCTCGGTCGCGTTGAGGGCGCCGTACGAGTTGAAGCCGACCTCGCGGAAGAACAGCTCCGCGCCGTCGACCTCGGCACCGGCCATGATCGGGTCGAGGCCCGCCCATGCGTCGACCGAGCCGTTCTGCAGTGCCGCCCAGCCGTCGGCGTGCTGCACGTTCTCGACCGTGATGTCGTCGATCGCGACACCCTCGGCCTCGAGCGCCTGCAGCAGGAAGAAGTACGGGTCGGTGCCCTTGGTGGCGGCGACCTTCCTGCCGACGAGGTCGTCGACGCTCGAGATGCCGTTCTCGGGCAGGGTCACGAGCGCCGACCACTCGGGCTGCGAGTAGATGTCGACGAGCTTGATGGTCGAGCCGTTCGCGCGGGCGAGCAGCGCGGCCGAGCCGGCCGTCGAGCCGACGTCGATCGCGCCGGCGCGCAGCGCCTCGTTCGCCTTGTTCGAGCCGGCCGACTGGATCCAGGTGACGTCGAGGCCCTCGGCCTCGAGCCAGCCCTGGTCCTTGATGATGAGGCTCAGCGGGTTGTAGGTCGCGAAGTCGATGTTGAGGCTCTGGCCCTCGAAGCCGTCGCCGGTGCCCTCGCTCGAGGAGCCGCTGTTCTCGCCCGCGACGCAGCCGGTGAGGAGCAGGGCGGATGCCGCGGCGGCGGCCGCGAGGGTGAGGAGTCTGGTGCGTGCCATGTTCGTGTTTCCTTCTCTGGGTGCTGTGGTGCGGTGAGGCAGGCGTCGGTGGGCAGCGGGCATCGCCCGCCGGGTCGGCGCCGACCGGTGGTGGTGTGTGATTCGGGTCAGTACGGGTAGTGCGGGATGGTGGTGGTGGCCTCGACCCCTCGGGTGGCCCCGTGGCGGTCGATGCCGAGGCCGTCGAGGAGACGACCGCGGAGCTCGGCGAGCTCGGCCGAGCCGCGGTCGCGCGGACGGTGGCCGGGCACGACCACCGTCTGGCGGATGTCGGCGCCCTGGGGGCCGCCGTCGTTGCCGAGCAGGATGATCCGGTCGGCCAGCTGGAGCGCCTCGTCGACGTCGTGCGTGACGAGCAGCACCGTGGTGGGCGCCGCCGCGTGCACGTCGAGCAGGAGGTCCTGCATCTTCAGGCGCGTGAGCGCGTCGAGCGCGCCGAACGGCTCGTCGAGCAGCAGCACGCCGGGGTTCCGCGCGAGCGCCCGGGCGAGCGACGTGCGCTGCGCCATGCCCCCCGAGATCTCGCGTGGGCGGTGGTCGGCGAAGTCGGCCAGGCCGACCAGCTCGATCAGTCGCCCGACGACCTCGCGCCCGTCGGCCTTCGCGGTGCCGCGCGGCAGGCCGAGCGCGATGTTCGCCGCGACGCTCCGCCAGGGCAGGAGCCGGGGCTCCTGGAACCCGACGGCGCAGCGCGCGTCGTACCGGGCGACGGGCGCGCCGTCGATGGTGACGGAGCCGGACGTCGGCGCGTCGAGCCCGCCGGCGATGCGGAGCAGCGTCGACTTGCCGCATCCGCTCGGCCCCAGGATCGCCAGGATCTCGCCCGGCTCGACCTCCAGCTCGACATCGCGGAGCACCTGGCGCGACTCGCCGCCCGCGACCGGGAAGGCCCGGCCGAGGTCGTCGAAGCGCACGCCGTACGCGTGGTTGGGCACCTCGCCGAGACCGGCGATCGGTGCGACGGTCGAGGTGGTCATGACGTGCTCCGTGGGGTCGTGTTGTCGGGGACGTCTTCGACCGTAGGGGTGAGCCGGGCTCGTGTCAGGCCGACCCGGAACACGAGGTAACAGAGGCGCGACACACGGCGTCACAGTCGGCGTGCGCCGTGCCCCGCCCGGCGACGGCAGAATGGGTGGATGCCTCGAAGCGCACGCGGATCCCACGTCCTCATCACCGGAGCCGCGGGCGGCATGGGGCGGATGTACGCGGCGCGGGCGATCGCCGAGCGCGCCGCGTCCGTCACCCTGTGGGACCGCGACGCCCGCGCGCTCGCGAGGACCGCGGAGGAGCTCGGGCAGGTCGCGCGCGGGCGCACCCGGGTGCGGTCGTACGTGGTCGACGTCGCCGACCTCGGCGCGATCGCGAAGGCCGCGCACCAGGTGCGTCGGGCGTCGGGCACACCCGACGTGCTCGTGAACAACGCCGGCATCGTGCGCGGCAACCGGTACTTCTGGGAGACCGACTCGGGCGACGACACGCGCGCGACCATGCGCGTGAACGCCCTCGCGCCCATGTACATCGCGCGCGAGTTCCTGCCGGGCATGATCGCGTCGTCGCGCCCGGCGCGCATCGTCAACATCGCGTCGGCGGCGGGCACCCTCGCCAACCCGCGGATGGCGGCCTACGCGGCGTCGAAGGCCGCGGTCATCGGCTGGAGCGACTCGCTGCGCGTCGAGCTCGAGCAGGCGGGTCACGAGCACGTGCGCGTGACGACCGTCACGCCGAGCTACGTCTCGACGGGCATGTTCGCGGGGGCTCGCGGACCGGTGCTCGCTCCGATCCTGCCGCCCGACCTCGTGGTCGACCGGGTCTGGCGCGGGATGCTGGCGGGCCGGCCGCTCGTGCAGCTGCCGTGGAGCGTGGGCCTGTCGCGCGTGCTGCGCGCGGTGCTGCCGGTGCGCGCGTTCGACCGGATCGTGGGCGGCTGGTTCGGCGTCTACCGATCGATGGAGCGGTTCACGGGGCGCTGACGGCCCGACCCGCGCCGGGCGTCAGCTCGCCGCGGGCGCCGGCTTCGGCGGGTCGTCGGAGAGGCCGAGCAGGAACTCGAGGATCGCGACCGCCGGCGCGGTCAGCACCGGCCCGTGGCCGAAGGCCCACTCGGCGTCGCTCGCCCGGAGGGTGTGGTGGGCGATGACGGCACGCCGGTCGTGGGGCGCCGAGGTCGCGGCGTAGAGGGCGACCGAGCCCGAGACCAGTTCGGAGAGTTCGACCGTGGTGTCGGACTCCCGGCCGAAAGCGAGGGCGGCGCGCACGGTTCGCGCGAGCGAGCGGATCGGCTGCCGTCCGCCGTCGCGGAGCTCCGCGGCGAACGCGTGCAGCCCAGCGGGGGTCGGCGCCGGCGCGGGGTCCGACGGGCGCAGGCCGGCCTCGTCGATGAATCGTGCGATGCGCGTGCCGGGGGCATCCGTGCGTGCTGCCACGGCCGCGACCTGGTCGACCACCTCCGCGACCTGGGCGCGGCGATCGGAGGTCACCGACGACTCGTCGACGCGGGGGCGCTGGCTGAGGGGGAGGAATCGGGCGAAGTCCGCCATGGCACGAGTGTAGGCCCGGCGTCGTGCCACGCGCTCCCGGGGCGTGCGGACCCGGACCTCCGCTCGCTACGCTGACCGGAACCCCGGGAGGTCCCGTGAGCATCGAAGCCGATCGCCGACTCGCACTCAACGACTTCGCGGGCGCGGGCCTGACGCCCTTCGCGTACGCCGACGGGCCCTGCGGCATCCGGGGCGCGGCTGGCGCCACCGCGCTGCCGAGCACGATCACCCTCGCGGCATCCTTCGACCCGTCGCTCGCCGAGCGCTACGGCGACCTGCTCGGCACCGAACTGCGCGCCGCCGGGTGCAACGTGCTCGTGGGCCCGGCGTTCGATGTCGTGCGCGACCCGTACGGCGGGCGGAACGGGGAGTGCCTGGGTGAGGACCCGCTGCTCGTCGGCGAGCTCGGCGGGCGCATCGCGCGGGGCGTGCACGCGCACCGTGCGCTGACCGTCGCCAAGCACTACGTCGCCTACGACCGCGAGTCGCTCCGCACGGGCGACGGGCCGTACGAGCAGCGCACCGACGCACGCGACATGCGGGTGGATGCGCGCACGCTGCACGAGGTGCACCTCGAGCCGTTCCGTCGCGCCGTGCAGGACCACGGCGTGGCGATGCTGCTCGCCTGCTACATCCGGGTGAACGGCGTGTACAGCGCGCAGTCGGAGGAGCTCCTGCAGCTGCCGCGGCGCGAGTGGGGCTTCACCGGCGCGACCCTGCCCGACTTCCTGTTCGCCGTGCGCGACGCCCGGGCCGCGCTCGCCGCCGGGCTCGACCTGCCCGCGCTCGCCCTCGCCGGCCCGCCCCCGCTGTCGGAGCGCACCGAGGAGATGGTGGCGTCGGCCCCCGACGCGCTCGTCGCGGGCATCGGCGACCACGTGCGCGCCGCGGCCGCGCAGGTCGCGCTCGAGCCGGCCGGTGCGGTGGACCCGTCGCTGCTCGGCACCCCCGCGGCGCTTGCGCTCGCCGAGCGGATCGCGGTCGACGGCGCGACGCTCCTGCGCAACGAGGGCGTGCTGCCGTTCGCGCCGGGCACGCGGATCGCCCTGATCGGCGGCGAGCAGGTGCGCCACCGCCTCACGGTTGCGGGGTCGGCGGGCGTGGCGCTCGTCGATGAGCGCCTGCCCGATCTCGAGGAGCGCCTCGCGGACGAGGGGCTCCGGGTGGCGGCACGGGCCGGCGGGCTGCCGGACGTGCCGGTCGCGGCGCTCACCGCCGATGACTGCGTGGGGCTCTGGGCGGTGGTGACGGATGCCTCGGGGACGCGCGAGGTCGAGCTCGACGTCGCCCGGCTCGCGGCCGACCCCGATGACGCGGGGCGGCCGTGGAACGCGGAGCTGACGGCCGTGCTGCCGCCCCAGCTGGGCGCCGCGGTCGCGGTGGTCGAGTTCGCCGGGGTCGCCGAGGTGCTGCTCGACGGGGAGGTCGTCGCATCGGGCGTGCGGGAGGCGTCGCCGCTGCTCGAGGGGCCGGCGTTCACGCTGCGCGCCGGGCTGCCGGCATCCGATCGGGAACGCACCCTCGTGGTGCGGTACCGCACCGGACCCGCGTTCGCGCTCGCCGAGATCGGCATGGTGCCGCACCTGTCGCTCGGCGTCGTCGCCCTCGAGCCGGCGCTGCGCGCCGTGTCGGCCGCCGCCTCCGGCGCCGACGCGGTCGTCGTGCTCGCCGGGCGGGTGACCGGCGCGGGCATGGACGCCGACGGACTCCGCCTGCCGGTCGGGCAGGGCGACCTGATCGCCGCAGCGGCCGGGAGCGGCCGGCCGGTCGTCGTGGTCACGCACGGCGCGGGGCCGATCGACATGCCGTGGCGCCGGAGCGTGGCGGCGATCCTGCACGTCGGCCATGGGGGCGAGCGGTTCGCGCCGGCGCTGGCGCGCGTGCTCTCGGGGAGCGCGGAGCCGGGCGGCCGCCTTCCCGTGACGTTCCCCGACCGCGCGCTCCCGGTGCCGCGCGCGGCGATCGACGAGGACGGCGGGCTCGAGCCGACCGAGGGCGTGGACGTGGGCTACCGCTCGTACGAGCGCGCCGGGGTCGCGCCCGCCTACTGGTTCGGGCACGGACTCGGGTACGCGCGGATCGACTGCCCGGCGGCGCGGGTCGCGGGCCGGCGGGTGCAGGTGGACCTCGAGTGCGGGCCGGAGCGCGGCGGCAAGGCCGTGGTGCAGCTCTACGCGCGGCCCGCGCATGGCGAGACGCTCAAGCTCGCCGGGTTCGGTGTCGCCCGGCTGGACGCCGGCGAGCAGCGAACCCTCGAGATCGAGGTCGATGCCGCCGCGCTGGCGATGCGCTCGGGCGACGCGATGGTGCCCCCGTCGGGAGTCGTGCCGGTGCACGTCGGGTTCTCGCGGGGCGACCTGCGGCGCGTCGTCGAGGTCGACCTGGGCTGAGCGGGCCGCGTAGCGGCTCAGCCGCCGCCGTTGCCCTTGTCGGGGTTTCCGCCCGGTCCCCAGCCGTTGCCGTTGCCGCTGTTGCCGGGCTCGTCCTCCACCGGCTCCTCGGTGGGCTCGGGTGTGGGCTCGGTCGAGCCGGAGTCGTCGTCGGTGTCACCCGCACCGGTGTCCGCGCCGGTGCCGGTGCTCGATCCCGCGTCGCCGCCGGTTCCGGCCGCGTCCTCGGCGGGCTCGGCGGTCGGGTCGGCATCGGCGTCGCCGTCGTCGGCGCTCGCGGGCGCATCCTCCGCGGGCGGCGGCGTGGTCGGCGCGGCGCCGGTGCCCGTGCCGCCCTCGGTGGTCCGCGCCCCCTCGGCCTCGGAGGTGCCGACCGATCCGACGAACGCCGGAACGGCCAGCATCGAGACCACCGCGACCAGGAGGACCGCGGCGGCGGCCGAGCCCCAGGTGACGAATGCCCGACGGCGTCGCTCGCTCGTGCGGGCCTCGCGACGGGTGGCCGCGCCTGCGGGTGCGTCGGTCGCGGCGCCGGTCGGCGCGTCGGCCATCCCCTCCGTCCAGAACCCGGGCAGCAGCGCGGTGGGGGCGTCCGCGGCGGCGTGCGCGTCGGCCTCCGGCACGGGAAGTGGCATCGTGGCCGGATCCGATGCGCCCTCGGGCTCGTCGGTCTCGGATGTCACCGTTCGAGGCTAACCCGCGAGGGGCCCGGTCGCAGCCCGGCCAGGCGCATCAGTCGCCGTTCCCGTTGCCGTTGTTGTTGCCGCGTCCGCTGTTCCCGTTCCCGTTCCCGTTGTTGTTCCCGGGTCCGCTGTTGTCGTCCGACGCCTGGTCGCCGCCGGTATCCGCGCTCGTCTCTGCAGCCTCCTCCGCGGCCGCCTCTGCCGCCGCCGCCGCAGCAGCCTCCTCGGCCGCCTGCTCATCGGCGAGCGCCGACTCGAGGTCCGTGCGCACCAGTGCGATGGCCTCGCGCACCTCGGCCTCGCGGTCGTCGTCGATGCGCCCGTCGTCCGAGGCGGCGGCGAGTTCCTCCTCGAGCAGGTCGAGCGCCGCCATGGCACCGGCCAGGTCGCCCTCGTCGCTGCGCTGGGCGACCTCCGCCACCCCGGCCTGGAGGGTCTCCCCGGTGGCCGTGTCGAGGTCGGGACCTGCGGCGCACCCGGCGAGGGACCACGCCACGGCGGCGGTCGCGACGAGCGCGAGCACGCCGCGCGCACGGGTGCGGGTCATGGCGTCACCACCTCCATCAGGTGCTCGAGGTGCACGCCGAGGTCGCCCTCGATCGCGGGCATCTCCGGCGCCGCCGGGGTCTCCTCAGGCGTCATCGCGGCGATGGCGACGGTCGCGACCACGCCGATCAGCAGGAGTGCCGCGGCGACGATCGCCACCCAGGCGAGGGGTCGCATGCGCCGGGGTCGTCGGGCGCGCCGCGGTGCCTCCGGGGTCGGCCGGACCGGCTCCGGATCGGGTTGGCTGAGGATGCGGGTGGCCGTGGCGCCGTCGCCGGCCGGAACCGTCGACGCATCGGCCGTCGTGGGGTCGGCCGTCGCATCCGCTGTCGTGGCCATCGCCGCGGTCGAGAGCGCGGACGCCTGCGCGACCGCCGCGGTGGCGTCGGGCTCCGCCTGACCCGCCGTCGCCGCCGGGGCCACGAATTCCGGGGCCGGGACCGCGGCGGCGAGCGTCGTACCGGCCGTGGCGACCTCGGCGGCCGTCGGCCGGTGGCCGGGCTCGCGGGCCGTCATGGTTCGGAGCAGCGTCACCCACTCGTCCCCCAGCTCGTCGGGCACGACCGGGTCGTGCTGCAGCCGGGCCGCGGCCGACTCGAGCGCCTCGCCCGGGTACGCGCGCGTCCCGGTGAGTGTCTCGAGCACCACCAGCCCGAGCGCGTAGACGTCGCTCGGCGGCCCGGGCACGTCACCGCGCACCTGCTCGGGACTGAGGAACGCGGCCGTGCCGACCAGTGCGCCCGTGCTCGTGACGCGGGACGAGTCCTGGAGGCGGGCGATGCCGAAGTCGGCGAGCTTGGCGCGCCAGCGCCGCGGCGGCAGCGCGGTGCGATCGAGCAGCACGTTCGCGGGCTTGATGTCGCGGTGCACGATTCCCCTGCCGTGGATGACGTGCAGCGCCTCGCCGAGGTCGGAGAGCAGGCGGGCCGCGTCCTGTGCCGCGAGCGGTCCGCCATCCAGCTCGGTGGCGAGGTCGACGCCGTCGACCAGCTCCATGGCGATGTACTCGCGCCCGTTCGAGGGGTCGGTGCCCGCGTCGAAGAGCGTGACGAGGTTCGCGTGGGTGACGCTGGCGAGCAGGGCGACCTCCGACTCGCGACGCTGGGCGTCGTCGATGCCGGATGCCTGCGCGTCGAAGAGCTTCACCGCGACCGTGCGGCCGAGCACGACGTCCTCGGCACGGTGCACGGCGGCCATGCCGCCGCGCCCGATGAGCGGCCCGACGCGGTATCGGCCGTGGAGGAGGGGGGTGTCGCCGGTGCCGGGTGGGGCGTCGACGGATCCTGGGGAGGTCATCAGCGCGAAGCTACCGCCGGAACCCGAGAATTGGCAGGGGGTGGACAGATCCCGTGATCGGTGTCTCCAGTGCTACTGGTACGAGACGAGATCGGGCACCGGGTCGACCTCCTGCATCGTCTGCTCGGGCGTGAGCATGGGTGCATCCTCGTCGATGAAGTTCTTCCAGCCCCAGAAGACGCCCTCCGGCGCGTCCTGGTGCAGCGTGCGCCAGGTCGCCTGCTTCGCCGGCTGCGAGCCCTGTCCGTCGGCGTGCAGCAGCACCGTCACCTCGGGACGGGTCGTGTCGACGTCGTCGCGGTCCAGGATCATGTCGAGCCGGAACTGGTGCAGGATGAGCAGCTTCGGCGGCAGGTCGTGCTCGTCGCAGATACGGGCGAGCTCGTCGATGACGTCGTTCACCTCGGCCGCCTCGACCTGGCCGATGTTCACGAGGTGCCGCTGGTCGGGTTCGAGCCGCCACTCGGGGTCGAGCGCGAGGCCGACCCACGGGTACTCCAGCAGCGGGGCGTACTGCGCGAGCTGCGCGGGGAACGTGTCGCGCCCGGGCTGCAGGTCGAGCACCACGTAGAGTCCCGCGTTACCCGCCGCCTCGACCCACGGCCGCAGCGACTGGGCGTCGGGCTCGCTCGAGAAGTCGCCGTCGTCGGTGGGTGAGCCGGATGCGACGGTGGTGATGATCTCGAAGCCGGGAAGCACCGTGCGGTCGGTCAGCGGCTCGTAGGCCGCCGCGAGGTCCTCGGCGCGCGCGATCGACTCGTCGATGCCCTGCTCGCCGAGGATCCCGAGGATCGGCTCGCCCGGCAGCCCGTATTCCAGCACCAGCATGTGCTCCGGGAAGAGCTGCTGCCCGCCACCGGGGAGCTGCACGCCGGTGCGGGCCGAGCGCACCTGCCAGTCGAGCGACTGCTGCGCGGCGAAGGCCGCGCCGGCGAGCACGACCGGCCCCCCAGAGGCGGCGAGCCGCTCGATCACGCTCGGCGAGGCGAGGAGGTCGGGATCGTCGGCGGGGAGGAAGACGACGGATGCCCCTGCCGCGCGCGCGTTCGCGACGGCGGCGAGCTGCGCCGGCTCGTCGACGGCGACCAGCGTGGTCGTGTCGAGCGGTGGCGCGCGGGTGACCTCGGGCAGGGTGGGGGTGGCCTGTGCGTCGTCGGCACCGGGCGCCGGGGAGGCGGGCGGCGTGGACGCGGCCGGGTCGGCGAGCAGCACGCCGTCGCCCGGTTCGAGCTCCGCGACGGCCTCGAGCGGTTCCGTCTCGGCGGCGACCGTCTCGAGCGCGATGCCGAGTGCCGCGGCCGTGCCCGCGTCGTCGCCCTGGTCGACATCGATGACCGTGTCGACGCCGGGCGGCGGGGCCGCACCGACCGTCACCACGTGGGTCGCGCCCAGCCGGGCGAGCTCGTCGGCGGTCGCGGGTGCCGGTGCGACCGCGGTGCCGGTCGGCGAGGGGGTCGGAGCATCGCTCGCCGCGCCGTCGGCGGCCGGGTCTGCCGACTCGGTCAGCAGCATCGGCACGCCCAGCGCCACCGCGATCGACGCGGCCGCGAGCCGGTCGTCGGGCTCCTCGCCCGCGAGCACCGCGACCGGCGAGGAGGCGAAGAACGCCGCGCTGGCGGCCGCCGCGGCGGCGACCGGGTCGGCCTGGTCGACGATCGTGACGGCGTCGCTTCCGGTCACCGTCTCGACGGCGGGAAGCGCCGGCGGTGGGGCATCCGCCTGCTCGCCCTCGGGCCAGGTGCACCCGGCGAGCGCGACCGCCGCCGCAAGGCAGGCCGCCGCCCCCGCGACCCGCACCGCCCTGCCCCCCGACACGGCGCCCCGCCTATCCGAAGATCATGGGGACGTCGTCGTCGCCCCCGGAGTCGAGGTCGAGCTCGACGAGCACCGGCACGTGGTCGCTCGGCGCATCGCCCTTGCGCTCGTTGCGGTGGATCGAGGCGCTCGTGACCACGTCGGCGAACGCCTGCGAGCCCAGCACGAAGTCGATGCGCAGGCCCTCGTTGCGCGGGAACTTCAGCTGCTTGTAGTCCCAGTAGGTGTAGCCCTCGGGCACGAGCGGGCGCACCACGTCGGTGACCCCGGCGGCGGTCAGTTCGGCGAAGGCCGTGCGCTCGGCCGGCGAGACGTGGGTGGTCGCGCCCTCGATCACCGCGGGGTCGCCGTTGTCCTCGTCGAACGGCGCGATGTTGAAGTCGCCCATGAGGGAGAACGGCTGCTCGGGGTGCGCGGCCGTCTCTGCGCGGGTGTGCTCGGTGAGCGCCGCCAGCCAGTCGAGCTTGTAGACGTAGTGCGGGTCGGCCAGGCCGCGGCCGTTCGGCACGTACAGGCTCCAGGCGCGCACGCCGTCGACGGTCGCCGCGATCGCTCGGGCCTCGCGCGGCAGATCGGGCCCCTCGTGCCCCTTCTGGAAGCCCGGCATGCCCGGGAACTCGGTCTCGATGTCGTCGAGCCCGATGCGGCTGGCGATCGCCACGCCGTTCCACTGGTTCAGCCCGTGGATCGCGAGCTCGTACCCGGCCGCCTCGAACGCCTCGATCGGGAACTGTTCGGGCTTGCACTTGATCTCCTGCATCGCGAGCACGTCCACGTCCTCCCGGATCAGCCAGTCGACGACGCGACCCGATCGGGCGCGGATCGAATTGACGTTCCAGGTGGCGATGCGCATGGCGTCCAGCCTAGGCGCGCCGTGCGACGTCGGCGGACCGCCGGAACGCGACCGCGACCCTCCGTTGAATATTGGATACAAGAGAGCCCGAAGTCCGGTACGGTCGCAGCATGAATGCACGCGCAGGGCAGGCGAAGGCGGGCGATCAGGCGACGGATGCGGCGGGGGCGCCGAGCTCCGACGGCGGCGCGGAGGCGCTGCGGCGCCTGGCCGGGCAGCACTCCTCGGGCTACCGGTCGGTCGGCGTCATGGCCTACGACATCATCCGCGACGCGATCCTGAGCGGCGCGCTGCTGCCGGGGCAGAAGCTGCGGCAGGAGACCCTCGCCGAGCTGATCGGCGTCTCGCGCGTGCCCGTCCGCTCGGCGCTCATCCAGCTCGAGGCCGACGGGCTGGTCGAGCTGCAGGACCGGCGCGGCGCCGTGGTGAAGTCGGTCTCGGTCGAGCAGGCGCGCGAGGTCTACGACATCCGCACGCTGCTGGAGCTCGAGGCGCTGCGGCGATCGATGGAGCACATGACCCCCGAGCGCCTCGCGCGGATGCGCGAGCTCGGTCGCGCGGTCGACTCCGAGCAGGAGGGTGGCGGGTTCATCGATGCCCGCACGGACTTCTACGCGGAGCTCTACGACGCCGAGCGGCATCCGGTGCTCTGGGAGACCATCGAGCAGCTGAAGCTCAAGGTCGGCCGCTACGTGCTCGGCTGGAGGCTCGTCGGCGACGACGGGAACGGCCAGGCGCACTCGCACTCGCACGAGCACCTCATCGACGCCGTCGAGGCGGGTGACGTCGAGCACGCGCTCGCCGTGCTGCGCGAGCACCTCGAGTCGGTGCGCGACGCGGTGCTCGCGCTGCTCGAGTCCGAGGCCCGGGAGCGCGCGGGGGCCTAGCGGGGAGACCCTCCGTGGGAGGCATCCGCCTGCCCTTCTTGCTTTTTGGATCCAGTATCCGACAAACTGGCTCCGGCGGCCAGGTCCGCCCGAACACGACCGGTGGAAGGATGGAGGAGTGTCAGTGCACATCGGCTACGCCGCGATGCTCGAACGATTCGCTCCATCGGAGGCGGTCGAGCTCGCCGCCCTCGCCGAGTCGCACGGCTTCCGCGGCGTGATGGCCGCCGACCACTTCCAGCCCTGGCTGCCGCGCCACGGGCAGTCCGCGTTCGTCTGGAGCGTGCTGCCCGCGATCGCCGAGCGCACGACCGGCGACATCGGGCCCGGCGTCACGACGCCGACCTACCGCTGGCACCCGGCGATGGTGGCCCAGGCGAGCGCGACCATGGCCGCGATGTACCCGGGCCGGCACTGGCTCGGCATCGGCTCGGGCGAGGCGCTCAACGAGCACGTCGTCGGGCGCTACTGGCCCGAGGCGCCCGAGCGCATCAACCGCATGTTCGAGGCCGTGGACGTCATCAAGAAGCTGTTCGCCGCGTCGGCGGCGGGGCGCGACGTGCGCCACTCGGGCCCGCACTTCACGCTCGAGTCGACCCGGCTCTGGACCATGCCGCAGACTGCACCCGAGATCCTGGTCGCCGCGGGCGGACCGGTCACCGCCAAGCGCGCCGGCCGCACGGTCGACGGGCTGATCACCATGGACGCCCCGCCCGAGCGCCTCGAACTGCTGCTCGCGCGGTTCGCCGAGGGTGCCCGGGACGCGGGCCGCGACCCGAGCCGCATGCCCAAGGTGCTGCAGTTCCACCTCTCGTGGGCGCCGACCGACGAGGAGGCGATGGCCAACGCGATGCGCGAGTGGCCCATCGCCGGCATGCGCATCGGCAAGGGCGACATCCGCTCGCCGTTCGAGTTCGAGCAGCTCGCGCGCGGCGTGCGCCCGGAGGACCTGGCCGACCGCCTCACCATCTCCGCCGACCCCGACGTGCACCGCGCCGCGATCCAGCGCGCGTTCGACCTCGGGTTCGACCGCGTCTACCTGCACAACGTCGGACGCAACCAGACCGAGTGGTTCGAGGTCTTCGGGCGCGAGGTGCTGCCGAAGGTGCGCCGATGAGCGCGGCGATGCAGGTGTGGGCGCTCGAGGGAGTGCCCGAGGTGCGGCCGGGTGCGGACCTGGTCGAGCTGCTGGCGGATGCGGCGGGCGAGGCGCTCGAAGGCGGCGACATCCTCGTGGTGACCTCGAAGATCGTCTCCAAGGCCGAGGGGCGCATCGTCGCCGCGGCCGACCGGGAGGACGCGATCACCGCCGAGACGGTGCGCGTCGTCGCGACCCGCGCGTACCCCGGCGGCATCACGCGCATCGTCGAGAACCGCCTCGGCATGGTCGCCGCGGCCGCGGGCGTCGACGCGAGCAACACCGACGACGGCACGGTGCTGCTGCTGCCGGTCGACCCCGACGCGTCGGCGCGCGCGCTCGCCGCGGGGCTGCGCGAGCGCCTCGGCGTCGAGGTCGGCGTGATCGTGAGCGACACGCTCGGCCGCCCGTGGCGCGAGGGGCAGACCGACGTGGCCATCGGCGCCGCGGGCGTGCACGTCGTCGACGACCTGCGCGGGCAGACCGATGCGGCGGGCAAGCCGCTCATGGTCACGCTGCCGTGCGTGGCGGACGAGCTCGCCGCCGCCGGCGACCTCGTGAAGGGCAAGGCGAGCGGATGCCCCGTGGCCGTCGTCCGCGGCATGGGCCGCCTGGTCGGCCCGCTCGATCTTCCGGGCGCGCGCACCATCGTGCGCCCGAGCGAGCGCGACATGTTCCGCCTGGGCACCGAGGAGGCGCTCGAGCGGGGCAGGCGCGAGGGGTACGCGGCGGGGGTCGCCGCGGCCGGTGCCGGCGACGGGGGGACCTACGACGAGGGGTACGCCGCCGGCTTCGACGAGGGGAGGGCCGAGGCATGACGCACTGGACCGTCGTGATCCCGGTGAAGGAGCCCAGCAGGGCGAAGTCGCGGCTCGGCAAGGACGTGCCGCCCGAGGCGCGCGCGGCGCTTGCCCGCGCGTTCGCGCTCGACACGATCGCGGCGACGGCGGCGACGCCCGCGGTCGACCGGGTCGTCGTCGTCACGCACGCCGAGCTGCCGATCGAGCCGGGGCCCGCGCGCATCCAGCTCATCGACGACGGTCGCGCCCACGGGCTGCCCGCCGCGATCGAGCTCGGCATCGCGCACGCCCGCGCGACCGGCGCGGGCTGGACGGCCGTGCTGCTGGGGGACCTGCCGGCGATGCGTCCGGACGAGCTCGACGGCGCGCTGAACGCCGCCGCGATGCATCCGCTCGGCTTCCTGCCCGACGCAGACGACCACGGCACCGTGCTCGCGACAGCGGGCATCGACGTGCCGTTCGCGCCCGCGTTCGGCGGGGCATCCGCCACCGCCCACGCAGAACAGGGCTTCGTGCCGCTCGACGTCGACGGCGTGGTGGGCCTCCGCCGCGACGTCGACACCGCCGAGGGCCTCGAGGTCGCGCTGCAGCTCGGCGTCGGCCCCAACACCGCAGAGGCGGTCGCCGCGTTCACCGACGGCGTGCTGCCCCACCACAGGACCACCACCGGAAAGGGAACCAGATCGTGACACTCACCCTCGGATACAAGGCCTCCGCCGAGCAGTTCGGCCCGCGCGAGCTCGTCGAGATCGCCGTCGCCGCGGAGGGCCACGGCTTCGAGTCGGTCGCCGTGAGCGACCACTTCCAGCCGTGGCGCCACACGGGCGGGCACGCGCCGTTCTCGCTCGCGTGGATGGCCGCCGTCGCCGAGCGCACCTCGACCATCCGCATCGGCACGAGCGTGATGACCCCGACGTTCCGCTACAACCCGGCCGTGATCGCGCAGGCGTTCGCGACCATGGGCTGCCTCGCGCCCGACCGCATCTTCCTCGGCGTCGGCACCGGCGAGGCGCTGAACGAGGTCGCCACCGGCTTCCGCGGGGCGGGCGAGCAGGACTGGCCCGAGTTCCGCGAGCGGTTCGCCCGCCTGCGCGAGTCGGTGCGCCTCATGCGCGCGCTCTGGAAGGGCGACCGCGTGTCGTTCGAGGGCGAGTACTACTCGACGCACGACGCGTCGATCTACGACGTGCCCGAGGGTGGCATCCCGGTCTACATCGCCGCCGGCGGCCCGACCGTCGCGAAGTACGCGGGGCGCGCGGGCGACGGCTTCATCTGCACGTCGGGCAAGGGCCAGGAGCTCTACGTCGACAAGCTCATCCCCGCCGTGAAGGAGGGGGCGGATGCCGGTGGCCGGTCGTTCGACGACGTCGACCGCATGATCGAGATCAAGCTCTCGTACGAGGAGACCGAGGAGGCCGCGCTCGACAACACGCGCTTCTGGTCGCCGCTGTCGCTGTCGGCCGAGCAGAAGCACGACATCACCGACCCGGTCGAGATGGAGCGGGCAGCCGACGCGCTGCCGATCGAGCAGATCGCGAAGCGCTGGATCGTCGGCACCGACCCCGACCAGGTCGTCGACCAGATCTGGCAGTACGTCGACTGGGGCATGAACCACCTCGTGTTCCACGCCCCCGGCCACGACCAGGCGCGGTTCATGCAGCTCTTCGAGCGCGACCTGGCCCCGCGCCTGCGCGCCCGCGCCGCCTGACCGCCCCGCGGTTGCTCGAGACCCGTCGATTCCCTGCGTTCTCAGCGCTGAGAGTGCAGTCTTTCGACGGGTCTCGCCCGTGGTGGGCGCGAGGCGGGTCGAGACCCGTCAGAAACCTGCGTTCTGGGGCCTGAGCGTGCAGTGTATTGACGGGTCTGGGGTGAGCGGATGCGGGGGAAGCGACCGCGCTCACAGGAAGCGGGCGTAGCCTTGGGGCATGCGCCCGAACGACGCCGGTTCGCGCCGGAAGCGTCGGCTGATCGCCTGGACTCCCGCGGTCGCCGTGCCCGCGGTCATCGCCGCGGGCGTACTGCTCGCGCCCGTCTCGGCGAACGCGGCGATCGACCTGCCCGACCTCGAGCCCTCGGAGCTGCTCGAGCTCGTCGAGTCGAGCGAGGTGCGCGCGCTCTCGGGCACGGTCGAGCAGACCTCCGACCTGGGCATCCCCGATCTCTCCGGCCTCACCGGCGGCATGGGCGGCGGCCCCGGCGGTGACGGCACCGGCGACGCCGGCCCGAGCATCGACGACCTGCTCGAGTTCGCGACCGGTTCGCACACCATGCGGGTCTACCTCGACGGCGACCGGGCACGCCTGCAGGTGCTCGACCGGTTCGGCGAGCGCGGGGTCATCGCGGGCCCCGACGAGGTCTGGTTCACCGACTCGCGCGAGGAGACCGCGACGCACGTGACCCCGCCGTCCGAGTCCGAGCTCGCTCGACTCGAGGCGTGGAAGGACGCGCAGTCCGAGGCGTGGAAGGCCGAGCACGGCGACGAGCTCGAGGCATCCGCCGACATGCCCACGCCCGAGGAGGTCGCCGACGACGTGCTGGCCGCGCTCGACGCGTCCGACGAGATCGCGGTCGGCGACGACGGCCGCGTGGCCGGGCGCGACGCGTACGAGCTCGTGGTGACGCCCGCCGACCCCGACACGACGATCGGACGCATCGCGATCGCGGTCGACGCCGAGACCGGCGTGCCGCTCGCGGTGGAGGTGGTCGCCCGAGGGGCATCCGACCCGGCCTTCACCGTCGGGTTCACGTCGGTGTCGTTCGACGCGCCCGACCCGGCGCTCTTCGCGTTCACGCCGCCCGAGGGCTGGACCGTCACCGAGCAGCCGATCGAGGTGCCGAGCGACGAGGAGCTCGCCGCCATGGCCGAGGGCGAGGGAGAGGCGCACGCGGGCGAGCCCGGCGATGCGCCGACCGTGGTGGGCGAGGGCTGGTCGTCGGTGGTCGTGTTCGACCCGGCCGAGATGGCGGCGGATGCCCCCGAGACCGACGCGCCGGAGGCCGACGCGCCCGACGGAGCCATGCCCGACGCGGGCTTCGACCCGTCGCAGCTCGAGCAGCTCGCGACCCCGGTCGACGGTGGACTGCTGTTCCAGACCACGCTCGTGAACGTGCTGTTCGCCGACGACGGCCTGGTCTACGCGGGCGCCGTCACCCCGCAGGTGCTGCTCGACGTCGCCGCCGGAACCCGCTGACGCGTGGCCGACCTCGCGATCGAGACCGGCGGTCTCACCAAGCGCTTCCGCCGCCAGGTCGCCGTCGATGGCATCGACCTGGCCGTGCCGCGCGGCGCGGTGTACGGGTTCCTCGGGCCGAACGGGTCGGGCAAGACCACGACGATCCGGATGCTGCTGGGCCTCGTCGGCGCGACCGCCGGCGGCATGCGGGTGCTCGGCGAGGACATGCCGTCGTCGACCTCGACCGTGCTGCCCCGCGTGGGCGCCCTTGTCGAGGGGCCGGCGTTCGCCCCGTTCCTCTCGGGGGCGGCGAACCTCGAGCGCCTCGACACGGCCGATCGCTCGGCGCCGGGGGCGACGCGTCGCGACCGCGTGGCATCCGCCCTCGAACGGGTCGGACTCGCCCACGCCGCCCGCAAGAAGGCGCACGCCTACTCGCTCGGCATGAAGCAGCGCCTCGGCCTCGCCGGCGCCCTGCTCATGCCCCGCGAACTGCTCGTGCTCGACGAGCCGACGAACGGACTCGACCCGCAGGGCACGCGCGAGGTGCGCGCGCTCATCCGCTCGTTCGCCGAGGACGGCACGACCGTGTTCGTGTCGAGCCACCTGCTCGCCGAGGTCGAGCAGCTCTGCACGCACGTCGGCGTGATGAGCGCGGGGCGGCTCGTCGCGCAGGGGCCGCTCGACGCGTTCCGCGACGGCGGTGCGGCGCGCGTGCACCTGCGCACGCCCGACGCCGGCCCTGCGCAGCGCGTGCTCGACCGGCTGGGGCTGACCGCGGATGCCGCTGAGCCGACCCCGCACGCCGACGGCGCCGACGTCGTGGCGACGCTGCCCGACGACGTGCGACCCGAGGAGGTCGTCGCGGCGCTCGTCGCCGACGGGGTGCGCGTGCGCGGTTTCGAGGTGCGGCACGCGAGCCTCGAGGAGCGGTTCGTGGCACTCACCGGGGAGGGGTTCGAGGTTGCGCGCTGAGGACGAGCCCGGGCCCGAGGCATCCGTGCGGTTCACCGGCCCGGATGAGCCGGAGCGGCGCGAGGAGCGCGTCGGGAAGTCCTTCGTGGCCGGGGCGTCCGTGGTCGGCGACGCCATCGTGCACGCGGCTCCGGCGCGCCCGGCCCGCGGGCCGGGCCTCGCCCTGCTCGGCTCGGAGCTGCGCACCATGTTCCGGCGCTGGCGCACGTGGGCGATGCTCGGGGCGCTGGCGCTCATCCCGATCCTCATCGCGGTGGCGGTGCGGCTGACGTCGGGCGAGGGCGGCGGGCCGCCGTTCCTCGATCAGGTCACGCAGAACGGCGTGTTCGTGGGCGTGACCGCGCTCGTGGTCGCGACGCCGCTGTTCCTGCCGCTCACGATCGCCGTGGTCTCGGGCGACACGATCGCGGGCGAGGCGAGCAACGGCACGCTGCGCTACCTGCTGCTGGCGCCGGCCGGGCGCGTGCGGCTGCTCGTGATCAAGTACGCGGGCGCCGCGGTGTTCTGCCTCGCGGCCGCGCTCACGGTCGTGGTCGCGGGCGTCGGCATCGGGGCGGTGCTGTTCCCGATCGGCCCGGTCACGCTGCTGTCGGGCGACACCGTGAGCCTCGGCGAGGGGCTGCTGCGCTTCCTCGCGATCGCCGGGTACGTTTCGGTCTCGATGCTCGGACTGTCGGCGATCGGCCTGTTCCTGTCGACCCTGACCCGGGTGCCGGTCGGGGCGATGGCGACGACAGCGATCCTCGCGGTGACCGCGCAGATCCTCGACGCGCTGCCCCAGCTCGAGTGGCTGCACCCCTGGCTGTTCACGCACTACTGGCTCGACTTCGCCGACCTCATGCGCCAGCCGCCGTTCTGGGACACGTTCGCCGCGAACGCGCTGCTCCAGGCCGGCTACGTGGCGGTCTTCGGCGCGCTCGCCCTGGGTCGCATCCGCACCGCCGACATCCTCTCCTGACCCGAGTCAGCGGGCGCGGGGCGGGGCCACGCAGTAGTCGGCGAAGCGGCGCCACGGGGCATCCGGGTCGGTGTTGTCGACGATGGCCGTCGCGGCCGTGTTGGGGTGGGCGTCGTCGACGTACAGCTCCTGCGCGCCGGAGTAGCGGGCGGCGAGCGGGTCGTCGGGGTCGGTCGAGAGTCCGTCGCGCTCAGCGAGGCGCCGGGTGCGCTCGGCGGGATCGACCTCGAGCCAGACCGAGAAGTGCCACAGCCCGCGCAGCTCGGGGCGGTGCAGGAACGCGCCGTCGGCCACGAGCACCGCGTCGGGGCCCGCGGTGCGTGCGGGCTCGTCCACGGGCAGGTCGGTCGCCAGGTCGAACACGCGGGTGCGGAACGGCGGCTGCGGCGAGGCATCCGTCGCCCGCACCCGGAACGGTTCGACCAGATCGCGCCGGAACGCCCCGTCGTCGAAGGTGTCGTGGTAGTTGCCCCAGGCGGAGTGCCGGCCGCGCGCCCAGCGCTCGGCGCTCGGCCGGGCGAAGTCGTCATGCGAGGCCTCGACGACCTCGACGCCGCGTTCGCGCAGCACCTCCGCGAGGTCGTGCCCGAAGCGGGACTTGCCCGCGCCCTTCGGGCCGTCGATGCCGATCATGCGTCGTCCGCGCGGAGTGAGCGCGAGGAACTCGTCGGCGAGGGCGTCGAGCACCTGCCGGCGCTGCGCGGAGAGCTCGGTCACCGGATCAGGCTACGCCCGCCCGGGCGCGGGTCGGGCGACGGATGCCTCGGGCTCAGCAGCATCCGCCCGCCGAGCCGTCGGTCGAGCAGGCGCCCGTCGCCGGCAGCGTGAGCTCGACCGACGCGGCACCGGCGGCATCGCCCGCCAGCCACGCGGCGATCGAGCGCACCTGCTCGTAGCCGGTCGCGGCGAGGAACGTCGGCGCGCGGCCGTAGCTCTTCATGCCGGCGAGGAAGAAGGCGGGCTCCGGATGCGCCAGCTCGGCGTATCCGTGCGGCTCGACCGTGCCGCAGGTGTGCACGTTCGGGTCGATCATCGGGGCGAGGCGCTTCGGCGCCTCGACCACGTCGTCGAGCTCGAGGCGGATTTCGCGGAGCATCTCGAGGTCGGGCCGGAAGCCGGTCGCGTTGACGACGAGGTCGAACTCGCGGGTCACGAGGTCGCCGGCGCGCGACCCGGTCACCAGCACGGCACCGTCGGCGGATGCCCCGAGGCGCACGATCTCGAACCGGTCGAGCAGCCCGATCTCGCCGACGTCGACGGCGCGGTCGACGTTCTGGCCGATCGTGGCGCGCGCGGGCAGCCCGTCGTCATCGCTCGAGGTGAGGCGCGCGGCCCGGCTGGACCGGATCGCCCACGTGACCGACGTGCCCGGCTCTTCGCGGGCGAGGTCGACCAGGGCGAGCAGCGTGTGCGCCGCCGAGTGCCCGGCGCCGACGACGAGCGTGCGGCGGCCCGCGAAGCGCGCGCGGTCACGGCCGAGCACGTCGGGCAGCGGCGGCACGATGCGGTCGGCGACCCCGGCCGCACCGAGCGGGTCGAGGCCGTTCGACCCGAGCCGGTTCGGCGTGCGGATGGTGCCCGATGCGTCGATCACGGCGCGGGCGCGCAGCTCGGCGACCTCGCCGTCGACGTCGCGCGTGCGGAGCACGAACGGGGCGGCGGCGCGGCCGGTGGTGCGCGTGCGGTCCATGCCCTCGCGGCTGACCGCGAGCACCTCGACGCCGGTGCGGAGGTGCGGGGCCAGCGCGGGGAGGGCGGCGAGCGGCTCGAGGTAGTCGTCGACGAACTGGTCGCCCGTGGGCAGGCGCGCGGGGTTCGGCGCGGTCCAGCCGGCGGCGTCGAGCAACTCGCGGGCGGCCGGGTCGACCAGCAGCGCCCACGAGGAGAAGAGCCGCACGTGCCCCCACGAGCGGATGCCGGCGCCGACGTGCGGGCCGGCCTCGAGCACCGTGAACGGGATGTCGCGGGCGTGCAGTTCGGCGGCGGCGGCGAGCCCGATGGGGCCCGCGCCGATGATCGCGACCGGCAGTGCGTCGAGGCGGGGGCGGCTCGTGATGGGTGGCATGAGGTCGACGAGGGTCATAGTGTCTCCTGTATCGATGATCATCGATGTATCGTGCAGCACGACTATATCGATGAACGTCGATATGCGGTAGCGTGTTCCGCGTGACCAGCCGACCCATCGCCCTCCTCGACGCCCCCGACGGCGCCACGATCGTCGACGCGGCCCCGGCGGCCGGTGCCGTGACGGTCGGCGCCGACTCCGCCGCATCCGCCGCCGCCTGCTGCGCACCGCTCGTCACCGAGCCGCTCGGCCACGACGAGGCCGTCGAGCTCGCGCACGCGCTCAAGGCGCTCGCCGACCCGACGCGTCTGCGCCTGATGTCGATCGTCGCCGCGTCCGAGGGCGGCGAGGCGTGCGTCTGCGACCTGATCGAGCCGGTCGGGCTCAGCCAGTCCACGGTCTCGCATCACCTCAAGGTGCTGACCGAGGCCGGGTTCCTCACCCGGTCGCAGCGCGGCACCTGGGCGTACTTCTCGCTCGTCCCCGGCGCGCTCGAGGGCCTCGCCGCCGTGCTGGGCGACGCGTGAACGCGGCATCCGCCCGCCGTCTCACCGCGGAGTTCCTGGGCAGTGCCGGGCTCGCGACCGTCGTGATCGGCTCCGGCATCATGGGCGCCTCGCTCACCGACGACACCGGTCTCGCGCTGCTGATCAACTCGATCGCGACCGCGTTCGGGCTCGCCGTGCTGATCCTCGCGTACCAGACCGTCAGCGGCGCGCACTTCAACCCCGTGGTCTCGCTCGTCGACGCCGCGCTGGGATACCGCGGCTGGGGCGACGTGGCGCGCTACATCCCGGTGCAGGTGATCGGATGCCTCGCCGGCGCCGTCGTCGCCAACCTCATGTTCGCGCTGCCCGCCGCCACCTGGAGCACGACCGATCGCGCGACGCCCGCGCACCTGCTCGCCGAGGTCGTCGCGACCGCCGGGCTCGTCGGGCTGATCTTCGCGCTCGCACGCACGGGGCGTGCCGCGTGGGCCGGGCCCGCCGTCGGCGCGTACATCGGCGCGGCGTACTTCTTCACGTCGTCGACGAGCTTCGCGAACCCGGCGATCACGGTCGGCCGCATGATCTCGGACACGTTCGCGGGCATCGCCCCGGCATCCGTGCTCCCCTACATCGGCGCGCAGCTCGTGGGCGCGGCGATCGCGCTCGTCGTCGTGCGCTTCCTCTTCCCGAAGCCGCTGCCGCACGCCGCCTGAACCGGCGCCAGTGCTCGTCAGTCGCGGTCGTCGACGTAGGCGATGAGGGGGCGGCCCGTGCGCGGGTGCTCGAGCACGTCGGCGCG